>UBOA01000052.1:0-4413 GCA_900466985.1 Hyphomicrobiales bacterium
GAGCTGTTCATGTTTGGGATCCGGGCTCCTGGTTTAAGCGATGCGGGTTTGGCTTTGCGGATCGAAGAACACGGCCTTGTCGAGGTTGAAGGCGAGGCGGGCGTGCTGGCCGGCCTGGATGCGGGCGTCGGCCCTCAGCCGCGCCACGACCTCCTTGCCGCCGAGCTTGGTGACGGCGAAGGTGTCGGAGCCGGCCGGTTCCACCACCTCGATCAGGCAGTCGCTTTCGGCCAGCGCCTTGGCGTTGCGGTCGGCACCGTCAGGATCGGTCAGCGCCTCGGGGCGGATGCCGAAGACGATCTCGCGGCCGGTATGCGCTTCGAGCGCGCCGTTGCCCGCCGTGACCGGCAGCCGGATCGGCTCGCCCTGCGGACGCGACAGCGACACCGTCAGGCCGGACGCCCCCTTCTCGATCGTCCCCGCGAGGAGGTTCATCGCCGGCGACCCCATGAAGTCGGCGACGAACATGTTGGCCGGGTTGTTGTAGATCTCCGCCGGCGTGCCGAACTGCTGTACCTCGCCGTCGCGCATGACGGCGATCTTGGTGGCGAGCGTCATCGCCTCGATCTGGTCGTGGGTGACGTAGACGATCGTCGTGCCGGTCGCCTGGTGCAGCCGCTTGATCTCGATGCGCATGTCGACGCGCAGCTTGGCGTCGAGGTTGGAGAGCGGCTCGTCGAACAGGAACAGCTTCGGATCGCGCACCAGGGCGCGGCCCATGGCGACGCGCTGGCGCTGGCCGCCCGACAGCTGGCTCGGCTTGCGATTGAGCAGGTGGCCGATCTGCAGCACCTTGGCGACCTTGTCGATCGCCTTGTTGCGCTCCTCGACCGGCACGCCGCGCATCTCCATGCCGAAGGCGATGTTCCCGGCCACCGTCATGTTCGGATAGAGCGCGTAGCTCTGGAACACCATGGCGATGTCGCGCTTCGACGGATGCAGGTCGGCAATGCTGCGGCCATCGACGCGAATGTCGCCCTCGGTGATCGATTCCAGGCCGGCAATGGTGTTGAGCAAGGTCGACTTGCCGCAGCCGGACGGGCCGACGAGCACGAGGAAGCCGCCCTTTTCCAGCTCAAGGTCGATGCCCTTGAGGATCTCCAGCGAGCCGAAGCGCTTCTTGAGACCTGAGATTTCGAGGAAAGCCATTGGATTATCCTTTGACAGCGCCCGCCATCAGGCCACGCACGAAGTAGCGGCCGGCGAGAATGTAGACGAGGAGGGTCGGAAGGGCCGCGATCATCGCCGCCGCCATGTTGACGTTGTATTCGACGACACCGGTGGAGGTGTTGACGACGTTGTTCAGCGCCACCGTCATCGGCATCGAATCGCCCGTGCCGGCATAGGCCGAGGCAAACAGGAAGTCGTTCCAGATGTTGGTGAACTGGTAGATGACGGTGACGACGATGATCGGCAGCGAGTTCGGCAGCATGATGCGGCGGAAGATCTGGAAGAAGCTGGCGCCGTCGACCTGCGCCGCCTTCACCAGCTCGGTCGGAAACGCCTCGTAGTAGTTGCGGAAGAACAGCGTCGTGAAGCCGAGGCCATAGACGACGTGAACGGTGACGAGGTTGACGGTCGGATTGCCGAAGCCGAGCGACATGCCGATCTGGTCGCGCAGCGTCGCCCCGAAGCGGCCGAGGCTGCCAAGAATGGTCGCCATCGGCAAGAGCACCGACTGGAACGGGATGAAGCAGGCAAACAGCATCAGGCCGAACACCAGCGTGTGGCCGGGGAAGCGCCACTTGGTCAGGATATAGCCGTTGAGCGCGCCCATGATCGTCGAGATCGCCACGGCCGGAACGACCATCTTGATCGAGTTCCAGAAGTAGCCCTTGATGCCGGCGCAGGTCAGCCCGACGCAGGCCTGCCCCCAGGCCTTGAACCAGGGCTCGACGGTCGGCGACTGCGGCAGCGCCAGCATGTTGCCGTTCTGGATCTCGTCCATCGTCTTGAACGAGGTCACCAGCATGACGAACAGCGGCATCAGGTAGATGATCGCGAAGATGACCAGCAGCCCGTAGATGAAGATCCGGCTGAACAGTCTGTTGCGCGAGGCGCTGGCCGCACTCGGCAGGGTCGAGGTGATGGCGCTCATCGCGATTTCTCCCTGAGTTCCGAATAGAGATAGGGAACGATGATTGCCGAGATCGTCATCAGCATGATCACCGCGCTCGCCGAGCCGACCGCCATCTCGTTGCGCTTGAAGGTGTATTCGTACATGAAGTTGGACGGCAGCCAGGCCGAGCCGCCGGGGCCGCCCGAGGTCAATGCCACAACCAGGTCGTAGGACTTGATCGCCATGTGGGCGAGCACGATGAAGGCCGACAGGAAGATCGGTCTAAGCAGCGGGATGATGATGCGGCGATAGAGCTGCACGGTCGTCGCCCCGTCGATCTGCGCCGCCTTCATGATCTCGCTGTCGATGCCGCGAAGGCCGGCAAGGAACATCGCCATGACGAAGCCGGACGCCTGCCAGACGCCGGCGATCACCACCGTGTAGATCACGAAGTCCTTGTTCTTGATCCAGTCGAAGTGGAAGCTCGTCCAGCCGAACTGATGCAGCGTCTGCTCGAGCCCGAGGCCCGGATCGAGGAACCATTTCCAGGCAACGCCGGTGACGATGAAGGAGAGCGCCATCGGATAGAGGAAGATCGGCCGCAATATGCCCTCGCCGCGGATCTTCTGGTCGAGCAGGATCGCCAGGAACAGGCCGAGCGCCAGGCAGATGCCGACATAGAGCACCCCGAAGATGCCCATGTTGGTGATCGAGGTGTACCAGCTGGACGGCGGATCGCTCTCGAACGTCCAGCGCCACAGCCGCTGATAGGCGCGCGGGCCCGTCAGCACGTAGGACGGAAAGGTCTTGGAATTGGTGAAGGACAGATAGATCGTCCAGAGGATGAAGCCGTAGACGAACACAAGCGTGATGGCGAAACTCGGCGCGAGCACGATCTTCGGCAGCGCGTCCTGCAGCCGCGCGCGGATGGAAATGGGCGTTCCACGGTGCGACGTGAGAACGGTTTTATCGGTAGCGATGGTGCTCATGGGGGCATCTCCTCCAACGAGATCGTCCGTGGCGGAATCTTCCCCGCCGACACCGGCGGGGAAGACCGTGGGAGGCCTGGATTACTTGGCGTCGTCGATGGCCTTGACGAGCTCCTCGACCGCCTGGTCGGAGGTCTTGATCTGGCCATGCACGAACTTCGAGACGACGTCCTTGTAGGCATTGGCAACCGCCGGAGGCGCGCCATAGCCCTGGGCCAGCGAGCCGAACAGCGTGCCGCCTTCATTGGCCTTCTTCAGGTCGGCGATGCCCTTCTTGCCGCAGGCGTCGAAGTCGGTATCCGGAACGTCGGTGCGGGCCGGAACCGAGCCCTTGACGACGTTGAACGCCGACTGGAAGCTCTTCGACAGCGTTGCCTTGGCAAGCGCCACCTGTGCCGCCTTGCGGTCGTCAGGCACGTTGAACATGCCGAACATGTCGGAGTTGTAGATCACGCTGCCGTCGGTGCCGGGGAAGCGGTAGCACAGGAAGTCGGTATCAGGTGTCTTCTTGGCGGCGACGAACTCGCCCTTGGCCCAGTCACCCATCACCTGCACGAGCGCATCGCCCTTGATCACCATGGCGGTCGCAAGGTTCCAGTCGCGTCCGGAGAAGTTCGGGTCGACGTACTGGACGATCTTCTGCAGGTTGTCGAACGACTTCTTCATCGTGTCCGACTTCAGCGACTCCTCGTCGAGGTCGTTCATCGCCTTCTTGTAGAACTCGGGGCCGCCCGTCGACAGCACGATCGAGTCGAACATCGTCGCTTCCTGCCAGTTCTGGCCACCGAGCGCCAGCGGCGTCACGCCGGCAGCCTTCGCCTTGTCCAGCAGCGCGATCAGGTCGTCGAAGGTCTTCGGCTCGGTACCGCCGATCTTGTCCATCACACCCTTGTTGATCCACAGCCAGTTGACCGAGTGGACGTTGACGGGGGCTGCGACCCACTTGCCGTCATAGACGGAGAACTTCTGCAGCGCCGCCGGAACCGCCTTGTCCCAGCCCTCGGCCTTCGCCGTCTCCGTCAGGTCCCCCATGACGCCGGCCTGGGCGTAGTCGAGAACGGTGTAGCCGAGCATCTGCGAGGCCGTCGGATAGGTGCCGGCCGCAACCATCGCCTTCAGCGCCGTCATCGCCGCATCACCGCCACCACCGGCAACCGGCACGTCCTTCCAGGCAAACCCCTCCTTCGACAGATCCTCCTTCAACACGTTCAAGGCCGCTGCCTCGCCGCCGGACGTCCACCAGTGCAGCATCTGCACTTCCTTCACGTCCGCAGCCTTGGCAGCACCCAAGCCCGCAACACTCATCGTCACCAACGCTGTCGTCATCAAAAACTTGCGCATCGTTTCCTCCCGGTTTGCAAGTTC
>UBOA01000001.1:0-415940 GCA_900466985.1 Hyphomicrobiales bacterium
TTCTAAGTCAACAGCGCCAGGCAAAGTTTTTTGACATTTTTGTAACAGATTGATTCAATTGAGGGATTTTCTAGAAGCGCGTTTGGGATTAGTTTTGGCGCGGAGAGCATCGGCCGCTGCCTGTGCTGTTTCCGTCGCCACCACTTTGGGCTGTGTCATTTGCCCTGTTGGGCTCTGCCGCAGTCCGAATGTCGGCATGACTTGCATGCGGTAGGGCAGCATCGGTAGTTTCGTTTTCGATCCGCCACGTGGGGAATGACCGGGCGCTTGTCCTCAATGGAGTGGGCCGGCACCATTTCCGCCAATGAAACGAAGACACCAACGTGACCTCCATGACTTCCTTGCCGGAACTTCCGGTTTCGTATGTTCTTCCCGAAATCGGGGCAGCACTCGGTGCACAGGGCCGCGCAGTCCTTTCGGCGCCGCCGGGCGCCGGCAAGACGACTCTCGTACCGCTCTATCTGTTGAGGCAGAACTGGCGCGGCGACGGCAAGATCGTGCTTCTCGAACCGCGGCGGCTGGCAGCACGCGCGGCCGCCAGCCGCATGGCCTCGCTGCTTGGCGAGACCGTGGGGGAAACGGTCGGCTATCGCATGCGGCTCGACACCAGGGTTTCCGCCAAGACCCGCATCGAGGTCGTGACCGAAGGCGTGTTCGCGCGCATGATCCTCGAGGATCCGGAACTCTCGGGTGTCTCGACCGTCATCTTCGACGAGTTTCATGAACGCTCGCTGGACGCCGACTTCGGCCTGGCGTTGGCGCTCGACGTGCAATCCGCCTTGCGCGACGACCTGCGCGTGCTGGTGATGTCGGCGACGCTTGACGTCGCGCGCGTCGCTGCGCTTCTCGACCAGCCGCCTGTTATCGAAAGCATGGGGCGAAGCTATCCGATCGACGTCCGCTACAAGGATCGGCCGGGCGGCGAACGCATAGAGGATGCGATGACGCGTGCGATCGTCGACGCCCATGCCAGCGAAAGCGGATCGATCCTCGCCTTCCTGCCCGGCCAGGCGGAGATCGCCCGCACGGCGGAGCGGCTCCAAGGACGCTTCGGGCCGCAGACGCTGATTGCGCCCCTCTACGGCAACCTGACACAGAAAGAGCAGGACGCGGCAATCCGACCGGCCGAAGCCGGGACGCGCAAGATCGTGCTCGCCACCTCGATTGCCGAGACATCGATAACCATCGACGGCGTGCGGATCGTGATCGACAGCGGCCTGCAGCGGCTTCCGGTGTTCGAAGCCTCAACCGGCATCACACGGCTGGAAACGGTGCGCGTCTCTCGCGCCTCCGCCGACCAGCGTTCGGGGCGCGCCGGCCGAACCGAGCCCGGCATCGCCATCCGCCTCTGGCATCAGGGACAGACCGCGGCCTTGCCGGCTTTCACGCCGCCGCAGATTCTCTCCAGCGATCTCTCCGGCCTGGTCCTCGACCTTGCCCACTGGGGCGTTCAGGATGCCCGCGCGCTGTCCTTCGTCGACCAGCCGCCGGAGACGACGCTGGCGGAGGCGCGCGCGCTGTTGCTTCAGCTCGGCGCGCTTGACAAGGACGGCGCACTCACCGCGCGCGGACGGATGATGCGTGACCTTGCGCTGCCGCCGCGTCTCGCCGCCATGGTGATCTCTGCCGGCGAGACGGGGCACGCGAGGGATGCGGCTGCCCTTGCCGTGCTGCTGACCGAACAGGGCCTCGGCGGTCCCGGTATCGACCTCGAGGAACGGATGCGACGCTTCCGGTCGGAACGAGGTGAGCGCTCGGAGGGCGCGCGCCAGCTGGCGGCTCGACTGGCCAAGGGTCTCGATGTCGAAAAGGCAACGGAACCGAGCCAGGCGGGACGCCTTCTGCTGCACGCCTTTCCCGACCGAATCGCGCTGCAACGCGGCGGCAGAGGCCGGTTCCTGATGGCGAACGGGCGCGGCGCGGAGCTGCCGGAAACCGAGCGACTCGCCGGCACGCAGATGCTCGTCATCGCCGACTTGACCGGCCGGGCGGCGCAGGGGCGCATTCTGGCTGCTGCGGAGGTTTCGCGCGCCGAGATAGCGGAAGAGCTACCGGGTGCCATTTCGACCGACGATCAGGTCTTCTTCGACCGCCAGAGCCGGCAGGTCAGGGCCAGGCGCGCGACGCGGCTCGGCGCCATTGTCTTCGAGGAAACGCCACTGCCGCGTCCAACCGGCGAAGCCGTCAGCCGCGCGATGGCCGAAGGCGTGCGCGAACTGGGGCTGGAACTGCTGCCATTTTCCAAGGAAGCCATGCAGCTGCGTGAACGTATCGGCTTTCTTCATCGCAGCATCGGCGATCCTTGGCCTGATGTCAGCGACCAGGCACTGCTTGCGCGGCTGGACGAGTGGTTCGTTCCCTACCAGACGGATGCCCGGGGGATTTCCGACATTTCCTCGTCTGCTCTTTCGAACGGGTTGATGGCGCTGATCCCGCACGAGCTGCAGCGGGATCTTTCCCGCCTCGCCCCGACGCATTTCGAAGCGCCGACGGGACAGCGGCATCCGATCCAGTACGACGGCGAGGAGCCGACGCTGACGATCCGCGTGCAGGAACTCTTCGGCCTCAAGCAGCACCCGGCAATCGGGGGCGGAAGGCTGCCGTTGCTACTGGAACTGACATCACCGGCGCACCGGCCGATCCAGACCACGCGCGACCTGCCGGGCTTCTGGGCCGGATCGTGGAAGGACGTGCGCGCCGACATGCGCGGCCGCTATCCCAAGCACCCCTGGCCGGAACGGCCGGAGGACGCCCCGCCGACGACAAGGGCAAAACCGCGTGGTACATGAGCTCTAGCATGGCTCAAGGAATGTCAAATGGTCGATAGTGTGGAAAGTTCGTCGGAAGAGGACAGGCACAACAGCAGGCGCCTGAGACTGCAGACGCTGGTGCGGCTGAGATGGCTTGCCGTCGGCGGCCAGGCCGTGACGGTGTTCATCGTTGCCTTCTGGCTGAAGTTTCCGCTTCCGCTTATTGCCTGCGGGTTGCTGATCGCAGCGCTGGCGGCGGTCAACTTCTATCTGATGATCCGCTATCCGCCGACGCACCGGCTCTACCCAGGCGCCGCCTTCGCACTGCTCGGCTTCGATCTTCTGCAGCTTTGCGCACTGCTCTTCATCACCGGCGGCCTTGCCAATCCCTTCGCCGCACTCGTCTGCGTTCCCGTGATCATTTCCTTCGCATCGCAGCCGATACGCTTCAGCACGGTGCTCATTATCATTGCGATGGTCTGCATCACGATCCTCGCCTTTTCACCCTTTCCTTTGCCGTGGTTCGACGGGGTCGAGATCAATGTGCACACGGTGATGCAGTTCGGTGTTTGGTGCTCGATCGCATCGACCATGGCCTTTGCCGCCTTCTATGCATATCGGGTCTCAATGGAGGCGAGCCAGCTGGCAGACGCGCTGGCGGCAACCGAACTCGTGCTGCAGCGGGAGAAACACCTGTCGCAGCTGGACGGTCTTGCTGCAGCAGCGGCACACGAACTCGGAACGCCGCTTGCCACCATCAGCGTGGTTGCCAAGGAAATGGAACGGGAATTGAAGAATGACGATCGCTTTAGAGAGGATGTGCAACTCTTGCGCAGCCAGAGCGAGCGCTGCCGCGACATCCTGCGGCGGCTGGCGACGCTCTCCGCCGAGGGCGAGGCGCACCTTCGGCGACTACCGCTCTCGTCCATGATGGAAGAGATCGTGGCGCCGCACAGGGAGTTCGGGATCAAACTCGAGCTCATCGAGAAGAGCCCGCGCAAGGGTGAGCCCATCACCGACCGCAATGCCGGCATCATGTATGGGCTCGGCAACCTGATCGAGAACGCCGTCGACTATGCGCGCGACAAGGTAATCGTCACGGTCGAGCACGACCTGAGAAAGGTCCGCATCACCGTCGAGGACGATGGCGAGGGCTATTCTTCCGATATCCTGACCCGGATCGGCGAGCCCTATGTCACGAAGCGGCAACGGGAGGATCGCGCCGGCGGGCTGGGACTTGGCCTCTTTATCGCCAAGACGCTTCTGGAACGGTCTGGCGCGTCATTGGTCTTCGAGAACCGCATGCCAGAAGCCGCCGGAGCGCGTGTCCGTGTCGAATGGCCGCGCATGCTGATCGATGCGAATTCGACAAAATGACGCTATGGGCATAATGAAAAAGCTGAATAATTGACTTATATCAGGCGGGGCAGCCGCCGGGATTGATAGATATGAACGAGCTTGACCACGATTCCTCCCTCAGCAATGCGGATCATATCGGTCCTGACGCCAGCTTGCTGATCGTTGACGATGACGGGCCCTTCCTGCGCCGTCTGGCGCGAGCGATGGAGACACGTGGCTTTACGGTCGAGACAGCTGAGTCGGTGGCCGAGGGTGTTGCCAAGTCCAAGAGCCATCCGCCGAAATATGCCGTCGTGGACCTGCGGCTTGGCGATGGCAACGGGCTGGATGTGATTGAGGCAATCCGGCAGCGCCGCGACGATACGCGGATCATCGTTCTGACCGGCTACGGCAATATTGCGACAGCCGTTACCGCTGTGAAGCTCGGCGCGGTCGATTACCTGGCAAAGCCCGCCGATGCGGACGACGTCTATGCCGCCCTGACGCAGCGGGCGGGCGAGAAAGCAGAGCTGCCAGAAAATCCGATGTCAGCCGACCGGGTGCGCTGGGAGCATATCCAGCGGGTCTATGAAATATGCGAGCGCAATGTTTCGGAGACAGCGCGGCGGCTCAACATGCATCGCCGCACGCTGCAGCGGATCCTCGCCAAGCGCGCGCCGAAATAACCCTAAATATCGTCGACTTCAAACGGCTTGCCGTTTGCCCACTCGGCCATCAGCAGGCGCTGGGCGGCTGCGCGGGAGAAGTTCAGGGTGACAGATTTGCGGGTGGCTGGCGCAAGCCGATGTTCGGGCGCCTCGCGGATCATGTGCGCACCGTAGCCGTCCGATAGAAACAAGCCGCAGTCCTCGGGGAAAATCTCGAGCGGAACATCCTTGTGCGTGGCGAAAAACAGCCGGTCGCAATGCTGACGATAGTCCGGCCACTTGCGGTCGACGCGAAAGTCCTCGATCGAGGTCTTGATCTCGACGATCCAGATTTCACCCTTCTCCGAAATGGTGATCAGATCCGCCCGGCGTCCGCTCGCAAGCGACAGCTCCGGTAATACGGCGTGACGCATCTCATGAAGTAGAATCTGAGTCCCGCGGCGGACGAGCATAGCTCTGTCCGACTGTCGGCCGTCTATTAACGGATTGTTATTGTAAACACTCAAAATCGTCATGGATAACCGTAGGTCTGGCGCGCGCGTTGTTGCAAAAAAACCATGCGCTTCTAATTTGCCGCTGCGTATTGATTTTGCCGCACTGCAACAGCTTGCAAAGGCAAAGTTAATCGAAAATAAACCATAATCAAAGATGGTTCAAAAGACCGTTTCCCCTTGCCCATTTCCTAAGAGACATCCATGCGTATCCGCAATGCATTTCCTGTATTCGGCCTGATGGCGACGCTCGCTCTGGCCGGTTGCTCTTCGACTACCGAGAGCGCCTCCGTTGAAGACAAGGCCGCGCCTGGCCCGACCGTCCAGACCGCGCAGATCTTCGACGACGCCTATGGCGTGACGACGGATGCCGGATACTCGCTGCCGGCGATCCCGATCCAGAAGGTCAAGCCGCAGTTCCGCCGCCAGATCGTCTCTTACGAAACCACCGAGCGTCCGGGCACGATCATCGTCAACACCCGCGAGCGCTTCCTCTATTACATCCTGCCCGGCGGCAAGGCGATGCGTTACGGCATCGGTGTCGGCAAGCAGGGCTTCGCCTGGGCAGGCACGGCCTATGTCGCATGGAAGCAGGAATGGCCGACCTGGCATCCGCCGAAGGAAATGGCCGAGCGCAAGCCCGAGGTCGCCAAGTACGTCGAGGAGGGCATGGGCCCTGGCCTCAGCAACCCGCTCGGCGCGCGCGCCATGTATCTCTTCAACGAAAAGGGTCAGGACACCCTCTTTCGCCTGCACGGCACGCCGGAATGGGCTTCGATCGGCACCGCGGCCTCCTCGGGCTGCATTCGTCTGATGAACCAGGACGTTATCGATCTCTACAGCCGCGTACGTCCGGGCAAGACGACTTCGAAGGTCATCGTTATCCAGTAAGCTGTCGCTGAAATGGGGTATTAAAAAGGCCGCCGGAACATTGTTTCGGCGGCCTTTTCTATTGATTTGTCCTTAGACAGCCTGCTTGGCCTTCAGTTCGAGGCGGCGGCGATGGAGGACCGGCTCGGTATAGCCGTTCGGCTGCGCCCTGCCCTTCAAGACAAGATCGAGTGCCGCCTGGAAGGCGATCGAACCGTCGAAATCGGTTGCCATCGGCGCGTAGGCGGGATCGGATGCATTCTGCTGGTCGACGACCGCGGCCATGCGCTTCATCGTCTCGACGATCTGCGCTTCGGTCGTGACCTTGTGATGCAGCCAGTTGGCCATATGCTGGGCGGAGATGCGCAGCGTCGCGCGGTCTTCCATGAGGCCGACATTGTTGATGTCGGGCACCTTGGAGCAGCCGACGCCCTGATCGACCCAGCGAACGACGTAACCGAGAATGCCCTGGGCATTGTTGTCGAGTTCGCGCTGGATTTCCTCCGGTGTCCAGTTTGGACGGACCGCGACGGGGACCGAAAGAATATCGGAGAGCTTGGCGCGCGCACGGTCCTTCAGACCCTGTTGAACGCGGGCGACGTTGATGCGGTGATAATGGGTCGCGTGCAACGTCGCGGCCGTCGGGGACGGAACCCAGGCAGTATTGGCGCCGGCTTTCGGGTGCGCGATCTTCTGCTCCAGCATCGCGGCCATCAGATCCGGCATGGCCCACATGCCTTTGCCGATCTGCGCATGGCCGGAAAGACCGCATTCAAGGCCGATGTCGACGTTCCAGTTCTCGTAGGCGCCGATCCAGGCGGCCTGCTTCATGTCGCCCTTGCGGATCATCGGCCCGGCTTCCATCGAGGTATGGATTTCATCGCCGGTGCGGTCCAGGAAACCGGTGTTAATGAAGACGACGCGTTCGCGGGCGGCGCGGATGCACTCCTTGAGATTGACGGTAGTGCGCCGCTCCTCGTCCATAATGCCCATCTTGATGGTATTGCGCGCCATGCCGAGGGCATCCTCGACGCGCGAGAAGATCTCGGCAGCGAAGGCGACTTCCTCGGGTCCATGCATCTTTGGCTTGACGACATAGACCGAACCGGCGCGGGAATTCTTGCGCCGGCCATTGGGGCCGACGTCGTAGAGCGCAATCAAGCCGGTGATCATGGCGTCCATGATCCCTTCCGGCACTTCATTGCCGTCACGATCGAGGATGGCGGGATTCGTCATGAGATGGCCGACGTTGCGCACCAGCATCAGCGAGCGGCGATGCACTTCGAAGGGCGTACCGGTCGGACCGTTGTATTCCATATCGGGATTGAGCTTGCGGATGAAGCTCGAGCCACCCTTGGACACCTCCTCCTGAAGGTTGCCCTTCATGAGGCCGAGCCAATTGCGATAGACGACGACCTTGTCTTCTGCGTCGACTGCTGCAACCGAATCCTCGCAGTCCATGATCGTCGTGATAGCCGATTCCAGCCAGACGTCGGAGATGTGGGCCGGGTCGGTCTTGCCGATCGCAGTCGAGGCGTCGATGACGATGTCGATATGGATGCCGTTGTTCTTTAACAGGATCTGCGTCGGCGCCGCGGCATCGCCCAGATAGCCGGCAAAATGCCCCGCATCCGTCAGCGAAACATGCTCGCCATCGGTCGAAGTGATGGCGAGCGCACCATCCCTGACAGCAAAGGTCGCGACATCCTTCCAGCTCCAACTGTCGAGCGGAGCAGCGGTATCAAGAAAATTGCGAACCCAGCCGATGACCTTTTCGCCTCGGTTCGGATTGTAGCTCTTGCCCTTTTCGGCGCCATCGCTCTCGGGAATCGCATCGGTCCCGTAAAGCGCATCGTAGAGCGAGCCCCAGCGCGCGTTGGCGGCGTTCAGCGCATAGCGCGCATTCATGACGGGAACGACGAGCTGCGGACCGGCAATCGAGGCGATCTCGGGATCAACGTTGGCGGTCGATACCTGAAAATCGGAGCCCTCCGGCAGGATATAGCCGATATCCCGCAGAAACGCCTGGTACGCTTCCATGTCGGTCGGCGCGCCATGCTGACGGTACCAATCATCGATTCGAAGCTGAAGTGCATCGCGCTTGGTAAGCAGTTCGCGATTGCGCGGAGCCAGATCGTGAACGATGGCCGAGAAATCGGCAAAGAACTTTTCGGCATCGATCTGCAGGCCGGGCAACGCCTCCTTCACCAGGAACTCATGAAGGACGGCTTCAACAGCAAGACCGTTTTTATCGATGCGGCTCATTCAATGTCTCCCAAGACCACGGCAGCTTTTTCATGCTGCCACTTTGCGCGGCTTTCATTCATAGTCAATTATGCAATAATTCGAAAGATTTATGCCGCTACGGACAAAGACCGCGGCGTGACGCGCATCGGCAGGCCGTTTTGCGGCTGCGTCGTCAGTTTCTGAACCGGCCATGGCCTTGTCTTGTCCGTCATATCGAAGCGGATCCGGTGCATCAGCACGGCCAGAGCGATAACAGCCTCCTGCAGGGCAAAGGTCGCACCGATGCAGACACGCGGACCGGCCCCGAACGGCAGGAACTGGAAACGCCCGATCTTGGCGCGATTCTCCGGCAGGAACCGTTCCGGGATATAGGCGCGTGGCTTGTCCCAATAGAGCTCGTGACGATGGAGCGTCCACGGCATGATGAGAACGGTGACTCCGGCCTCGATCTCGACCGTTTCGCCTTTCGCATCGGTCCAGCGATCGGCGGCGATGGCGGCGCGATTGATCGATGGCGCCGGCGGATAGAGCCGCAGCGCCTCCTCGAAGGCGGCGCGCGTGTAAGGCATCAGATCGAGCCATTTCACCGGCTCGACATCCTGGGCCAGCACGCGATCGATCTCCTCCTCCATCGCCTCGCGGATGTGCGGCGTGTTGGCGACGCAATAGAGCGTCCAGGCGAGCGCCCGCGCCGTCGTTTCGTGGCCCGCGCCGATGAAGGTGAGAATATTGTCTTCGATCTCGTCGTTCGTCAGTCCGCCGGTTGCAGCCTGATCAAGGAGCAAGGTCAGAAAGTCGTCCGGCGCGGAGACTCGATCGGCTTGCATGCGCGCGAGCCGGGCATCCATGGTCTGGCGCACGATGTTTCGGAACTTGTCCAGCACCTTCTGACCGCCGATGCGGGTGACGCGCGGAACCCAGGAGGGCGCGCGCAGGAGATCCATCGGGTCGACGCGCCCCATGCGGTGGAGGAGCGCGTTTACATCGTCGGCAAAGCTATCGGAGGAGGTGACGATCTCGCCCGAGAACAGCGTATCGGCGAGAATGGCGAAGGTCAGCTCCGTCATGTCGGCGGCGATCTCGAAGACCTTGCCGTCTCTGCCGGCGGACTCGTATTTTTCCGCGTAGTCCTCGGACTGGCGAAGCATCTGCCCGGCGAAGCCGTTTGCGTGGCGCGGTGTGAAGACCGGTGATACCGCCTTGCGGGATCGCTTCCAAACCTCTCCTTCCGCAGTCAGCAGGCCGTCACGCAGGATCGGGCGCAAGATGAGTTGGCGAATATCCGACATGCGGTAGTTCGTGGCATTGTCGACGAGCACATGGCGGATCAAACCGGGATCATTGACGATCAGGGTTCTTTCCCGAAAGAACCGTGTCTGGATCCACGGCAGCGTGTAGGAAGGCTCGCCCCAGAGCTCCAGCGGATTGCGCAGGATGGTGCGGATGATCTCAAGGCGGCTCGGTGGCACCGTGCGGGGCAACGGTGCCGGCGGCTCAAAGGGATCCGGACGCATGTCCATGAGAATTCAGCCTTTCGCGGAAGATTCTAAACTCTTCCCGGCAAGGCGGAAGCTAGAGCAGGCGCTCCAGCTCGTCCAGCTTGTCGTTGACCAACCAGCCGTAATAGTTTTCCTCCGGCCAGACGGTTTCGCCTGAAGCGTGGTTCTTGGCCGCCAGGGCCGCCGCGCGCTGGCGCGAATTGCCGACATTATAGAGGGTGGCGGTCAGGCCCGGATTCTTGGAAATGTCCATGTCGGCGATCTGCTTGTAGTCGTCGATCGAGCGGCGGATGGAGGCAGCAACGAAGGCAAGCGAGATATCGGGCTCCATGATTGCCTTGTAGACGGCACCGGCGTCCTTCTCGTTCAGCTTTTCATAACCTGAGACCTTGGAGACGAGATCCGAGAGCATCAGCGCGGTCAGCGGGTTGATCTGGCCGAGGCCGAAGGTCTGACCGGCGTAGAAGGGCTGAAAGAAAACTGCGCTGAAGCGGTTGTTCGGGTAGCTCCTGCCATCGACCGTCTTGCCTCGGAAATCCCTTTCCCAAACGTCCTCGCGGCAGCTCCACAACGTGTAGGAATCGCCTTTGCCGCTGCATTCGGTAAACTCCAGCCGCTTGACGAAATCGTCCACGTCCTCGCCATCATAGGCGAAACGGAAGCTCTGGCCGGCATAAGAAGCGGCCTTCACGTAATAGGATTGCAGGCGGTCATAGGCGTCGACATTGTAGGTATGTTCGCCGACGATCGCACCGACCACGTGGATCGGGTCTATGCCATAAGCGGCCGAAACTTTCTTGATCTTGCCCATCAGTTCATGATCCGTGGCCAAGAGGTCACGAACCTTCTCGTATTTCCGATCGAACGAGCTCTTCGTGCCTTTGGTGCGACGGACCGAGGCGCCCGGAACATCCGGTTGCTCGGCATGACGATTACCTGACGGCACCACCTGCATGGCAAAGGCGGGCGCCGAGGTCAGCACCGCAGCAGCAATCAGGAGGCTTGTCAGAAGGCGTCGCACGATCAGCATTCCCATCATTTTGGCATTGTCGCGAAGCGCGCTGACTGGACCACAATCTTGGCCGAATAATGCTGGCGCCGATAACAAGACGGGCCCTTCACTAAAAAGTAAAGGGCCCGCTGTCGAGAGTTCAAGCTGTCAAAATCGCGGCGTCACATCAGTAAGGACAGGACCCGATGCTTGTTCATCACAGAATAAACCGGGACAGATCCGTGTTCTGCGCCAGGTCGCCGACGTGCTCGCGTACGTAGTCGGCGTCGATCGTCACGGTCGAGCCGCCGCGATCCGGAGCGTTGAAGGAGATTTCGTCCAGAACGCGCTCCATGACGGTCTGAAGGCGACGAGCGCCGATATTTTCGACCGACGAATTCAGGTGGACGGCCACATCAGCCAGGGCATCAATGCCATTGTCGGTGAATTCGAGGGTGAGGCCTTCCGTTTCCATGAGCGCCTTGTACTGCCTGATAAGGCTCGCCTCGGTTTCCGTCAGGATACGGCGGAAGTCTTCCTTTGTGAGCGCGCGCAGTTCGACGCGGATCGGCAGACGACCCTGCAATTCCGGCAACAGATCGGACGGCTTGGAGACATGGAAAGCGCCGGAGGCGATGAAAAGGACGTGATCGGTCTTCACCGGGCCGTACTTCGTCGACACCGTCGTGCCTTCGACCAGCGGAAGCAGGTCGCGCTGCACGCCTTCGCGCGAAACGCCGGCACCCATGCCGCCGTCGCGAGCGGCGATCTTGTCGATCTCGTCGAGGAAGACGATGCCGTCATTCTCGACCGAGCGGATCGCCTCACGCTGGATGACTTCGTTGTCGATCAGCTTGTCGGACTCGTCGCGGATCAGATCCGTGTAGGAGGCCTTGACCGTCGTGCGGACCTTCTTGGTGCGGCCGCCCATCGCCTTCCCGAACATTTCGGAGAGGTTAAGCACGCCGATGTTGGCGCCCGGCATGCCGGGAATGTCGAAGCCACCCATGCCAGTGCCAGTGTCGGCGATCTCGATATCGATCTCCTTGTCGTCAAGCTCGCCGCTGCGGAGCTTCTTGCGGAAGCTGTCGCGGGTCGCCGGCGAGGCCGTGGCGCCGACGAGCGCATCGAGAACACGTTCCTCGGCGCTCATATGCGCCTTTGCCTGGACTTCGCTCCGCTTCTTTTCGCGGGCGAGACCGATGCCGACCTCGACGAGGTCGCGCACGATCTGTTCGACGTCGCGGCCGACATAGCCGACCTCAGTGAACTTCGTGGCTTCAACCTTGATGAAGGGGGCGCCTGCCAGCTTGGCGAGACGGCGGGAAATCTCCGTCTTGCCGACACCGGTCGGACCGATCATCAGGATGTTCTTTGGCATCACCTCGTCACGCAGGTCCGGATCGAGCTGATGGCGACGCCAGCGGTTACGCAGCGCAATTGCCACCGCACGCTTGGCCTCATGCTGGCCGATGATGTAGCGGTCGAGTTCGGAAACGATCTCGCGGGGAGAAAATGTGGTCATATCGAATATCCCATCGGGGCGTGAATCTTTGAAACCGGATCAAGCTTCGGCGTCGAGCGTTTCCACCACCACATTATGGTTCGTGTAGACGCAAATATCGGCGGCAATATCGAGCGCGCGGCGCGCGACCTCTTCGGCTGATTTGTCAGTGTCCATCAGCGCGCGGGCCGCAGCGAGCGCATAATTGCCACCCGAACCGATCGCCATGGCGCCATGCTCCGGCTCGAGAACATCGCCGTTGCCTGTTATCGCCAGCGTCACCTGCTTGTCGGCGACGAGCATCATGGCTTCGAGGTTGCGGAGATACTTGTCCGTGCGCCAATCCTTGGCAAGCTCGACGGCGGCGCGCATCAGCTGCCCCGGATATTGCTCGAGCTTCTTTTCGAGGCGTTCGAGGAGCGTGAACGCATCCGCAGTGGCGCCTGCGAATCCGGCAATGACCTCGCCCTTGCCGATCCGCCGCACCTTGCGGGCGTTGCCCTTCATCACGGTCTGGCCGAGGCTTACCTGACCATCGCCGGCCATGATGACCTTACCGCCCTTTCGAACTGTAATAATCGTTGTCATCTATTCACCTTTGCCCGTCTGCCGGGCTCGTTGCGTCGGGCCGAACGCCGGCCCTGTCGAGCCCTATGTAAGTGCGTGAATGCCGATTGCAAATGGCGTCTTTTTCTGCTGCCGCGGTTCTGGATATTTCGCGGCACGCCTGATAAGGAACGCCCGTATTTCCCGATGGAGCAGCCTTATGGCCGAGACCGCAGCAAGCCGCACGGGTACCGTGTCCCGCAAGACGAACGAGACTTCGGTTTCCGTTTCCGTCAATCTCGACGGCACCGGAAAGTCGAAAATTTCGACTGGCGTCGGCTTCTTCGACCATATGCTCGACCAGCTGTCACGACATTCGCTGATCGACATGGAGATCGAGACCAAGGGCGACCTCCATATCGACGACCACCACACGGTCGAAGACACCGGTATCGCGATCGGCCAGGCGATCGCCAAGGCGCTCGGCGACCGCCGCGGCATCACGCGCTACGCATCGATCGATCTCGCCATGGACGAGACGATGACGAAGGCAGCCGTCGACCTCTCCGGTCGCCCCTTCCTTGTCTGGAACGTCGCGTTTAGCGCGCCGAAGATCGGCACGTTCGACACCGAGCTCGTTCGCGAATTCTTCCAGGCGCTTGCCCAGAACGCCGGCATCACCTTGCATATTCTCAACCATTATGGTGCCAACAACCACCATATTGCAGAGACATGCTTCAAGGCCGTTGCCCGCGCGCTGCGTACGGCGACAGAGATCGATCCGAGACAGGCGGGCCGTGTTCCCTCGACGAAGGGCACGCTCGTCTGAGCCCCCTGAGGGAGCTTGACGACATGACTTCCAGCTATCTGGTTCTGACTGCGCCTAGCGGAACAGACTCCAACCACAAGAAGACGCGCTTCATTCGCGACGGTTTTACCGTGCTCGGCTTTTTCTTCCCCTGGATATGGCTCGCCTTCCACCGGCTGTGGCTCTACGCCATCGCGGCCTTTCTCCTGCAAAGCCTTGGCGGCGCGCTGACAGACCGGGCGGACCTCTGGCCGGTCGGCATCGCGATCACCTTCGGCACCAGTTTGCTGGTGGCGCTCGAGGGTCAGAATCTTCGCGCCCGTAATCTGGTTGCGAAAGGCTGGGGCGAAGCCGATCTCGTTTCGGCCGATTCGCTTGAGACTGCGGAAGAAATCTACTTTTCGAATGTCCAGATCGATGCCGGCCACAGCCGCCCGGCGCCCTCGCCGCAATGGGATCCCGCAGCACACGCCCCGCGACACGGCAGCGCCACCTCGCTCGGTCTCTTTGGTTTTGATGGAGGACGCTGAATGCGCGTCGCAATTATAGACTACGGTTCCGGCAACCTGCGTTCGGCGACGAAGGCCTTCGAACGCGCCGCGCGGGAGGCCGGCATCGATGCCGTGATCGATCTGACCGACAAGGCGGAAGCCGTCGCGACTGCCGATCGTGTTGTGCTTCCAGGTGTCGGCGCCTATGCCGACTGCCGGCGCGGGCTCGATGCCGTTCCCGGCATGTCCGAGGCTTTGATCGATGTGGTTGAGAAGAAAGCCCGGCCCTTCCTTGGTATTTGCGTCGGCATGCAACTGATGTCGTCGCGCGGTCTCGAGAAGACCGTCACCGATGGTTTCGGCTGGATTCCCGGCGATGTCGTTGAAATGACGCCAGGTGATGCCAATCTGAAGATTCCACACATCGGCTGGAATACGCTGGATCTGAAATCCCCTCACCCGCTGTTCGACGGCATTCCGACGGGGCCGAACGGGCTGCATGCCTATTTTGTGCATTCCTACCATCTGGCGGCGAAAAACCCCGCCGACGTGCTCGCGACGGCCGATTACGGCGGTCTAATCACGGCTTTCGTCGGTCGCGACAACATGGCCGGAGCCCAGTTCCATCCCGAAAAGAGCCAGAAGCTCGGCCTCGCCCTGATTGCCAATTTCCTGCGCTGGAAGCCCTGAGTTCGCGCACTGCAAGGACAGACAGAATGATCCTATTTCCTGCAATCGACCTCAAGGATGGCCAGTGCGTTCGCCTCAAGCTCGGCGATATGGACCAGGCGACCGTCTACAATCCCGACCCCGGCGCCCAGGCGAAGGCCTTTGAAGACCAGGGATTCGAATGGCTGCATGTCGTTGACTTGAACGGTGCCTTTGCGGGCGAAAGCGTCAACGGCGCTGCGGTCGATGCCATCCTGAAGGCAACGAAGAACCCGGTTCAGCTTGGTGGCGGCATTCGTACGCTCGGCCATATCGAAAGCTGGCTGTCGCGCGGCCTCGCCCGCGTCATTCTCGGCACGATCGCCGTCCGCGATCCGGCGCTGGTGATTGAAGCCTGCAAGACGTTTCCGGGCCGTGTCGCTGTCGGCATCGACGCCAAAGGCGGCAAAGTCGCGGTCGAAGGTTGGGCCGAGGCCTCCGAGCTCGGCGTCATCGAGCTCGCGAAGAAATTCGAGGGTGCCGGCGTTGCCGCGATCATCTACACCGACATCGACCGTGACGGCATCCTCGCAGGCATCAATTGGGCTTCGACACTCGAACTTGCCGAGGCCGTGTCGATCCCGGTCATCGCCTCGGGCGGCCTCGCGTCGATCGAGGACGTGAGGCGGATGCTCGAGCCCGACGCACGCAAGCTCGAGGGTGCGATTTCCGGCCGCGCGCTCTATGATGGACGCATCGACCCGAAAGAAGCGCTGGCGCTGATTTCAGCCGCACGCGCAAAGGAGACTGCACAATGACCCTCAAGGCTCGCGTCATTCCCTGCCTCGACGTCAAGGACGGCCGCGTCGTCAAGGGCGTCAACTTCGTCAATCTGGTAGATGCCGGAGACCCGGTCGAGGCCGCCAAGGCCTACGATGCCGCCGGCGCCGACGAACTTTGCTTTCTCGACATTACCGCTTCCTCGGACAATCGCGAGACGATCTTCGATGTCGTCGCTCGCACCGCCGAGCAATGCTTCATGCCTGTCACCGTCGGCGGCGGCGTTCGCACCATCGCTGACATTCGCAAGCTGCTGCTGTGTGGCGCGGACAAGGTCTCTATCAACTCGGCCGCCGTCAACAATCCGGATTTCGTTGCGGAGGCCGCCGACAAGTTCGGTGACCAGTGCATCGTCGTCTCGATCGACGCCAAGCGGCGGACGTCGCCTGCCCAGGGCGGCGTCAGCGCCTGGGAGATCTATACGCATGGCGGCCGCAATGCGACCGGCATCGATGCCGTGGATTTCGCTCGGAAAATGGTCGAGCGCGGCGCCGGCGAACTGCTTGTTACCTCAATGGACCGGGACGGGACGAAGGTCGGCTACGATCTCGAACTGACGCGCGCCATAGCGGATTCGGTTCGGGTGCCGGTGATCGCTTCGGGCGGCGTCGGCGACCTCGATGATCTCGTGGCCGGGGTCAAGCAAGGACACGCCAATGCCGTTCTGGCTGCTTCGATCTTCCACTTTGGTACCTATTCCGTCGGGGAAGCCAAGCGCTATATGTCGTCGTGCGGCATCGACATGCGTCTGGACTGAATGGAAAGCGGAATCATGAGCGAATTTACCCTCGCCGACCTGGAAAAGATCGTCGATGCGCGATCGAAGGCCTCTCCGGACGAATCCTGGACGGCAAAGCTCGTTTCTGCCGGTCAGCCGAAAGCGGCCAAGAAACTCGGTGAGGAGGCGATCGAGACCGTGATGGCAGCGATCGCCGATGACCGCGAGAACCTTACCTATGAAGCCGCCGACCTGCTTTATCACCTATTGGTCGTATTGAAGGTGGCAGGCATTCCGTTGCAAAGTGTCATGGCGGAGCTTGAGCGCCGTACCGCTCAATCCGGCCTGAAAGAAAAGGCGAGCCGGCAAAGTTCATGAGTATCGCAAGACAGCTCATCGGAGCGCCCGAGACGCTCGACCATTTTCAGGCGAATGCCTATTCGCCCTATCACTTCTTTTCTTCCGAGGAATGGGCGCGCTTCCGTGCGGATACGCCGCTCACCCTGAAGGGCGACGAGGTCAAGCGGCTGCGCTCCATGGGCGACCCGATCGATCTCGATGAAGTGCGGCGGATCTATCTGTCGTTGTCGCGCCTTCTGTCGGCGCATGTGGAATCTTCGCAGCTGCTGTTCGAGCAGCGCAATCGCTTCCTCAGCCTCTCCAACGTCGCGAAGACTCCCTTCGTGATCGGCATCGCCGGCTCCGTGGCTGTCGGCAAATCGACGACCGCCCGTATCCTGAAGGAACTGCTGTCACGCTGGCCGTCCAGCCCGAAGGTAGATCTTGTCACCACGGACGGTTTCCTGCACCCGAATGCCGTGCTGCAGCGTGAAAACCTGATGCAGCGCAAGGGTTTTCCCGAGAGCTACGACACCGGCGCGATCCTGCGTTTCCTGGCCGCGATCAAGGCTGGGCAGCCGAACGTCAAGGCACCGTCCTATTCGCATCTTGTCTATGACGTGCTGCCGAACGAATATAAGATCGTCGATCGGCCGGATATTCTGATCTTCGAGGGCATCAACGTCCTGCAGTCGCGCGACCTGCCGGCTGGCGGCAAGATCGTGCCGATGGTTTCCGACTTCTTCGACTTCTCGATCTACATCGATGCGGACGAAAGCCGGATTCACGACTGGTATGTGACGCGTTTCATGCGACTGCGCGAAACGGCGTTTCGCGATCCCCACTCCTTCTTCCACCGCTATGCCTCGATCAGCGAGGAGGAAGCGCTGACGATCGCGGAAGGTCTCTGGGAAAACATCAACCTGAAGAACCTGCGGGAAAACATCCTCCCGACGCGCCCCCGCGCCGACCTGATCCTGCGCAAGGGCAACAATCACCTGATAGAACAGGTCGCATTGAGGAAGCTCTAGGCCGTTACCCGGCGAAGCGTGAGATTGATCCGGCCGCCATTCTTCAGCAAGGTCGACGTCGATGGATAGATCCTGTCGACGCCATGGAAGCAAAGGCGCCCTTCCGCACCCAAGATCACGACATCGCCGCTTGAGAGCTTGAAGGAAAGCGTGCGGTCGTCGCGCGCGAGGCCACCGACGCGGAACAGGCAGCTATTGCCGAGCGAGATCGACACAACAGGCGCTGCAAGGTCCTGTTCATCCTTGTCCTGATGTAGACCCATGCGGGCCTCGTCGGAGTAGAAGTTGACGAGGCAGGCCTGTGGCGGCTTGTCATAGCCAGAGACGTCGTTCCAGATCTCCAGCAACTCCGCCGGCATCTCTGGCCAGGGCTTTCCCGTGACGGGATGGGTCGGCTGATAGCGATAGCCGCGCTCCTTGTCGGTGACCCAGCCGAGCGGTCCGCAATTCGTCATGCGCACCGACATCGGCTTGCCTGTGCCGGGCATGACGGGCACGAAGAGCGGCGCGTCCGCCACGATCGACCTGACAATATCGACCAAGGCCTGCTGTCGCGGCCGGTCCAGATAATCAGGACGATGACTGACGCCGTTCGGAAGCTTCAGCATATCAATCTCCGAGCGGTCGCCCGCGCATCTTCTTCACCTCGGCGCGGCCCGATTTCTCCTTCAGCCGGCGCTCGACCGACCCCTTTGTCGGCTTGGTTTTCTTGCGCGGTGGCGGTGGCGGTTTTGCTGCCTCAAGGATTAGCTCCTTCAGCCGCTCGCGCGCGTCTTCACGGTTGCGATCCTGGCTGCGAAAGCGGCTTGCCTCGATCATCAGCACGCCCTCCTTCGAGAGGCGCTTCCCGGCCAGTTTCACGGCATTCGTTTTCACCCTCTCCGTCAAGGACGGTGAGTTTGGGATGTTGAAGAAGAGCTGGACTGCTGTCGAGACCTTGTTGACGTTCTGTCCGCCGGGGCCGCCCGCCAGAACGAACTGCTCGGTCAACTCCCACCCGGCGATGATGATTCGATCGTTGATGTAAAGCGGTTCGCTGGCCATGCATTTTCTATCTCACATCGGCCGGCCCTTGGGAACAGACAAAGAAACCCGGCGCAGGCCGCCGGGTTTCACGTGAATCATCAATGTTTTGGCGCGTCATTCAGCGGCGGCGCGAAACCCCGGAGCCGCATCGCGCACCCCGCCATCCACGTGGCCTTCGAACTTCGCGAAGTTCTCGATGAACATCGTCACGAGCTTGCTAGCCTGCGCGTCATAGGCGACCGGCTCCTGCCACGTAGAACGTGGATCAAGGATGGCCGTGTCAACGCCCGGCACCGCGACGGGCACGGCAAACCCGAAGTTCGGGTCGACGCGGCTCTCTGCCTTGCCGAGGTCACCCGAGAGTGCCGCGGCCAGCAGCGTGCGGGTCGCCTTGATCGGCATACGCTTGCCGGTGCCGTAAGCCCCGCCGGTCCAGCCCGTGTTGACGAGCCAGCATTCGACGCCGTGGCGACCAATCAGATCCTTCAGCAAATTGCCGTATTCCGACGGATGGCGCGGCATGAACGGCGCGCCGAAGCAGGTCGAGAACGTTGCCTCCGGTTCGGTCACGCCCCGTTCGGTGCCGGCCACCTTGGCGGTGTAACCGGAGAGGAAATGGTACATTGCCTGGTCCGGCGTCAGCTTGGCGATCGGCGGCATGACGCCGAAGGCATCGGCCGTCAGCATGATGATCGTCTTCGGGTGACCAGCAAGACCGGTCTTCGATGCGTTCGGAATGAAATCCAGTGGGTAGGCGCAGCGTGTGTTCTCCGTCAGCGAGCCATCGTTGAAGTCGGGTTCGCGTTCATCGTTCAGAACGACGTTTTCGAGAATCGTGCCGAAGCGCTGCGTCGTTGCGTAGATTTCCGGTTCCGCTTCCGCCGAGAGACGGATGGTCTTGGCGTAGCAGCCGCCTTCGAAATTGAAGATGCCATCCTCACCCCACCCATGCTCGTCGTCGCCGATCAGCGTGCGGGCAGGATCAGCCGAAAGCGTCGTCTTGCCGGTGCCCGAGAGGCCGAAGAAGACCGCGGAATCCCCAGCCGGGCCGACATTGGCCGAGCAGTGCATCGGCATGACGCCCTTTGCCGGGAGCAGGTAGTTCAGCACGGTAAAGACCGACTTCTTCATCTCGCCGGCATAGAAGGTACCGGCGATCAGCACTTCGCCGTTCGTCAGGTCGCAGGCGATGACTGTTTCGCTGCGGCAGCCGTAACGCGCTGGATCGGCCTTGAAGGTCGGCAGGTTGATGATCGTCAGTTTCGGGGTGAAGGATTCAAGCGTCGAACGCTCTGGGCGGATCAGCAGGTTGCGAATGAACAGCGAATGCCATGCCAGCTCCGTGACGACACGGGTCGGCAGCGCGTTGTTTTCGTCAGCACCGCCGATGAGGTCCTGAACGAACAGATCCTTGCCGGCGGCATGCGCAAGCATGTCCTGCTTCAACAGCGCGAAGTGCTCCGGCGACATCGGCTTGTTGTTGTCCCACCAGATCTGGCCATCGGTTTTGGCGTCACGAACGACGAACTTGTCCCTCGGCGAGCGGCCGGTGTGCTGGCCCGTCAGGGCCCGCAAGGCGCCATGGGCGGTCAGTTCAGCCTCACCCCGGCGAATCGATTCTTCATAGAGCGAGGCGGCCGTAAAGTTATAGCGAGCGCTGTTTGCGCTCCCCAAACCGATCGTCGCCAGCTCTATCGCCGGGTTGTGGACTCCGAACAGCTCCATGGTCTTTCCCTTCCCTTGAGGCTCGTGCCGTTAAGAACTGAGGCTGACCGTACGGGCTGGTTTTTTAAAACGCAAGAGCCGAAAATCAATAAAATGTAGTAATATCAAACTATTAATCGATTTAAATTTTCCCGTTTTATTTTAAATCGTTTGAATAGTAAGTCGCCCGTCAAATTGACACCACAGCTTTTGGTTGTCTTCAAAACTTTGCGACAATCCCACCCTTTATCTTTGCCACAATTTGTTCCACCTTTATCCCCATAAGCGCATCCGGTTCAGAAAGGCCGCCTGGGGGACCTTCAAAATTCCTGGAGACGCGCATAGATGACGGAGACGAATACCATGCCGACAATCGCGCTCGTTGATGACGACCGTAACATCCTCACCTCGGTGTCGATCGCACTTGAGGCTGAAGGATACAAGGTCGAGACTTATACGGACGGCGCTTCCGCCCTCGATGGTCTTCTCGCCCGCCCGCCGCAGCTTGCCATCTTCGACATCAAGATGCCGCGCATGGACGGCATGGAACTCCTGCGCCGCCTGCGACAGAAATCCGACATGCCGGTCATCTTCCTCACTTCCAAGGATGAGGAGATCGATGAGCTGTTCGGCCTGAAGATGGGCGCGGATGACTTTATTACCAAGCCATTCTCACAGCGCCTGCTGGTCGAGCGGGTGCGCGCTGTTTTGCGCCGTGCGTCGAGCCGCGAGGCTGCCGCCGCAACCGGCGGTGCCGCTCCAAAGCCGGGTGCGGCACAACAGCTCGCTCGCTCGCTCGAGCGCGGTCAGCTGGTCATGGACCAGGAACGCCACACCTGCACCTGGAAAGGCGAGCCGGTGACGCTGACGGTCACCGAATTCCTCATTCTGCATTCGCTGGCCCAGCGCCCGGGCGTCGTCAAAAGCCGTGACGCGCTGATGGACGCGGCTTATGACGAGCAGGTCTATGTCGACGATCGCACCATCGACAGCCACATCAAGCGGCTTCGCAAGAAATTCAAGATGGTCGATACCGACTTTGATATGATTGAAACGCTTTACGGAGTGGGATACCGCTTCCGCGAAGCAGCCTGACGCCCAAGCGGCGCGGCATCTGAGAATTGTCGAGAGCCGGTGATCGCGAAAGCGACCCGCTCTCCGAAAGGGCCTGTCGTTGGCGCAGTTGGTGCAGGAAAGGGATCTGGATGAGGCGGAAGGCGTAAGCAGTCGCCGCGTCAGGGGACGCCGTTGGTCGCATCCCTTCACGATCATCCGCCGCATCTTCGGTAACGCCGTCTTTTCGAGCCTGACGCGTCGCATCCTTTTCTTCAATCTCGCGGCGCTTGTCGTTCTCGTCGGCGGCATTCTCTACCTCAATCAGTTCCGCGAAGGGCTGATCGACGCCCGTGTCGAGAGCCTGCTGACGCAGGGCGAAATCATCGCCGGTGCCGTCTCGGCCTCGGCCTCAGTCGACACCAACTCGATCACCATCGACCCGGAAAAGCTGCTCGAGCTGCAGGCCGGACAGAGCATTACGCCCGTTCCAAACGACGAGGACCTCGAGTTCCCGATCGATCCAGAAAAGGTCGCGCCGGTCCTGCGCCGTCTGATTTCGCCGACCAGAACCCGGGCGCGCATTTTCGACGCTGACGCTAACCTGCTACTCGATTCACGCCATCTCTATTCACGCGGTCAGGTCCTGCGCTTTGATCTACCGCCGGTCGATGACGAAGAGCAGACCTGGGGCCAGTGGTTCACGACGATCTTCAACAAGGTTCTGCAGCCTGGAAATCTGCCTCTCTACAAGGAAGCACCGGGCGGCGACGGCTCTATTTATCCCGAAGTCATGAACGCGCTGACAGGCGTGCGTGGCGCCGTGGTTCGCACCACCGAGAAGGGCGAGCTGATCGTTTCGGTCGCCGTTCCGATCCAGCGCTTCCGCGCTGTTCTCGGCGTGCTGCTATTGTCGACGCAGGCCGGTGATATCGACAATATCGTCCACGCCGAGCGCCTGGGCATCATGCGCGTGTTCGGAGTCGCGACCCTCGTCAACGTTCTCTTGTCCCTCGTCCTCTCGTCAACGATCGCCAATCCCCTGCGGCGTCTCTCGGCGGCCGCCATCCGTGTCCGCCGCGGCGCGAAGGAACGCGAGGAAATCCCGGACTTTTCCGCTCGTCAGGACGAAATCGGCAACCTTTCCATTGCGCTACGCGAGATGACAACGGCTCTCTACGACCGCATCGACGCAATCGAAAGCTTTGCGGCCGACGTCAGCCACGAACTGAAGAATCCGCTGACGTCGCTTCGCAGCGCTGTCGAGACGCTGCCGCTTGCCAAAACGGAGGAGTCCAAGAAGCGGCTTCTCGATGTCATCCAGCACGATGTTCGCCGGCTCGACCGCCTGATCAGCGACATTTCCGACGCCTCCCGCCTTGATGCGGAACTGGCGCGGGTGGATGCAGGTTCGGTCGATCTGGAGATTTTGCTTCGCGACCTCATCGACGTGTCGCGGCAAATCCGCAATCGCAAAAAGGAAGTGCAGATCGAATTCGCGATCGAGCGCAAGCCGGGCGTCAAGACGCGCTTCGTGGTAAACGGCCACGACTTGCGCATCGGGCAGGTCGTCACCAACCTCATCGAGAACGCCCGCTCCTTCGTTCCGGAACACGATGGCAAGATCACCGTGCGGCTGGTCAGGACCCGCTCGCGGTGCATTGTCTATATCGAAGACAACGGCCCTGGCATCCAGGCAGAAAATATCGATCGTATCTTCGAGCGCTTCTATACCGACCGACCGGAGTCGGAAGGCTTCGGGCAGAATTCGGGCCTCGGCCTATCGATCAGTCGCCAGATTGCCGAAGCGCATGGTGGTTCGCTGCGCGCGGAGAACATTATCGATCCCGAGAGCGAGAAGCTCCTTGGAGCGCGCTTCATTCTCGCTCTTCCCGCCGATACCACCGTATGACGGGCGCGCCTTCAAACATCCACGCAACAGCCATCGTCGTCGGCAAGACCGGCCTTCTTTTCATGGGTCCCTCCGGCTGGGGAAAGTCGATGTTGGCCTTCGCCTGCATCAATGAAGCACAGCGCATGGGCATCTCTTCCGTGCTCGTCGCCGACGATCAGGTGCTCATCTCCAAAGGAGACGAAACCGTGATTGCGACCTGCCCCGCGTCGATCGGCGGTTTGATCGAACTCCGCGGCACCGGCATCGTCCGAGTACCTCATATTGCAAGCGCCGTGATGCATTACGCTGTGCTTCCCGCAAGCGCGTCGGGAGAGAAACGGTTGCCGCCGGAAGGAGAGCAGACAACTATTGCTGGCGGCATAAGTCTGCCGGTCATTCGGTTGCTGGCTAATACTCCGTTGCCGCTGGCGATACTGATGGCAAAAGCGCCCGATATTGGCCAGTAATGCCCGCGAAATTGGCAAATCCTGCCCTAAAAGTCGTATTTTTGTCTTGCACTTCGGCTTTTCATCGCCAAGATGTGCCCCCACGGTGGACGCGATTGCTGCATTGCGATATTGGGGCCACCGTTTGCATACGCCACTAGGAGCAGTAATATCATGATCGGACTTGTGCTTGTCACTCATGGCAAGCTGGCTGAAGAGTTTCGTCATGCGGTCGAACACGTCGTCGGTCCTCAGAAATTCATCGAAACGGTCTGTATCGGTCCCGAAGACGACATGGATCAAAGGCGACAAGACATCCTTGAAGCAGTGTCCCGCGCCGACGACGGCCACGGAGTCGTCATCCTCACCGACATGTTCGGGGGCACCCCTTCCAACCTAGCAATATCCGTCATGAGCAGTGGACACACGGAAGTCATCGCTGGCATGAATCTGCCGATGCTGATCAAACTTGCCGGCGTACGCGGCGAGAACAATATGGAAAAGGCGCTTGTCGAAGCGTCCGAAGCCGGACGGAAATACATCAACGTCGCCAGCCGCGTCCTCAGCGGCAAATAGTGAGCACATCGCGCCCATGACGGCACTCTCCCGAGAAATTCTGATCATCAACAAGCGCGGACTGCACGCACGCGCTTCGGCAAAGTTCGTACAGCTGGTCGAGAATTTCGATGCCGCGATCACCGTATCGAAAGACGGAATGACGGTCGGCGGGACATCGATCATGGGATTGATGATGCTGGCCGCGAGCCCCGGTTCCAGCGTCCTGGTCTCCGCCAGCGGCAATCAGGCCGCACAGGCGCTTGATGCTCTCGACGAACTGATCCAGAACCGGTTCGGCGAGGAAATTTGAGCCGCTTGCAGCTCATATAAACATATAAAGACTTCTTTATATCATTATTGCCTTCGTCATAGAAGCCTGCTAAACGGCCATCCTAGCCGCGCATGCCGCGTGGATGCTTTCTGGCGCACATACGCTTGCGCCTTCGAATTTTGAGCCGCTTTTCAGCCTGGAGAACCCAATGAGCACTGAAAAAGATTATGTCGTCGCCGACATCGGCCTCGCGGACTTCGGCCGCAAGGAAATCACGATCGCAGAAACCGAGATGCCGGGCCTGATGGCCTGCCGCGCCGAATTCGGCGAAGCAAAGCCGTTGAAGGGCGCGCGCATCACCGGCTCGCTGCACATGACGATCCAGACGGCCGTTCTCATCGAGACGTTGGTCGCGCTCGGCGCCGAAGTCCGCTGGGCTTCGTGCAACATCTTCTCGACGCAGGATCATGCCGCAGCCGCAATCGCTGCCGCCGGCGTTCCGGTTTTCGCCATCAAGGGCGAGTCGCTGGAAGACTACTGGGTCTACACCGACAAGATCTTCCAGTGGGCCGATGGCGGCCTCTCCAACATGATCCTCGATGACGGCGGCGACGCCACCATGTACATCCTGCTCGGCGCCCGCGCCGAAGCCGGCGAAGACGTGCTCTCCAAGCCGCATTCCGAAGAAGAAGAAATCCTTTTCGCACAGATCAAGAAACGTCTTGCCGCGTCACCGGGCTGGTTCACCAAGCAGCGCGATGCGATCAAGGGCGTAACCGAAGAAACCACGACCGGCGTGAACCGTCTGTATCAGTTGAGCCAGAAGGGCCTCCTGCCCTTCCCGGCGATCAACGTCAACGACTCGGTCACCAAGTCGAAGTTCGACAACAAGTACGGCTGCAAGGAATCGCTGGTCGATGGCATCCGCCGCGGCACCGACGTGATGATGGCAGGCAAGGTCGCCGTCGTCTGCGGCTACGGTGACGTCGGCAAGGGCTCGGCTGCTTCGCTCCAGGGCGCTGGCGCCCGCGTCAAGGTCACGGAAGTGGATCCGATCTGCGCGCTGCAGGCTGCCATGGACGGTTTCGAAGTCGTCACTCTCGAAGACGTGGTGTCTTCGGCAGACATCTTCATCACCACGACCGGCAACAAGGACGTCATCCGCATCGACCACATGCGTCAGATGAAGGACATGGCAATCGTCGGCAACATCGGCCACTTCGATAACGAAATTGAAGTTGCGGCACTGCGTAACCTGAAGTGGACCAACATCAAGCCGCAGGTCGACCTGATCGAGTTCCCGAAGGGCAACCGCATCATCCTTCTCTCGGAAGGTCGCCTGCTCAACCTCGGTAACGCCACCGGCCATCCGTCCTTCGTCATGTCTGCGTCCTTCACCAACCAGACGCTGGCGCAGATCGAGCTTTTCACCAAGCCCGGCCAGTACCAGAACCAGGTCTACATCCTGCCGAAGCATCTCGATGAAAAGGTTGCACGCCTTCATCTAGACAAGCTTGGCGTGAAGCTGACGCAGCTTTCGGAAGAGCAGGCTTCCTATATCGGCGTGAAGCCACAAGGCCCGTTCAAGGCCGACCACTACCGATATTAACCACGCGATTAATATCCACAACATCTAGAGGGCGCTGCATTGACAAATGCGGCGCCCTTATTTTTTGGCACACATCTTCCCGCCGATTCCCTTCCGAAGTATTGTTTTAACACTCGATTCGTGGCCACGGACGTGTCCGTTTGCTTCGAAAATGGGATGTCTTGTCGTGATGGCGGCACATTAAGGGACGGAGACATACCGCGCATGTCGGAAATGATGCACAGCCTGGTCGAACAGGCAGAGGATGGCGCTCACGCTGACCCCTGCCCGCTCCGTTCGGGCGAACGAAAACCTGCCGGCACTTCAAGGGCCGTCGCCGAGAAGCCGGGACTATTGGCTCATGTGGCGCGGATTTTTGCCGCCGGCACTGCAATGACATCGATTGCGCAGCCGGTTCTCGCGCAGGTCGAGGCCGAGGCTGTCACATCCGCGCATCTTTTCACCTCGTCGCAGGTTGTCGGCCTTTCCGTCGTCATCGGCGTGATCTCCGCCGCGCTGCTTTCCACCCTTTGGGTCGTGCGGCAGCGTGGGAATATGGAAAGCGAAAGTCGGGAGATCCGCTCGGCACTCTCCGATGCGCAACAGCGCATCTCGCAATATCAGGCACTGATTGCAGACAAGAATCGCCGGATCGTGATCTGGGATGGCAACGAGCGCCCTGAGCTTATCGGTCAGCTGCCTCCCGAAACCGGCGCGCCGCAGGACAACGAATTCCTCGCCTTCGGCCTGTGGCTGAAGTCGCGCTCCGCATCTGAGCTCGAGCGCGCGATCGACCGTCTGCGCGGGTCAGCCCATAGCTTCGACATGGTCGTTGAAACTCACCGGGAGGAGATCCTGGAAGCGCAAGGCCGGGTTTCCGGAGGCCGCGCATTCGTCCGTTTTGTGGCGCTGAACAATCTTCGCGCCGAGCTTGCCGAGCTTAAGATCGAGCGGGACAGACTGTTGTCCTCGATCTCGGCGTTTCAAAGCATGCTCGACGCAATCGATCTTCCGGCATGGCAGCGTGACACCGAAGGTCGGCTGACCTGGGTCAATCACGCTTACGGCGACGCGGTCGACGCGCCCACGCCAGAGCAGGCGGTCAATGAGGGCCGCGAATTCCTGACCACGGTTGCCCGCGAGCGCATCCGCGCCACGGCGACGGCCGAGTCACCATTCCACGACAAGATCTCGACCGTGGTGCGCGGCAACCGCACCTTCTTCGACGTTGTCGATGTGAAGGTCCCAAGCGGCTCCGCCGGCATTGCCGTCGACGTTTCCGGCATCGAGACTGTTCGCGCCGAGCTTGAGCGGACCCTGAAAAGCCACGCCGAAACGCTCGACCATCTCGCAACGCCCGTCGCAATTTTCGACGGCGACCGGCGACTGCAGTTTTACAATCAGGCCTTCGTCTCGCTCTGGGAGCTTGATATCGCTTTTCTCGAGAGCCGGCCCGACAATGCGGAATTGCTGGAGCGCCTGCGCGCCGCGAAGAAGCTGCCGGACCAGCTGAACTGGAAATCCTGGAAGGAAACGGCGCTCTCGGTCTATCGAGCGATCGATACCCAATCGGATTTATGGCATCTACCGAACGGCCAGACACTCCGCGTATTCGCGACGGCGCATCCGCAGGGGGGCGCCACCTGGGTATTCGAAAACCTGACCGAGCAGGTCGACCTCGAGACGCGCTACAATACGCTTCTCAAGGTGCAGGGCGAGACGATCGACCACCTTTCGGAAGGTGTTGCGGTCTTTGGGCCTGACGGGCGCATTCGCCTTTCCAATCCCGCCTTCCGCGCGCTGTGGGGAATCACCGAGGCCGAGGCTAAGCCCGGCACGCATATCCGCGCCCTTGGCGAGGCCTGCTCTCAATCCTATGACCGTCCGGACGGATGGAAGACCTTCGCCGAGCTGATCACCAGCTTCGATGACGAGCGCCGTTCCAGCCAGGGAACTCTCGAGCTGTTCTCAGGCCTCGTGCTCGACTATGCGGTCATTCCGTTGCCGAATGCGCAGACGATGCTGACCTTCGTCAACATGACCGACAGCGTCCGTGCCGAACGCGCCCTGACGGAAAAGAACGAAGCGCTGCGCAAGGCTGACGAGCTCAAAAACGACTTCGTCCAGCATGTCTCCTATGAGCTGCGCTCGCCGCTGACCAACATTATTGGCTTTACCGACCTGCTGCGCACGCCGGGACTCGGACCGCTGAACGACCGGCAGGCCGAATATATCGATCACATCTCGACCTCCTCGTCGGTGCTGCTGACTCTGGTCAACGATATTCTCGATCTTGCCACGGTCGACGCCGGAATCATGCGGCTGAGCTACTCGTCGATTGATCTTGGCGACCTGCTCGACGACGTATCGATGCAGATTGCCGACAGGCTGCAGGAAAGCGGCGTGACGCTGGAGATTACCGCTCCGGCACATCTGGGCTCGATCGTCGCCGACCCGCAAAGACTGAAGCAGATCCTCGTCAAGCTGCTCTCCAACGCAGCCAATTTCTCTCCGGAAGGCTCATCGATCTCGCTCGAATGCCGGCGTGAAGGGACCGATTTCGTCTTCTCCGTCAGCGATCGCGGCCCTGGTATTTCGCAGGACATGATCGCCAATGTGTTTGATCGATTCGCCACCGGCGCAAAGAGCGGCAAGAGGGGCGGCGCGGGACTGGGGCTGTCGATCGTCGACAGCTTTGTCAGCCTTCACCATGGGACGGTTACTATTGACAGTCAGCCGGGCAAGGGCACGATTGTGACCTGCCGCATTCCTTCGGTCGATCTTCCGACGGCCGTCGCAGCCGAATGATGTCGGGTACTCCTGTCATTTCTCTCTTCCTGAAAGATGAGGCAGAAACAATCCGCTTTGGAGAGGACCTGGCGCTGGCGCTGAGACACGGCGACTGCCTTGCCCTTTCGGGCGACCTCGGGGCCGGGAAATCGTCGCTCGCGCGCGCATTCCTGCGTGCGATGGCGGATGATGACGAGCTCGAGGTGCCAAGCCCCACCTTCACCCTGGTACAAGCCTACGACCTGCGCATACCGGTCGCGCATTTCGACCTGTACCGTCTCGGCGATCCGGCCGAACTCACCGAACTCGGCTTCGACGAAGCACTCCAGGACGGCATCTGCCTCGTCGAGTGGCCTGAGATGGCAAGCGACGAGCTGCCGGCAGACCGCATTGCGCTCAAGCTCGAACACGAGGGCCTGGGTCGTCGGGTGACCATTGCGGCGCCGGAAAAACAGACTGCCCGGATCCGACGCGTCCTTGCGATACGTGATTTCATCGATGCAGCGGGATACCCTCACGCGAAGCGTCGTTTTCTGACAGGCGATGCCTCGCTTCGAGCCTACGAGGCCGTCTATGCCGGTGACGGGAAGCGACGCGTGCTGATGGATTGGCCGCCGTTGCCGGAAGGCCCGCCGGTGCTGGATGGCAAGCCATATCCGAAGGTCGCGCATATCGCCGAGAATGCCTATCCTTTCGTTGCCATTGCCAATGTGCTCCGAAAGGAGGGTTTTGCCGCACCGGAGGTCTACCAGGTCGACTACGACCAAGGCATCCTGCTTCTGGAGGACCTTGGCACCGACGGCGTCCTGGATGCGCAAGCCCAGCCCATCGCCGACCGCTACCGGGCGAGCGTTGCCTGCCTGGCGCATCTTCACTCGCTGACGATCCCGCAGGACATTCGCGTCACCGACAGCCACGTCCACCACATCCCCGATTTCGACCGGACGGCGATGAAGATGGAGGTACGCCTCGTTCTCGATTGGCATTTGCCCTGGAAGCGTGGCGGTACCGCCGCCAGTGGCGCCGAGCGCGATGAATACCTCGCGATCTGGGACAGGCTGATCGACGAACTTGAAGCCTCCGAAAAAAACCTTCTCCTCCGCGATTTCCACTCGCCGAACATTATCTGGCGCGACAACGAGCGTGGGATCGCGCGCGTCGGACTGATCGATTTCCAGGACGCGATGATCGGCCCCACAGCCTATGATCTCGCTTCAATCGTCCAGGATGCGCGCGTCACGGTCCCGCCCGATCTGTTCCGGCAACTGATGGACGACTACCTCTCCCTGCGCAGAACAGAGGGTGGCTTCGATGAGGCTCGTTTCCTGAAGAGTTGGGCAATCATGTCTGCACAACGCAACTGCAAGCTTGCCGGCCTCTGGGTTCGCTTGATGCAACGAGACGGAAAACCTGGCTATATGAGGCATATGCCGCGCACCCTGTCCTATCTTTCCGTTGCGCTGGAACATGAAACGCTTGCCCCCTTGCGCGACTGGTGCGTAAGGGCTGGAATAGTACCAAGCGAATCATAATTTCTCGGATCAGATGAGCATCAAGCAAGCCATGGTTCTCGCTGCAGGTCTTGGAACCCGCATGCGGCCGATCACCGACACCATCCCGAAGCCGCTCGTGAAGATCGACGGCAAGGCGATGATCGATTACGCGCTCGATTCGCTTGCGGAAGCCGGTGTCGAAAGGGTCGTGGTCAATATTCATCACCACGCCGATCAGATGCTGGCGCACCTGGCTTCATACAAAGACCTCGAGATCATCATCTCCGACGAACGCGAGAAGCTGATGAACAACGGGGGCGGCCTTGCGAAGGGCTTGAAGCTGCTTGCTCCCGGCAAGGTTTTTGTCACGAATGCCGACCTCTTCTGGATCGGAGAACACCGCGGCGTTCCAAGCAACCTGACACGCTTAGCCGGATTCTTCCGATCGAAAGAGATGGACATGGCTATGCTTTGCGTGAAACTGGAAGACACGACCGGGCACAACGGAAAGAACGACTTCAACATGGCGCGGGATGGCCGGTTGACGCGTTTCTCCGACGCGGGCCCCTGCCCGATTGTCTATGCCGGCGCCATTGCAATGGACACGTCGTTTCTCGATGACGCGCCAGCCGATCCATTCAACCTCAATCTTTATTTTGACAAGGCGATCGCTCGCGGCCGGCTCTACGGTACCGTACTCGAAGGACACTGGCTTACTGTCGGCACGCCGGAAGCGATCGGTGAAGCGGAGGAAACGATCCGGCGATACCGGACGTTTGCATGACGGATGGCCGAGCATCACCGGCCGAGGGTCTTAAGCATCCCCGCAGGGCTTCCCTTCCTGAAGACCCTTGCCGAAAGCCTTTGTGACGGCCGACTGACACCGCATTTCCGGTATGATCCCCGCGATCCCCTATCGCTTTCGAAAACCACGATCTATCTGCCAACGAGGCGCGCAGCACGCGTGCTCCGCTCGGAGTTCGTCAATCTCCTCGGCGGACGATCCGCAATCCTCCCGGTTATCCGACCGCTCGGCGAGACCGACGACGATAGCGGCTATTTCGACGAAGCCCTGCCCGCGACCCTGGATCTTGCTCAGCCGTTATCCAACACCGCCCGCCTGCTGGAACTCGCGCGCCTTATCCTCGCCTGGCGAAACAAGCTGCCGGAGATTGTGCGCAGCATCCACTCCGATTCACCGCTCGTCGCGCCCGCAAGCCCGGCCGACGCCATTTGGCTTGCGCGCAATCTTGCGGAATTGATCGACGCCATCGAGACCGAGGATCGGGATTGGAACGAACTGTCTCGCCTGAATGCGAAAGACTATGCGCTTTGGTGGCAACTGACGGCCGAGTTCCTGCAGATTGCCAGCGCCTTCTGGCCGGAGCGACTGAATGAGCTCGGCAAATCATCGCCCGCAAGACACCGCAACGCCATTCTTCGTGCCGAAGCAAATCGACTGGCGACAGCCCGGCCGATGGGACCCATCATCATTGCAGGATCGACAGGCTCGGTGCCGGCGACGGCCGACCTTATCGCAGCGGTCGCCAACCTTCCGGAAGGCGTCATCGTTCTGCCGGGGCTCGACCTCGGCATGCCGGATGAGCATTGGCGAATGGTGGCGCCCGACATTCGCATAGATCAGCCCGCCGACCCGGCGAGCCGCAGCCACTCGCAATACGGCCTCGCGCAGTTGCTGAAACGACTGAAACTGACGCGGCAGGATGTGGTGCAGCTTGCCGCGCCGCCCGAGGAATTGCGACATCGCAGCGAAATCCTCTCACATGCCCTCTCCCCTGCCGAAGCAACCAGCGACTGGGGCACATGGAAGGCGAAACTATCTGGCGCCACCATCTCAGCGGCATTTGCTGATGTCTCGCTGATCGAGGCGGGCAATGAGCGGGAGGAAGCTACGGCGATTGCAATCGCCCTCCGCTTGGCGCTCGAGCGCGCGCCCGGCAAAGACGGCGAGAGCCGGGCGGCATTGATCACACCTGATCGAAACCTCGCCCGCCGCGTGACGACGGAACTATCGCGTTTCGGCATCGTTGCGGACGATTCCGCAGGCACGCCGCTTTCCGCCACCCCACAGGGAACACTGCTGCAACTGCTGCTCGAGGCCACCCTTCGCCCCGGCGATCCTGTTGCTATCGTCGGATTGCTGAAGCATCCCTTGGCGCATTTTGGGCTGGAGCGTGGCGTGCACGTGGCAGCGGTAGCAGCTCTGGAGCTGCTGGCACTGCGTGGTGGTGTGGCCGACGTCGACATCTCGGCGTTGGAACCGCTTCTTGAGCAGCAGTTGTCTGAGCAGGCGTTGGATCGTCACGCGCCGCAGTGGCGCAAGTCCCTTCCCGCCGATGCGATTGACCACGCGCGTGCGCTTGCCCGACGCGTCGCCGAAGCGACCGAACCGCTGGCATCGGCACTCGTTCGGCGCCTTCCGGAAGAGCGGGGGCTGACGGCCAGCTTTGCGCTCTCCGATTGGGCGGAGCGAACCGGGCGCGTATTGGAGGCGGTAACCCGCGACGCGCGCGACGATCTTGCTGGTCTCTGGTCCGGCGAAGCGGGCGACACCCTGGCGTCGATGCTCGGCGAAGTGATCGAAACCGAAGGGCAGATCGATGCGGATGGCCCGCAGTGGATCGACATCGTCACTGCGCTATTGGCTGGCCAGGCTGTCAAGCCACGGGCGCTGAGCCATCCGAGAATTTTCATCTTCGGCACGCTGGAAGCGCGCCTGCAGAACGTTGACACTCTGATCCTGGGCGGCCTGAACGAAGGCTCATGGCCGGGTCAGACATCCAATAACCCCTTCGTTTCTCGCACGATGAAGACCGAGATCGGGCTGGAACCGCCGGAACGGCGCATCGGTCAGCTGGCGCACGATTTCGAGATGGCCAATGGCACACGCCATCTCATCTATTCGCGAGCCCTTCGCCAAGGTTCGACGCCAACCGTCGCGTCACGCTGGCTGCAGCGACTGCTCGCATTCGGCGGGCATGAGTTCGAGGCACAACTCAAGGCCCGCGGCGACAATTTCGTCCATTGGGCGAACCTCATTGACCAAGGCGACAGCCAAGCGCCAGCGCAACGTCCAAGTCCAACACCGCCGCGAGAGATCCAGCCGAAGTCCTACTCGTTCAGCGAGGTCGGACGCCTTCGTCGCGACCCCTATGCAATCTATGCACGCCGCGTTCTGCGCCTTGACCCCGTGGCACCCTTCAATCGAGACCCTGGCGCCGCGGAGCGAGGAACGCTCTATCACAAGATCATCGACCGCTTCGTCCGTGAAGGTCACATTGCCGGAACGCCGGCAGCTGAAACGGCGATGGAGAACGTTCTGAACGAACTCTTCGATACGGAGCAGCTTCCCGCACATATCGATGCAGTCTGGCGCCCGCGCTTCCGTGAGGTTGCCCGCGCGTTTCTCGAGTGGGAGGCGCAGCGACAGCCAGGCATTCGAAGAACATTGACCGAGGTGCGTGGCGGGGTCGAGTTGGAACCGATCGATGTCCGCCTGAGCGGCGTCGCCGACCGGATCGATATCACCGGCAGCGGTACCGCCGACATCATTGACTACAAGACCGGATACAATCCCTCCGCGCCTCAGGCACGCGCGCTTCTCGATCCCCAGTTGGCGCTGGAGGCCGCCGCGCTTCACGCCGGCGCCTTCCGGGATGCCGGCAGTCTCGTCCCGCAGGATCTTCTCTACGTGCGCCTGCGGCCAGGCAATCGCTTCAAGGTCGACACCGTCAACAACGAGATGTCGGCCAGGACCGACAAGGCAAAGTCGGCCATGGACCTGGCTGCGGACTCAATCGACCAACTCATAAAGTTCGTGTCGCTCCTGCAGTCAGGCGAAAAGGGCTTCACCTCGCGGCTTGTACCGGCACAGCAGTTCGATTTCGGTGGTGATTACGATCATCTGGCGCGCGTTTCAGAATGGTCTGCCGCAGAGAGCGACGAGGAAACCGGCGATGAATGACGACGCAACGCTGCCTGAGGGTGATGACCCCGTTGCCTGGACGAGTTGGACGACCATCCAGCAATCGATCGCATCCGATCCGCAACGCTCAGCCTGGGTTTCCGCCAACGCCGGCTCCGGAAAAACGCACGTCCTGACGCAGCGGGTCATCCGGCTCCTGCTGGCCGGAGCACGTCCGTCAGCAATCCTCTGCCTGACCTATACGAAGGCGGCAGCCTCCGAAATGTCGAACCGCGTCTTCGAGCGGCTCGCCGAGTGGGCGGTTCTGCCGGACGCGGAACTTGAAGAACGCATCACGCGGATCGAAGGCAAGGAGCCGGATAGGGTGAAGCTTGCGGAGGCGAGGCGCCTCTTTGCAAAAGCACTGGAAACGCCGGGCGGGCTGAAGATCCAGACCATTCACGCATTTTGCGAAGCATTGTTGCACCAGTTTCCGTTGGAAGCAAATGTTGCCGGGCATTTTTCCGTGCTCGACGATCGGGCAGCCGCGACGCTTCTTTCGGACGCGCGGCGATCGTTGCTTACGGCCACGACGCCGGAGGACGATCCGGCGCTCGCGGACGCCTTTGCTTACGTACTCAATCTTGGCGATGAGTCGGGCCTCGAAAACCTTCTTGAGGAAATCATCGCCAACCGCAATGCGATCCGGACTTTCACTCAGGATGCGGAGCGGAAGGGTGGCCTCGATGCGGTACTGCGCACGAAGCTTCACCTTTCTGAAGATGATACTGCGACCGGGATCGCCGAGTCGTATTGGCCGCTTCCTGGTCTGCGCGGCGGCATGCTCGACCGGTACCTAGACCTTGCGGATCAGAAGGGCGGGGCAAAGGCGCACGATATCGCAACCGGCTTGCGGTTCGCAGCGCGCGAACGGGATCACGTGCGCCGGGCGTCGGTGCTGGAGAAAATCTTCCTTACCGTAAAGGGTGAACCAAAGGCGGATTCGCAGTTTTTAGTGAAGGCCATGCTGACTGAAGCACCCGAGCTCATCGACGCCGTGGCAACGGCCCGAGCGCACGTGGTATTGTGTCGGGATCAGTGGAAAACGGCCCGCATGTACGAGGCAACACGCGCAGCACTGATCCTCGCCGACCGTCTCAACAAAGACTATGACGACCTCAAGAAACAGCGCAGCCAACTCGATTTCGAGGATCTGATAACGCGGACTGCCGAACTCTTGCACAAAAGCGACGTTGGCCCCTGGATCCACTATAAGCTCGACCAGGGGATCGACCATATCCTTGTCGACGAGGCACAGGATACAAGTCCGATCCAGTGGAGCGTGATCCAGTCATTGGCCGAGGATTTCTTTTCCGGCGAGAGCGCCCGCAAGGTCGTGCGGACCCTTTTTGCCGTCGGTGACGAAAAGCAATCGATCTATTCTTTCCAGGGCGCTCGGCCCGAACGCTTTTCCGAAGAAAGCCAGCGGACGCGTCGGCGCGTCTCGCAGAGCGGGCTCGCCTTCTCGACGGTGCGGCTGCCGCTCTCGTTCCGATCGACATCGGATGTCCTTGCCGCAGTGGACCACATCTTCACACCGGCTGAAAATGCCCGCGGGTTAAGTGCGGCAGGCGAGCCGGTGGTGCACCGTTCCAACCGCATAGGCCACCCGGGCGCAGTCGATCTCTGGGAGATGGTCGCGCCTGAAGCGACGATCAAGGAAGAAGATTGGACCGCACCCTTTGACGCCACGCCGGAGAGCGCCCCAGCATCCGTTCTCGCCCGTCGCATTGCTCATGCGATCGGCAATCTGGTGGGCAAGGAAACGATCGTCGAGAAGGGCAAGGAGCGGTTGATCGAGGCCGGCGATATCCTCGTCCTCGTGCGCAAGCGCGACGCCTTCGTCAACGCGCTGACACGCGCCTTGAAGCGGCGCGGCGACATACCAGTTGCCGGCGCCGACCGCCTGCGCCTGACGAGCCACATTGCCGTGCAGGACCTCGTAGCGCTCGGCCGCTTTCTACTGTTGCCCGAGGACGACCTCTCCTTGGCAGCGCTGATGAAGAGCCCGCTTCTCGATCTGAGCGAAGACGACGTCTTCGCAATTGCCGCCCTGCGTACGGAGGGCGAGAGTGCCTGGGCTCACGTGCAGAAGTTCGCCGCTGATGGAAATGCGCGCTTTGAAACAGCCGTCTCTCGCCTCAGGCTCTTCCTGGACGAATCCGAGACGCTGTCGGTTCACGATTTCTATGCTCGTGTTCTCGGATGCCACGGCGGCCGACGACAATTCCTTGCCCGGCTCGGAACCGAGGTCAGCGATATTCTCGATGAATTCCTGACATTCGCGCTTGATCACGAAAGCTCGGGCCTGCCAGGCCTGCAATCCTTCATTTCGACGCTTGAAATCGAAGCACCGGAGGTGAAGCGCGAGCAGGACAAAGGCCGGAATGAAGTCAGGATCATGACAGTCCACGCCTCAAAGGGCTTGGAGGCACCGATCGTGTTCCTCGTCGACGGCGGCTCGAAGGCCTTCACCCATTCGCACATGCCGAAGCTGCGGCTGCTTGAACAGGGGAGCGGTGAGCCGCCCATGCCGGCATGGGTTCCGATCGGCGACCTCAGCAACTCGCTGACCCAGGCCGACGCGACACGCATCCAATCGCTGGCGGAACAGGAATATCGCCGGCTGCTCTATGTTGCGATGACCCGGGCCGCCGATCGCCTGACCGTTTGCGGCTATCGGGGCATTCGCCCCAACACCGATACGTGGCATGCCATGATTTCCGCTGCGATGACGGACAGCCATCCGCATGTGTCTGCTACGACATTTTCCGGGCCGGACGGGACGTGGGCTGGCATCGAATGGCGCGTCCCACGGATAGAGAGAAGGTTCGAGCGCCTTGAACGCAGTGAGGAGACCGCCAGACAACAGACGGTCCCGCCTGGCCTCGACAGGCCACTGCCACCGCGCAGACAATTGCCGCGCCCGCTCAGCCCATCCGGTGTCGGAACGATCATAGACGATGGCGCCGATGACCTCCTCGTCGCCTCCCCGCTTTTCGCGGAAACGGGAAAGCCGGATCGCTCGCTGCAAAAAGGGCGGCTCCTCCACCGCATGTTGCAGGTGCTGCCGGATGTGCCACGCGGCGATCAGCCAGACGCAGCATCGCGATACGCAAAGCGTGCCGCGCCGTTCTGGCCCGAAGCAGAGCGGCAGCAATTGGTGGATACGGTTCTGACACTATTGGGCGCAGCCGACCTCGAGGCAGTCTTCTCGACCCATGCACAGGCGGAGGTCTCCGTCATGGGGACGCTGACGATCGCCGGCCAGGACTACGCCGTTTCCGGCCGTGTCGACAGAATGGCGGTCTTCGATGACCGCGTCGTCGTGCTGGACTACAAGACCAATCGGGTCCCGCCGCGAACGGCAGAGGCCATACCCTTTGCCCACAAGGCGCAGCTTGCCATCTATCGCGAGATCCTGGCGCCACTCTATCCCGGCAAGCGCGTCGATTGCGTGCTCGTCTATACTGAAAATGCTTCGGTTCACACGCTGACGCCGGATGCATTGGCGTCGGCGCTTGCGCAACTCGAGACAAAGTGAAATACGGGCATTGAAATTCCCGCACCGCACGCTCACATGTGTTTCAACAGGAATCCGTAAAGGAGCAGCCTATGGCTACCGTAAAAGTCGATATCAACAACTTCCAGTCGGAAGTTCTGGAATCTGCAGAACCCGTCGTCGTCGATTTCTGGGCTGAATGGTGCGGCCCGTGCAAGATGATCGCTCCCAGCCTCGAAGAACTCGCCGTCGAGTTTCAGGGCAAGGTGAAGGTCGCCAAGCTCAATATCGATGAGAACCCGGAACTGGCCGCTCAGTTCGGCGTCCGCTCCATTCCGACGCTCGCCATCTTCAAGGCCGGCGAAGTTGCTGACATCAAGGTTGGCGCTGCCCCGAAGACCGCCCTTTCAAGCTGGATCTCGAGCGCCGCTTAATTTGTCCATAAGCAGAATAGGAAAAAGCCCGGCATTTGACCGGGCTTTTTTCATTTCGGGGGCGTGCCGTTGTCGGCTAGCACGTCGCCGACGAGATAGAGAGAGCCGCCGATCAGGATGCGCGGTGGGTGGGCCTGTTCAAAGGCACCCTCCTTGATCGCCTCCAACGCGTCGCTGACCGTCGACATCGGTTCCGCGACGAGGCCGGCATCATAGGCGGCGTTTGCAAGGATCACCGGATCGATCATCGCGTCGCTGCCGCGGATCGGCACGCAATAGACCTTCTCGGCCAATCCCTTGAAAGCCTTGAAGTAGCCGACCGGATCCTTGGTGTTGATCATGCCGATGATCAGGAAGAGCGGCCGCGGCTGCTTCTCCTCGAAATTCGCCATGGCCTCGGCGATAACTTCGCCGGCGCCGGGATTGTGGCCGCCATCGACCCAGATTTCCGCTTTGGCCGGAGCACTGGCCATAAGATTCCCGTCGTTCAGCCGCTGAAGCCGACCTGGCCACTCGACCGACAGCAGCGCCTTTTCCATCATCGTTTCGGTGACCGTGAAACCAGCAGCCTTGACGGCGCGGATCGCCGCTGCGGCATTGGCGTACTGATGGCGGCCGGGAAGCCGCGGCAATGGCAGGTCGGCGAGACCGAACTCGTCCTGGTAGACGAGACGGCCATACTCCTCATGCGCCATATAGTCCTGGCCGAAGACCGCGGTCGGGCAGTTCAGCCGTTCGGCGGTCGACATCAGAACGTCAAGCGCGGCATCATATTCCTGCTTGCCGATCACAACAGGGTGCCCACGCTTCATGATACCGGCTTTTTCTGCCGCGATCAGTTCGACGCGATCGCCGAGATAAGGCTGATGGTCCAAGGAAATCGGCATGATGACCGAGACGGCCGGGTCCGAGATGACGTTCGTCGCGTCGAAACGACCGCCGAGGCCTACCTCGATGATCGCGGCATCGGCCGGATGCTCCGAGAACAGAATGAAAGTGACTGCGGTGAGGATCTCGAAAACGGTGATCTGCTGCCCGTCATTGGCGGCCGCCACGCGCCGCACCGCCTCGGCGAAGACCGCATCGTCCACCAATTGCCCGCGACCGCCCTTGACGCCGATCCGATAGCGTTCGTGCCAGTTGACGAGATGCGGAGAGGTATGGACATGCGCGCTGTAGCCGCCGGCTTCCAGCAAAGCCCGGCAAAACGCCGTCACGGACCCCTTGCCGTTGGTGCCCGCCACATGAATGACGGGCGGCAGTTTCTTCTGCGGATCCCCGAGGACAGAAAGCAGCCGGGTGATGCGATCCAGGGATAGATCGAAGCCCTTGGGATGCAGGCCCAACAGCTTATCGATTTCCTGTGCTGCTTCGCTCACTACGGCTTGGCCCCTGGGTATCATCGCTCAACCCGCCTGTGATGGGTTCTGTCAGGCGCTTGCAGCTATAGCAAGCGTCCCGCTGTTCTCCTTGGAGAGGTTCGCAACCGGCTTTTTCGTCAGGATCCTCAAGACGCGTGCGAGCGTATCCGGAATATCGTGGCGTTTGACGACCATGTCCACCATGCCGTGTTCCAGCAGATATTCGGAGGTCTGGAAACCTTCCGGCAGCTTTTCGCGGATCGTCTGCTCGATGACGCGCTTGCCGGCAAAGCAGATTTCAGCCCCGGGTTCGGCCAGATGCAGGTCACCGAGCATCGCGTAGGACGCGGTAACGCCGCCAGTGGTCGGATTGGTCAGCACGACGATGTAGGGCAGTCCTGCTTCCTTCAGCATGTCTACCGCCACGGTCGTGCGTGGCAGCTGCATCAGCGACAGGATACCTTCCTGCATGCGGGCGCCACCCGAAGCCGGGAACATGACCAGCGGGCACTTCTCCGCAATGGCGCGTTCGAACGCCTTGACGATCGCCTCGCCCGCGGCAATGCCGAGCGAACCGCCCATGAAGTTGAACTCATGAACGACAGCCACGATCTTCAGGCCGTGCATCTTGCCGACGGCGGCGAGAATGGTGTCTTCCTGCTCGGTCTTGATGCGGCTGTCCTTCAGACGGTCCGTGTATTTCTTGGAATCACGAAATTTCAGCGGATCCTGGGCGACCTTCGGCTGCGGCAGGGCCTCGTAGACGCCATCGTCGAAAAGGTCGGCAAGGCGAGCCTTCGCCGGCATCTTCATGTGATAGCCCGAGGCCGGAATGACCCACTTATTGTCTTCCAGATCCTTATGGAAGACCATCTCACCCGTTTCCGGGCACTTGATCCAGAGGTTCTCCGGCACTTCGCGGCGGCCCAGCATGGAATTGATGCGGGGGCGGACGTAGTTGGTGATCCAGTTCAAGTCGAAAACTCCTGATTGACTCTTGCCAATGTGGGGAAACTATTCGGCAGCAACAAGGCGCGCCGAACGTGTACCCGTTGACAGTCCACGAACGAGGGTGGCGACGGCCTGGACGGTATCGGCTGTCGCCTTCCCATCCTTGGTGAGGCTCGTTGCCACCTGATTGACAATTGCAGTGCCGACAACCACGCCATCGGCCGAGCTGCCGATGACCTTTGCGTGGTCGGCGGTCTTGACGCCGAAGCCGACGCAAACAGGCAGGTTGGTGTGCTGCTTGATGCGCTTGACGGCGCCCGAGACTAGAGACGGATCCGGCAGAGCCGAGCCTGTGATACCCGTCATCGAAACATAGTAGACGAAGCCGGACGTGTTCCGAAGAACGGTCGGCAGGCGCTTTTCATCGGTCGTCGGCGTCGCCAGACGAATGAAATTGATCCCCTTCTTGATCGCGGGGATGCAGAGTTCGTCATCCATCTCGGGCGGAAGGTCGACGACGATGAGGCCATCGATGCCGGCTGCCAGCGCGTCGTCGAGGAACTTCTCCACGCCGTAGACATAGATCGGGTTGTAATAGCCCATCATTACGATCGGCGTCGCGTCGTCCGTCTTGCGGAAATCGGTGGCGAGCTGCAGGGTCTTCTTCAGCGTCTGACCGCCCTTCAGAGCGCGCTGGCCGGCCATCTGGATCGCCGGACCATCGGCCATCGGATCGGAGAACGGCATGCCCAACTCGATAACGTCCGAACCCGCCTCCGGCAGAGCCTTCATGATGCCGAGCGAGGTTTCGTAGTCCGGGTCACCGCCCATGAAATAGGTGACGAGTGCCGGCCGGCCTTCCGCCTTCAGATCGGCGAAGCGTTTGTCCATACGTGCGGTCATGCTTACTCACCCATTCCCAGAATCTTACCGACAGTGAAGATGTCCTTGTCGCCGCGGCCGGAGAGGTTCATCAGGATGATCTCGTCCTTGCTCATCTTCGGCGCGCGCTTGATGACTTCGGCCAGCGCGTGCGACGGCTCCAGCGCCGGAATGATGCCTTCGAGGCGGGTCAGCGTCTGGAAGGCTTCGAGCGCCTCATGGTCCATGATCGGCACATATTCGACGCGACCGATGTCGTTCAGGTAGGAATGCTCGGGGCCGATGCCGGGATAATCGAGACCAGCAGAAATCGAATGGCCTTCCTTGATCTGGCCGTCGCCATCCTGCAGCAGATAGGTGCGGTTGCCGTGGAGGACGCCGGGCGAACCCGCGGTGATCGAGGCGCAGTGCTCGTCGCCATTGAGGCCCTTGCCACCGGCTTCGACGCCAACCATCTTGACGCTCTCGTCATCGAGGAACGGATGGAAGATGCCGATCGCGTTCGAACCGCCACCGACGGCAGCGATGACGAGATCCGGCAGCCGACCTTCGGCTTCCAAAATCTGCTCACGGGCTTCGGTGCCGATGACGGCCTGGAAGTCGCGAACCATTTCCGGATAGGGATGCGGACCGGCGGCCGTGCCGATCAGGTAATAGGTATCGTCGACGTTGGTGACCCAGTCGCGCAATGCCTCGTTCATGGCGTCCTTGAGCGTGCCGTGGCCTGCAGTCACCGGCTTCACCTCGGCACCGAGCAGCTTCATGCGAAACACGTTCGGCGCCTGACGCTCGACGTCGGTTGCGCCCATGTATACGACACAGGGGAGACCAAAGCGGGCGGCAACCGTTGCGGAGGCAACACCATGCTGGCCGGCACCGGTTTCGGCGATGATACGGGTCTTGCCCATGCGTTTGGCGAGCAGGATCTGGCCGATGCAGTTGTTGATCTTGTGCGAACCGGTGTGGTTCAGCTCTTCGCGCTTGAAATAGATCTTCGCGCCACCGAGTTCCGCCGTCAGACGCTCGGCGAAATAGAGCGGGCTTGGGCGACCGATGTAGTGGGTGCCAAGCTGCTTCAGCTCCGCCTGAAATTCCGGATCGTCCTTTGCCTTGTTCCACTCGTCCTGCAGGTCGAGGATCAAAGGCATCAGCGTTTCGGCGACGAAACGGCCGCCGTAGATGCCGAAGCGGCCGTCTTCATCAGGGCCGGAACGGAAGGAATTCGGTTTTGGCGTCTGGTTCACTCTCAACTCCCTGAGGCCGTTTCGGGCTGACAAGCCGTTTGGACCGCATCGAAAAACTCATCGATCATTGCGACGTTCTTGACGCCGGGTGCGCTTTCGACCCCCGAAGATACGTCGATCCCCGGTGCCTTGGTGATGCCGAGCGCCTCGGCAATATTGCCCTTGTTCAGGCCACCGGAAAGCATGTAATCCACGCTGCCGTCAAGCCAGGTAAGCAGGCTCCAGTCGAAGGACACGCCGTTGCCACCCGGCAAATCCGACCCTTTCGGCGGCTTTGCGTCGAAGAGGAAGCGGTCGGCGATGCCGACATAGGCCTCGACCCGCTTCAGATCGTCAGCCGACCGCACCGAGAAAGCCTTCATGACCGGCAGTCCATACACCGCCTTGATGGTCAAAACGCGCTCCGGGCTCTCGTCGCCATGCAGCTGCAGGATATCGGGCCGAAGCAGCGCCACGATTTCATCAAGATCGTCGTTGCTAGGATTGACCAAAACCGCAACGATCTTGGCCTTGCCGCGAGCCGGTTCCGCAAGCTTGCCGGCGATATCAGGCTCGATGTAGCGGGGACTCTTTTCGAAGAAGATGAAGCCGATATGTGTGGCACCGCGCGCGAGTGCACGATCGATCGCCTCAGGCGTCTTCAGTCCGCAGATTTTGATATCCGGTTTCATGGCAGCGAAGTGACACGAAAAGCGCTAGGAGTCGAGCCAAATCACGACAAAAGCTGATTTTTGCGAGGCGTCGCTCAGTCGAAATCGATGGCGTGCAGTTGACTACCGTGCCGCTTCAGCCAGAGCTTCGCCTCTTCCATGTGGGGGCACAGCTTCTTGCAGAGCGTCCAGAAGCGTGGCCCGTGGTTCATCTCCTTGAGATGAGCGACTTCATGGGCCGCGAGGTAGTCGACCACAGACGGCGGCGCCATGACGATCCGCCACGAAAAGCTCAGGTTTCCCTCCGAGGAGCAGGAACCCCACCGACTGCGGGTGTCCTTCATGGCGATCGACCTGATCGGCGCATTGATCGAGCGGGCATGGAACGTTGCCAGCCTCTCGAGATCGGCTCGCGCTTCCTTCTTCAGGAACGTGGCAATCCGGCGTCCGAGATGCTCGGACATGCCGCTGACCTTGAGCACGGGTTTGCCATCAACGATAATGGCTTCCGTCAGGCCGCGCAGGCTGCCGGTGTGGTGAATGCGATGGGATACGCCCCGAAAGAGAATGGTGCCGCCATCACGAAGACCGCTGTCGGTCGAGAATTTGGCAAGCTTGGTCAAAAGCCAGCCCTGATGGCGGTCGAGGAAGGCGTTTACCTCGTGCTGTGCCAATCCGCTCGGGATCGTCATTTTTAGGCCCCGACCACCAGGCTCGATCCGCAAGGTAATGCGGGTTGCCCGCTCGTGCTGCTTGATCGTCAGCGGCATCAGGCGTCCGGCGACGTCAAGCGTTCGCGTTTCCGGCGGAGCCGGTTTTCGAACGCTGCGGCGTGGCTTTGCGAGGAGCGGGAACATGGGCATTTTCTATATGATTCGCTGGAATTCTTGGCAAAGAAAAGCCGGCATCGATGATGCCGGTTCAAGTTTCAGTGCTGAACAGTCCTGGGAATTACGGAGTCTGGTATTCTGCTACCGGACCATTGTCATTACGCTTGCCGTTCTTGCGATCGCGCATGAAGCGGTCAAACTCTTCCTGGTCCTTGGCGCGGCGCAGTTCGCGCATGTAGGAATCGAATTCCTCGCGCATTTCATCAAGCTTGCGACGCTCTTCTTCCAGCCGGTCGAGTTCAGCCTTGCGCCAATCGTCGAAGGCGACATTGCCCGTCGAGAAATGAGGGCGATAGCGGCCATGTGAACGTCGGCAGCCGGCGAAGAATCCATCGGCGGCGCTGTTGGCGTCGCGCTTGAAATCGCGCAAACGCTCCCCAAAGATGATGTAGGCGAGCATGGCGAGACCCAGAGGCCAGAAAACCACGAAGCCGAGGATCATCAGGGCAATGGTAGCCGGAGTCCAATCCGGGCGAAGCAATGCTGACTGGTTCATCGTGCGGTGTCCTCGCATTTTCCGCGTCCGGCGAGATACCGAACGCTGGAATCGATGTGGTTACACGCTTGGCCCGCTTCAAGGCAGCGCCCGCCCAAATCGGACAACGCCTTGAAATACAATCGCTAATTCAGAATACTCTAAATCAGGCGGATTTTCCGCCCTTGATCACCCGCTTCACCACGGGCGTTCCGGAACGGGCATGTTCCTTCACGAAGCTGATGATCCGCGGCGCAATCTCCCGGCGGAAGCGTGAGCCGTTGAAGACGCCATAGTGGCCGACGTCGGGCTGCAGGTAGTGCATGCGCATGTTGTCGGGGATGTTGACACAGATGGTCTGCGCAGCCTGTGTCTGGCCGACGCCGGAGATGTCGTCGTTTTCCCCCTCGACGGTGAGAAGTGCCACGTTGCGGATTGCGGCCGGATCGACAAGTTTGCCACGGTGGAGCAGCTCGCCCTTCGGCAGCGCGTGCTTGATGAAGACCTGTTCGACCGTCTGAAGGTAGAACTCCGCCGTCAAATCCATGACCGCGAGGTACTCGTCATAGAAGTCGCGGTGCTTTTCGGCCGGCTCGCCATCGTTCTTCACAAGATGCATGAAGAACTCCTTGTGAGCGATCACGTGCCGATCGAGGTTCATCGACATGAAGCCGGACAACTGCAGGAAGCCGGGATAGACCGGACGCATGAAGCCCGGCTGCGGCCAGGGCACATTCATGATCACATTATCCGCGAACCATTCCAGCGAGCGTTCCTTGGCAAGCTGGTTGACGGCTGTCGGGTTGATGCGCGTGTCGATCGGTCCGCCCATCAGGGTCATCGATGACGGCGAAAACGGATCGTTCTCCGCTTCCATGAGGGCGACGGCAGCCAAGACCGGCACGGAAGGCTGACAGACGGCAATCACATGCGTATCCGGGCCCAGGAAGCGGAGCATCTCGATGACGTAGTCGATATAGTCGTCAAAATCGAAAGTGCCTTCGGTCATCGGCACCATGCGCGCATCGATCCAGTCGGTAATGTAAACGTCGGCGCTTGGCAGCAACGCTTCGACCGTGCCGCGCAGCAGTGTCGCGTAGTGGCCCGACATCGGCGCGACGATGAGAATGCGCGGGTCTGGCGCATGGCTGCTTGGAACATTGCGCGCGAAATGGAGCAGATTGCAGAAGGGATGCGACCAGACGATCTCTTCCCGTACGGCCACCTTTCCTTCCTCGACAACAGTGTCATTCAGACCGACGGCCGGTTTGCCGTAACGGCGGGTCGTCCGCTCGAACATCTCGAGACTTGCCGCCATCGTACGCCCCCAGGGCGTCTGCGAAATCGGATTGAGGGGATTGGCATAGACCATGCGCATGATATCGGCGAAAGCCCGATAAGGCGCCAATGCGGCATGGTTCAATTCATAAAGCTGATAAAACATGAGATGCGCCACCTTTCTCTAACCTGGAAGACGACGCCGATTGAGAGGCATCGGATTCTTTCCAACGACGTGCTGGCACCTCAACGCAGATTAACAGGTTTTTGTTGCGCAGCAACATTGCCATCCGCACCGCAAAAAGAAATGCCGGGGAATTTACCCCCGGCATGATGGTGCGCTCGAATGCTTAATGATCGCAGAACGGACGTTATCGATCAGCCAGGAAGGTCTGCTTCTGCGTACCCAGGCCTTCAATGCCGAGCTCCACTACGTCGCCAGCCTTGAGGAAGCGCGGCGGCTTCATGCCCATGCCGACGCCCGGAGGCGTGCCGGTCGAGATCACGTCGCCCGGATGCAGCGACATGAACTGGCTGAGGTAAGACACCACATGAGCGACTCCATAGACCATGGTTTTCGACGAGCCGTTCTGCATGGTTTCGCCGTTGACCTTCAGCCACATGCCAAGATTTTGCGGGTCGGCAATCTCGTCCTTGGTAACGAGCCAGGGTCCGATCGGACCGAATGTGTCGCAGGACTTGCCCTTGGTCCACTGGCCTGCACGTTCCGTCTGGAAGGCGCGCTCCGAAACGTCGTGGGAAACACAGTAGCCGGCAACATATTCAAGCGCTTCGGCTTCGCTGACGTACTTTGCCGTCTTGCCAATGACGACACCGAGTTCCACTTCCCAATCGGTCTTTTCGGAGCCACGCGGGATCAGGACATTGTCGTTCGGCCCGACGATGGCCGATGTTGCCTTCATGAAGATCACGGGCTCCGGCGGAACAGTCGCGCCGGTTTCAGCAGCGTGGTCGGAGAAATTGAGGCCGATGCAGATGAACTTTCCGGTGCCGGCGACGCAGGCGCCAATGCGACCCGAGGCGAGTTCCGGCAGGCTCTTCGCGTCAAGAGCCTTGAGTTTCGACAGGCCCTCGGGCGAAATCGCTTCGCCGCCGATGTCCGAGACGTGCGCCGACAGATCGCGGATCTTGCCATCGGAATCGACCATGGCCGGTTTCTCGCGACCAACCTCTCCAACACGCATGAGCTTCATAATATTTCCTCCTAAGCAGCATCCACGTTTTGATCACCTATGAACGAGATATTCACCGGTGTCATTATGGCTTTTTGCCGAAGCGGTACGCTGCTTCAGAAAATTTCGCCTAGATCGGGACCCGCAGGCACGATGCCTGTGGGGTTGAGGCTTTCGATCGAGTAGTAGCCGCGCTTTATATGGTCAAAGCCGACGGTCTCGGCGACACCCGGCCAATCGAGCATTCGCCGGCAGAAGCGGCGAAGATTCTTGTAGTCGGAGAGACGGCGCAAATTGCATTTGAACAGGCCGTGATAGGCGATATCGAAGCGCGCGAGCGTCACGAAAAGGCGAACATCGCTTTCGGTCGGATGATCGGTAAACAGGAAGAGCCGATCGCCCAGCTCTGTTTCCACCCAGTCGAGGCACTTGAATACACCGGCAAACGCTTCCTCGTAGGCAAGCTGCGTCGTAGCAAAGCCCGCGCGGTAGACGCCATTGTTGAGGCTCGGATAGATCCGTTCGTTGAAGGCGTCGATCTCGGTGCGACGCGCTGCCGGATATAGGTCGATCGGATTGCTAGCAAGATCGCCGAAACCTTCGTTCATCATCCGCAGGATATCAGCCGACTCGTTGTTGACGATCGTCTGCAACTGCTTGTCCCAGAGCACGGGCACGGTTGCGCGGCCGGTAAAGTCGGGTGCCGCACTCGTATAGATCTCGTGCATATACGTTGCGCCGTGAATGTGATCCTGCGTGGCGCCCGGATAGTCGCCGAACCGCCAGCCCTGCTTCGTCAATACCGGCTCGACGACTGAAACCGAGATGGCCGATTCCAGCCCTTTCAGCTTTCGACCGATCAGCGTCCGCGATGCCCAAGGGCAGATATAGGCCACGTAAAGATGATAGCGTCCCGCCTCGGCATTGAAGCCGCCCTCTCCCGTCGGGCCCGCGGCGCCGTCAGGGGTAACCCAATTGCGGAAGCTGGAGATCTGACGGACAAAGCCGCCCTTCTCGTCCTTGGCCTGTACCGGCTGCCAATCTTCCGTCCACTTTCCATTTACGAGCAAGGCGTTTTTCCTCTCATGCTGATATTGGCGGAACTTAGCGTGCCTTTACGCGCGTGGGAGGCCGCTATTGTTGAAACAGACTGTGTACCACCGGAGATGGCGGAGTTGCTTGCCAAACGCATCGGATGGGGCCTAAGGAAGGCAGGAAGGAGCTTGATATGCCTGTTTCGACCTCGACTGTCGCCACCGAACACGCCAGCAAGTATCTCCAACAGCTCTGCAAACACTGGAGCCACAAGTTTACCGTGGAATTCACGGCGGAAAGCGGGCGTGTACCCTTCAGTGATACCGCCGAAGTCACGTTTTCAGCCGATCACGCGGCGCTTCACATGAGATTGTCGGCCGCTGACGCATCGCAGCTAGAGCGATACGAGAGTGTCGTTGCCGACCACCTGAAGCGATTTGCTTTCCGCGAAGAACTCCGCATCACCTGGAATGCCTGAAACAGCACTTGGAAGAGACATGACAAAGAGCAATAGCCGTGAATCCCAATATTCGATCGACCCCTTGTTTCTCGAGCGCTGGTCACCGCGTGCTTTCACCGGCGAAGTGATCGATGAATCGGAGCTCCTGACGATACTGGACGCCGCGCATTGGGCACCGTCGTCCGCCAACCAGCAGCCGTGGCGCTTCATCTATGCGCTCCAAGGATCCGAGGACTGGGACAAATTCGTCGGTCTCCTCGTCGAGTCAAATCAAGAGTGGGCAAAGAACGCCTCGGCGCTGATCTACGTCGTCTCAAGAGGCTTCAGCGGCGACTTCTCCGAAGGTAGGAAAAGCTACACACACTCGTTCGACGCCGGTACTGCTTGGGGTTATCTCGCGCTTCAAGCCCGGCTTTCTGGTTTCTACGCTCACGGGATGGGCGGCATCAAGCACGAAGAGATCCAGCAAACTTTTGCTATTCCCGAGGGTTACCGGGTGGAGGCGGGCGTCGCGTTGGGACGTCTTGCCGATAAGAGCGTCCTTTCGGAGCGGAACCAGGAGCGGGAAGTTCCGAGCCAGCGCAAGCCTCTTTCAGAGGTCGCCTTCAGGGGCAAATTTGTCGCCAACTAGTTCTCACGAAAAAGCCCCGCGCCGATGCGCGGGGCTTTTTTATGCGGCCTCTAGGCGGAAACGAGCTCCGCTCGCTAGATGTCGAGGTTTGCAACGTTCAGCGCGTTGTCCTGGATGAACTCTCTGCGAGGTTCGACTTCGTCACCCATCAGGCGTGCGAACAAGCCGTCAGCGTCCGTTGCATCGGCAACCTTCACCTGCAGCAGCGAACGAACGTTCGGATCGAGCGTCGTTTCCCAGAGCTGCTCGGCATTCATTTCGCCGAGACCCTTGTAGCGCTGCATCGTCAGACCCTTGCGGCCGCTTGCGAAAATCGCGTCCAGCAACGCCCGTGGGCCGGAAATCTCGACATCACCGTCGCGTCGGGAGAGTGACGGAGGCACCTGATAGATGTCCTTCAAGCGAGCCGACAGCTGATCGAGAAGCCGCGCGTCCTGCGAGCCGATCAACGCCATGTCGAGAACGACAACTTCCTTCACGCCGCGCACCATACGCTCAAGTTTGATGCCGCCTTCGCTCGTGAGGCCCCCTTCCCAACCGCGCTCTGTCTCTTCCGCAATCAGGTCAAGACGTCTGGCGACTTCACCGGCGAGCTGTTCTGCTCTCGAGCGGTCGCTAACGGCTTCAGCATTGAGAGCACCAGCAATTGCTGCCTGTTCGACGGCAGCGCGATTGTAGCGCGAGTGCAGATTGTCAAGGAGCGCGCGGAGGCGCAACGCATCGCTAATCACCTCGCCAAGATCCTGGCCGGTCCGCACTTCGCCGCTGCCGAGCTTTAAGGCAGCATCTTCGAGACCCTGGCCGACCAGGTAGTCCTCAAGGGCCTTCTCGTTCTTCACGTACTGGATCGATTTGCCGCGCGAGACCTTATAAAGCGGCGGCTGGGCGATGTAGAGATGGCCACGCTCGATCAGTTCCGGCATCTGGCGGAAGAAGAAGGTCAACAGCAGCGTACGAATGTGGGCGCCGTCGACGTCAGCGTCCGTCATGATGATGATCTTGTGGTAGCGCAGCTTTTCGGCATTGAACTCGTCCTTGCCGATGCCTGTGCCGAGCGCGGTGATCAGCGTGCCGATTTCCTGGCTCGAAAGCATCTTGTCGAAGCGAGCACGTTCGACGTTGAGGATCTTACCACGCAGCGGCAGGATCGCCTGGTTCTCGCGCGACCGGCCCTGCTTGGCCGAACCGCCTGCCGAGTCGCCCTCGACGAGGAAGACTTCAGACTTGGCAGGATCGCGCTCCGAGCAATCGGCAAGCTTGCCGGGCAGCGACGCAATGTCGAGTGCGCCCTTGCGGCGGGTCAGTTCGCGCGCCTTGCGGGCAGCTTCGCGCGCCGCGGCGGCTTCGACCACCTTGCCGACCAGGACCTTGGCTTCCGTCGGATGCTCTTCCAGCCACGTGCTCAGCGCTTCGCTGACGAGGTTCTCGACAACCGGGCGAACTTCCGAAGAAACGAGCTTGTCCTTGGTCTGCGACGAAAACTTCGGGTCCGGAACCTTGACAGAAAGAACGGCGGTCAGGCCTTCGCGGCAATCGTCGCCGGTCAGCGTGACCTTTTCCTTCTTCGTGATGCCCGAGGTATCGGCGTAGGAGGTGATCTGGCGAGTCAGCGCGGCGCGGAAGCCGGCCATGTGCGTGCCGCCATCGCGCTGCGGAATGTTGTTGGTGAAGCACAGGACGTTCTCGTGGTAGCTGTCGTTCCACCACATTGCGACTTCGACCGTAATCCCGTCCTTTTCGCCGCGGATCGCCACCGGCTTGTCGACAAGCGGCTTCTTGGCGCGGTCGAGATAGGAAACGAAGGCCTCCAGGCCACCGTCGTAGAGCATCTCTTCCTGCTTGATGTCAGAATGACGCTTGTCGCTCAGAAGGATGCGAACGCCCGAATTCAGGAAGGCGAGCTCACGCAGGCGATGCTCCAACGTGGTGTAGTCGAATTCGGTCATCGTGAAGGTTTCAGTGCTCGGCATGAAGCTGACTTCGGTGCCGGTTTCATCACCAGCGTCGCCAATCACCTTCAACGGCGCATCGGCTACGCCGTGCGTGAAACTCATTTCATGAATCTTGCCTTGACGGCGGATCTTCAGCCTCAGCCAGACGGAGAGCGCGTTGACGACAGAAACACCAACGCCGTGCAGACCACCGGAAACCTTGTAGGAGTTCTGGTCGAACTTACCGCCGGCGTGCAGTTGGGTCATGATGACCTCGGCTGCCGACACGCCTTCGCCGGTATGAATGTCCGTCGGGATGCCGCGGCCGTTGTCGGTAACGGTGACCGACCCATCAGGATTGAGCGTCACGGTCACGATATCGGCGTGGCCTGCGAGCGCTTCATCGATCGCGTTGTCGACGACTTCATAAACCATGTGATGAAGACCCGAGCCATCATCGGTGTCACCGATATACATACCCGGGCGCTTGCGCACTGCATCAAGGCCCTTGAGAACCTTGATCGAGTCTGCGCCATATTCGGTACTTACGCCGTTTTCCGTCGTGGGTATATCGGTCATACTTTTCGAGAATTTCCCTGTTGTCGGGGCTGAAGTGAGACTTGCGAATCACCTGCCTTATACATGCCAGAATATAGGGTTTTTGATCCAAGTTCCCAATGCCAGCGCGCTTAAACTGGCCATAAATCAGGGGATTATGACCGTTTTCCGTCCGCTTTTCCGCCGTTTTTAAGAATGCTTGTCAGTTGGCCAAGCGTCGTTTGGTCGAGATCGCGAATGCGACCCGCCAGGAGGTTCGCAAAAGCGGTGTGTTCGGCCGATAAACCCGATGTATCGACGACCACGCGGGGGGCCGAGGAACGGGCCAAAAGGAAGAGTTCTTCGGCCTCGTCCCAGATGATGTTGAAGTAGCCAGCGATCCGCTGGAGCAGATCGAAGGTCGGCAAGCCGCGCCGTCCATGTTCGAGGGCCGAGAGATAGGCCGGGGACACATTGAGCGCTGCCGCCATCTGTTTCTGAGAGACGCCCTTGCGCTCACGCAGCTTGCGGACGGCCTCACCGAACGGCGTCACGATCTCTCTCCATGCCGGCGCGACAGCCGGATATAGAGGGCTCCCTCGCCTCCGTGATGATGAGCTGCCGTCTCATAGGACGAGATGAAATACCGAAACTCCGGCTTCGAGAACCACATCGGGACGGCGCGTTTCAGGGCACCTTCGCTGCCGAGCGAACTGCCCTTGCCGGTGATCACAAGCACATGCCTCATCCCTCGCTCATGGGCTCGCATCAGGAACTCGAGAAGCAATATATGCGCTTCGCTCTGGACCAGCCCATGCAGGTCGATACGGGCTTCCAATGGCACGCGGCCCTTGGCGATCTTACGCTTGACCGGCCTTTCGAGCGGGTGGTGGATACCCGAGCCTGTTTTGGAAACAACCGGGGCAGGAGGCGCGACATCAGATTCGGAAGGTTGTTTCGCGGCTGCTGCCGTTTGTTGTTCAACCTCCACCTCTGTCAGAAACGCATCGAGCTCGGCCAGTGCATCCTTCTTTCCGGGCATTGGACGCGTGCTCCGTGCCACCTTGCCCCAGAGTATCCTTTCATCCGTGTTGAGCTTCCGGTCTCGAGCCATCAGGCGAACCTCGCTGCGGCTGCGTTCGGAAGCAGAATGACGAAGTCGGCGTCATGGCGCACCGTTCCGGCGAGCTCTCCCGCCTGGTCACCCGACCCGGTGAAAATATCACCCCGCGCCGGACCGACGATGGCGGAGCCCGTATCGAGAGCCAGCATCAATCGCGCGAGCGGCTTGCCGCCATCAAGGTGGACAAGATTCTCGGACCGAATGAAAAACGGGAAGCCAAAAGTATGGATGAGCCGATCGACGGCGAGCGAACGGCCGGCAATCAGCGGCACTTTTGCTGCGGCGACGGGGCCGGCGTTCAGATCTGCGTTCGGGACCTCACGGAAGAAAATGTAGGAGCGATTGTGCCACAGGACCTCATCCACCTGCTGCGGATGGTCGCCAAGCCACCGCCGAATGGTCTGCATCGAAATCTCGGATCGTTCGATTTCCCCGCGCTCGACGAGTAGCTTGCCGATCGCCGAGAAAGGATGTCCCGCCTTTGCCGCATAGGTGATGCGTCCGACCCTGCCATCAGGATAGCGCAAGCGCGCCGCACCTTGAACATGGACGAAGAAGACGTCGACCTTTGACTTTGCCCAGGCAATCTCCAATCCCCTGCCCGCCAGGAAGCCTTCATCGATCGCCCGCCGATCCGGGTAGGCTTCAATGCCGTCATCGCTCAGCCGTCCGAAAGCGTAGCTGTCCGGCAGACCCGCAGGGCGATTACCCTCATCAAGGTCGATCAGATCGTCGGGGCGGCGATAGAAGGCAAAGCGATACTCATCATCCGGCACGGCCGAGACCATAATCTCAGGCTCGTAGAAAGCGGTGACGAAGCCCGGATTGCCGTCGGTGCGACGAATTCTGAAGGGTCGACAGTGGGATTGGAAGAAGGCTCGGGCATCAGCTGCCGACGCGATGTTCTCGCTGCGCGCTGCTTCAAGCAACGGTAAAAGGTCCTGCGCCGTCAGGCCAAGGGAGCCCGTCCGATACGGCTTGATGTCAATGATCTGCCGCCGGCATGCTTCCATCGCTTCAAAAAGGCTGGAGGGATCATCATCCATCCAGCCTTCCAGATCATCGAAGCTTATTGCTTGAAGGGCAAAGCCCGGAGTGTCTTCACTCATGTTCCGATTCGGTGGCCACGAGTTTCCAGTTGGGATCACGGGAGCGCGTATCGCGCGCAAACGTCCAGAGATCGTTGACCTCTGCAACGTTCTCCGCGTCGCCATCGATGAGCTTATCAGCATTGTCGTAAGTGGCCGAAATCAACTGGCTGACGATACGGACGGTAATCTGCACCTCCGTGCCCTTGATCTCGGTGCTGGCGATTTCCGCCTTGTCGATGCCGACGAAGGTCGATTTCACCTTCTCGCCTTTGGATTCGCGTTCGGTGATGGCGGCGTCGAAGCCATCGTAGACTTCACGCGACAGCAGGTTCTTCAGCGTCTTACGATCGCCGTCCGCAAACGCCATCACGATCATCTCATAGGCCATGCGGGCGCCATTGACGAATTCCTTCGGATTGAAGGAAGCGTCTGCCTTGTTGATTTCGCGCAGCGATTCATTGAGTGAGGTGCCGGCTGGTGCGAAAGCATCGATTGCCGCAAAGCGATCGTCTTCCTCGGTCGTCGAGTCGCGACGTGGCAGGGTCACCACTTTTCCGGCGTCGGGAGAATCCGGTCCGACGGCATCGCGCGGCGTATAAAGATCGCGTGGCGGCTTCTCATTGCCCGTACGGCGACCGAGAACGCTGCGCAGCTGCAAAAAAATCAGCACCGCCGCCACAAGAAAAAACAATGTGATGAAGTCGTTTGAACCCATATCCCGCCGTAGCCGCTGTTAACATCCCTGATTTGTACTCCCATATAGTCCGCCTATACAGATGATTCAAATAGGGTCGACAACGCGACCCTCCAACGGAGTCCGGCTCAGCCGGAATAAAACGATGCCCTTGAAGATCCTGCCTGGTTTTCTGTTGCTGCTTCCGCTCGCCGAGATTGCCGGTTTCGTGCTTGTCGGAAAGGCGATCGGACTTTGGCCGACGCTGGCGCTTGTCATATTGAGCTTCATGGTCGGCATGGCCCTGCTCAGGCGCCAGGGCATCGGGATTCTCCGCCGTATGTCCGCCGAGGGGCGAAACGGCATGGTGCCCGGGCGCGAGCTGCTTCGCCCGGCGATGTTCGTGATCGCTTCCCTGTTGCTGATGATCCCCGGCTTCATCACCGACATCGTGGCGTTGCTGATCTTCATTCCGGCTGTGCGCGATCTTGCCTGGCAATATGTCAGCCGCCGTTTCGTCGTCGTCGGTTCAACAAGCGGCTTCAACACGTCGAACCGCCCCAAGGACTCCAAGATCGTCGACCTCGACGACGAGGATTATCGACGCGAACCCAAGGACAACTCTCCCTGGTCAGGGAAGCATCTCGGCAAGTGAGGAACCGTCCCCGGCGGCCGACTGGCCCAGGGTTGTAACACCATGCCCGAAATGATAGAGCGGCACCATCCAATGCCCTCGAGGAAAAGCCAATGGCCGACGAAAACAGCAATAACGGTGCAACGAGCCCGAGCCTTACCATTCTTGCGCAGTACACCAAGGATCTCTCTTTCGAAAATCCGGGTGCTCCGCGTTCGCTGCAGGCGCGTGACAAGGCTCCGGCCATCAATATCAATGTCAACGTCAACGCCAATCCGCTCTCCGATACGGATTTCGACGTCGTTCTGTCTCTGAACGCCGAAGCCAAGGATGGCGACAAGACGGTATTCCATACCGAACTCGTCTATGGCGGCGTCTTCCGGATTGCCGGGTTCCCGCAGGAGCACATGCTGCCGGTTCTCTTCATCGAGTGCCCGCGCATGCTGTTCCCGTTCGCACGTCAGATCATTGCCGACGTCACGCGCAATGGCGGCTTCCCGCCGCTGATGATCGATCCGATCGATTTCTCTCAGATGTTTGCGCAGCGGGTTGCCGAAGAGCAGGCCCGTGCCAAGGTTCAGGCAACCACGAACTAACAGTTCGCGCATAGCACGCTGCAACAAAATGAAATGCCCGGGTCGCCCCGGGCATTTTTAGTTTGCGAGATCGTATTTTCCCCAGACGCCCTTCGCGCCGAGTTTGGCAATCAGCGCGTCATGGCTTTGCTGCTCTGCTTCACTGAGACGTGGCGCAAGGGGCCGCGGACGCACAAGCGTCCCGATAATAATCTCCTCGACCACGCTTTCCTGACCTGCCGAATTGCCCGCGACGGTTCCGAGGCCAAGGGCGGCCTGACGACCACCGATCATCTCGATGTAGACATCGGCCAGCAGTTCGGAGTCGAGAAGCGCGCCGTGCTTCGTTCGATGCGTGTTATCGATGCCATAGCGGCGGCAAAGTGCATCGAGGGAGTTGGGTCCCATCGGATGCTTGCGGCGCGCCATCGACAGTGTGTCGAGCACCCGGTCGGGCAGGATCGACGGCAAATCGAGCCTTGCCAGCTCGGCGTTTATAAAGCCCATATCGAACGTGGCGTTGTGCGCGATCCACTTCGCGTCACCAAAGAAATCGATAATTTGCTGCGCAACATCTGCGAACGAAGGCTTGTCCTTCAGAAACTCGTCTGTGATGCCGTGCACGGCAAGCGCGTCCGGGTGTACTTTCTGGTCGCCCGGATTGATGTAGATGTGGATCGTATTGCCGGTCGGAAAATGATTGAAAAGCTCGATGCCGCCGATCTCGATAATGCGGTCCACACGGTTATCCAGGCCCGTGGTTTCCGTATCGAAAATGATTTCACGCATTCAGGAAGTCCCCGCTGGCGAGCCGCCGCTTTAGATCCGAGACGATCTCGGCGACCCGTTTTCTGGCCGTTTCGATGCTATGCCCGGTATCGATCACATAATCGGCTCTTGCGCGCTTTTCCGCATCCGGCGTCTGGCGCGCAAGAATCATATCGAATTTTGCTACTGTCATGCCTGGCCGCGCAAGTACGCGTTCGCGCTGTATCTGTGGATCACAGCTAACGACCACGATCACATCGACCCTGCTCTCGGCTCCTGTTTCGAACAACAGCGGGATATCGAGCAGCACCATCGGCGAGCCGCGCTGCCGCTCGCGTTCAATGAATTCTGCTTCGCGTTTCCTCACCAGCGGGTGGACGATGGCCTCAAGGCGCTTGAACCCGTCGGCACGTCCGGCCAGTTGGCGAGCCAGTTCCTGCCGATCGACGGCACCCTCTTTCATGGTTCCGGGAAAGGCAGCATCGACAAGGGGCGCCGCCTCCCCCGCATAGAGATCATGAACGACGGCATCGGAATCATTCACAGGAACCCCCGCTTCCGCGAAGAGCTTTCCCATTGTTGATTTGCCCATTCCAATCGAGCCGGTCAGTCCGATCCGCAGCATCAATGCTTGTCCATATCCTCGATAATCAGTGCGCGCAGCTTGTCATCAACCTTCGGGCGATGCCCGAACCATTTCTCAAAACCCGGAACGGCCTGATGCAACAGCATGCCGAGACCATCAACAATGGCAAATCCTTGCCGTTCGGCTTGGACAAGGAAGGGAGTCTTCAGGGGGACGTAGACGATATCCGTTACGACGGCCTGAGAGAGTAGCGGCGAAAAATCGATTTCTGGCGCATCCTCGCCGTCCATGCCCAGCGACGTCGTGTTCACGAAAAGGCCGGCGCCGTGCATGACTTCCGCCAGAGCGGCCATCGAATGCGCTTTTACGCTCGGGCCAAACCGGTCTGCCAATTCCTGAGCGCGTCCGGCGGTCCTGTTGACCAGATGAATTTCCTTGATGCCCCGATCGCGGAGCGCCTGAATGATGGCGCGGCTCGCGCCACCGGCACCGAGGACCACGGCCGAGTGGGCCTTGTCCCAGCCAGGATGACGCTCGTCCAGATTTGCGGTGAAGCCGCGTCCATCCGTGTTCGTCGCTTTGAGTCGGCCCTCCTCCATCCACAACGTGTTGGATGCACCAAGTTCTTCAGAAAGCGCGTCTGGATCGTCGGCGAGTTTGAACGCCATTTCCTTGTGCGGGATCGTGACGTTGCCGCCTACGAAGCCAGCCTCTCCGCTCTTCAGCGATGCGATAAAGGCTGGAAAATCGGCTGGCGCGACTTCATGGGCGCGATACGATCCCGGCAGTCCAAGTGTCTTGAGCCAATAGCCATGGATCAGAGGCGACCGGGAGTGTTTGACAGGAAACCCCGTGACGAAAGCCCGCGGCTCGAATGTTTCACGTGAATCATCCATCAATCGCACCCAATTCTCTCAACTTCTCCAACAGAGGTAGCATCGGTAATCCCAGGATTGTAAAATAGTCCCCATCGATCCGCGAAAACAATTGAAGCCCCTCCCCCTCGAGTTGGTAAGCGCCGACACTCGTGAGTGCCTTGTCTCCGACGCGCTTCAAATGCCGCTGGATGAAATCGGCATCCAGCGGACGCATCGTCAGGTCAGCGTGTGAAACATGCTCCCAGACGATGTCGCCGTCATAGGCGATCGCGATCGCGCTGTTCAACCGATGCGTCTTGCCCGACAATACGCGAAGGTGGTTTGCCGCATCGGCCATATCCTTGGGCTTATGAAAGGTCTGCGGGCCGAGAGACATCGTTTGATCAGAACCGATCACCAGACAGGCTGGAAACCGATCGCTGACCTCCTTCGCCTTGGCCTTGGCGAGAAAGAGCGCCACGGCATCCGGCGTTGCGCCTTCTCGTTCAAGTGGCGCTTCGACCGCGCGCTCGTCAATATGAGCCGCATGCGCCTCGAAGGTGAGGCCGGCATTTTGCATCAACATGCGGCGGAACGGGCTTGAGGATGCGAGGATAAGCTTCGGTGTCATGGAGCCTCGAACAGATCTGGTGCGGCAGCGCTTAACGCAGCTTCGGACGGAGAGCAACAATCGCCGCCGCGGTCTCTTCGATCGAGCGCCGTGTCACGTCGATGAGCGGCCAGTTGTGCCGAGCGCAGAGCGACCGCGCGTATTTTAGCTCCTCCGATATGGCGGCTCGGTCCGTGTATTGCCCACGATCAAAACCGGGTGTCGCTCCGAGGATACGGTTCTCGCGCACCTGAGAGATGCGATCGGTGGTAGCGATCAGACAGACGATCAAGGGTTTGGTCGTCGCAAACAGGCTTTCCGGGAGCGGCACGCCATAAACGACGGGGATGTTGGCTGTCTTGATACCACGATTGGCAAGATAGATGCTCGTCGGCGTCTTCGACGTCCGACTGATGCCGAGAATCACGACGTCGGCGTCATTGTAATCATCGGGCATCTGGCCGTCGTCGTGATCCATCGTGAAATTGAGCGCTTCGATGCGCGCGAAATAGCCGGCATTCATCACATGCTGGGCACCAACACGCCGGCGCGACGGTGCGCCGAGATAGATCTGAAAGGCATCCATAACAGGCTCGAGCACGTTCACGGACGCAACACCCATCTCTGCACAGCGCTGATCGACCAACGTCGCGAGTTCACGGTCAACGATCGTATAGAGAACGATCCCAGGCTGACTATCAATCGTCTGCAGGACCTGCAGAAGCTGCTTGCGATTTCGGACCAGCGGATAGACGTGTTCGATCGGCTGGGCGGATTTGAATTGTGCCGACGCGGCGCGCCCGGCCGAAATCAACGTTTCGCCGGTCGAGTCAGAAATCAGATGCAGATGGAAGAAGTTCGTGCGGTTCTCCACGCTATTTTCCGGGGCCTGTTGAAAAGACTGGACAACGGAGAGCTAAGAGACGCGGCACGGGTAAGGCAAGGGAAAACATGCCACCTTTTCCACAAATGGAATTTCGTGGAGCTACTAAACACGCTTTGTTGGTTCTGTGGACAGCTTCTGAAAGTTCTACGCCTTTCCATGTCTTTTCCACAGTTCAACGCCAAAAGGCCGCCGTTTTATTCGATTGGAATCATTTGCGTTTTCTCAGTTATCCACGAGATCGGCTTGATAAGCTGTCGTTCGGTCCGTCGGAATCGGCGACGGCGCGACAAAACGCTCCGGTCGTGGATAGATTTTAATCCTTGATAGAAACAGACTCTAAGAAATAGAAACCTTTTAAAATATCTTTGTATTTTTATAGGGAAGAAGCGCGTGGGTGAAAGCGGTCGGAAAATCATGAGGGTCTTGAACGGCGAAACGCTCAGTCCTCCTCCAATCTGGCTGATGAGACAGGCGGGACGATACCTCCCCGAGTACAGAGAAACGCGCGCGAAAGCCGGGAGCTTCCTTGACCTCTGTTACACGCCTGATCACGCCGTCGAGGTAACGCTTCAGCCTATCCGGCGGTATGGCTTCGATGCAGCGATCCTCTTCTCTGATATCCTGGTGATCCCGGATGCGATGAAGCGCAACGTTCGCTTCACGGAAGGGCATGGACCGGAGATGGATCCGATTGACGAAGCTGGAATTGATAAGATCGAGACGGATCGTGTCATGGACTACCTCAAGCCGGTTTTGGAAACGGTGGAGCGCTTGCGGCGCGAACTGCCTTCTGAGACGACTCTGCTTGGCTTCTGCGGCGCACCGTGGACGGTTGCGACTTATATGATCGCCGGCCATGGAACGCCTGACCAAGCTCCAGCGCGGTTGTTCGCCTACAAATATCCGAAAGCCTTCGAACGCTTGCTCGCAGTCCTGGCCGAGGTGTCGGCTGATTATCTGGTCGCGCAGATCGATGCGGGTGCCGATGCCGTGCAGATTTTCGATTCCTGGGCTGGTGTTCTCGGCGAGCGGGAATTCGAGGCTTTCGCCGTGAAGCCTGTTGCGCGGATGATCGCGTCTATCAAGGCGCGGCGTCCGAACGCTCGAGTGATTGCCTTTGCCAAAGGCGCTGGGTTCCTGCTGAGAGATTACCGGCAGAAGACGAAGGCGGATGCGATCGGGCTTGACTGGTCGGTGCCATTGGACTTTGCCGCCGAGCTGCAGAAGGACGGAGCCGTGCAAGGCAATCTTGATCCGATGCGTGTGGTCGCTGGCGGCGCGGCGCTGTCGGAGGGGATCAATGATATTCTGGACAAGCTCGGCAATGGTCCGCTGATATTCAATCTTGGTCACGGGATCACGCCGCAAGCCGACCCTCGGAATGTGGAGCTGCTCGTCGAGCAGGTCCGTGGTTGGAGGCGTTAATAGATGGAAAAGCAGACGGATGAGAGGCCGGGAGCGTATGCGCGTCGCCGTGCCCACTTTGCGATCCTGTTTTTCGTGCTTCTCGGCCTGGGGCTATTTCTCTGGAACCCGGACAATCTCTATCTCTGGATAAAGGCTCTTCACATTATCGCGATGATCTCGTGGATGGCCGGACTGTTCTACATGCCGCGCCTCTTCATCTACCATACCGATGCGGAACCGGGCTCGACGCAGTCGGAGACATTCAAGGTGATGGAGCGTCGCCTGCTCCGGGTGATTATGAACCCGGCGATGATGCTGACCTGGATCTTTGGTCTCTATCTCGCTTGGTCCGTTTATGGTTTCCAGGGCGGTTGGCTGCACGCGAAGATCGGCCTGGTTGTGCTTTTGACTGCCGTCCATGTTTTTTTCTCGCGGGCAGCAAGGGCGTTCGAGCGCGATGAGAACCGTCATTCAGCGCGTTACTGGCGCTTCATGAACGAGGCGCCGACGGTTCTGATGATCGCGATTGTCATTCTGGTCGTGGTCAAGCCGTTCTGAGAAAAAGCGGGTTCGGTTAAATTTGCTTGATTTTAAGCAGCCCCCTTGCGGCGGTGAGCCTTACTCGCTATTTTCGCTCCACCTCATCCTTGTGGCATGTATGTAAAGTTCGATCGTCTGCGATCCCTTCGCAGGACCGATTACAGCCCTCGACATCGCCTCCCCCCAGAATTTAAGAGTAATGGTCACTTCATGGCTGAAATGAAGCTTCAAGAACTTAAGAGTAAGTCCCCGACGGATCTGCTGGCATTTGCCGAATCGCTCGAGGTCGAAAATGCGAGCACGATGCGCAAACAGGAATTGATGTTTGCGATCCTGAAGGTGCTTGCCAGCCAGGACGTGGAGATTATCGGCGAAGGCGTCGTTGAAGTGCTCCAGGATGGCTTTGGCTTCCTGCGCTCCGCCAACGCCAACTACCTTCCGGGCCCGGACGATATCTACATCTCGCCCTCCCAGATCCGCCGCTTCTCTCTGAAGACCGGCGACACGGTCGAGGGCCCGATCCGCGGGCCTAAGGAAGGCGAACGCTACTTCGCGCTGCTGAAGGTCAACACCATCAATTTCGACGATCCCGAGAAGATCCGTCACAAGGTGCATTTCGATAACCTGACGCCGCTCTATCCGAACGAACGCTTCAGGATGGAATTGGATGTCCCGACCTCGAAGGATCTTTCGCCGCGCGTCATCGATCTCGTCGCGCCGCTTGGCAAGGGCCAGCGCGGACTGATCGTCGCTCCGCCGCGTACCGGTAAGACGGTTCTGCTGCAGAACATCGCGCACTCGATTACGGCAAATCATCCCGAGTGCTATCTGATTGTTCTTCTCATCGACGAACGTCCGGAAGAAGTCACAGACATGCAGCGTTCCGTTCGCGGCGAAGTCATCTCCTCGACGTTCGACGAACCCGCTGTACGCCATGTGCAGGTGGCGGAAATGGTTATCGAAAAAGCAAAGCGCCTTGTGGAGCACGGCCGTGATGTTGTGATCCTGCTGGATTCGATTACGCGCCTCGGTCGCGCCTACAACACGGTTGTCCCCTCGTCCGGTAAGGTTCTGACAGGTGGTGTCGATGCGAACGCCCTGCAGCGCCCGAAGCGCTTCTTCGGCGCAGCGCGCAACATCGAAGAAGGTGGCTCGCTTACGATCATCGCGACGGCGCTTATCGATACCGGCAGCCGCATGGACGAAGTGATTTTCGAAGAGTTCAAGGGAACCGGCAACTCGGAAATCGTTCTCGACCGCAAGGTCGCCGACAAGCGTATCTTCCCGGCCATGGACATCTTGAAGTCCGGCACGCGTAAGGAAGACCTGCTCGTACCGCGTCAGGATCTCCAGAAGATCTTCGTACTGCGCCGCATCCTGGCTCCGATGGGAACGACCGATGCGATCGAATTCCTGATCGACAAACTGAAGCAGACGAAGAACAACCCGGACTTCTTCGATTCTATGAATACGTAATCCTTAGCCGGATTCTCTGACAAAGCCGGTCACTGCTGTGGCCGGCTTTGTCATTTGTAGCGAAAACTCTCTTCAGCCTTGAACTGGAGTAGTAAAATGTCGTCTAACAACGAAACGATCTTCGCGCTCTCGAGTGGCCCTGTCCCGGCCGGCTTGGCCGTCGTTAGAATTAGTGGAGAGGAAGTGCCGGCGGTTGTCGCCTCTCTCGTTGGCGACGTGCCGCCTGCGCGCCAGGCAGCATTACGATCGATTCGGACTCGTAATGGTCTTGTCATCGACACCGGCCTTATTCTGTTCTTTCCGGCACCCCATTCCTTTACCGGCGAAAATGTTGCCGAACTGCATCTGCATGGCGGCCGCGCGGTCGTCGACGCCTTGCATCGTGAGCTCGCCCAATTCCGCAATCTGCGGCCGGCGGCACCAGGCGAATTTTCACGGCGAGCATTTGAGAACGGCAAGCTCGATCTAATCGAGATCGAAGGCTTGGCAGATCTTATCGCCGCCGAGACTGAGATGCAGCGGCGTCTTGCGGTCGAGCAAAGCTCCGGAGGATTATCGTCAATCTACTACGGCTGGTCAGACAGGCTAACTCGTGCACGCGCGCTGATCGAGGCCGAACTGGATTTTCCCGACGAAGAAGACGTTCCGGGCTCGGTCTCAGATCAAATTTGGGCGGATGTGGCGAGCCTGGTCAACGAATTGAAAAGCCACCTGGAGCAACTCGAAGCCGGAGAGATCATCCGCGATGGGTTCAAGGTCGTCATAGCGGGCAGGCCGAATGCCGGCAAGTCGAGCCTTATGAACGCCCTGGCGAAACGCGATGTTGCGATCGTCACTGACATCGCTGGCACGACACGGGATGTGCTGCATGTCGATCTCAGCATGGATGGCTATCTTGTCAAGCTCTACGACACTGCTGGTCTGCGCGAGACGGATGAGATCGTGGAGCGCGAGGGCATTCGACGGGCTGAGAAGATCATTGCAGAGGCCGACCTAGTAATCTTCATCGAGGACGTGTCGATTGAAAACGGAGCAGAGGAAGTGGCCGACGATGCCGTTCTGGTAGGGACGAAATCCGATTTGCCGCGTCAAAGTGCTAAAGAGTATGATCTATTGATTTCGACCACGCACGGGACTGGTCTCGATGCACTCCGAAGCTTGATCGTTGAGCGCCTTAAAGCAAAAGTACATCCGCAGTCCATGGCGATCCCGAGCCGCGCGCGCCACAAGGAAACGCTGACACAGACATTGGCTGCGCTGCGAGCGTCACTTCATGACCCTCATCGAGGTCTGGATCTACGGGCCGAGGACCTGCGTGTCGCGAGTGACGCCTTGGGACGAGTGACTGGGCGTGTGGATGTCGAGAATTTGCTTGATGTGATCTTCGGTGAATTCTGCATCGGAAAATGATTCACGTGAAACATCGGAATCATGCCCTGTCGTCTGGTTTCACGTGAAACGCCTTGACTCCCTGGGCGACATCGCTCATCACCTGACGATCTCAGGAGCTTAAATAATGGATACCTCACGGTTCGATGTCATCGTCATCGGAGGCGGGCATGCTGGATGCGAAGCCGCTGCCGCCGCCGCGCGCCTTGGAGCGAACACGGCGCTGGTGACCCATCGTCGCGATACCATCGGGATCATGTCTTGCAATCCGGCGATTGGAGGACTTGGCAAAGGACACCTGGTCCGAGAGATCGATGCCATGGACGGTCTGATGGGTCGCGTTGCTGATGCGGCCGGCATTCAGTTCCGGATGCTGAATCGAAAGAAGGGGCCGGCTGTTCGCGGCCCGCGTAGCCAAGCGGATCGGAAGCTCTATCGGCAGGCTATGCTTGCGGAGGTCGAGAGCATTGAGAATCTCACTGTGGTCGAGGGCGACGCGTTCGATCTATCCATTAAAGACGGTCGGATCGCCGCGGTTGTCATGAAAGATAGCCGGATTCTCAAGTGCGCATCAGTTGTGTTGACAACGGGAACCTTCCTGCGCGGACTCATTCATATCGGCGACCAAAAGATACCCGCAGGTCGCGTTGGTGAAAAGCCATCGGTGGGCCTTTCTCAAACGCTCTTGAACTTGGGCCTTCGTCTCGGGCGCCTGAAGACCGGTACGCCGGCGCGGCTGGATGGGACGACGATCGATTGGGAGAGTGTCGGTCAACAGGGAGCGGACGAGGATCCTGTTCCCTTCTCGTTCATGACAGATCATATCTTGAACCCACAAATCACCTGTGGCGTTACGCGCACGACGGAGGCGACCCATCGCATCATTGTCGAGAATTTGAAGCGTTCGGCCATGTATTCGGGGCAAATTGAAGGCGTCGGACCGCGCTATTGCCCGTCGATCGAGGATAAACTGGTTAAGTTTGGCGAGCGTGACGGTCACCAAGTCTTTCTTGAGCCGGAAGGCCTGGATGACAGCACAGTCTATCCCAACGGTATCTCGACGTCCCTCCCCGCCGAGATCCAGGATGCGTTCATTCATACCATTCCCGGCCTCGAACGCGTCCGCATTGTGCAGCCGGGTTATGCAATCGAGTACGATCATGTCGATCCGCGCGAGTTGAAACCATCGCTCGAAGTGAAGAAGATGCCAGGCCTGTTTTTGGCTGGGCAGATCAATGGAACGACGGGATACGAAGAGGCTGGTGCTCAAGGCCTCGTTGCCGGCATCAATGCCGCGCGCCTGGCTGGCGGTGAGGACGAGGTTCGCTTCAGCAGAACCGATTCCTATATCGGTGTGATGGTGGATGACCTGACCTCGCGTGGTGTCGCTGAACCATATCGCATGTTCACATCCCGGGCTGAGTACCGCTTGTCGCTGAGGGCTGACAACGCGGATGTCCGGTTGACGCCGTTGGCGATACAGATAGGCGCAGCCTCCGCAGGCCGACGGGATCGTTTTGAGGCCTATCGCGAGGCGCTGGATGCGGGTCGCGCTCAGCTGGCATCACTTTCCGTCACGCCAAGCGAAGCCGGGCGCTTCGGTCTAAGATTGAATCAGGACGGCCAACGGCGCTCGGCTTATGAGCTTCTGTCCTACCCAGACATTAGCCTGGCGGGTCTTGCGCCGATCTGGCCCCAACTAAAGGCGCTAAATGGCCGGGTGGCTGAAGCTCTGGAGATCGAAGCGAGCTACGCGGTTTACATGGAACGGCAGTCAGCTGATATCGCTCACGTGAAACGGGATGAAGACCGCGTGATACCAGCCGACTTCGATTTCAATGTGTTGTCCGGGCTGTCTAACGAACTGAAGCAGAAGTTGCGTACTGTCCGTCCTTACAACGTTGCACAAGCAACAAAGATCGATGGGATGACACCCGCCGCGATCTCGCTGTTGCTGGTGCACCTGCGTCGCGGCGCGACGGATGTTGCGGCATCCGCTTGACGTTGTCCTATTGCAATCTGCGAGAGTCCTACCATGCAACTGAACGGCCGACGTGTTTCACGTGAAACACAGGAGCGTCTCGAACACTTTGTGGCCCTTTTTCAAAAGTGGGCGAAGTCGATCAACCTGACGGCACCGTCAACCCTCGCCGATGCCTGGAGCCGGCACATTGCAGACTCGGTTCAAATCTTCCAGCTCCAGCCGCTTCCTCGCACGTGGATCGATCTAGGCAGCGGGGGTGGCTTTCCGGGCATAGTGACGGCCATCATGCTGGCGGAGCTCAATGATGGGTGGGTCCATCTCGTGGAGAGCAATCACAAGAAGGCGGCCTTTCTGCGCACGGCCCTCCGGGAAACCGGCGGCAGAGGCTCTATTCACGCTGTGCGAATAGAAGACGCCCCTGCCATCGTGGAGAACTGCGACTTTGTTTCCGCGCGAGCGCTTGCGGACGTAGGCAAATTGCTGGGCTTTATTGAACCGTGGTCGAAACGGAATGCAAACCTCCGAGCTTACTTTCATAAAGGCCGGGATTACCGGAGCGAGATCGAGAAAGCGCATGGTGACTGGAGATTCGATCTGTTAGAACATAAAAGCGCTGTCGAGCAGGATTCTGTCGTTTTGGAAATCTTCAATCTCCAGCGTGTGGCTTAACAGATCGGGCTTTGGCTATGGCTGGCGAACGAAATCGTATAATCACCATCGCAAATCAGAAAGGTGGCGTCGGCAAGACCACGACTGCCATCAACTTGGCAACAGCTCTGGCCGCGATCGGCGAGCGGGTCCTGATCGTCGATCTCGATCCGCAGGGTAACGCCAGCACGGGCTTGGGGATCGATCGCAAACATCGCCGGCTATCTTCCTATGATCTTTTGCTCGGTGACTACGGCCTCGAAGAGGTGTCGCAGGAAACCGCTGTTCCAAACCTCTACATCGTGCCGTCGACGATGGACTTGCTCGGCATTGAGATGGAGATTGCGAGCCAAAGCGATCGCGTTTTCAAACTCAAGAAGGCTTTCGCGAAAGAAGAGGCTTTCCGCTTCTCTTATATTCTCGTTGACTGCCCGCCCTCCTTCAATCTGCTCACGATGAATGCGATGGCGGCCGCACATTCCGTGCTTGTTCCTCTGCAATGTGAGTTCTTTGCATTGGAAGGACTGAGTCAGCTCCTGGAGACGGTCGATCAGGTTCGACGTACCGTAAATCCCCACCTCGATATCCAGGGGATAGTGTTGACGATGTTCGATTCCCGCAACAATCTGGCGCAACAGGTTGTTAACGATGTTCGCACGCATCTAGGAGAGAAGGTCTACCACACGTTGATTCCTCGAAATGTTCGCGTGTCTGAGGCACCCTCCTATGGCAAGCCAGCAATTCTGTACGACCTGAAGTGCGCCGGCAGTCAGGCATATCTGCAGCTGGCGTCGGAAGTTATTCAGCGCGAACGGCAGCGTCTCGCGGCGTGATTTGAAAGAGAATGGCGAGTGTAGATATGAGCGATGACATCTCGAAAAGAAGGCTCGGCCGCGGCCTGGCTGCATTGATTGGTGAGATGGATCAACCGATGCCCGTTGACGCCGCCAAGCCCGGCGTCAGCGCCGATCGGATGGTCCCGATCGAGTTCGTCAGTCGCAATCCGCGCAATCCTCGACGGTTTTTCGACGACGGCGAATTGCATGAGCTCGCGGGTTCGATCCGGCAGCACGGTATCGTGCAGCCCATTGTGGTTCGCACATTGGCCGCCAGCCAGTTCGAGATTATAGCCGGCGAAAGGCGATGGCGCGCGGCACAGCTTGCGGGCCTCGTTGAGATCCCGGTGATCGTGCGCGATGTCGATGACAAAACCGCTCTTGAGATTGCAATCGTAGAGAACGTTCAGCGCTCCGACCTCAATCCGTTGGAAGAGGCCCTCGGCTACGAGCAGCTGATGGCGGAGTATGGCTATACCCAGAACGATCTCGGCGAAATTATCGGCAAGAGCCGCAGTCACGTGGCGAATTCGCTGCGTCTCTTGAAACTGCCAGAGCCCGTTCGGGACCTTTTGGCCGCCGGAAGCCTCTCGGCCGGTCACGCCCGCGCCTTGGTGCCGACTTCCGATCCGACCGCCCTCGCCCGCACGATCGTTTCGAAAGGCATGTCGGTCCGTGACGCGGAGCGTTTGGCGCAGAATGATATCAAGGCTCAGTCGGAGCCGAAGATTCCAGCGCATCAGAAGGACCAGAAGGACTCAGATACGCTCGCCTTGGAACGCACCTTGTCGGATACTCTCGGCCTAGACGTGACCATCAATCACAAGGCAAGCGGCGGCCAGATCAGGATTTCCTATAAGTCATTGGAACAATTGGAAGAAATCTGCCGGCTGCTCGAGCGCCGCTAAATGGAATCGCTATCGGCGCGCCGATTGCAGCGTCGTCGATAGGAGGGTCTGTAGGGCGATGCTGTCTTCCAACGACGCCCGTTTGCGCGTCTGCAGGATTGCCGCCTGCAGACGGTTTGCTTCTCGTGCCACCGCTTCTGCGGACCAGGTACGCAATGCTTGCTCGATAATCGGCTTGCGTCGGAAATGCAGATGACGACCAAGCGTCTGCATGACCTGAGCGGCCGGCAGTCGCTTCTCCTCCATCTCCGTCTTCATGGCGTCCAGCAACTGAAACTGCTTCAGACAGGCCTGGATCACGAGAAACACCGCCGACTTCGACGATATGATCTTCTGCATTGCATGCAGGAAGCTGCTTGGATTGCCGCTAAGGACGGCATCGACGGCGTCGTCCACCGAGATGGCGCTGGCGTCGCCTATTATTTCCGTAACGTGGTGCTCTTCGATGGTCGATTTGCCCCGACAATAGAGCGCCAGCTTTCGCAGTTCGTTGCGAGAGGCAATCCGATCCCCCCCTATCAGCTCCAGCAGGGCCTGGCGTGCATCGGGCGTGATGCCCAGGCCAGTGCTTGAAAGTTCGCTATCTATCAGGCTGTTGAGGGCGCGGGCATCATCGGCGTAGCAGGGTATCGCCATGACAGTGCGTGCTGTCTCGGCGGCTTTCCGCAGTAGCGAGCCCTTCTTGAGGTCACCGGCCTCGATAAGAACGAATGTGCCGTCCGGCATGTTCGCTGAAAGAGCCTGGAGAGAGTCGACAAGATATTTCTCGTTGGCCGCACCACGGATCCAGATGAGTTTGTCACCGCCGAAAAGGCCGATTGCTCCCGCCTCGTCCAAGAGGCGACCCTGATCGCGCTGTAGGTCGCCGATATCGAGTTTGATCAGCGAAAACGGATCATCCAACGCGACGCCGGTCCGGCCGGCCAGCGAGGTGGCGCGCTCCGAAACAAGACCGCGATCCGGCCCATAAATCACGAAGAGGCGGTAGTTGCGGGCGGATCGCTCAAGAAAGCCTTCAAACTCGTGCGATTTGATTTCCGCCATGAATCCGCTCCTCAGCGGCCAAGCGCAGCCGCAATGTCGGCACCAACGAACTCGGCAGCCTGCCGGGCGGCGCGGTTCTCGGCGTCGCGGATGGCGCGTTGCTTGGCAAATTCCTGAGCTGGGAAGTCGACCAGCGCAGTGGCATAGCGATTGCCGGCCTTGATGACGTGGCCGTCCTTTGTGGACTTCAGAGTGTAGTCGACGCTGACGGTCGCACGTCCGGCAAGCGATTCGTCCGACGACGCCACCAGCAGCGTGCTGATGACATTCGAGCGAGCGCTGAGCTCAACCTTGTATTCGGGATTCTCGGGCTCGCCGGCGCCACGCGAAGCGATGAAGATCAGTCGATTGCGGACCTCTTGCTCGACACGACTCCCCGCTTCCGAGAAACCGACGGACGCCAGCTTGCCCGCAGCGCCGGAACTTTCGGAGTAGAGGGGGCGAACCTGGCAGGATGCGAGAAAAGCCGTGGACGCTAGGATTGCGGCAATGCCGGTGCCACGCACCAGCTTAAAAGCGATATCAAACGACAATGTTCACAATCCTTTGTGGAACCACGATGATCTTCTTAGGCGTCTGACCGTTCAGCGCCTTCTTGACGTCATCCAATGCGAGCACACCCTCGGTGACGGCATTCTGATCTGCGTCGCGAGAAATTGTCAATTCGGCGCGCTTCTTGCCGTTGATCTGAACCGGCAAAATCACGTCGTTTTCAACGACGAGGGTTTCGTCATAACGAGGCCAATCGGTGTGCGCCAGCAATCCGCCATTGCCCAGCGCCGCCCAGCATTCCTCGGCCAGATGCGGCGTCATTGGCGCTACCAGCTGGATAAGGATCTCGGCCGCATCGCGCACGGCGGCCCGGTACGCCGTATCGCCTTCGCCTGCAGCGACGCGGGTCAATGGCGACGCCAAAGCGTTGACGAACTCGTAGATCCTCGCGACAGCCTTGTTAAACCAGAGACGATCGTAATCGTTCTGGACGGCCTTCAAAGTCTTGTGCGCGATCTGCGAAATCGCTTGAGCTTCCCCATCCTTAGCCGGAGTCGGCGCAACATCGCGGAGATTGTCCGACGCCTCGGCAATCAGACGCCAGAGTCGCTGCGTGAAGCGGTGGGCGCCCTCGACGCCAGCCTCGGACCAGATAACGTCGCGCTCCGGCGGCGAGTCCGAAAGAACGAAGAAGCGGGCAGTGTCTGCACCGTAAGAAGCGATGATATCGTCCGGATCGACGACGTTCTTCTTCGACTTCGACATCTTCTCGATCGAGCCGATCACGACTTCTTCACCGCTGGAAAGGTGATAGGCGCGGCGTTCCCCGTCCAGTTCCTCGATGCGAATATCCGCCGGTGCAACCCACTCGCGGCCCATGCCCGTGCCGCGGCTGTAGGTCTCGTGCACGACCATGCCCTGCGTAAAGAGACCCTTGAACGGCTCCTTTGCATCGACGTGGCCTGTCTCGCGCATCGCCCGGGTGAAGAAGCGCGAATAAAGCAGGTGCAGGATCGCGTGCTCGATGCCACCAATGTACTGATCGACCGGGAGCCAGCGATTGGCAGCGCTCGGGTCGGTCGGCTTGCTCTCCCAAGGCGCGGTAAAGCGGGTGAAATACCAGCTCGAATCGACAAACGTGTCCATCGTGTCGGTTTCCCGTCGTGCATCCTTGGCGCACTGCGGGCAAGCGACATGCCGCCAGGTCGGATGACGATCGAGAGGATTGCCGGGCTGGTCGAAGGTAACGTCCTCCGGCAGCTGCACGGGCAAGTCCCTCTTCGGAACCGGAACAACGCCGCAATCGTCGCAATGAATGACAGGGATCGGGCAACCCCAATAGCGCTGACGGGAGATACCCCAGTCACGCAAGCGGAAGTTTACCTTGCGCTCACCCTGCGGAGCATTGCCAAGCGTCATCGACGACAGGCGGTCGGCAACGATCTCGAATGCCTCAGTCGTGCTCTTGCCATCGAGGAAGCGCGAATTGATCATGACACCATCGCCGTCATAGGCAACGTCACCGACGCTGAAGGTCGCGGCATCGCCATCTGCCGGCATAACAACCGGAACCACCGGCAGATTGTACTTCCGTGCAAAATCCAGGTCACGCTGGTCACCGGACGGGCAACCAAAGATCGCGCCGGTGCCGTAGTCCATGAGGACGAAGTTTGCGACGTAGACAGGCAATTCCCATGACGGATCGAGCGGATGCTTGACGCGAATGCCCGTATCGATGCCCTTCTTCTCCGCCGTCTCAAGCGCAGCAAGTGAGGTTCCGGCACGGCGGCATTCTTCACAGAAGGCATCGATAGCCGGATTCTTCGCTGCGGCATCCTTGGCCAGCGGATGGTCGGCTGCGATAGCCAGGAAGGAGGCGCCAAATAGCGTGTCCGGACGGGTCGTGTAGACCTCGATCTCGGTTTCTCCGGCCGGAGCAGTAGCCTCAACGATCTCCCAGCGCAGCATCATGCCTTCCGAGCGGCCGATCCAATTCTTCTGCATCAGCCGGACTTTTTCCGGCCACTGATCAAGCGTGTCCAATGCCTCGAGCAGATCCTGGCTGAAGTCGGTGATCTTGAAGAACCACTGCGTCAGTTCCCGTTGCTCGACCAGAGCGCCGGAACGCCAACCGCGTCCGTCGATCACCTGTTCGTTTGCGAGAACGGTGTTGTCGACCGGATCCCAGTTCACCTTCGACTGCTTGCGATAGACGAGCCCCTTCTCGAGGAAGTCCAGGAAAAGATGCTGCTGGTGCTGGTAGTAGGCGACATCGCAGGTTGCGAATTCGCGGCTCCAATCCAGTGAGAGGCCCATCGCCTTCAACTGGGACTTCATCGATGCGATGTTCTGGTAGGTCCAGGAGGCCGGATGTACACCGCGCTCCATTGCCGCATTTTCAGCCGGCATGCCGAAGGCGTCCCAACCCATGGGATGCAGAACGTTGTAGCCGCGAGCGCGCTTGTAGCGGGCTACGACGTCGCCCATTGCGTAATTCCGCACATGGCCCATGTGGATGCGGCCGGATGGATACGGAAACATCTCGAGGACGTAATACTTCTCGCGCGGATCGCTGTTGTCGGTCTCGAAGACCTTCGCCTCGTTCCATTTTTGCTGCCAGCGAGGTTCAGCATCACGCGGGTTATAACGTTCGGTTGCCATGGTATTCGTATTTCCGAAAAATCAGGGGAAGTTGGTGGTGACCTTCACCATGAAACCACGGTAGCGTCAAGTTTTACGGGCGCCGCAAGCGTCCGATCGCGGCGTGGCGGCCACTATTTCGGGCGTGTGGGCCTTGGCAAGCACAGCCGGGGCGTTTAGTGCATTGCCATCTTTTCATGCCGTGATGTCGAGGCGAGTGATGGAACTTGAAGAGCGATTGAACGACGTGCGCTCGCGTATTTCCGCGGCCGAGCAGCAGGGAAAACGGCCCGACGGCTCGGTTCAGCTTGTCGCCGTCTCAAAGACATTCGACGCAGACGCAATCCGCCCGGCGCTGCAGGCCGGGCAACGGATCTTCGGGGAAAACAGGGTTCAGGAAAGCCAGGGAAAGTGGCCTGAACTGAAATCCGAAATCTCAGGCATTGAACTTCATCTCATCGGCCCTCTGCAGTCGAACAAGGCGGCCGAGGCGGTCGCGCTGTTCGATGTCATCGAAACCATCGACAGGGAAAAGATCGCCCGTGTGCTCGCCGACGAAATGAAGCGTCAGGCGAAGACCCCTCGCCTCTATGTTCAGGTGAATACCGGGCTTGAGCCGCAGAAGGCAGGAATCGCCCCTGATGATACAGTAGCGTTTGTCGCTCTTTGCCGCGACGAACTCGGCCTCGCCATTGAAGGCCTGATGTGTATTCCGCCGGCGGACGAGAATCCGGGTCCGCATTTCGCGTTGCTCGCCCGGCTCGCCAAAGCCTGTGGCGTCGAGAAGCTCTCGATGGGAATGTCCGGCGACTATGAAACCGCGATTGCCTTTGGCGCGACCAGCGTTCGCGTTGGCTCCGCGATCTTCGGTGCCCGCTGATACGCTCCTTTCGTCGGGCTTTCTCTCCTGCCGTGCCTCTCCTAGATTGACAGGATAACTTGCATGTCCTGGGGAGGAGCAGATGCAGGGAAGCTATCGCCAGACCTATGCTAGGTGGAAGGACGATCCGGAGGCTTTTTGGCGCGAGGCGGCGGCAGAAATCACCTGGTTCAAACCGCCGGCGCAGACCTTTTCGCGGGAAGGTGGTCCATATGGACGCTGGTTTGCCGGAGGCGAAACCAATACCTGCTACAATTGTCTCGATCGGCACGTTCTAGCGGGCCGTGGTGACGATACTGCCTTTATCTACGATAGCCCGATTAGCGGCACCAAGGCTGTGTTTAGCTATGGTGACGTCCTTGCTGAAGTCAGTGCCATTGCAGCAACGCTCCGGCAACGTGGAATCGCAAAGGGTGACCGCGTCATCATCTATATGCCGATGGTCCCGCAGGCAGTTTTCTCAATGCTTGCCTGCGCGCGCATCGGCGCGGTCCATTCCGTCGTGTTCGGTGGCTTTGCGGCAAATGAGCTCGCGGCCCGTATCGACGATTCGGGGGCGAAGCTCATCATCACGGCAAGTTGCGGGCTCGAGCCGGGACGGATCGTGCCCTACAAGCCCTTGGTCGATCAGGCGATTGCCATCGCGAAGTCGAAGCCGGCCCACTGCCTTGTCTTGCAGAGGCCGCACCTTGCAGCTGATCTCACAGCCGGTCGCGACGAGGATTTCGACACTGCTGTCGCGAGAAATCGTGGTGTGACCGTTGAGTGCATTCCCGTCAGTGCGACGGACGAACTCTACATTCTCTACACCTCAGGCACGACGGGCCAGCCGAAAGGGGTCGTGCGCGACAATGGCGGTCACATGGTCGCCCTCAATTGGTCGATGGGAAATATCTTCGGCATCAAGCAGGGCGAAGTGTTCTGGGCGGCTTCCGACATCGGGTGGGTCGTCGGCCATTCCTACATCGTTTATGCACCGCTGCTGGCAGGCGCGACCAGCGTGATATTCGAAGGAAAGCCAGTTGGTACACCGGATGCCGGCGTCTTCTGGCGCATCGCTTCAGAGCACGATGTCCGCGTTCTCTTTACAGCGCCTACCGCTTTCCGTGCCATTCGACGGGAGGATAGCGATGGGGTTCGTCTCAAGGCCTATCCGATGCCGAATTTCCGTGCCCTGTTCCTTGCGGGAGAGCGCGCAGATCCCGAAACGCTGAAGTGGGCCGAGCGCATGCTTGATGTTCCCGTGATCGATCATTGGTGGCAAACGGAGACCGGATGGCCGATGGTGGCAAATCCGCTCGGCCTTGAAGCTCTGCCGGTGAAGTATGGCTCCCCTTCCATGCCGATGCCCGGCTACAGCATTCATGTTCTTGATGATGCCGGCCACGCGGTTGAGCCGGGGACGCTCGGCAATATCGTTGTTGAACTTCCCCTGCCGCCTGGCTGCCTGCCCACGCTGTGGAACGCCGACGAGCGTTTCCACACAGCCTATCTGGCTGAATTTCCCGGTTACTATAAAACGGCGGATGCCGGCTATATCGACGAGGATGGCTATCTCTTCATCATGTCGCGCACCGACGACATCATCAACTGTGCGGGCCATCGGCTGTCGACAGGAGCGATGGAGGAGGTTTGTGCCACGCATCCGGACGTTGCCGAATGCGCGGTGGTCGGAATTGCCGATCAGGTGAAGGGTCAGGTCCCCTGCGGCTTTCTCGTTCTGAAGAAGAATGTTTCACGGGAAACATCGGCCATTGAATCGGAGGTCGTACAGCTGATCCGCGATGCGATTGGCCCGGTTGCTTCGTTCAAGACGGCGATAACCGTCGAGCGCCTCCCCAAGACGCGCTCCGGCAAGATCTTGCGCGGCACGATGCAGAAAATCGCCGACGGCGTGCCTTGGAAAATGCCGGCGACGATCGACGACCCCACCATTCTTGAGGAGATAGCCGAAGCCCTGCGCAAGCGTGGATATGGTTCGCTGCCGATGTAGGTACAAAAAGAAAAGGCCCCGCTTACGCAGGGCCTTGTGGATCGATCACCGTAGGCAATCAATACTGGTCGTCTTCGTCCTCATCCTTCGGAGAGGATTTCAGCGACTTGAGCTTTGCGAAGACGGCATCGGCATCGATTTCCTTCTCCTCTTCGCGCTCATGGCGGGTCAGGCGCTCGGTTTCATGCGCCGACTCCAAGGTCGCTCCGAGTTCGGCCGCTGTCGGAAGCGGGCGTCCCTTTGCCGCCTTTTCGACTTCCATGTCGAGATCGATCTGGCTGCAAAGACCGAGTGTCACCGGATCCATCGGCGCGAGGTTAGCCGAGTTCCAGTGGGTGCGCTCGCGAATCTGTTCGATTGTCGACTTCGTGGTGCCGACGAGGCGGGAAATCTGCGCGTCTTTCAGTTCCGGATGATTGCGCACCAGCCACAGAATGGCGTTCGGCCGATCCTGGCGCTTGGAAACCGGCGTGTAGCGCGGGCCGCGGCGCTTGGATTCTGGCACGCGAACCTTCGGTTCCGAGAGCTTGAGCTTGTGCGCCGGGTTCTTTTCAGCGCGGGCGATTTCATCGCGCGAAAGCTGACCCGTTGCGATCGGATCGAGACCTTTGATGCCCTGTGCGGCTTCGCCATCGGCAATTGCCTTCACTTCGAGCGGATGCAGTCTGCAGAACTGAGCGATCTGGTCGAATGACAGGGCTGTGTTGTCGACGAGCCAGATGGCAGTCGCCTTCGGCATGAGCAATTGTTGAGCCATGGATATAGTCCTTCTGTCGTCCGCGCCGGTGTCGCGGTCCGTGGATTGTCACCACTATGTCCGGGAAATATGCCGCTATATAACCGCAGTGATGCAGAATTGCAATTGATCACGAATGAAATGACCTTTGTCTAATTGCCGGGCAGATGTGACCTGCTATGAATGCCTATAGCCAGTCCGGGCTGCTTCGCTTTTTGGTCGCCCGGTGCCCGAGTGAGGAGGAGTTCCATGTCCGAAAAGATCTACCCGGTGCAAAAGCCGGTGAAGAACCATGCGCTTATCGATAAGGCCAAGTACGAGCAATGGTACGAGGAAAGCGTCGAGAACCCGGACAAGTTCTGGGGTAAACATGGCAAGCGGATCGATTGGTTCAAACCCTATACGAAGGTCAAGAACACGTCTTTCACGGGCCGAGTCTCGATCAAGTGGTTCGAGGACGGGCAGACGAACGTTTCGTACAACTGTATTGACCGGCACCTGAAGACCAACGGCAATCAGACGGCGATCATCTTCGAGGGCGATAATCCCTACGTCGACAAGAAGATCACCTATAACGAACTCTACGAGCAAGTTTGCCGCATGGCGAACGTCATGAAGAAGCATGGCGTCAAGAAGGGCGATCGCGTCACCATCTACATGCCGATGATACCCGAGGCTGCCTATGCAATGCTCGCCTGCGCGCGCATTGGCGCGGTCCATTCGGTGGTCTTCGGAGGGTTTTCTCCGGAGGCTCTGGCCGGCCGTATCGTCGATTGCGAATCCACCTTCGTGGTTACCTGCGACGAAGGGGTGCGCGGCGGCAAGCCGGTACCGCTGAAGGACAACACCGACACCGCAATTCATATTGCCGCCCGTCAGCATGTCATCGTCGACAAGGTTCTCGTCGTGCGGCGTACCGGTGGCAAGACCGGCTGGGCACCGGGTCGCGACCTCTGGTACCACCAGGAAATCGCCACAGTTAAACCGGAGTGCCCGCCGGTGAAGATGAAGGCGGAGGATCCGCTGTTCATCCTCTACACCTCCGGATCCACCGGAAAGCCGAAGGGTGTGCTGCATACGACCGGCGGCTATCTCGTCTATGCGGCAATGACCCACGAGTATGTCTTCGACTACCATCCGGGCGATATCTATTGGTGCACCGCCGACGTAGGCTGGGTCACCGGCCATTCCTACATCGTCTACGGTCCGCTTGCGAACTGTGCGACGACGCTGATGTTCGAAGGCGTACCGAATTTCCCGGATCAGGGCCGGTTCTGGGAAGTCATCGACAAGCACAAGGTCAACATCTTCTACACGGCGCCAACGGCGATCCGGTCGCTGATGGGTGCCGGCGACCACTTCGTCACGCGCTCGTCGCGCTCCAGCCTGCGCCTGCTCGGAACGGTCGGCGAGCCGATCAATCCGGAAGCGTGGGAATGGTACTACAACGTTGTCGGCGACAAGCGCTGCCCCGTCATCGATACCTGGTGGCAGACGGAAACCGGCGGCCACATGATCACGCCGCTGCCGGGCGCGACCGACCTGAAGCCGGGTTCGGCAACAACGCCGTTCTTCGGCGTCAAGCCGCAGCTGGTCGACAACGAAGGCAATGTGCTTGAGGGTGCCGCGGACGGAAACCTTTGCATCACTGACAGCTGGCCGGGGCAGATGCGTACCGTCTATGGCGACCACGAGCGCTTCATCCAGACGTACTTCTCGACCTACAAGGGCAAGTATTTCACCGGCGATGGCTGCCGACGGGATGAGGACGGCTACTACTGGATCACCGGTCGCGTTGACGACGTGCTTAACGTTTCGGGCCACCGCCTGGGTACTGCCGAGGTCGAGTCCGCACTCGTTTCGCATAATCTTGTCTCGGAAGCAGCTGTCGTCGGCTATCCGCATCCGATCAAGGGTCAGGGCATCTATTGCTACGTCACCCTGATGGCCGGCAATGAGGGTTCGGATGACCTGCGCCAACAGCTCGTCAAGCATGTTCGCGGCGAGATCGGCCCAATCGCTTCGCCCGACAAGATCCAGTTTGCACCGGGTCTTCCGAAGACCCGCTCCGGCAAGATCATGCGCCGCATCCTGCGCAAAATCGCCGAGGACGACTTCGGCTCTCTGGGCGACACCTCGACGCTTGCCGATCCGGCTGTTGTCGACGACCTGATCGCGAACCGCCAGAACAAGGCGACCGCCTAAGCAAAAAAGCCGCTCCGAGCGATCGGGGCGGCTTCAATTCTCTACGGGCAGGTTTCTCGCGGCTTTCGGCCGCCGTTATAGGCCCGGACAATCCCTTCCTCCAAGAGGTCCTGAGCCGGATTCCTGCCATCCGAAAGGGTTACATTTGCGAGGATGCGACCGAAATACTTGTCGCCGGCGATCTGCGTAAGCTGGATCTCGGAGGATCCGGATGTCAGGTTTTCCAGGGCGTGACGGGCGTCGATTCCCGCGCGCCTTACGTCAGCGCAGCTCGAGTGCATCTCGGGCGCGTCGATCCCGCGAATACGGACATAGACTTCCATTGTCTGCTGCGGCCAAGGGCGCGCTTCGACCAGCAGTGTGTCTCCATCGATCACTCTCAGGATTTCGGCTGATACTGGCCCTTCAATTTCGTCGCGCGCCGCGGCGTTTACCGCAGTCACAAGAAGGGTCAGCGCAACAAACGAAGCAATCTCTCTCATGAAAGGAATAAATTCCGATCACGAGCGAAAGTCAATAGGAATATTTACTTAGAAATCGATGGCCCTGCCGTTGATTTCCCAGTCTCCGAAGCGGGAAGGATCAGCGCCGCCGCGGCCACCTATCTCTGTTGGCATTTCTACCGGCTTTTCGTTTCGGCGCCGCTCTTCGGCCTCGGCGAGCGCACGCTTGGCGGCTGGCGAAAGCAACTTGCGTGGCGCCTCGGCGGCTTCAGTCGCCAGGGTTTCATTGTTGTCGTTGTCCGCTGCCTGCATCACGCGATTCCGCCCGAAATATATTGAAAATGGCTGGTGAATGACCAAATCATAGAGCGCCGGCGCCTCAATTGAAACCCTCCGGTTTTGCGCGGCCCGCTTAGGGGTGTTTTGGAGATAGCAATGAACCTCGTCCGTACAGCCATGTTGCTTGCCTTCATGACCGCATTGTTCATGGCCGTCGGCTTTCTGATCGGCGGGCGGAGCGGCATGATGATCGCGTTCGTGATCGCCGCTGGGATGAACTTCTTTTCCTACTGGAATTCGGACCGCATGGTGCTGTCGGCCTATCGCGCGCAGGAGGTTGACGAGCGCAATGCGCCCGAGTTCTTCGCCATCGTCAGGGATCTGGCGCGCAATGCTGGCCTGCCGATGCCGAAGGTCTATCTCTACGACAGTCCACAGCCAAATGCCTTCGCGACGGGTCGCAATCCCGAGAACGCTGCCGTTGCCGCGTCCACCGGCTTGCTGAGCGCACTGACGCCGGAAGAAGTCGCGGGCGTCATGGCCCATGAGTTGGCTCACGTGCAAAATCGCGACACCCTGACGATGACGATTACGGCAACCCTCGCCGGTGCAATCTCGATGCTGGGCAATTTTGCATTCTTCTTCGGCGGCAACCGGGGAAACAACAACAATCCCCTGGGTTTCATCGGGGTATTGCTGGCGATGATCGTCGCGCCGCTTGCCGCGATGATGGTTCAGATGGCCATCAGCCGGACGCGCGAATATTCCGCCGACCGCCGAGGCGCAGAAATCTGCGGCAATCCTCTGTGGCTAGCGTCGGCACTTGGCAAGATTGCGCGTAGCGCCTCGCACGTGCCGAATTACGATGCCGAGCGCAACCCGGCAACCGCCCACATGTTCATCATCAATCCGCTGACCGGTGCTGGCGTAGACAACCTGTTCTCAACGCACCCGAACACGGAAAACCGGATTGCGGCGCTGCAGGAAATGGCGCGCGGCGGCATGAATGGCTCGACGGGGCCGGCCAGCGCTGCTAATCCGATGCGCAAATCGCGCTCGGTTCCGAATACCGGTCTTGATCGCGGTGGTTCACAACCGCCGAAAGGTCCGTGGTCTTGAATTCAGACGGCAAGAAGAAGCCATTTCGAAAACCGAAATCTACCAGTTCGGGCGTTGTGCCTGGCCCGGCTAAGCCCGGATTGCAGGTTCGTGCCGCCGCCGCCAAGATCCTGGCAGCGGTCGTGGACCGTAAGCTTTCGCTTGACGGCGCCTTGGACAATGAACACGGCAATCCGGCCTATAAGGCGCTCAACGAGGGTGACCGCGCTCTCGTCCGCGCGATACTCAATGCAACGCTTCGGCACTTGCCGCGCATCGACGCCGCGATCTCCGGCCTGCTTGAATCGCCGCTACCCGAGGGTGCACGGGCGCTGCACCATGTTCTTGCGATTGCCGCGGCGCAGATCCTCTACCTTGATGTTCCGGATCATGCTGCGGTCGACCTGGCAGTCGAGCAATCAAATCAGGACCCACGCAATCGTCGCTTTGCAAAGCTGGTGAACGCCGTTCTGCGCCGACTTGGACGCGAGAAGGACCAAATCCTTGCCGAGATAGCGACCAATCCGGTGATGCCGGAATGGTTTCTTCAAAGGCTCGAAAAGGCTTACGGCAAGGAAAGGGCGCAATCGATATCTGAATCACAGCTCGAGCCGGCGGCGATCGATCTTACCGTCAAAGCTGATGCGCAGCGCTGGGCGGAACGTTTGGGTGGTTTCGCGCTGCCGACGGGTGGTGTGCGTCTGGCTGCCTTCGAGGGCAGTATTCCATCACTCGAGGGGTTTTCGGAAGGTGACTGGTGGGTCCAGGACGCGGCCGCCAGCATCCCGGCTCAGCTCTTTGGTGATTTGACCGGAAAGCGAGTTGCCGATCTGTGTGCGGCGCCTGGCGGAAAGACAGCCCAACTGGTCCTTGCCGGCGGCGACGTCACTGCGGTCGAGCAGTCCGAAAACCGCATCAAGCGTTTGCGCGCGAACCTCGATCGGCTTGGACTGAAAGCCGAGACGGTCGCCAGCGACCTGACGAAATACGAGCCTGCAGAGCTGTTCGATGCGATCCTGCTGGATGCGCCCTGCTCATCGACGGGAACGACGCGCCGGCATCCGGATGTTCTCTGGGCCAAGGGGCCGGAAGACATAGCGAAACTTGCTACGCTTCAGGAACGGCTGCTGCGCCATGCGATCACCTTGCTGAAACCGGGCGGCACGATCGTCTTTTCCAATTGTTCGCTTGATCCCGCCGAAGGCGAAGATGTGGTGGCGCGCGTCCTTTCGGATACGCCTTCAGTCGAGCGAGCGGCCATTGATCCAAAGCGCTGGCCGGGGCTCGAAGCCGCGATCAGTGCGCTTGGCGAATTCCGCACCACACCAGACATGCTGGAGGTTCCAGCTGGATTTGCGGGTGGTCTTGACGGTTTCTACGCTGTCGTGATGCGCCGTGTTGCCTGATCGCAAGGCAACTGGCATAGTTGAGCACCTGTCATAATTTGATACGTAAGTGTCACGGATTCCGGGCTTATTCACTTATTCTTAACGACGCGGGTCAATAGACAATAAACATGTGGTCCGGGTTCTCGACTCTTCATGTGAGAGAGGCTTGGCGGCGCACGCTGTGCCGCGGAGCAATCATGCGGCTGCGTCTCTTCCGCCACACGACCCACGCTCCCGAGCGCCTGATTGTAGCCCCCACCGACCTGCGTGCGGTTGATCCGCATGTCGCCGAAGAGATTTTAAATGGTCGCTTCCCGCTCGCCGGGCGACTCCTCGAAACCGGTGGCAAGTCGCCCTTCAATTTCAGCCTCCCGTCCCGGTCCTTCGCGCTGCGGCTTCATGGCTTCGGTTGGCTTCGCCATATGCGGACCAAGAAAAGCGACCTTCACTCGAGTGTTGCCCGCTCCATCGTCAACGACTGGCTGTCGCTGCATGGCGGCCGCATCGAGGGCATCGCCTGGGAAATCGATGTGACGGCGCAGCGCGTTATTTCCTGGCTCTCGCATTCGCCTGTGGTTCTTCACAATGCCGATCGCGGCTTCTATCGCCGCTTCTTGCGGTCGCTTGCCTTTCAGGTCAAGTTCCTGCGGCGAATGGCCAAGTACGCGCCGCCGGGTGAGGTTCGCTTTCGGCTGCGGATTGCCCTCGCGATGGCCTCGATTGCAATGCCCACGCGCGCAGGCGCGTTGCGGCGCGCTGCCGAAGCATTGGATCAGGAGTTCGATAGCCAGATCCTGCCTGACGGCGGCCATGTCTCGCGCAATCCACGGGTAGGGCTGGAACTGCTACTCGATCTCCTTCCGTTGCGACAAACCTACGTCAATCTTGGCCATGACCTACCGCAGAAACTGATCTCGGGCATCGACCGCATGTACCCAGCCCTGCGCTTCTTCAGGCATCAGGATGGCGATCTCGCCCTCTTCAACGGCGCGACATCGACTCTTGCGACAGAGCTGATGTCCTTGCTGCGGTATGACGAGACGGCGGGAGATCCCTTCAAGGCGATGCCCCATTCGCGCTATCAGCGGCTGGCAGCGGGGAAAACGGTAGTCATTGCCGATACCGGATTGCCACCCACCGGAAGTCTGTCCCGCACGGCCCATGCCGGCTGCCTGTCATTCGAGATGTCGTCTGGACGCCATCGCTTTATCGTCAATTCCGGATCGCCGAAATTTGCCGGCCGGCGCTATGTGCAGATTGCCCGAACGACTGCCGCCCATACGACGGTGACCGTCAACGACACCTCATCCAGCCGCTTCGCCCCGTCCGACTTCATTGCGAATGTGATTACAGACGGCGTGAAGACCGTGAATGTCGATCGCGCGCTCGCCGACGACGGTCGCGACGTGATCAAGGCGAGCCACGATGGCTACCTCAATGCCTTTGGCGTCCTGCATGAGCGCGAGTTGACCCTGAACGCCACAGGGATGATCGTGACCGGCTGTGATCGGCTGGTCGCGCCAGAGGGCAAGGTCGATGAGGCAGTGCGGGCCGTGGCGCGCTTTCACGCCCAACCCTCCATCAACCTGAAGCAAATCGACAAAGAGTCGATCATGATGACGGCGCCCGACGGAGAAACATGGCTGTTCTCCTCGCCTGGCAACGAAGTGCTGATCGGCGAGGACGTCTTCTTTGCCGATGCCTCGGGCATTTGCGGATCTGATCAGATCGAGATCGGCCTCTCCTACCCCGACAGGCCGGAAATACGCTGGTTTTTATCGCGCAAGAGCTAGCGGCTGTTTCCGCGGGCGCAAAGCTGTGCTAACGCGGCCCCATCATCCGCTTATCCCTCGCCGGATATCTCCTGAAGACCAAACGGAGAAGCCTCATGGCCGTTGTTTCCAAGAAAATCCCTGCACCCGACAAAGTCAGCATCAAGACCGCGTTGCTGTCGGTATCCGACAAGACCGGTATCGTCGACCTCGCGCGCGCGCTTGCCGACAAGGGCGTCCGCCTTCTCTCAACTGGTGGCACTCACAAGGCAATTGCAGCGGCCGGGCTCGCGGTGACCGACGTTTCCGATGTCACAGGTTTTCCGGAGATCATGGATGGTCGCGTCAAGACCTTGCATCCCAAGGTGCATGGCGGCCTGCTTGCTATCCGTGACGATGCTGATCATCAAGCGGCGATGAAGGCGCACGGTATCGAGGGCATCGACCTCGTTGTCATCAATCTTTATCCGTTCGAGGATGTCCGTGCCGCCGGCGGCGACTATCCGACGACCGTCGAAAACATCGACATTGGCGGTCCTGCGATGATCCGTGCATCGGCCAAGAACCACGCTTATGTGACGATCCTGACCGATCCGGCGGACTATCCAGAACTGCTCGAGCAGCTTGCCTCGGACGCCGGACAGACCGCTTATGCGTTCCGCCAGCGGTTGGCCGCCAAAGCTTTCGCCCGGACCGCCGCTTACGACGCCATGATCTCCAACTGGTTTGCCGAGGTTCTTTCGATCGACACCCCGCGCCACCGCGTCATTGGTGGTGTGCTCAAGGAAGAGATGCGCTATGGCGAGAATCCGCACCAGAAGGCGGCGTTCTATGTGACCGGCGAGCGCCGCCCCGGCGTTGCCACGGCGTCACTGCTTCAGGGCAAGCAGCTCTCCTACAACAACATCAACGACACCGATGCGGCCTATGAACTCGTTGCCGAGTTCCTGCCGGAGAAGTCGGCGGCCTGCGCGATCATCAAGCACGCCAATCCCTGCGGCGTGGCGACGGGTTCCAACCTGCTCGACGCCTACAAGCGCGCGCTTGCCTGCGATTCCGTTTCTGCTTTTGGGGGAATCATCGCGCTCAACCAGACGCTCGATGCTCAAACCGCCGAGGAGATCATCAAGCTCTTTACCGAAGTCATCATCGCGCCCGACGTGACCGAAGAGGCGAAAGCCATCGTCGCGCGCAAAGCAAACCTCCGGCTTCTGACCGCAGGCGGCCTGCCGGATCCGCGGTCTTCAGGCCTGACGGCGAAAACCGTCTCCGGCGGCCTGCTCGTGCAGAGCCGAGACAACGGCATGGTCGAGGATCTGGAGCTGAAGGTGGTTACCAAGCGGGCGCCGACCCAGCAGGAACTCGAAGACATGAAATTTGCCTTCAAGGTTGCCAAGCACGTCAAGTCGAACGCCGTGGTCTATGCGAAGGACGGCCAGACGGCTGGCATCGGCGCGGGCCAGATGAGCCGCGTCGATTCTGCGCGGATTGCTGGCTTGAAGGCCGAGGAAGCGGCCAGGGCGCTCGGTCTTGCAGAGCCGTTGACGCGTGGTTCGGCTGTTGCCTCGGAGGCATTCCTGCCCTTCGCCGATGGCTTGCTGTCGATGATCGCAGCCGGCGCGACGGCTGTTATCCAGCCGGGCGGATCGATGCGTGACCAGGAAGTGATCGACGCTGCCAATGAGCACAATGTCGCGATGGTCTTTACCGGTATGCGGCACTTCCGCCACTGACCTGTAGCCTCTGCCGTTACGCCCTGTCCGCGGGATAGGGCGTACGGACAAGCAGGATCAGTCCCGCCGCCAGGAAGAGCACCAAGGTTGCCATTCCGAGCCGCGACGAGCCAGTCGTGAAGGTCACGACGGAAAAAAACAACGTCGCCATGAAGCTGGTGGCGCGCCCCGAAAGCGCATAAATGCCAAAATAGCGGCCGGCCTCGTTCAGGCTTACGCTTCGGGCGAGGTAGGAGCGCGACGACGCCTGCACCGGACCGAAGGCAAGGCCGACCAGCAGACCATAGGCAACATATGCCTTCTCCGCTGCCGTGCCGAAGAGGCCGCCGGAATCTGCGGTTGGCAGCGCAAGCAAGCCAAAGAGCGTGTATCCCGGCCATGTCGACACGATGCCGATGGTGGCAAGCAACAGCATCGCCAGACTGATGACGATCGTCGATTTGGAGCCGATGCGCCGATCGACCCTGCCCGCAATGAAGCAGCCGAAGATCGCAACGACATTGAGTATGATCCCATAGATTCCGATCTCGACCGTTGCCCATCCAAACATTCCGGCGGCAAAGGTACCACCGAGTATCAGCAGTCCGTTGACGCCGTCCTGATAGATCATGCGGGCGATCAGGAAATGAACGATGCCACGACGACGCTTGAGCTCACCAAGCGTGCTTTTGAGCTCCGCAAGGCCGGTGCGCACGGCGGCGCCAAACGGAAGGCCCTTGCTGACATCCGGCGTGAAAAAGAACATCGGAAGAATAAAGATCAGGTACCAGATGGCCGAGATCGGCCCGGTGATGCGGGCATCTTCGCCCTGGTGCGGATCGAGGCCGAACAAGGGCTCAAGACCAAGAATTGTCTTCCCTGATTGGGGGCTTCCCGCAAGCAGGACCACGACCGCGATCAGGACGATCATCCCCCCGAGATAACCGAGACCCCATGCCGTATTCGACAGTTTGCCGACCTCTTCCTTGCCGACGAGCCGCGGCATCATGGAATCGTTGAAGACGATGGAGAACTCGGCGGCGACCGAAGCCAGGATCATGAATGTCATGGGGTAGATCAGAGGCGAACCGGGAGCGGCGAACCAGAGACCGAAGAGACTCGCAATCTTGATGACGGCGAAGAAGGCGATCCACGGCTTTCGCGCGCCGGACTGATCTGCGATCGACCCCAGGACAGGCGACAAGATGGCAATGATCACCGAGGAGATCGTCGCCATGTTGCTCCACATCGTCTGGGCCGATACCGGATCGTCTGTCAGACGCGACACGAAGTAAGGGCCGAAAATGAAGGTCGTCACAACAGTGAAGAACGGCTGAGCTGCCCAGTCGAAGAGCATCCAGCCCCAGATGCCCTTCTCCGATGCTCTAGCCGGCTGAGTTCCCGTCCAGTCGATGCGATTCACAGTCCGCTCCTGATTTCGAGCGGAACTGTCTCACCTCGCTCCGTCTCGCGCAAGGTCAGTCAACAGGCCTGCAGCCACGGTAATCCGGGCAAGGTTCGGATCGCCGCTGTCACTCAACCCCGACAATTCCTCGGCAATCCGGTTGATCCTGATGCGATCGCCGGCGTGCCAGGCCTGGACGGGAAGCTTGTCCTTCCCATGGTTTGCAAGCGCCGAAATCACGATATCGCGCCTCGCGCTTGCGATCTGGTCGATGCTGCGCGCCAACGCCAGATTTTCGTAGTGGTCGGCCGTGACGATGCGAGATCCGGCGGCGAGCAACCGTCCGATCCGGAATGTCTGGGAGACGGCGAAATAGCTTTCCGCAGCACGCGCCAGCGGCTCGCCCGTGCGTTCGGCGATCTGCATGATCTCGGGTACCAGCGCAAAGCCGAGCAGCCCCGAAATCTCGGCGGCCAGCTTATCCGGCACGCCAGCCTCGCGATACTCCTGCTGACGTGCCTCAAGCTCGGGCACTGTCTGGTTGGCGAATATCGGCTTGAGCTTCTTCAGGGCTGCCTGAAGCCTCTCAATAGTGGTGGCGATATCGCCCTTGGCCATCTGCGTCTTCAGAAGGAGCCGCGTCAGGACAGTGAAGGTGTGGCTGATCTCCTCGTAGATGCGGTTCTGCATCTGGCCGCCAATCTTGCCGTCCAACGCATCCGTGTCCGTCCAAAGGCGTCCGAGGTCGAAGCCATCACGGGCAATGATTGCCGCCCGAACGACCTCCGGCGCGGATGCCGCCGTGGCATCCATCATACTGACGGCGAAGCCGGGGCCGCCGCGGTTAATGGCCTCGTTGGCGAGCACCGTGGCAATGATCTCCCGTTTCAGACGATGGGCGTCGATATCCGACGCGTTCGTCTTGCGCATCTTCGCAGGGAAGTAATTGGAAAGCGTTGCGGCGAAATAGGGATCATCAGGCAAATCGCTGGCCGCCAAAGCGTCAAACAAGACGATCTTGGCATAGGAAAGCAGGACGCCGATCTCGGGTCTCGTCAGTGGCCTGCCTGCTGCATAGCGCTCGGCAAGGACGGTGTCGTCGGGTAGCGTCTCGACCTTCCGGTTCAACTGCTTGGCGCCTTCGAGCACCGTCATGAGCCGGGCAAGTTCCAGCCCGTTGGCTGTACCCTTACGCTCGGTCAGCGAAATCGCCAGAGACTGCAGATAGTTGTTCCGGAGCACAAGCTTGCCGACCTCGTCGGTCATTGACGACAGCAGCTGGTCGCGCTTCGCCCGTGTGAGACGGTTATCGTGCATTGCCGCGGCAAGAGCGATCTTGATGTTGACCTCGACGTCCGACGTGTTGACGCCGGCCGAATTGTCGATCGCGTCGGAATTGCAGCGCCCGCCCCTCAGTCCATAGGCAATACGTCCCCTCTGCGTGACGCCAAGATTCGCGCCCTCGCCGATCACCTTGGCGCGCACGTCTTCCGCCGCGACACGAATGGGGTCATTGGCGCGGTCGCCGACCTCGGCGTCTGTTTCAGACGGCGCTTTGACGTATGTGCCGATACCGCCGAACCACAGCAGGTCGACTGGGCTCTTCAGAATGGCCGTCATGATCTCGAAAGGCGTCGCAACGGCCTTGTCGATACCGATTGCGGCTACCGCCTCCGGCGTCAGCGTGACGGACTTCGCCGATCGCGAGATGACCATGGCGCCTTTCGAAAGGACCCCCTTGTCGAAATCCTGCCAGCTCGACCGGGCCAGATTGAAAAGCCGCCGGCGCTCGGTAAGCGTTTTTTCCATATTCGGATCGGGGTCGATGAAAATATCGCGATGGTCGAAAGCGGCGACCAGCCGGATTTTTGGCGACAGCAACATGCCGTTGCCGAACACATCGCCGGACATGTCGCCGACGCCCGCAACGGTGAACGGCGTGGTCTGGATGTCAATGTCCATTTCGCGGAAGTGGCGCTTTACCGTTTCCCAGGCGCCGCGCGCGGTGATGCCCATCTTCTTGTGATCATAGCCAGCCGATCCGCCCGAGGCGAAGGCATCGTCCAGCCAGAAGCCGGCTTCCTGGGCGAGCGCATTGGCGGTATCCGAGAATGTGGCCGTTCCCTTGTCGGCGGCCACGACGAAATAGGGGTCGTCGCCGTCCAGTCTTACCGTGTCCTTCGGCGGCACGATATCGGCGCCACTGATGTTGTCGGTGATCGACAACAGCGTGCGGATATAGGTCTTGTAGGCCTCGCGGCCGGCGTTGAAGATCTCGTCGCGGTTACCGCCGATCGGGAGCTTCTTCGGATAGAAGCCGCCCTTTGCGCCGACTGGCACGATGACGGCGTTCTTGACCTGCTGTGCCTTCACGAGCCCGAGGACTTCGGTGCGATAATCTTCCGCACGATCGGACCAACGCAAGCCACCGCGCGCCACCTTGCCGAACCGCAGGTGCACGCCTTCGACTTCGACGCCATAGACGAACATCTCGCGGAATGGTCGGGGTTCCGGCAACCCGTCGACCAGATTGGGATCAAGCTTGAAGGCCAACATCGCTTTCGGCGAGCCGTCCGGATTGCGCTGGAAGTAGTTGGTTCTCAGGGTTGCGTCCACGACGTTGACGTAGCGCCGCAGGATCCGATCGTCATCGAGGCTCGGCACGTCGGAGAGTGCTGCTTCGATCTTTTCGTGCTGTTCGCTTGCCTTCTTCATCCGCGCCTTGTCGGTGATCTTGGGATCAAGCGTGTCGTGGAACAGCCGGAAGATCATCGCCGCGATTGCCGGGTATTTATCGAGCGTCGTTGCAATATAGTCGAGCGAATAAGGGATGCCGGCCTGGCGCAGATAGCGCGCATAGGCGCGAAGAACGCTGGTTTCGCGAGCGGTCAGCCCCGCCGAGACGATCAGGCGGTTGAAGTTGTCATTGTCAATCAGCCCGCCGAACGCTGCAAGGAAGGCTTCTTCCAAGGTTGCTCCGTGGCGGTGAAGGTCGATCTCGATACCGCCTCGGGCCTCGAGCTCCATGTCGTGCAGCACGACCAGCTTTTCCGAGCCGCCGGGTAGGGTGACATCAATATCGAATGTTCCTTCGCTGATGACATTAAAGCCGAGGTTTTCAAGCAATGGCACGCGGCGGGACAAAGCGAGCTGGCCGCCGGAATGGAAAATCTTCAGGCACAGCAGTTCGATCCCATCCTTTTCCCGCGTGTAGAACGCAATACGGATCGGTTCGCCAGCCGCGCAGGCGGCGATGTCGTCGAGATCATAGTAGGTCTCTTCCGGCGGGAAGAGATCCTGGAAGGCATGGCTTACCTGCAGGCCCGGCGCCTTCGGTCCGGCAAGCGCCTCGAAGCGGTCATCCCAGCGCGCGGTGATCGCGCGGATTGCCTCCTCCAGCTTTGCCTGTGGCACGCGTGGGGTTTTGCCCCCGGACCGGCCGATGATGAAATGGACGCGCGCAACGCCGCCTTCAGGAAAGGCCGGGTAGTAAGCCGAGACGCGGCCGTCATAGACGGTCTTCAGGTAGGCTCCGATCTTCTCACGCACGATCGAATCGTATTCTTCGCGCGGCACGTAGACGATCACCGAAACGAAACGATCGAAGTGATCGATGCGCGGCAGCGCGCGCACGCGCGGCCGGTCGGCGAGATCATTGATCTGCTCGGCAAAGCTCGCCAGAAGCGTCGTGTCGATCTGGAAGAGGTCGTCGCGCGGATAGGATTCCAAGGTGTTGTCCAGCATGCGGCCGGAGTGGCTCATGGGATCAAAACCGAAATGTTCCTTCACCCGCTCGATCTTGGAGCGAAGCAACGGGATATCGCTGGCAAGCGATGTGTAGGCGGTCGAGGTGAAGAGACCGACGATGCGCAACTCGCCGGTCACATTCCCGTCGGCGTCAAAGCGCTTGACGCCGACATAGTCCATGTAGGCGCGGCGATGGACAATCGACTTGACGTTGGCCTTGGTGACGATCAGGAAATCCGGACCATCGAGGAAAGCTAGAATTTCAGGCGTGGTCGTAACGGCGTCCTTGCCGGTGCGCAGAACGAGGACGTCGGGGTTCGAAAGAATGCCGAGACCAGTGCCCTTGTCGCGCTCAACCTTCGCGCTCGCGCCCTTGCCGGAATAGACATATTCGCGCATTCCGAGGAAGGTGAAGTTCGCGTCGCGCAGCCACGTCAGGAAGGCAAGCGCTTCATCCCGTTCCGCTTTCCGGCGGCTGGCATTGTAAGCGGAAAGTTCATCGATCACGGTTCCGAGCTTGTCTAGCATCGGCCTCCAGTCGGAAACCGTCACGCGAACCTGCTCGACCACCGTCTTTATCCGCTTGATGAGGTCGGTGGCCTGGGCGGTCGTTAGAGGAGCAAGGTGCAGCTGGATATGGCTGACGCGATTGGCCGGCTCGCTCGGGAGATCGGCGGAGTAAAGTTCCGGCGCCTTGCCGTCCTCCATCACCAGGATCGGATGCACGGCCATATAGAGGTCGCGATAGCTGCTGGTGACTTCGCCCATCACCGATTCATACAGGAACGGCATGTTGTGGTCGGTGACCGTGAGAACGGATACGGCAACGCCGTCGGGTTCCACATCGGCGATGGTCTCGATGGTGATCCGTGCCGAATTGCTGCCCCAGGCCGCGAGCTCCTTGGCGGAATGGATGGCCGACAGCGCCAGCATCTCCGGTGTGTAGCGTTCCAGGTCGTCGCCGCTGGCGCGACCGAACAGGAACTCGGGATTGAGGTAGGCTTCCCCCGTTGCCGTCGCGATCTTGGTCGCGCTCTCCAGTTGTTTTTCGCGCTTCGGATTGTTTCGGCCAGCCATCGCAGATACTCCTCATCTCCTCGATTTGGCGCAAGTTAGCAGAAGATTTGACGAAAGAATCTCTAAAAGACGGCATCCCGAGGCAGCTTTCATGCGTTTTTGGCCGCCGGGACGCAAATTTTCGAAAGATTTTTGGTTCGCCGTAAGTATGTGGAAATTCTTGAGGGGCGACGTTGGCATGCCTGCATGAAGGGCAGTTGACAGTGAAGCCGCAAAAAGGGGATCAACACTCATTGGAAGCCGAGTCGAGCATCATGTCGGAAAATGCCGCAGGAACTGTCATCGTTATCTCCAGCCACGTTGTGCGCGGCTCCGTCGGAAATCGTGCAGCGGTCTTTGCACTAGAGACGCTTGGTCATCAGGTCTGGGCGCTGCCGACGATCGTGCTTCCGTGGCATCCCGGTCACGGTCGGTCAACGCGGCTAACGTTCACCGAAAGCGATTTTGACGCGGCCATCGACGATCTCATTCGCGCGCCCTGGATCGGCGAGGTGAAGGCGGTTCTTTCCGGCTATTTCGGTAATGCCGCGCAGGCGCGCTCGGTTGCCCGGCTCGTAACGGCTTTGCGAGAGCGCAAGCCGGACCTGCTCTATGTTTGCGATCCGGTCATGGGGGATCTGGGTGGTCTCTACGTACCACAGGCAACGGCGGAGGCGATCAGGGATCATCTGATACCACTGGCTTCGCTTGCGACGCCCAATCGATACGAACTGGCCTGGCTTGTAGGTGCCCCGCTGGAGGACAATACGGCGATTATGGACGCCGCCCTGTCGCTGGGGCCCTCCCGCATGCTGGTGACGTCAGCGGTGCCGATGATGGCCGGCGGCACAGGGAACCTCTATCTTTCGGGGCGTCATGCGCTGCTGGCGGAGCATCGCCTTATCGACAAGCCGCCGAATGGTCTCGGAGATCTTCTTGCCGCGCTGTTTCTGTCACGACTTCTTTCCGGCATGGAGGACGAGAAGGCGCTTCAGCTTGCAACGGCAAGCGTCTACGAGGTGCTTGCCCGCGCCGTAAAGCGGGGCAGCGATGAATTGACGCTGGCAAGCGACTCGTCGAGCCTGGCAACGCCGATGGCGATGGTCCAGATGCGGCGCTTGATGCATCCGGCGCAAAGGCGCAAAAGCTGACGACGCTTCCTATCTTGCAGTGCGATATTGATCTTGCCGGGCGCAAGCTGTAATCGAAGATCATGCAGCGTTTTCCAAACACCCTTCTCGACGGTTATCGCAACTTTATGAACGGGCGTTACACGGACGCCCGTGATCGCTATAAAGCGCTGGCCGAGCACGGCCAAAACCCAAGCACGCTGGTGGTCGCCTGTTCGGATTCGCGCGCAGCCCCCGAGCTGATCTTCGATGCCGGTCCCGGCGAACTGTTCGTCATCCGCAACGTGGCCAATATGGTGCCGCCCTACGAGCCGGACGGCCATTTCCATGCCACCTCGGCTGCGCTGGAATTTGCGGTTCAGGCCCTGAAGGTTACGGATATCGTTGTCATGGGCCACGGGCGCTGTGGGGGCATCAGGGCCGCTCTCGACCCAAGTGCCGAGCCCCTTTCACCCGGTGACTTTATCGGACGCTGGATGTCGCTCGTGAGGCCTGCCGCAGAGCAGATCGGCGCCAACGATGTCATGACGCCTTCCGAGCGTCAGACCGCGCTCGAGCGCGTATCGATCCGCAACTCCATTGAGAATCTCAGGACCTTCCCGAACATCAAGGCATTGGAGGAGGAAGGCAAGATCGCGCTTCACGGTGCCTGGTTCGACATCTCGACCGGCGAACTCTGGGTGATGGATTCCGAAACTCGCGACTTCATTCGCCCGGACGTCTAAGCCCAAAACAAAAAAAAGCGCCGAACTTCGGTTCGGCGCTTTTGGCTTACGCTAAGCTGTTCTCAATTTCCGTCGATCTGTTGGCCAATGTAGGCGATCGCCTGCTGGTAGACCGTCGCCGCGTTCCAGCCGGCGATGGCCGCGAAGTTGGGCTCGCCCGGCTGATAACCCGCACCGGCCTGCCAGCCATGGCCCTTCAGGAAGTTGGCAGTCGAGGCAAGCGCGTCAGCGCGAGAACCGACCATATCGACGCGGCCGTCGCCGTCGCCATCGGCGCCGAAGCGCACGACATTGCGCGGCAGGAACTGCGTCTGGCCGATTTCGCCATGCGCTGCGCCACGCGCCTGCGTATTGAGATAACCCTCAGAGACCAGCTGCAGCGCGGCATAAAGCTGGTCGGTGAAATAGTCGGAGCGACGGCAGTCATAGGCGAGCGTGGAGACGGCCGACAGCGTATGCTGGTTGCCCATGTAGCTGCCGAATCCGGTTTCCATGCCCCAAATCGCGATCAGCGGGCCGGCAGGAACACCGAAGCGACGCTCGATCGATGCAAAAAGGGCTGCATTGGAGCGCTTCATGCTCTTGCCGCGCGAGATGATCGCGGCACCACCACGCTTCTGCATGAATGCATCAAAGGAAAGCTTGAAGCTCTTCTGGCCGCGGTCGGCGGCAATGGTCGGTCTGTTGTAGGAGACGTTTGCGAAGGCGCGATCCAGAACCGAGGGGCTGACACCGTTTGCAACGGCTTCTTGCTTGAACTCGTCCACCCAGGCGTTGAAGCCGGCGCCGTTGTTGCCGCACTGGGCTGCCGAGGCGGCTGCAGGAACTGCGTGGAGCATGCAGGCGGCGGCAGCTGCCAGCAAAAATTTCGTCATGCGCATGGAGATATCCCGATCTGACTGGCCTTCAAACCGGGCCAGCGGCCCCGCTTTCGGCAATATTGTCACCGTCTTTGATTTGGCAAGCGCGGGAAGCCGAAACGACCAACCCGCGCCAAGAAAAGCCCTTACCTTATTTAGCCGGGCTTAACAAACCATAGTTAACAATTGGTTCAGGCTGCCTGCTTGCGCGGCTTCACAAGTCCGCGATTGACAAGCAACTCGGCGATCTGGATCGCGTTCAGAGCGGCACCCTTGCGGAGGTTGTCGGAAACCACCCAGATGTTCAGGCCGTTCTCGACCGTCGCGTCTTCGCGGATGCGCGAGATGTAGGTCGCGTCTTCGCCGGCGGATTCGTAAGGCGTGATGTAACCACCGTTCTCGTGCTTGTCGATGACGAGGCAGCCGGGAGCTTCGCGCAGAATGTCGCGCGCCTGATCGGCCGTGATCTCGCTTTCGAATTCGATGTTGACCGATTCAGAGTGGCCGATGAAGACGGGAACGCGAACTGCCGTGCAGGTCACCTTGATCTTCGGGTCGAGCATCTTCTTGGTCTCGGCGAGAACCTTCCACTCTTCCTTCGTGTAGCCGTCTTCCATGAAGACGTCGATGTGCGGGATGACGTTGAAGGCAATACGCTTCGTGAACTTCTTGTTCTCGATCGGATCCGCGACGAAGACGGCGCGCGTCTGGTTGAATAGCTCGTCCATACCGTCCTTGCCAGCGCCGGAAACGGACTGGTAGGTCGAAACGACGACGCGCTTGATCTTGGCGAAGTCGTGCAGCGGCTTGAGAGCGACGACAAGCTGCGCAGTCGAGCAGTTGGGGTTTGCGATAATGTTGCGCTTGCTGAACTGGGTAACAGCGTCCGGGTTCACTTCCGGAACGATCAGCGGCACATCGGCGTCGTAACGCCACGCCGAGGAGTTGTCGATGACAACGCAACCCTGGGCGCCGATCTTGGGCGACCACTTCTTGGAAACTTCGCCGCCGGCCGACATCAGGCAGATGTCCGTGTCGGAGAAATCGTAATTCTCGAGGTTTGCGACTTTCAGCGTCTTGTCGCCGTAGGACACTTCGGTGCCCTGCGAGCGCGCGGACGCAAGCGCCACGACTTCATCGGCAGGAAAACCGCGCTCGGAGAGGATATTGAGCATTTCCCGGCCAACATTCCCGGTCGCTCCCGCAACTGCAACTTTAAAACCCATTTCTCAAGCTCTCTTTCTCTTCTCTCCTCTTGTCCGGTGAGGGGGAAAGCGCGCAAATATCGCGGCTTTCTTGTCCCCAGCCGGGCCGGGGAGAGAGCGGCAGGCCAGAGACGTCAGACGGTTTTCGTCGTCGTTTTGGCCTTGGTTTTGGAAGAAACCGGAACGGCAATATCCATCCCGGCACCTTGTGCCCGGTCATTGCATGCAGCAATGGCGTGTTCGTCGCGAACCATGGATATTCCTTTTCCACCGTTGCTCTTAGAAGGTTTTCCACAGGAGTCAAGGTTCTTGCGATCAGATGCGGCGGCGTGGCGGCGGACTTGCGATCTTCCAGCAGCCTGATGCCACCCCCGTCTAGCGCCGATCCCGCGAACGATCGATGCGGACAGGAACCGGCACCAGCGTTCGGTTGGGCAACCTGTTTCGGCCGCCTGTCTCGAGCTTTCGCTTACGCTCAAGATGGTAGGCGTAGGCAAACTGGACGGCGATGCCGATAACCACGAAGACCGGGCCGACGATCCGGTCGTGGTTGTTGATGTAGAGCACCACCTGGCCAACCATGGCCAGAATGGTGCCGGCGACAAAGATGTTCAGCGAGTGGCGGCCGAGAATGGTCAGCGGATTGTCTGCGGACCGGCGAAGCAGGCGCGAGATTGCCGGAATATTGATGACGAGATACGTCAGCGCCAGAACGTGCAACAGTCTTGGCAGGGACAGGAACGTTTTGTCGAAACCGGTCAGCACCGGCGGCAGACCGAGCGCTGCCAACGCAATCCCGAAGCTCCAGAGTTGACCGACCACCCAGGCGAAGGACAATGCGACGTAAGCGGCGGCAGCGGCAAACAGGACCGGGTGCTGCGGCAGTTTGCCGCCGCGGCGGACATGCATCATACCGACGATGCCGATCGTGAAGAGGAACTGCCAGGACAGTGGATTGAGGAACCAATAGCCCTCGATCAGCATGTTATGGGGCGCAATCTCGTACGCGCCCGCAAACAGCCAAACCGTGCCGGAGACGGCAAGAGCGAGAATTGGGCTTGCCGCGTTGAGAAACAGAATGACCGGCACCATCAGCATCAAGGCCCCATACATCGGGAGGATGTTGTTGTAGCCGATCTGATGTCCCAGCAGCACGAGCGAGGGAATACCAGCCTTCAGATTGGTGAGGACGGCAAGAATGTTGATCTCGCACAGCAGGCCGGGCCGGTGGAAGACCCAGGCGCCGGTCAGGAACAGGGCAAGCGTCATGAACGTCGTTATCATGTGAGCCAGGTAAAGGGTGAACGCCCGCTTCGTGGCCTTCACTGCTGTCTGCAGCCACGCGCTTGGCTCAAACCGCGTGCCGTAGGCCAAGCCGACGGCAATACCTGAAATCAGGACGAACGCCTCGGCCGCATCCGAGAAACCGAAATTCTTGGTTGTAAGGTTCTCGAAGATCTGACCGGGAACATGATTGATGAAAATCGTGATGAGCGCGAGCCCGCGCAGAACGTCCAACCGCGTATCGCGCTTCGCCGGCGCTACCGTCACAGAACTCTGCTTGGCGCCGATCGTCGCCCCGCGCGCTATTGCCATGGAATTCTCCTGCTCTTCCGATTTGCAAACGCAGTTGCGGCCAAAAGGGTTCCCTTTTGGCCGCAACGAATCGCCGGATGATTAGCCAGGAAAAATGCTGTTATCCGACCGGATATCCCTCGTCGGGATCGGTGACTTCGCGTCCATTGATGGTCACATCGTAACCTCTCGGATGGGACGATTTTGAGACCGAAATGAGGTATTTAGCACCTGCGCGTTCGATCTCGGCGGAGAAGCCGTCCCATGTGCTTGCCAGTGCGGGACGCACGTACAAGCGGCCATCCCTTACCCTGATGCCGAGGATGCCCTCGATCACCGCGCGGTAGAGCCAACCGGCCGAGCCGGTATACCAGGTCCAACCGCCGCGCCCGCTGAGCGCGCCCTCACCGTAGACGTCAGCTGCGATGATGTAGGGTTCGACGCGATAGTGTTCCGCCGAGGCCGGATCGCGCGCATGGCTGATCGGATTGAGCAGATCGAAGCAACGGAGGGCATCATCGCCGCGCCCGAGTTCAGCCAGCGCCAGCACGACCCAGGTCGCGGCATGGGTGTATTGGCCACCGTTTTCACGAACACCCGGCGGGTAGGCCTTGATGTAACCAGGATCCTTAGCCGAGTTTGCAAAGGGCGGCGTGAAGAGCCGGATGATCCGCGCTTCCGGATCGACCAGTTTCTCCAGCACGGAATTCATCGCTTTCGCCGAGTGCGCCGGATCTCCCTCCCCCGATAGAACGCTCCAGGATTGGGCGATGGAATCGATCTGGCATTCGAGGCTTTCCTTGGAGCCAAGCAAGCTGCCGTCGTCGAACGTGCCACGCCGGTAGTGAGCGCCATCCCAGGCAACGGTCTCGAGTGCGGCCTTGAGGGTGGTCAGGTGCTGTGTCCACCGCTCGACGCGCGCCTTGTCGCCGCGTTCCTCAGCATATGCCGAGAACGAACGGAGCGCGCCCGCCAGGAACCAGCCAAGCCACACACTGGTGCCCTGCCCGCCAATACCGACGCGGTTCATGCCGTCGTTCCAGTCGCCTCCGAGGAAGAGCGGCAGGCCGTTCTTGCCTGTTCTGGCGATGGCGAGATCGAGCGCGAGGGCCGCGTGTTCGTAAACGCTCACCTTGTCTTCGGAGACTTCCGGCAGATAGAAGGAGTCGTGCTGCCCTTCGAGGAGTGCCGGCCCTTCGAGGAAAGCGAGCTGTTCGTCGAGGACGCTCTTGTCTCCCGTAACGCTGCAATAGTGATGGATCGCGTAAGCGAGCCAAACCACGTCGTCCGAAATCATCGTCCGAACGCCGGCACCAGTGCCTGGCAGCCACCAGTGCTGGACATCGCCCTCGCGGAATTGACGCGAGGCGGCGTTCAGGATCTGCTTGCGAGCAATCGACGGCTCATGGATGACGAATGCCAACGTATCCTGCAGCTGATCGCGGAAGCCGAAGGCACCGCTTGCCTGATAGAAGGCCGTGCGCGCCATGATGCGGCAGCCGAGGCTCTGGTAGGGGAGCCACGTGTTGATCAGATTGTTCATGCCCTGATCGGGCGTGGAAACCTGCACCTTTCCGGTGAAAGCCTGCCAGAACGAACGATTTGCCTGGACAACGTCGTCAAAGGCGACCTTGCGGATATCGTTGATCACCGCCCGCGCTTCGGCCTTCGTCTTGGTGTCGCCGAGGAAGAAGCAGACGTCGCGCTCCTCGTCCGGTGCGATCTCGATATCGACCGCCAGAACCGCTGCCGGGTCGCCGTCGAGTTCTGTAGCGCCTGAAAGGCTGGCTCCCAAGCTCAGTGCACGCGGTGCCTGGATCGTACCTGTCTTGCCGATGAATTCCCGGCGGCTGGCGGTAAAGCTCGATGGCTTCTCACTGGCCACAAAGAAAGCGACACGACCGGAATAGTCGATGCTGTAGTTATTGCTTGCAAACAGCGCTCCGGTTTCCGCGTCGTGTTCCGAGAGGATGAACGGTGCGGATTTTTGCGAATTGTTGCCGAGAATCCATTCGACGTAACCGTAGATCCGCAGCTTTCTTGGCTTGGAGCCGGTATTGCGTAGCCGGATTCGCTGCAACTTGACCGGTTTCTCGCGATCGACGGTCTGCGTAACCTCGAGTGCGATCTCGTTCTGGACGCTGGAGAAGGCCGAATAGCCCAGACCATGTCGCGCTTCGAATCGTATGTCTTGGCGATCCGAGAGGTTTGCGAACGGGGTCATGACCGCGCCGCTATCTTGATCGACGACGTAGATCGCTTCACCCGCGCGGTTGATGACTGCATCATTCGACCACGACGTCAGCTGATAATCGCGGGAGTTTGCGCTCCAGGTGAACCCCGCACCTTCCGCGGAGACATGGAAGCCGAACTTTTCGTTCGAGATTACATTGATCCACGGGTGCGGCGTTGCGTGGCCCCCGGAGAGGCGCACGACGTATTCGCGACCGTCACCGGCAAAACCGCCGATACCGTTCCAGTAGTTGAGATCGCCTTCTTCCTCGATGACCACCTTCGATGGCCGTGCGGCCGGTTTTGGGGCGATCCGCTTGATTGATGTCCTCGTGCGATCGGCGCGCTCCAGTTCCTGCTGCTCTTCCTTGCTTGGAGAAAAGAGTGCGGCGGCACGATTGATCTGATCGATAATCTTGCCGTTCTTGGCATGGAGCGTCACGCGGGAGGCCGAGATCAGCGCGTGATACGTCGATTCTTCCATCAGATCCTTGCGGACCGTGAAGATGTGCTGGCGCAAGCCATCGGCCTGACCCAAGCGGCGGACATTCTCGGCCATCTGGTCGACGGCGTGCTGCATGTCCTGTGCGTAGGACGACGCGCGCTCGTTCATGATGACCAAGTCGGCGGTGACGCCGCGCGAACGCAGGTATTCCTGCGCAAGCAAGGCCTCCCTGACGATTTCGAGATCCATGTCATCGTTGACGCGCAACGTGAAGATCGGGAAATCGCCGGAGATCGCAAGCGGCCAAAGCGACGACTGCGACTGCATCCCAGCCGCGACCGCGGCAGCATCGGCTCGCAAATACATATCCGGATAAACCAGGTGGCGGCCAAGGTGCTGGAAGGCTGCCGCCTGCTGCGACGTGACACCGACGTGGCGCATCTGGACCTGCGTGCGGGTCCAGGCCTGGACGAGCTCGTTGTTGAAGGCGTCGGCGTGGCGGTATCGATCAACTGCCTGGTCCACCTCATTGCGGCTCGGGGCGGCAATGGTCCAGAAAGTGACAGTGACCTTCTTGCCGGGCGGTACGCGGACGATGCGGCGAAGCGAGAGAATCGGATCTAGGGTGAAGCCGTCCGTGCCGGAAAGGGTCGCGCCCGGATCGAAGGCAGCAGCGTTGGCGAGGCTGCGTCCCCGTCCGAGGAACTTGCGGCGATCGGTTTCGAACTCCGTGTCCCGCGTCGAGCCGGAGTTGTCGACGATAAGGTGGGCAACGGCCATATTCGGCTCGTTCGGATCACGCTTGTTGCGCTCGACCCGGATGACGTCACCACGCTTGCCGATCTCCGTCTTGACGAACATCCGCGCAAATGCCGGATGGGCGTTATCGACATCGTCCGTCGCTAGAACCGGTTCGAGATACGACGTCACCTCGATGAAGCGATCTTCCGTTCCGGTGTTGACGAGCGTCAGGCGCCGAGCCTCGGCATCATGCTCGGTCGCGACGATGCATTCGACTTCGCTGGTGATATCTCCGACAGTCTTGGTGAACTCCGCCTTTTCATCGGCGAAGAGAACCTTGGCCTGTTCGCCTTCGACACTCTTTGGCTCCGCCGTTGTCGACCACCATTCGTTGGTTGCCGTATCGCGAAGGAAGATAAAGGTGCCCCAGCGATCCTCTGTCGGATCGGCTTTCCAGCGGGCGACCGACTGGCCGTTCCACCGCGAATAACCGGCGCCTGTTGCGGTCAGCATCAGCGAGTAGTGGCCGTTCGAGAGGAAGACCAGCTCGCGATCGCGCGAGGCGGGGTCATAGATCTTGCGCAGTTCAGGGCGCAAGAGATCGTCCTGGATGCTGGCTGGGGTATCGGACTCGTGCTTGCCGCTCATGACCGGAATATCCCTCGGTGCCTTCTCTTGAAGAAGGAGCTCGGCAGCCTCGATCACTGGATCCGAGTGGAATAGTTCGCGCAGATGGCCGTTGAAGGCAACGTTCGCGACAGCGGCGATCGACATGCCGTGGTGGTGAGCATAGTAGTTATAGACGACCGCGCAAGTCTTGCCTTCCGGCAGGCGCGTCGGCGTAAAGTCCACGGCGTCGTGGAAGCCGAACTTGCCGAGCGCACCGAGCTTGCGCAGACGCTGCAGGTTCTCAAGCGCCGCGTCAGGATCGTACTGGCTGGCAAGGATCGACGCATAGGGCGCGATGACTGCGTTGTGGCCGAGGCCACGCTTCAGGCCGAGCGACGGTACGCCGAAGTTGGTGTACTGGTAATTCAGGTTATGGTCGCGGGCATTGAAGGCCGCTTCCGAAATACCCCACGGAATCCCCAGCTTGCGCGCATGGTTCATCTGCTCGACCACGACCAGATTGTTGGTCTGGTTGAGGATACCGCCGCCACGCTCCTGCATGACGAGCGGTGGCATGAGGTATTCGAACATCGAGCCGGACCAGGAGACAAGCGCACCGCGCGAGCCAACTGGGACGACCTGGCGGCCGAGGCGGTACCAATGTTCTGTCGGCAGATCGCCCTTGGCGATGCCGAACAGGCTGGTGAGCCGGCATTCCGACGCCAGGAGGTCGTAGCAGGCCTGATCGAGCTCGCCGCTCTCCACGCGATATCCGATCGAGAGCAGGCGTCGCTCAGGTCTGAACAGGAAGCCGAAATCCATCGAGAAGGCCAGGTCACGGGCCTTGTCACGCAAGGCAATCAGGCGCGGACGCAACGCATCGATGTTGGACAGATCGAAGGTGCTGTCGGAAATGTGGGCTTCGCAGACCTTGACCAGAGACTCCGCCCAGCGCGTGACTTCGGCGCTCAGCGCAGACTTCACCTCGTGATCGAGGTTGGCCGCGAGCTTCTGAATGTCGCGCGCCAGTACGGCCAGGTTGATGATGCGGATGGATGCGAACTCATGCTCGCGCTTGACCGCAGCCAGCGCATTCTGGAAGCCGATGATGCGTTCCTCCAGGCGACGGCGCAGCGGACGGACCGTCTTGCGATCGTCCGGCAGCTCCGACAGCACTTCCGCGAGGATACCGGCAGTATCGCCGACGCCATCGAGATTGCCCTGCATATGGGCCGAAGGCGCTTCCGCCCAGTTGCGGCAGGCAGACGAGATCGCGATCAGGTGGCCGGCGAGGTTGCCGCTGTCGACTGCGGAAACATAACGCGGCCCAAGCGTCTCCAGCGTATCCGTGTGATACCAGTTGAAGAGATGCCCGCGGAATTTCTCCATCTTGTCGATTGTTGCGATCGTCTGTTCGAGCCGCTCGATGGTTTCCTCGAAAGAGAACCAACCGAAATGGCGGCCCGAGACGACGGACAGCAGGTAGACCCCGATGTTGGTCGGAGACGTGCGCGTCGCCACGATCACGTGCGGCGTTTCCTGAACGTTGTCCGGCGGCAGATAGTTCTGCTCGGCGGTGGTGAACGTCGCGAAATAGCGCCAGGTGCGGCGCGCGATCTTGCGGAGCTCGCTGGAAACGGAATCGGCAACCTCAAGCCGGTCCTCGGTCTCGGCGGACTGGCTGACATAGTAGGCGACCAGCGGCGAGATGATCCACAGGAACGCGAAAGGAACGCCGACGAGGTAGGCGTTGTCGCCGGAGAGGGCCGCTAAACCGAGTGCGAGGAGGGCCAGCACCGGCGCGTGCCACATTGCCTTGTAGTAAGACGGGATCGTTCCCTGCTTGCCGGCCTGGACGCTGGCTGCCGTTCGCCACTGCAGCATCAGTTTGTGGCTGAAAAGCAGGCGATAGAGCGAGCGACCGATGGCATCAGCCATCATGCAAGCGGAATCGGCGATGAACACGATCCGCAAGGCTACCTGAGCGTTGGCCGCGCGAATATCGGACCATACCGTGTAAAGGTGAGCACTGGCGACGATATCGCTGCTGCGTGGAATGATGCCGTGGATCAGCGAGAGGGTTGGAGCGACGAAAAGGCAGAAAATCAAGAGGATCTGCCAGACGAGCGCGCCGAGCGGGCTCATGAAATACCAGCCGAGCACCGACGCGAAGAACCAGGCGATCGGCGTCAGCGAGCGGCGCAGGTTGTCGAACATCTTCCAGCGGCCGAGTCCGGTCACACCGTGCGTCGGGTTGAACATGTACGGCAGCAGCTGCCAGTCGCCACGCGCCCAGCGATGTTGGCGCGACGTCTCGACCTCGTAGCGGGTCGGGAAATCTTCGACGAGTTCTAGATCGGTGACGAGCGCGCACCGGGCCATCGAGCCCTCGAGCAAATCGTGGCTGAGCACCGAGTTTTCCTCGATGCGACCCTTCAAGGACCCCTCGAAGGCGTCGACATGATAGAGGCCCTTGCCGGTGAACGTGCCTTCACCTGCCAGATCCTGATAGACGTCGGAGACGGTGAAGACGTATGGGTCGAGGCCGCGGTTGATCGAGAAGACACGTTGGAAGACCGATGCATCCTTGCCTGTTGTCAGCGATGGGGTGACACGCGGCTGCAGCACGCCGTAGCCGCTTTCGACGCGACCCGTTGCCGGATTGATGACCGGACGGTTGATCGGATGGTAAAGCTTGCCGGCGAGCTTCGTGACCGTATCGCGCATCAGGCGCGTGTCGGCATCGAGCGTCATCACGTACTGAATGTTTGCCGGTACGATATTTGCACCGGGAAGATAGGTCGTATCGCGGTCGCCGCGAAGCAGCAGGTTCAATTCGTGCAGCTTGCCGCGCTTGCGCTCCCATCCCATCCAGGCGCCCTCGGATGGATTGTAAAGACGACGGCGGTGCAAGAGGTAGAAGCGCGTCTTGCCATCGAAGGCATAGCGTGCCGAGAGGTTCGCGACCTCACGGCGGGCATAGTCCAGAACCTCGAGATCGGCCGAGGTTTCTTCGACCTGGCTATCCGGCCAGTCGCTGAGCAGTGCAAAGTAGATTTCGCCGCGCGGGTTGGCGAGGTAATGAACTTCCAGATTGCGGACGAGTTCATCGACACTGTCGCGGTTCGAGATGAGGCAGGGAACGACCAGAAGCGTACGGGCTTCCTCGGGGATGCCCTCTTTGAACTCGTAGCCGACCAAGCGGGCCGGCGTGACGAAGAACGACAGCACGGTGTTGAAGAGACCGGTTGCTCCTTCGGAAGCCGGAAGGGAGAACATGATCAGCAGGATTGCGATCTCAAGCGGTCCCATGCCCGCATGCGCCATGAACTTCCCAACGATCGCCATGGCAATGATGGTGAGCAGGATCACCGGAACGGCGATCGACAGCCAGTTGAATCGGCGGACCGTGCGGACGAAATGCTGCGTCAGCGTTGGGCGATAGTTCGATCGCGCTTCGAGCTTGGGTCTTTGGGCGCCGGTCAGGAAGCCGCCGACGTTTGGTTCGTGCGGTTGCGGCTCGTCGGAAGCCTTTGCCTCCTCGGTCATGTCGAGCGCCAGCTGGGCGATCTCCATTTCCGAGAGCTGCGAGCGCTTGGCCAGTTTTTCGATCTGCTTGCGATATTTGTTGCGTGAGCCGGAATCGAGATCGCCGTAGTCGGAATGATCCCAGAGCAGCTTGTCGACGTGGCTGACCTGTTCAACCCAGACCGACCACTCGGTGTCGTCGATCTCGCGAAGGCTGCGAATGATGTTGCCCATCGTGACGTTGCCGGAGGACAGGCGGCTGTGCTCCGCCATCGTCGTCTCTTCGGTGTCGCGACCGAGCGCTTCAAGGCGTTCGTCCAGCCATGCGATCGCCACGCTCGACGCCTGCGAGCCATCGCGCATGCGGTAGAGGAACTGCGTCGCGAAGGTATTGTCTTCGGCGAGCGACTCGAGCGACCTGAGATAGTCGGCCGCCTGTGCCGGCTCGGTCAGCCGCACAAGCTCATCTGCAGCCTCATTGGCGCGCCGGCGCATCCGGCGGCTGCGTTCGACGCGGATCGAAATACGGCGCAGGTTTTCAACGAGCACGTAGCGCACGAGCGATGGCAGCGCCCAGAGCTCACCGATCCTCAGCGTTTCACCCTGCTGGAAGCCATCGACGAGGGCCGTCAGGCTTTCCTGCGAAATCGTGCTTTGAGTGTGGGCAACATAAAGCCAAGCCAACGCCAGGGTGCGTGGGATCTGGACGCCGTTCACGTTGATCGTCGGCAGTTCCCGATAGAAGCGCCGCGGGAAGTCGCGACGGATCTCTTGGATCGCTTCCTCAACGATGTAGTGGTTATCGAGCAGCCATTCCGCCGCGGGGGTGATCGTTTCCCCGGATTCCACGTCCGTTGCCGTGGTGCGGTAGACCCGCAGGATCTCCTTCTCGTTTTCCTTATGCCGCGCGAAGAAATCGAAGGGCGCAAAGGCGGGCAGCGAGTCGACGCCGCGGGCGGCCACGGTGGCGGCCATCGCCTTGATGTTCTCGATGGAAAGGTAGGTCGAGCGGATCGCGTCGTTATGGTCGATCTGCTTCGGTTCGGACTCGCGGGACGGGCTCGGAGACGTGGCGGAAATTGACATGGGTTCGGTTCTGGATCCAAGCAAAGTTATGATGATTTGCGTAGCCTTTTGCACTGCCAAATATGACTGCCGCATGAACAGCGCCGGGGTTTCTTGATCCCGGACAACACAATCAAAACGACGATCAACCGACGATGCGAATCGGTTTAAACGCGACCTGTGTGGGCTATTTGCGTAAACGGCTCCGCTGCGCCCTCCACCCTTCTGGAGCCATTCCGGGAAAGTTGGACACCATTGCGATAATTCAAGTCAAGATGTTTCAAAGGATGCGGAGCTCGTTCGGCCAATCTCGCGTGCCGACGAAAAAACCGGCGCTCAAGAGCGCCGGCTTTCAACTCCGATATTATTCGTCCTCAGGTGCGACGCACGAGGCGCATGACCAGCGAGACAACGAACAGGATCAGGAACAGGAAGAAAAGAACCTGGGCGATGGATGCGGATGCACCTGCAATACCGCCGAAGCCCAATACGCCGGCAATGAGCGCCACTACGAGAAATACGAGTGCATAGTAAAGCATGGCGATCTCCTTTGTTTTTGCTGCTCAAATAACGGCAGGTCGCCTTATTGGTTCCGTTGGAACTTCAGGCCCGCTGGATCCGTCAACGAAAAAGGCGCGCCGAGGTGGACGCGCCTTCACAAAAACCTGGGAAAAAAGCCGCTCTAAAATGCATGGAAGAGATAGAGCAGAATAATCACTGGGATTGGGATACCGATCAACCAGAGTAAAATGCCTTTCATCGTCATTCTCCTTCTCACATCGGGTGTGCTAAGGGAATGAACGGGGGAACGGATGGTTCCCGAAGCGGCATCTTCAGCGCGGCAGCCGCGGCGCTCTTTGCCTTATCCTAAGACGCCGAAGACGAGAGCAGCAACGAAGACAAATGCTGCCGTGACAAGCGTAGCGTGAACAACAAGCTGAATCTTGCCGCGCTTCGTGGCCGGCCGCGCGGTCTGCGCGGGACGATACTGATTTACATGAGCGTGCGGGATACCCAGATCTGCCATGTGCTGCCTCCGTTTTCTCCGCTTTTCTTTTTGTAGATCGTATTTTTGTATTTTCTCTATCTGATAGGTAGAGATAAAATTCTGTCCTGCCAGGGGAGTGTAAAAAATCCGCCTCTGGTGATTAGACGAGGGTTCGCCACGCCCAAAGCAAGGAACGGTCCTCTATTGCACCCGTGTGCGGCTTGACCGTTGCCACCTGTGTTTCCAAAAGCCGCCGATCCTTCTCCGCGGGAATGGATGTCGTGGCTGCAGCTTCTCTATCGGTCTTGGCCGGGGGGTGCAGGTATCCCATGGTCATGCCGCCGAGAAAAAACATGCCTGATCTCCATGATCACGAAAATTAACGGGCGTTAACGGGATCATGACAGAAGTAAGGCGAGTGTCAATAGTCTAGTTGAATGGTCGTGTTTTAGCTGATTGTTAACGCTGAGGCTCAGCGAGCCTCAGCGAAATCAATCGTTGAAGGGATTGCCTTTCAGGCTTTGACGAAGCCCTTGCTGGCAATCATCAAATTTCGCGTGTAGTCCTCCGTCACGGCCGCCTGCGCCAGCTGGGCCGAGGTCAGGCGCTCGACGACGGTCCCATTTCGCATCACAGCAAGGCGATCGCACATATGGGTGACGACGCCGAGATCATGGCTGACCATAACGAAGGTCAGATTGCGATCACGCCGAACTTGTTCGAGGAGGTTCAGAACCTCGGCTTGCACGGAAGCGTCAAGCGCCGAGGTCGGCTCGTCAAGCAAGAGGATCGAGGGCTCGACAATCAACGCACGGGCGATCGCGACGCGTTGGCGCTGACCGCCAGAAAGCTGGTGCGGGTAGCGGAAGCGGAAGCCGTTTCCAAGCCCGACCTCGTCGAGGGCGCGCGCGATCCGCAGGTCGCTGTCGCTGATGCCGTGGATCGCCAGCGGCTCTAGCAGGAGGCGATCGATGGTCTGCCGCGGGTGCAGGGATCCGTATGGATCCTGGAAGACCATCTGCACCTGCCTGTAAAAGGCCTTCGATCGCTTCGTGCCGACGAGCGGATCGCCATGGATCTTGATGGAACCGCTTGCTACCGGCGCCAGGCCGGCAACGGCACGGAGCAGCGTCGATTTTCCGGATCCGGATTCGCCGACCAGGCCGAATGACTCGCCGGTCTCGATATCGACGCTGACGTCCTTCAGGGCGTGGAAGTGATCATAGATCACGCTCAGCTTGTCGACAGAAAGTGCAATGCTCATGCGGCCCACTCCGGCTTGCGATCCAGAACCGGCAGGGGATGCCTGCTTTCTCCGATTTGGGGCATGCAGTTCAACAGGCCCTGCGTGTACGGGTGGCGCGCATTCTTGAGATCGGATGCCTTGAGTTCCTCGACGACCTTGCCGGCATACATAACAATGACTCGGTCGCAGAAGGACGACACCAGCCGCAGGTCGTGAGAAACGAAGATCAACCCCATGCCGCGCTCCGACACAAGCCGGTCCATAATCCTGAGGACGTCGAGCTGAACCGTGACATCTAGTGCGGAGGTCGGTTCGTCGGCGATCAACAGCTCCGGATCCGCAATCAGCATCATGGCGATCATGGCGCGCTGACCCATGCCGCCCGAGACCTCGTGCGGATAGAGGTCGAACACTCGCTTCGGATCACGGATCTGCACGGCCTCCAACATGGCGAGAGCGCGATCGCGCGCCTCCGCCTTGCCGACTTTCTCGTGCGTCCTCAGCGTTTCGCAAATCTGCCGGCCGATCGACATGACGGGATCGAGTGAATATTTCGGATCCTGCAGGACCATCGCGATGCGCTTGCCGCGCAGTCGCCGACGCTGCTTGGCGGATGCGGCGAGAAGATCGATGCCGTTGAAATCCAGCTTGTCGGCCGAAACGATGGCGTGCTTCGGCGTCAGGCCCATAATGGCGCGCCCCGTCTGGGACTTGCCGGAACCGGATTCGCCGACGATGCCGAGGCGTTCCTTGCCAAGCGTAAACGAGACGCCGCGAACGGCTTCGATCACGCCTGTGCGCGTGGGATAACTGACCTTGAGGTTTTGAACGGTGAGGAGATCGGTCATTGGCCGCTCTCCTTGGGGTCGAGCGCATCGCGCAGGCCGTCGCCGAGAAGGTTGAAGCCGAGGCTGACGATGAGAATCGCAAAGCCCGGCATGGCTGCCACCCACCACTGGTCCAGGATGAAACGCCGGCCAGACGCGATCATTGCACCCCATTCAGGAAGCGGGGGCTGCGCGCCGAGACCGAGGAAACCGAGACCGGCGGCTGTCAGGATGATGCCAGCCATATCGAGCGTCACGCGCACGATGAGCGAGGACAGGCAGAGCGGCATCACATGCCGGACCACAATCCGCAGGGGCGATGCGCCCATCAGCTTGACCGCGGAGATGTAGTCAGAGCGACGAACGGTCAGCGTTTCCGCGCGTGCAATGCGAGCGTAGGGCGGCCAAGATGTAATCGCAATCGCGATGATCGCGTTCTGGATACCAGGTCCGAGCGCTGCAACGAAGGCGAGGGCCAGAACCAGCTTGGGGAAAGCCAGGAAGATATCGGTGATGCGCATCAACGTCGCATCGACCCAGCCGCCGGCGTAGCCCGACACCGTCCCGACGATCAGACCGATCGGCGCCGAGATGGCAGCAACGAGAACGACGACCAGCAACGTCAAGCGGGTGCCATAGACAAGGCGCGAATAGATATCACGGCCCTGATCGTCTGTGCCAAGCCAGTAGCCCTCAGAGCCGGGCGGCAGAAGACGCGCATTCTTCAGGTCGCCAACGATAGGCGAATGGGTTGCCAGCACGTTCGCAAACGTAGCCACGAACAGGAGGGCGATAATGATCAGCAAACCGACGACGGCCAGGCGATTTGCGGTGAACTGACGCCAGGTCACGTAGGCTCGGCCCAATCGCGCCTGTGAGCGCGACTGCGGCCGATCGGAAAGCAGCCACTCGCGGCGGCTCATCGGCGCTGATTGATTTGCGGGAACCGTCATCGGCTTCGCGTCCTAGGGTCGAGCGTCCGATAAAGAAGATCGGACAAAAGATTGATGCCGATGAAAACCGTGCCGATGACGATGGTGCCACCGAGAACAGCGTTCATGTCGGCATTCTGAAGGGAATTGGTGATGTAGAGTCCGATGCCCGGCCAGGAGAAAACCGTCTCCGTCAGAACCGAACCCTCGAGCAGACCGGCGTAGGAGAGCGCGATGACGGTGACGAGCGGCACGGCGGCGTTGCGCAGTGCATGGCCCCAGATCACCCTCGTCTCCGACAACCCCTTGGCGCGTGCGGCAACCACATATTCCTGGCTGAGCTCATTGAGCATGAAGCTGCGCGTCATGCGGCTGATGTAGGCAAGCGAGAAGTAGCCGAGCAGCGAGGCCGGCAGAATGATGTGACGGAAGACGTCATAGAAAACGTCCCACTGCCCCTGCATAGCGCTGTCGATCAGATAGAAGCCGGTTACCGGCGTAAAACTGTACTCGAAGACGATATCGATGCGGCCCGGGAAGGCCACCCATCGCAATTGCGCGTAGAAGATCACGAGCGAGATCAGCGCAAGCCAGAAGATCGGGACGGAATAACCGATCAGGCCTATGACGCGGACAACCTGGTCGGCGACGCTGCCGCGCCGAACGGCAGCCAGCACGCCGAGCGGCACGCCGATGACCGAGCCGATGATGGTCCCGAGCGTCGCGAGCTCGAGCGTTGCGGGAAACACGCGCTTAATGTCGACCATGACGGGATTGGTGGTCAGGACGGAGGTCCCGAAGTCACCCGACAGGATGCTCTTCAGATAAATAAAGAACTGCTGGTAGAGCGGCAGGTCGAAACCGAGCTCGCGACGGACGCGCTCGACGACATGCGTGGGCGCACGATCACCGAGAATGGCAAGGACGGGATCGATCGGTACGACGCGGCCGATGAAAAAGGTTACGGCCAGAAGGCCAAGATAAGTCGTGACGGCGGCGACAAGAAATCGCCCGACCGCCTTGGCAATGGGAACAGCACGGCCCTGTTTGGGCCGTGCCTCCATCTTTGTTTCAACGATGCTCAACGGATCAATCCTGCCGGATCATTCCTTGCCGACCGGGCCGACATAGTTGGTGTCGAAGCTCGGGCCGAGTTTGAAGTCCTTGAGGCTCTTGCGGGCGCCTGCAACTTCAATCTGTTGGAAGATGATCACGAAGGGGCTGTTGGCGAGGAACTTCTTCTGGATGTCTTCGTACATGGCCGCGCGCTTCGCGCCGTCACGTTCCAGCAGTGCAGCCTTCGTTTCCTTGTCGAGTTCGGGCGCTTCCCAGGTATTGCGCCATGCGAGCGTCTTGACGGTACCGGCGTCCGAGTTGTCCGGGTTCGTGGTGAAGGTATCGGCATTCGAGTTCGGATCGAAATAGTCCGAGCCCCACTGGCCAATGTACATGTCGTGTGTACGCGCGCGGAACTTCGTCAGGGTCTGCTTGCCGTCGCCGGGGATGATTTCCATCTTGACGCCAGCCTGGGCGAGCGACTGCTGCATGGATTCGGCAATACCCGTTACCGGCTGCGTATTGCGAACGTCCATCGTCACCGAGAAGCCGTCCTTCAGGCCAGCCTTCGCGAGCAGTTCCTTGGCCTTGGCCACATCGAGCTTATAAGGTTTTTCATCCAGCGCACCGAGCTGGCCCGTCGGCAGGAAGGTCTGGTGGATTTCGCCGATGCCCTTGATCAGCGTGGAGCCAATCGCGTCATAGTCGACGAGGTATTTGAAGGCTTCCTGGACTTCCGGCTTCTTCAGGTTTTCGTTCTTGGAGTTCAGGCTGACGTAATAGACCGTACCCTTCGGGGCGCTGACGGTCGTCAGATCGGCGTTCTTGGCGACTGCATCGAGATCGCCGGGCTCCAGGTTGCGGGCGGTGTCGATATCGCCGGCTTCCAGCGCCAGGCGCTGCGCCGAGCTTTCCTTCATGAAGCGATAGATGACGCGATTGAGCTTCGCCTTGTCGCCGTAGTAGTTGTCATTGCGCTCCATCACGACAACTTCATTGGCGCGCCACTCGCGCAGCTTGAAAGCGCCCGAGCCCGCGTAACCGGTCTTCAGCCATTCGTTGCCGAAGTCGTTGTCATACTTGTAATCAGCGCTCGGCGTCACGGACTTGACGTGATCCATAACGAGCTTCTTGTCGACAACAGAGGCAACGGTTGCCGTCAGGCAGTTCAGCACGAAGCTCGGCGCATAGGGCTTGTCGACGGTGAAGACGAAGGTGTTTTCATCCGTCGCCTTCGCCTTTTCGGTGACGTTGTCGCCATTGATGCCGAACTGGGTGATGATGAAGGCGGGGCTCTTGTCGAGCTTCACGGCCCGCTCGAAGGACCATGCGACGTCGTCAGCAGTGATCGGGTTGCCGGAGGCGAACTTCAGACCGGGCTTGAGCTTGAATGTGTAGGTCAGGCCATCATCCGATACGGTCCAGCTGTCGGCGAGGTCGCCCTTGACCTTGGACGTGTCGTTCATGTCGAGACGGACGAGCAGGCTGTAGGTGTTGCTCGTGACTTCGGCCGTCGACAGCTCGAACGCCTCGCCCGGATCCATGGTGATGATGTCGTCGAAGGCAAAGCCTTCAACCAGCGTGTCCTTCGGCGTTTCCGCGAAAGCGGCCGGTGCGGCTGCCATCATGATCGACAGAGCAGCGCCTGCCGAAAGTTGACGGAATGTACGGTTGAATTTGCTGACTATCATGGTTTTTGGTTCCCCTGTTTTCCATTTCAATGCAAAGCTTTAGGCGGGCTCAGGCGTTTTCTTCTCCCCACGCCGAAGCCAGAATCCTCAGCCAGTTCCCGCTGGCCAATTTTTCGAGATCTCGTGCACCATAGCCAACGCGCTGGAGGGCGGCAATCAGCTTCTGGTTCCCTGCGGCGTCCCCGATTTCTTCAGGGATCGTCGCGCCGTCAAAGTCCGAACCGAGCGCCACGCAGTCGATGCCGACGCGCTCCACGAGGTAGTCGATGTGGCGGACCATATCGCTCAGCGGCGTATCGCCATCGGAGCGACCGTCGCTGCGCAGCATCGCGGTCGCATAGTTCACGCCGACGAGACCGCGGCTTTCCCTGATGGCGTCGAGCTGCTTGTCGGTGAGGTTGCGGGCGACTGGCGTCAACGCGTGAGCGTTGGAATGGCTGGCAACGAGCGGCTGATCGGTCGTCTTGGCGACGTCCCAAAAGCCCTTCTCGGTGATGTGCGCCAGATCGATCAGGATGCCGAGGCGGTTGCATTCGCGCACGAGGGCAAAGCCTGCCTCTGTGAGGCCGGGCGCGGTGTCCGGTGACATGGGGAAGGCGAAGGGCACGCCGTGGCCGAAGATATTGTGGCGGCTCCAAACCGGTCCCAACGAGCGCAGGCCGGCGGCATAAAATACTTCGAGCGCCGCCAGGTCAGGTCCGATGGCCTCGCAGCCTTCCATGTGCATCACGGCCGCGAAGAGCCCGTCAGCCATGGCCTTGCGGATATCCTTTACCGTGCGGCAGAGGCGCCAGGCACCGGCGCGGTCCAGGCGCAGTGCGATCGCGGCCATTTCTGCGGCGATGTTCAGCGAAGACAGCGGTTCGAGGGGCGCAGCGAGCGGCGTGACATAGTGGCCGTTCTTGTCGGGATCGGCAAAAACGAGATCGCCGGAGGGCACGTAGATTGCGCAGAGGCCACCGGCCAGTCCGCCAGCCTTGGCGCGCGGGCCATCTATGTGGCCCAAATCTGTTCCGTTTGAAAATTCAGCGACTGGATCGCCGCCATCCCTTTCATGTGTCCAAAGCCGAAGGAGGACGTCGTTATGGCCGTCGAATACGAATTGCATCTGCGTTCCTGTGTGCCCGGGCGGGCGATATAAAGAGCGCAGAATAGAAAAGCTGGCAGAATACGCCACCTCTTTTTTCAGAAATTTTGCTGTTCCGCAGCAATAGTTAGCAGAAACCAAAAACGGGAGCCTCGGCTCCCGTTCCGAAGGGTTTTTTGTCAGTGCTTGGCGCGCTTCTTTTGGCGGTAGACGTCGATCACGACGGCGGCCACGATGATCAGGCCTTTGACGATCTCCTGGTAGTAGGCATCGACCCTCAAGAAGGTGAAGCCAGAGGTCATCACGCCAAGAATGATCGTGCCGATAACCGTGCCGGTGATGCGGCCGACGCCGCCCGTCAGAGACGTACCGCCGATGACAGCCGCGGCAATGGCGTCCAGTTCGTACATGACGCCCATGCCGGCCTGCGCAGTCTGGGCGCGGGCCGCTGTAACGACCCCCGCAAGGCCCGCCAGAAGACCCGCAATGGCGTAGACCTTGATCAGGTGAGCTTCGATGTTGATACCGGAAACGCGCGCAGCCTGGACGTTGGCACCGATCGCATAGGTGAACTTGCCGTAGCGCGTATAGCGAAGCGCAATGTGGAAGATTAGCGCCACGACTAGAAAGACGATGACGGGCCAAATGCCGGTGCCGATGAAATTGAACTGCTCGGTGAGTCCCGAGACCGGCTGGCCCTTGGTGTACCACTTCGAAATGCCGCGTGCCGAAACCATCATGCCGAGCGTGGCGATGAATGGCGGGATCTTCGTCTTTGCGATCAGCTGCCCGTTGATAAAGCCGGCCGCAAGGCCGATGAGGAGGCCGACGCCGATCGGGATGAAGAATGGCAGGTCGGTCAGCGAAGGATAGAGCGCCCGTGGCCAGGTCGATGCCTGCGCGAAGCTTGCCGCAATCATCGCCGTCATGCCGACGACGGAGCCGGATGAGAGGTCGATGCCGCCGGTAATGATGACCTGCGTCACACCCACCGAGATGATGCCGATGACGGAGACCTGAAGGATCATGATCGTCAGGCGCTGCGAATTGAACAGAAAGCTCTGGCCGATAAAAATCCAGCCGAGAATTTCATAGACAAGTGCAATGCCGACCAGGACAAGGAAAATGCTGAGCTCGGGCGGGACACGCCGTCTGCGCGCGCGCGTTGCAAGCGGGGCTGCTACCTCAGCTGCGTTGGTATTCATGATATCCTCCCTTCGGTTGCCGGAGGCCGCATTACTGCGCGGCAAGCTCCATCACCTTGATCTGCGTTGCTTCGTCGCGCTTGAGAAAACCGGTCACCCGACCCTCGTGCATCACCATGATGCGGTCGCTCATGCCCAGCACTTCGGGCATTTCCGACGAGATCATGAGCACCGCCACTCCGTTTTTCGCCATCTCTGTCACCAGGCGATGGATTTCAGCCTTGGCGCCGACGTCGATGCCACGGGTCGGCTCGTCGAGAATGAGGATTTTCGGATTCGTCAGCAGCCAGCGACCGATCAGAACCTTCTGCTGGTTGCCGCCGGACAGGTTTTCCACGCGCTCATCGAGGTTGGGCGTCTTCACCCGGAGTTTCTTGGCCATGTCCTCGCAGGTCGCCTCGATCGAGCTTTCCTGCACAAAGCCCCCCTTGACGAACCTGTCCTGGAGAACGGCGATCTGCATGTTTTCGAGAACACTGAGGATCAGCAGACAGCCCGTGTCTTTGCGATCCTCGGTCAGGAACGCCATGTGATTCCGGATTGCGACGGTCGGCGAGGCGATCGTCGTCTTCTTGCCGAAGAGTTCGATCGTGCCCGATGTTGCGGGCGTCACACCGAACAAGGTCTCGGCGACGTTTGATCGGCCTGAGCCGACAAGGCCAGCCACGCCGAGGATTTCGCCCGATCGCACGTCAAAGGAAACGTCACGGAAGACGTCGTTGAGCGACAGGTTCTTGACCGAGAGGACGACGTCGCCGATCGGCACGTCCTCTTTCGGGAACATCTGGGTGATCTCGCGGCCGACCATCATACGGATGATGTCATCGCGGGTGACATCTGTTGAAGCATGAGTGCCGATATAGCGGCCATCGCGGAACACCGAGAACTCGTCGGCAATCTCGAACAGCTCGTTCATCTTGTGCGTGATGTAGACGATGCCGATGCCTTGAGCTCTGAGGTCGCGAATGATCCGAAAGAGGTGTTCGACCTCGCGCTCGGTCAGTGCCGACGTCGGCTCGTCCATGATCAGGACGTCGGAATTGTAGGAGACAGCCTTGGCGATCTCGACCATCTGCCGGCTGGCGACGGAGAGTTCGCGGACTTGGATCTCCGGGTCGATATCGATATTCAGCCGGCGAAACAGCTCGTCGGTCTGGCGGAACATGGCTGCGTGGTCGACAAAGCCAAACTTGTTCGTCGGCTCGCGACGGATCCAGATGTTCTCGGCGACGGTCATATAGGGCATCAGGTTCAGCTCCTGATGAATCATCGCAATGCCATTTTCCAAGGCGTCGAGCGGCGATTTGAGCTGGATCTCAACGCCCTTGAGGCGTACTTCGCCCTTGTCAGGAATATAGATGCCGGCGAGGATTTTCATCAGCGTCGACTTGCCGGCGCCGTTTTCGCCCATCAAGGCATGCACGGTGCCGCGCCTCAGCCGGAACTGAACATCATCGAGTGCGACAACGCCCGGGAACTCCTTCCGGACACCTTCGGCGCTCAACAGGTATTCCGCATTCGGAACAGCGCCGCTCTGACGCACTGCGGCCATTGTAGACGGGCTGACAACCATCTCATCTCCTCCCGGACACGGACTGAGGGAAGGAATGCGGAACCCTGTCCCGCATCCCGATTTCTCCGAACGTTAGTTCTTCGCGACGAAGTCCTTGACGTTCTCAGGCGTGACGAGCTGGAAAGGAATGTAAACCTTCTTCTCTATCTTTTCGCCCTTCGCGAGCTTCAGGGCCGCATCAAGCGCGCCCTTGCCCTGCCCTGCGGCATCCTGGAAGACCGTCACATCGAGATCACCGGCCTGCATCGCGGCGAGTGCGTCCTGCGTTGCGTCAACGCCGCCGATCACGATCTTGCTGAGGTCCTTGCCGGCCGCCTTGAGGGCCTGAATGGCGCCGATCGCCATTTCGTCGTTGTTCGAAATGACGGCATCGAACTCGAGACCGCTGGAGAGCCAGTTGGTCAGAAGGTCGGACCCCTGAGTACGGGACCAGTTGGCCGTCTGCTCTTCGATGATCTGGATGCCCTTGCATTCGTCCGTCGCAATGACGTCATGAACGTCCTTGGTGCGCATGCGTGCAGCCTGGTTGGAGAGTTCGCCCATCATGACAACGGCCTTACCCTTGCCTCCCAACAGGCGGCAAACTTCCTTGGCTTCAAGCGTACCGGATTCCTGCTCGTTCGAAGCGACGAAGGCCTGTTTATCCGGAAGGCTGTCGACGTTGACCGGTTCGCGGTTGACGTAAACGAGCGGAATGCCGGCATCGGCCGCGATTTTCGACATGGCGGCGGTAGCGTCGGTGTCGACCGGATTGACGATGATCGCGTCAACCTTGGATGCGATGAAGTTCTGGATCTGGCTCTGCTGCTTCGCGACGTCGTTCTGGGCGTCTTCAACCTGCAGCGTCACGCCCTTCAGGGTCTTGGAATAGTCCTGCATCCCGTTGCGCAGGACGGTCAGGAAGTTGTCGTCAAACAGCGCCATCGAGACGCCAACGGTTTCAGCGTGAGCGGCCGTCGACAGGACGAGCGCCAGGGCAGTACCCATGATAAATTTCTTCATTTTGTTTTCCTCCACAAAGCGGTGTCCGGCTGCACCCTCCTCACGCCGGAGCTTCGGGCCATGCCCAAAAGCCAGTATCTTGTTCGCGCGTGCCATCTCCCGTTGGCCATCCGTCAAGAAACGGAACAAACGAACCGTGAAATTTGTATCACGGAATATTCATTCCATTTTCTATGGGAGGCGTCAAGTCCAATTGAAGGATGAGGCCGCCGGCGCTTGGCGAAAATCTCGCCAAGACGGCTGCCAGGCACTGCAAAGCGCGATGTCGATGACTATATTGGCCGCGCCAGCGGCAGCAGTTTCGCTGCCCTTCCATGGAGAAACTGATGCCGATCTCGATGTATCGATCAACCGTTCCCGTCTTCCAGCGTGGCCTTGAGACGTTGGAGACCTATCTCGACAAAGCCGAGGCCTTCGCCAAAGAAAAAGGCATCGATGGCGCGGATCTCGTTGCTGCGCGGCTATCTTCGGACATGCTGCCGTTTGTAGGCCAGTATCAGCGCGCGACCGACAGCGCCAAGTTGGCGATTGCGCGACTGACCGCCAGCGAGGCGCCGAAATTCGAGGATAACGAAGCGACGATCGCCGAGTTGCGTGCGCGTGTTGCCAAGACAGAAGCCTACCTTGGGGCCGTTGTGCCGGCTGCACTCGAGGGAACGGAAACGCGTGAGATCACTCTGTCTCCAGGGGGCAACAAGATCACGTTCCGCGGCGACGAGTATGTCATGACCTTCGCACTGCCGAACTTCTTCTTCCATATTGCGACGGCTCACGCGATCCTGCGCAACCAGGGCGTTCCGGTCGGCAAGATGGACTATCTCGGTCGCTTCGCGTGACGAAGCTCAGGGCCGGTGCTTGACCGGCCCTTTCTCGGTAAGTTCGGTGAAGGCTAGCGTCTGATCCAGATGGCGGGCACGCAGCGAGAGAAGTTTCTCGGCATAGGCAAGCCGCACCGGCAGATAGGCTTCGTCTGACGCGAGGTTGTTCAATTCCATCGGATCAGCCTGCAGATCGAACAGCAGCGGTGGCAGTGCTGTGAAATGCACGTATTTGAAGCGCTCATCCCTGATGACGGCAAGATTGCATTCGTTCGACCGCAATCCGAAATGAGTTTCCGGCTCCTGAGTGGCGATATCGCGGAAGTCAAATTCCCAGAAGGCTGCTTCGCGCCAATTTCCGGGCTCGCGCCGCATGAGCGGCAGGAGCGATTGTCCGTCCACACCATTCTCCGGCTCGATATTCAGGCGGTCGCACAATGTCGGGAAGATGTCTGCCGCGGACGTAAACCGCTCGACAACGCTGCCCCGCGTGGCGGCCTGCGGGTCGCGGATGACGAGCGGGATATGATAGCTGCCGTCGAAGAAGCCGCCCTTGCCGAGCGTCCAGTGATCGCCCGCCATCTCGGCGTGGTCGGAGGTGAAGATGATCAGCGTGTTATCCCAGGCCCCGGCTTCCTTCAATGCCCTCCAAACACGCCCGAGCTGCGCGTCGACCTCGGCAATCATGCCATAATAGATGGCGCGGATCGCGCCCAAGTCGCTGTCTTCCCAGTCGTTGACGCGACCGGCTGCGCCGTAGATGAAGTTACCCTTCTTTGCCCTCGGCATGGCATAGGACAGGTAAGGATGTGCGCTCTGTTCTATTTCATGGTTTTTCGCCCGGGCGAAATGCGGACCGTCCTCCGGGCTGAACAGGTCGTTGTATGGAGGCGGGGCCGAAAATGGCGGATGGGGACGCAGGAACGAAACATGCGCGAACCAAGGCGCATCTTGCTCGCCCAGCCAGCGGATAAACTCTCCTGCGAGAAACGCCGTCTGCGTCTCGTCCTTCGAATAGGCTGTTGCCGCGTTCGAGATCTCGCCGCGCCGCGCGCCAACAGGAATGTGGATGTCGCGGGTATGCGCTTCAGCGTGCCCCCGCGAGCGCAACCAGGAGAGCCATTGCTTTTCATGTTCGGGAAGGAGTTGCCGGGCCGTGAAACCGGGCAACAATCCCTCATAGGTCGTCAGATGCGGGTCGTTTTGATCCAGGCCGCGGGGGTCGGGTGCGGTGTCCGTGTAACCGAACAGCGTCGGATCATAGCCCGCCCGCCGCGCCGCCAACGCCAGATTGTCAAATCGGGCATCGAGGGGTGAGCCGTTCCGGCAAACCCGGTGGTTCATCTGGTAGAGGCCGGTGTAGAGCGTGGCTCGGGCCGGCGAACATGGAGCGGCGCCGGCGTAATGGCGCGCAAACAATACTCCTTCCGCCGCCAGCGCATCTATGTTCGGCGTCTTGAGGCAGGCATGCCCGGTCGCTGACAGACAATCGCCACGCCACTGGTCCGCGGTGATCAGGAGAATGTTCGGTCGACCGGTCATGGATGCATTCAGTGCTGGTTTGATTTTGCGTGCCAGTTCCACGCCGAGCGGATGATTTGAGACAAATCATACTGCGGCGTCCAGCCGAGAATCTCCCGCGCCTTGTCGTTGTTGGCAACCAGCGTGTGCGAGTCGCCCTCGCGGCGGCCGACATATTCCACAGGAAACGGCCGCTCGGAGACGCGCTCGATGGTGCCGAGCAACTCCTTCACGGTCGTCCCAGTGCCGGTGCCGAGGTTGAGAGCAACCGACTCTCCGCCGCGCAACAGATGCTCGACGGCGCGGACATGGGCATCGGCGAGGTCGAGGACGTGGATGTAATCGCGGACGCAGGTGCCGTCACGCGTCTCGTAGTCGGTTCCGAACACCTTGAAGCCTTCGCGGCGGCCAAGGGCGGCGTCGATCGCCAGCGGTATGGCGTGCGTTTCCGGCTGGTGCCACTCGCCGATCCTGCCTTCGAAATCGGCCCCGGCAGCGTTGAAATAGCGAAGCACGACCGATCGAAAGCCCGTGTACTTGTCGTAGTCGGCAAGCGCCTGCTCGACGATGTACTTCGTGCGGCCGTACGGATTGATCGGCACCTGGCGATGCGTCTCGTCGAGCGGCACGCTCTGCGGCAAGCCATAGGTCGCGCAGGTCGACGAGAAGACGAATGCCTTGACGCCAGCCGCCTGGGCAGCGGCCAGGAGCGTCAGTGTGCCGATGACGTTGTTCTCGTAGAAGGCAACCGGATCTTTGACCGATTCGCCGACTTCGATGAGCGCGGCAAAGTGCAGGATGGCGGCTGGCTTGTGCGTTGCCAGGACCTCGTCAAGGCGCGCCCGATCCCTGATATCCCCTTCTTCCGCGGGTCCCCACTTTACGAACTCGCGGTGACCGTTTGAGAAATTGTCGAAAACGACCGGTTTGAAGCCCTTGTTCGCAAGATCGAGACACGTGTGCGAGCCAATATACCCAGCGCCGCCAACGACCAGAACCGTTTCACCTGCCATGCACCACCTTCAATTCTCGTTTCGGATGAAGAGAAGACTTAAGGCAGGTCGATGGCAAGAAAAAGAAAGAAACGAACGGGGGAGGGACGCTGGCCGCGTTTTGTCGACGATGGCATTAGCAAATTGATCGCGCAAAGATTTTCAGGCGCGATCGACTGTTCGGCAATGCTCGATACGGCAATATTTCTAAATAGAACAGCAGACTCCTTTTGATCATTCCTGCAACCCAGCGTATCTATAAATACCGCTTTCGCGTGATTTTAAATAGAATTGACTTCTCTTCGTGATTTCTGCGAGAAATTGTCTTCTTCGGTGCCTCTGTTGATGAATCTGGAAGCACAGTTCAATGAATTCATCGATAAGAAAATTCATCTTCCATGATCTTCAGGCGATTGAAGGATACATTGATCCGCCTGACGCGATGGTATTTCTTGCCGTTCTGCGGGCACAGCAATCAGCATCCTTGCAAGGTGGCTTGGCCGAGATCGGCGTTTACTACGGTCGATCCTACTTCCTGATGCGAAAGATCTGCGGCGAGGCCGAAAAGATCGTGGCGATCGATCCCTTCGATATCGTGAATCCCGAGCACGGCGCGTCGCAATATGACCGTTTCGTGGCGGGTGGTAGCCAACTGGGCCTTTCCGTGGATTCAGAGCGCGTCGTCAAGAGCGACAGCACGCTGCTCAGGCCGGAGGACATTATTGAAAGGGCCGGCAAGGTCCGCTTTTTCAGTATCGACGGCGGCCACATGCTGCACCACGTCGCGGCCGACAGTCGTCTTGCTGCCGGGTCGCTTGCGGAGCATGGGATCATCGTCTTCGACGATACCTTCAATCCCGCCTGGCCGGAGGTCACGGTCGGGGTGACCGATTTCCTGCGTGAAGAGGCCGGCCGCTTCTCGGTTTTCTGCCTGACGAAATACAAGACCTATGTCTGCCGCAACGCTTTCCACGCATTCTATTCGCGTTCGATCATGACTTCACCGGAGCTGAAGGCGTTCGATCACATAGAGACGGATTTCCTCGGCTCGACGGCGATCCGGTTGCACAATCCGATGCGCCGCCGCATCGCTCATGAAGTGATGGTCGGATTGGGCATGCGCGCACTGTCGGAGCGCGCTTACCGATAGGCCGATTTAGGCTGCTGGCGGATCTGCTTCTTTCAGCCTGTATCCGACGCCGGTTTCAGTCGTGATGTATTGGGGCTGGTCCGGGCTCTGCTCGATCTTTTGGCGCAGCTGTCGCACGTAGACACGCAGGTATTGCACGTCGGCAGCAGGCCCCCAGATCTGCTTCAACAGAAACTGGTGGGTGAGGACCTTTCCCGCATGCTGGGCGAGGACCCGCAGAATGTCGTATTCCTTCGGCGAGAGCTTGATTTCCCTGCCGTCGATCTTGACGATGCGCTTGACGAGGTCGATCGACAGGCCACCAGCCTGAAAGATCGCCCGCTCACCCTGTTGCTGCAAGCGATGACGCAAGGCGACACGCAGCCGGGCGCCGAGCTCGTTCATGCCGAATGGCTTCGTCAGATAGTCATCCGCTCCCGCTTCGAGCGCCTTGACGATGCCGGTTTCATCGGTCCGGCTGGAAAGGATCACGATCGGCAAGGCAAGGCCTGCGTCTCTCCATTCCTGCAGCAGTTCATGGCCCGACTTGTCCGGCAGGCCAAGGTCGAGCACGATCAGATCCGGTGGATCATCCTTCGCTGCCTGCAGCGCCGCCACGCCGTTTGGCGCTTCGTGCACCTCGTAGCCTTGCGCCGTGAGACCAACGCGAAGCAGCTTGCGGATCGGGGGCTCGTCGTCAACGACGAGGATTTTTACGGCTGAACCGGTCATTTTAGCTCATCCAATTTCGGAATCTCGTTTGGCTTCGGAAGACGGATGGTGAAGACAGCACCCGAACGATCGGAGCGATTTCGGGCAGTGATCGCACCGCCCATCGCCTCGACAAAACCGCGACAGATGGACAGGCCGAGGCCCGTCCCGGCGCGAACCTGGTCCCCTTTGCTTACTCGATAGAATGTGTCGAAGACGCGGTCCACGTCCGCCGGCGGAATGCCGGGTCCCTCGTCTGAAACCTCAATCACAACATTGTATTCGTCCGCCCGCCCATCGATACGGATCGACGACCCCTGCGGCGCATACTTGGCCGCGTTGTCGAGCAAATTGAACAGCACCTGTTCGAACAATACCGGATCGACGCGGATCATCGGCAGATCTGCAGGAATCGTCATGACGGTCTTGTGGTGCGCGAGAATTTTCTCGGCGCGGCGCAACGCGCTTCCGGCAATGTCACCCGGGTAGTGAAGCGCATAGTTCGGCTCCATTGCACCGGACTCGATCTTCGTCATGTCAAGCAGGTTGGCAATAAAGCGGTTGAGCCGTTCCGACTCGTCGACGACGGTCGACAACAGATCCAGACGATCTTCAACCGACATGGAATCGCGGTAGTCCCGCAGAGTGCCCGCAGCGCCAAGGATGGCCGCGAGCGGCGTCTTCAGGTCGTGCGAGATCGAGGTCAGGAGCGCAGAGCGCAGACGATCGGCCTCGGCAGCCAGCTTGGCGCGGTCAACGTCCGCCACGAGTTGAATGCGCTCGATCGCAAGCGCCGCCTGATCGGCCAATGCGTCGAGAAGGCGTTGCTGCTCGGGGGTCAGCAGAGGGCCGTCGCGTCGGTCATTGTCCAGGCCGATGACACCGACGGCGGCACGCCCGGTTCGCAGCGGTACATAGAGCCTCTTGGCACCGGGCAGGGTATCGGCGCCACGGCCTGCGGCGTGATTGTGCTCCCAGGCCCAACGGGCGGCGGCAATGTCTGCCTCGTCGAGGGTGTCATCCGGTGGATAACCGGCCTTGACGGCGATGGTGCCTGCTTCCGGCAGGAGAAGCACGACGCGGACCTTGAGCATCGATGCCAGCTGGAATGCGGTGGCCCAAAGAACGTCGTCGAGCGTGCCGGTCCCCGCCAATTTCTTGGAAAAGAGATAGAGGTCTTCCGTCGTCCTCGCACGCTGCCGGGCAGCCGCCGCCTGGCGTTGGACCGTTGCCGTCAGATTACTGGCGATGACAGCGACGCCCAGGAAGAAGAACAACGCAAGCACGCTCTCCGGATCGCTGATCGTCAGCGTGTAGCGGGGCGGCAGGAAGAAGAAGTTAAAGGACAGCGCGCTGATGATGCAGGTATAGAGCGCAGGACGCAGCCCGTGTATGACGGCCGAGGTCAGCACCGCCATCAGGAACACGAGGGCAAGGTTGCGGACATCAAGAACCTGATCGAGCACCACGCCGGCGATGAGCGCGACAACCACATAGGCTGTCGCGGAGAGATATGCCTGGATGTTGAAGTCGGGCACCGATGGTGCGGCTCTGACGCCACGCACGGACGTTCCCTCCTTCTCGCTGCCGGAAATCACGTGGACGCTGATATTGCCTGACGTCCGGATTAGATCGTCGGCTATGGAGCGGTGAAGCCAGTCACGCCATGTCGGCTTGCTGGGGGCGCCAATGACGATGTGGGTGACGTTGTTGGCTTCGGCGTGCCGAACCAGCTCCTCCGAGACTTCTCGACCGGGGATTGTGATCGCCTCGCCGCCGAGCTGTTCGGCCAATCGAAGCGTGGCTGCAATTGTGTCACGGTCGGCTTCCGTCAGATTGATGGAACGGTTGGTCTCGACATAGACGGCCGCCCACGGTGCGCGCAGTCGCGAGGCCATTCGCGAGGCATAGCGTACCAGGGAGGCCGAGCGTGGATGCTGATCAACCGATACAAGAACCCTTTCGCCGGCAGCCCAGGGACCAGCGATGGCATGCGCCTGCATGTGGGTCAGGAGTTGATCGTCGACACGTTGCGCGGTTTTGCGCAAGGCTAGTTCGCGCAGCGCGGTCAGGTTTCCGGGCGTGAAATAATTGGTCAGAGCCCGTTCGGCAGTCTTCGGAACATAGACCTTTCCGTCGTGCAGCCGCTTGATCAGATCATCCGGCGTCAGGTCGATGATCTCGACGTCATCGGCCATATCGATGATCGAATCCGGGACGGTCTCTCGCACTCGGATGCGGGTAATCTGCGAGACGACGTCGTTCAGGCTCTCGACGTGCTGGATGTTCAGTGTCGAATAGACGTCTATGCCGCGGTCGAGCAGCTCCTTTACGTCGAGATAGCGCTTCGGATGGCGGCTGCCCTCGGCGTTCGTATGGGCAAGTTCGTCGACGAGGACGAGGCGCGGTTGGCGGGCGAGGATAGCGTCGATATCCATCTCCTCGAGCGGGCGGCCCTTGTAGTCGATCTTGACGCGGGGAATGACTTCGAAGCCATTGACGAGCGCTTGCGTTTCCTTGCGCCCGTGGGTCTCGACGATGCCGATCACCACGTCAACGCCATCGGACATCTTGGCACGGCCCGATTCCAGCATCTCGTAGGTCTTGCCGACGCCGGGCGCGGCGCCCAGGAAGATCTTCAGACGGCCACGTGTCTCCTGGCGCGCTTTCTCTAGCAGCGCGTCGGGCGAGGGCCTTCCAACCTTGTCGCGGTTGTCTTCCGGCATGCGTGTCAATCTTTCTGAAGAGCAAGCCCCGGTGCGCGCAGACGCCCGGGGCCTTCAATTTTACTGAGAGATAGAAGCATCAAGAGACTGATTCAATGCCAGAACATTGACCGTGCGTTCACCGAGGAACCCAAGTTCGGGGTGATTGACGGCGGCATCGACAATCGTCTTGAGCTTTGCCTCATCCATGCCGCGCGCCTTGGCGACGCGCGGTATCTGGAAGTAGGCGGCTTCGGGTGAGATGTGCGGATCAAGGCCGCTGCCGGAAGCCGTCACGAGATCGATCGGAACCTCCACATTCGGGTTGGTCGCCTTGGCTGCTTCGTAGTCAGTCTTCACGCGATCGATGAGCTTCTGGCTGGTTGGGCCGAGGTTCGAACCGCTGGAGCTGGCGGCATTGTAGCCGTCGCCGGCTGCCGAGGGGCGGCCGTGGAAGTACTTATCGCCGGTGAAGGCCTGGCCGATCAGGGTCGAGCCGATCACGTGGCCGTCCTTCTCGATCAGGCTGCCATTGGCTTGCGCCGGGAAGAGTGCCTGCGTAGCGCCCGTCATTGCGAGCGGATAGAGCAGTCCGGTGATGGCGGTGGTGGCAACGATCATAACGATTGCCGGACGAAGTTCTTTCAACATGATGTCAACTCCTTAGGCGAGACCGATGGCCGTGATGACCATGTCGATCGCCTTGATGCCGATGAACGGGACGATGATGCCGCCGACACCGTAGATCAGCAGATTGCGGGACAAGAGCGCGCCGGCTCCGATTGCGCGGTATTTCACGCCCTTCAGCGAGAGCGGGATCAGCGCGACGATGATCAGCGCGTTGAAGATGATGGCCGACAGGATGGCACTCTGTGGCGTCGCAAGCCCCATGATATTCAGGACGCCAAGCTGCGGGTAGAAGGCCAGGAACATCGCCGGGATGATGGCGAAATACTTGGCGATGTCGTTGGCGATCGAGAACGTCGTCAATGCGCCACGGGTCATCAGCAGCTGCTTGCCGATCTCGACGATCTCGATGAGTTTGGTCGGATCGCTGTCGAGGTCGACCATGTTGCCGGCTTCGCGAGCGGCGACCGTGCCGGTGTTCATGGCCACGCCGACGTCGGCTTGGGCGAGGGCGGGGGCGTCGTTCGTGCCGTCGCCGCACATGGCGACAAGCTTGCCCTTGGCCTGCTCCTCGCGGATCAGCGAGAGCTTGTTCTCCGGTGTCGCCTGCGCCAGGAAATCGTCCACGCCGGCTTCGGCGGCGATTGCTGCTGCCGTCATCGGGTTATCGCCTGTTATCATCACCGTGCGGATACCCATCCGGCGCAGCTCGGCGAAGCGCTCGCGGATACCGCCCTTGACGATGTCCTTGAGCTGGATGATGCCGAGCAGCTTGCCGTCACGGGCGACTGCCAGCGGCGTGCCACCTGCTTTGGCGATTTCATCGGCAATTGCCTGAAGTTCCCGCACGGTCTCAGTGTTGGTGCGGATGGCGATCGCTGCATTGCTTGAAGCGGGTGCCGATGCGGCGCCAACATAGGTAAGTACGGCATCGACGGCACCCTTACGGATCGACGAGCCCTCGACATCCACACCGCTCATCCGCGTCTGCGCGGTGAAGGGTACGAAGGTTGCCTTCAGGCTAGCCATGTCGCGGCCACGGATGCCGTATTTCTCCTTGGCGAGCACGACGATCGAGCGGCCTTCCGGTGTTTCGTCGGCGAGCGATGCCAGTTGCGCGGCATCGGCAAGATCCTGTTCGGAGATGCCGTGAACGGGGCGGAAGGACGTGGCTTGGCGGTTGCCGAGCGTGATCGTGCCGGTCTTGTCGAGGAGCAGCGTATCGACGTCGCCGGCGGCCTCGACGGCGCGACCCGACATGGCAAGCACATTGAAGCGCACCAGACGGTCCATGCCGGCGATGCCGATCGCCGACAGAAGCGCGCCAATGGTCGTCGGAATTAGCGTCACGAAAAGCGCGACGAGGATGATGATCGGGATCGAGCCGCCGGCATAGCTTGCAAAGCTTGGGATGGTCGCGGTGGCCAGAACGAAGATCAGCGTCATGCCGGCAAGCAGGATGTTGAGGGCGATCTCATTCGGGGTCTTCTGACGTTCGGCACCTTCGACGAGCGAGATCATGCGGTCGAGGAAGGTGTGCCCCGCAGCCGCGCTGATACGAACGCGAATCCAATCGGACAAAACCTGCGTACCGCCGGTAACGGCCGAACGATCGCCGCCGGACTCGCGGATGACAGGGGCGGACTCGCCTGTTATCGCGGCCTCGTTGACAGATGCGACGCCCTCGATGACTTCACCGTCCGAGGGAATGATGTCGCCAGCCTCGACGAGGACAAGATCACCGACCTTCAGGCTCGTGCCCGGAACGAGGCGGTAGCCGGTGCCGTTGTTTGCCGTCAGCAGCTTTGCCTGGGTTTCGGTGCGGGCCTTGCGCAGCGAGTCCGCCTGCGCCTTGCCGCGGCCTTCGGCAACGGCTTCGGCGAAGTTAGCAAAAAGCACGGTGAACCAGAGCCAAAGGTTGATCTGGAAGGAAAAGCCGAGATTTCCGCCGCCCGTGACGAGATCACGGACGAACAGGATCGTGGTCAGCGCCGAAACCGTTGCCACGACGAACATGACGGGGTTCTTGGCAAGGGTGCGCGGGTTCAGCTTCTTGAAGGCGGCGCCCACGGCCGGAATGAGAATGCGAGAATCCATGATGCTCGCTGATTTTGCCTGGCTCATAAGAGACTCCAGCTTGAAAAGAGTAAGGCGACCGTGTTCCGATCAGCCGTGTAGGATCCGAAATACCGCGGCGATGACGAGGAGGCCGGCGAGCATCACTAGAATGATGTCGGAGGCGCGGGTCATCCGCTGGCTGTCACGTCCCGGCGAACCGGGACGTGCGTTGAAGGATTTGCGAAGCCTGTGACGAAGGATCATTGCTTCACCTCAAAAGGTCTGGCCGGCGATCGTGACCAGGTGCTCGACGACCGGGCCAAGCGCCAGGGCCGGGAAGAAGGTCAGTCCGCCGACAATCAGGATCGTGCCCGTCAGGAGGCCTACGAAGAGCAGGCCATCGGTCGGGAACGTGCCTGCCGAGGCGGGGACGGTCTTCTTGGCGACCAGGGAGCCTGCGATTGCGAGCGCCGGGACGATCACCAGAAAGCGTCCCATCAGCATGCCGAGGCCGAGCGTGATGTTGTACCAGGGTGTGTTGCCGGTCAGGCCACCGAAAGCCGAGCCGTTGTTCGCCGCAGCGGACGTGTAGGCATAGAGGATCTCGGAGAAGCCATGTGGTCCGGCCGTGCCGATCGAGGCGACGGCGGAGGGCAGCACGCTGGCGATCGCAGTAAACACGAGCATCGCAAGCGGCAGGCAAAGAATGGCAAGCACGGCCATCTTCATCTCCTTGGCTTCGATCTTCTTGCCAAGGTACTCGGGCGTGCGGCCGACCATCAGCCCTGCGACAAAGATTGCGATGATCACGAAAAGCATGATGCCGTAGAAGCCCGCGCCAACACCGCCGACGATGACTTCGCCAAGCTGCATGTTGATGAGAGGGATCAAGCCGCCGAGTGCCGTGAAGCTGCCATGCATTGCGTTAACCGCACCGCAGGAGGCAGCGGTTGTTACGACCGCAAAGAGCGAGGACAACGTGACGCCGAAGCGCACTTCCTTGCCTTCCATGTTGCCGCCCTGCAGGCCGAAGGCGTGCATCAGCGGATTGCCTGCGGCTTCCGCCCAGTAGGTGACGCCGACACCGACAATGAAGAGTACGCCCATGGTGGCGAGGATTGCCCAGCCCTGGCGCTGGTTGCCGACCATGCGTCCGAAGACATTGGTGAAGGCAGCACCGATTGCGAAGATCGAGACCATCTGGAGGAGGTTGGAAATCGCGTCGGGGTTTTCGAAGGGGTGCGCGGAGTTGGCGTTGAAGAAGCCGCCGCCGTTGGTTCCGAGCATCTTGATGGCAAGCTGCGAGGCCACCGGTCCGAGAGCAATCGTCTGCTTGGCGCCTTCGAGCGTCGTCGCGTCGACATAAGGGCCGAGCGTCTGCGGCACGCCGAGGTAGACATAGACCAGCGTCAGCACGATGCAGATCGGCAGGAGAATGTAGAGCGTCGCACGGGTCATATCGACCCAGAAATTGCCGACCGCCTTACCGGATGCGCGCGAAAAGGCGCGGATCAGGCCGATGGCGATTGCCATGCCGGTCGCGCCAGATACGAAGTTCTGCACGGTGAGGCCAGCCATCTGCGTGAGATAGGACATCGTGCTTTCGCCGCCGTAGTTCTGCCAGTTGGTGTTGGCGACGAAGCTTGTGGCGGTGTTGAAAGAGAGTTCGGGGCCAACCGCAGCCATTCCGGCCGGGTTCAGGGGCAAGATGTCCTGCATACGCAGCAGCGCGTAGAGGACGATGAAGCCGAGCAGGTTGAACATCAGCATGGCGAACGCATATGAAGTCCAGTGCTGTTCGTCGCGTTCGCTGGTGCCTGCAAGCGCATAAAGTCCCCGTTCAATCGGAACGAGGACGGGTGAGAGAAACGTGCGTTCGCCATTGAAGACGCGTGTCATGTAACCGCCGAGCGGTTTGACGAGCACAATGATGATCCCGCAGTAAAGTAGGATCTGAAGCCATCCGTTGAGGGTCATGGGAGGTAACTTTCAATACCCGATTTGTTCCGCCGGTCGCGCATTGGGAGGAGGCGCGATGCTAGAAGCGTTCGGGGCGAATGAGAGCGTAGGTGAGGTAAACCGTGAGGAACACGGTGACGGCACCACTGAGAATATAGTCGAGTGTCATGGCGCTTCTCCGGTTAAAGTCGGTCGCATGCTTTGGTGTAAGCAAAGCAGAGGGCGAAAAATACGATTGCTGTGGCGAGTAGAACTATGTCCATCATCGATCGTGACTCCTGTTGTTCTTCTGGAGTCAGACAAGACAAAGGGCGCCATCCTCAGGATGGCACCTTTTATGCTTTCTGGCTGGAGATGATCCTTGGATCTCTCGGACATTAATATGCGGTCGAACCGCATAAGCGTTCGAGATCGGCGGCGGGCCGCGGATATAAAAATCTTATAAATGCCGATGGAAGAAAAATGCCTCGCCGAAGCGAGGCTAGTCCAAGGCCGCTTCGGGGAAAAGAAGAAGCGGCGCGGTTGTTGTATTGCTGGTGCGCTCGACTGCAAAGCGCACTTTCGAGCTTTTCGGTACGCCTGACGAGGATTGAGTGAAGGGCGTCAATTGCCCGCGTGGCCGCCTTTCAGGTTCCGAACGACGTTTCTGCCCCGTCGCAGCGCCGTGAAGGCAGCACCGATCGCGATCAGCCAGAGGGCAGCGAGTAGAACCTGATTGTGCCCGCTCCAAAGCGGCTCGAGGATCGAGAGGATTGCCGCGGCCGTGATTGTCGCCATTCGGTGTTGTTTTGCCATTGGGCCGGAGAAGTCGCTCGGCGTCCCCGTTGCTCGACCGAGCTCGCGAACATAGGCCGTCAATACGGCAAAAGATGCCGCCGCCCAGCCAAGGCCGGGCGATCCGATGCCATACCCAACACCGGCCAGGATCAGGATGTCGGCGACGCGGTCGGGGAATTCGTTCCAGAAGGGGCCGTCCGCTGCGCCCTTGCCGCCCTCAACGGCAACCATACCGTCGAAGAGATTGCACAACAGCCGCAATTGGCAGAACGCGGCCGCGAGAACGAGGAGGAGCGGTCTTGTCCACCCGTCATCCCGTCCCGCAAGGAAGAACGCGCCGCCGGCCAATGCCGCGGCGACCATGCTTGCCTGAGAGATCTGGTTCGGCGTGACCGACCGTGTCGCCAGCCATTGCGCAATGCGCTTTGCCCATTGCGTGTCTCTGCTTGCCAGCGGCCGGCGATCGCCCGTTTCCGTCATGCCACGATCCTCTGTTGGTAGAGAAAGTAATTGTAGACTGCCGCGTAGGTCGTCGAGACGGTTAGCGGCACCGCTATGGTTTTCAGGATTTCCGGGGTGCCGCTCAACGCATGGATCGAGATCAGCACGGCAGTCGATGCCAGACATGCGATCAGCGGCGGTGCCCAGAGACCGGCGCGCCCTTTGAACTGTTTTGCGAGCCGCTCGATAACCGTCTTGAGAAAGAAGGTGAGGCCGGCCGAGAGTGCGCCCTGCACAAGGCCGGCAAATAGGGCTCGCTGCAGCGGGTGGCTGCTGTTGGCGAAGACCGCCCAGCCGCCCATGGCGACAAATGCGAAAAGCACATGCATCGCACTGCTCTGGGCCAGCCGACGGACCGGCGTCATCATGTGATCGACCACCAGTAGCGGACAATGTGAAAGAAGATCGGCGCGGAAAAGACGACGGAATCGAGCCGGTCAATCAGTCCGCCGTGGCCTTCGATCAGGTGACCCCAGTCCTTGACGCCACGATCCCGCTTGATCGCCGACATCACGAGGCCGCCGAAGAAGCCCATCATCGTGATAACGAACGCCATGACCCCGGCCTGAAGCGGCGTGAAAGGCGTGATCCACCATAGGGCGGCACCGATCAACGTCGCGCTCAAAACGCCTCCGACAAAGCCTTCCACGGTCTTTGAAGGCGACAGGCTTGGGGCGATTTTCGTTCGACCGAACAGTTTGCCCCAGACATATTGGAGCACGTCGCTGAGCTGCACGATGATCACCAGGAAGGCGATCAGCAGAACGTTGCGGCCTTCGTAGCCGGGGATCGTCAGCGTCAGCAGCGCCGGAACGTGGGAGGCGCAGAATACGCAAATCATCAGCGCCCATTGGACTTCGGCAATGCGTATCAGGAAACGCTCGGTATCGCCGCGCAGTACGGAGATGATCGGCATCAAGAGGAACGCGTAGACCGGAATGAAGATCGAGAAGATGCCGTATTGCCTCTCCCACAACAGCCAATACTGCAGCGGCAGGACGACGAAGAAGGCGGCTGCGAGCGCCCAGTGATCGGCGCGTTTGGTGTCGGTCAGCGTAATGAACTCGCGTAGTGCCGCGAAAGAGCAGAAGCCAAACAGCAGCAGCACGCCGATCCGACCGGCAAGAAAGGCAAGGCCGATCAGGATGGCCATGATCCACCACGCCTTGATGCGTGCGTTCAGGTTCTCGATCGCGGCATTCGACTGGCCGGCCGGCAGTCGCCGCTGCAGCAGGTAGCCGATGGTCGAGGAAACGACGAGGAGCGTGAAGATGCCAAGGACGAGTGTCCACAGGTCGGCGTTCGCTGCGTTCATTCTTTACCGCCCGGGTGTTTTGGTGACAGATCGAGCAGCGCCGTGCGCGCCCTGTCGAGGAAGGTTTCCTTGGTCTCGCCGGCTTCGATCCGCATGGCGTTGCCGAAGGTCACGGTGCAGATGAAGGGGATCGGGACGATCTCGCCTTTTGGCATGACCCGATTGAGATTGTTGATCCAGACCGGCACAAGCTGAATGTCCGGCCGGGTCGAGGCGAGATGGAACAGTCCGCTCTTGAACGGCAGCAGCGGCGCATCCGTCTGGTTGCGCGTTCCTTCGGGAAAGAGGATCAGCGACGCTCCGGAATCGACCACTTCGGCCATGACTTCAATCGGATCGCGTGTGCGCTTGTCGCGGTCCCGCTCGATAAGAACTGCGTCGAAGACGTTGCAGCCGATGAAGCGGTTGATCGATGACTTCAGCCAATATTCCGCGCCAGCGACGGGGCGTGTCCGCCGTCTCAAGCTCGGCGGCAGGACGGCCCAGACCAGGATGAAATCGCCATGGCTGGAGTGATTGGCGAAGTAAACACACTGGCCCTGGGGAATGCCGTCATTCGGCCAGATAGCGCGAACCGCGGTAATCGCGCGCGCCAACAAGACGATGGCCGCCGCAACAGGCTTCGCAACTACACGTCTCACTGATTTCAGCCCCCTCGCTGCATCAATAAAGCAGCCTCCAGAAGCCTAGCGGCATTTCCGATGGTTCGGAAGTCCTGCTTGTGGCGGAGACCGTGTCGATACCCGCTCTGACCGCCGCGATGAATTGAACCGCGCGTTTGTGGGAGGTGAAGAGGAAAGCGTTAACCATGGTCAGCTAGGAATGAGTCGGACGCAACGGAATGAGTCGATGTCAGTACAGTCAAACAAGAATCTGCAAGCAATGACGACAAGCGAGATCGTACTTTTCCCGGTCGCTTCACGCGCCGGAGACATTGAACGGTGCGCGACCGAACTGGACCGTCGCCACGGCGAGGATGCAGTACGCTTCTGGAAGACAGAATGCCGCCGGCTGGCTGATGAGCTGACGTCGCTTGGCTGCTCCGAAGCTAAGGTCCGCGAACAGGTCATGACATTCCAGGCCGAGGTACAGGCCGAGCTGGTTCGCCGTCATCAAGTGCGGGCAATCGCCGAAAGCCGCAGTGGCCGCGCCATAAAGCGCTAACGTCATAGGTGGCTCATATCGCCACTTGGGCCGTCGATTTTGTCGGACGGCCCTGAGCGGTTGAACGCGTCGTCCCGGCGGCGAATTCTTTCCATATTTTGCGCAGGATGGACCGTCTTGGTTCAGAAATTCCGCGCGCCCGGTGCTAGCATCCCTTTATTCTCACGCGGATCTCTAAAGATCCCGTGCGTCGCCTATCTCGGGAGGAAGGGCGGATGCCGGCGAAAGATCGATCGAATAGTCGCTGGGGCAAACTGGCGGTCAGAAACGTCTGGCCGACCGGAAATGCTTGCCATTTTCGTGTTCTTCAACGAGATTTATCAGGCCGACCGGCAGTGGAGGAGCTGCCGACAAGATACGCGCGTGAAAAACAATGACGGGAGAATGACGACACACGCATACCGGACGCTGTTGTAAATCGCGCGCCGGACTTGGGAGGGAAGGCATGTATTCCGGTGGTTTGAGATTTGGTCTGGCGGACGAGATCGAGGCGCTCCGCGACAGCGTTCGACGTTTCGCGACGGAGCGCATTGCACCGCTCGCTGCCGAGACGGACAGCAGCAACAGTTTCCCAACGCCACTCTGGCGCGAGATGGGTGAGATGGGACTGCTCGGGATCACGGCCGAGGAGGCCTATGGCGGCGCCGGCTTGGGATACTTGGCCCATTGCGTCGCGATGGAGGAAATCAGCCGCGCTTCCGCCTCCGTCGGCCTCAGCTACGGCGCCCATTCCAATCTTTGCGTCAATCAGATCAGCCGCAACGGAACGGACGAGCAGAAGTCGCGTTATTTGCCGAAGCTCATCGCCGGCGAACATGTCGGGGCATTGGCCATGTCGGAGCCAGGCGCCGGGTCTGACGTCGTTTCGATGAAGCTTCGGGCGGAGAAGCGAGGCGATGCCTACGTCCTCAATGGCAACAAGATGTGGATCACCAACGGCCCGGATGCCGATGTACTGGTGGTTTACGCGAAGACAGACCCTGATGCGGGACCGCGTGGGATCACGGCTTTCCTCGTCGAGAAAGGCTTCAAGGGCTTCTCAACTGGCCCGAAGCTCGACAAGCTTGGCATGCGCGGCTCCAACACCTGCGAATTGATCTTCGAGGACTGCGAGGTTCCCGCGGCAAATGTGCTGGGCACACTCGGCGGTGGTGCGCGCGTTCTGATGTCGGGGCTCGACTATGAACGTGTCGTCCTCTCCGCTGGACCGATCGGCATCATGGCGGCCTGCATGGATGTCGTCGTGCCTTATCTTCACGAAAGAAAGCAGTTCGGTCAGGCGATCGGCGAGTTTCAGCTGATGCAGGGAAAACTCGCCGACATGTACGTGACGATGAACACAGCGCGCGCCTATGTCTACGCGGTTGCGGCGGCTTGCGATCGCGGCGAGACGACGCGCAAGGATGCGGCCGGCTGCATTCTTTATGCCGCCGAGAAGGCGACGCTGTTGGCGCTCGAGACAATCCAGGCGCTCGGGGGCAATGGCTACACGAACGATTATCCCGCCGGCCGTCTACTGCGTGACGCCAAGCTCTACGAGATCGGTGCCGGAACCTCTGAAATTAGACGCATGCTCATTGGCCGCGAACTCTTTGCCGAAACGGCCTGATCCGAACGTTTCATCCGACAACCATTCTGGTGACCAATGACGGTTTTGAAGTCGCAGATTTCGACGAATTCGGAGAGCTTCAGGACAAATCGCGCGGCAATGGCCGAAGCGATCCGTGCCATCGAGGACGCGGCCTTGAGTGCCGCGAATGGGGGTGGACCTGCAGCGCGCGAGCGTCACGTTGCCCGAGGCAAGATGCTACCGCGCGACCGGATTGCCGCCCTGCTCGATCCGGCTACGCCATTTCTCGAAATCGGATTGACCGCAGCTCATGGTATGTACAGCAATGAAGCGCCGGGTGCTGGCCTCATCACCGGCATCGGCCACGTTTCGGGGCGCGACTGCATGATCGTCTGCAACGACGCGACAGTCAAAGGCGGCACTTACTTTCCGATGACGGTGAAGAAGCACCTGCGTGCGCAGGAAGTTGCGGCCCAGAACAATCTGCCCTGCATCTACCTGGTGGATTCGGGCGGCGCGAATCTGCCGAACCAGGACGAGGTGTTTCCGGATCGCGATCATTTCGGCCGGATATTTTACAATCAGGCCAACATGTCGGCGGTAGGAATTCCACAGATCGCCGTCGTGATGGGCTCGTGTACGGCGGGTGGTGCCTACGTGCCTGCCATGTCCGACGAGGCGATCATCGTCGAGGGGCAGGGGACGATCTTTCTCGCCGGCCCGCCGCTGGTGAAAGCTGCAACCGGCGAAGTCGTTTCGGCGGAGGACCTTGGCGGCGGCGATGTGCACACACGGCTCTCCGGCGTCGCCGATCATCTTGCGCGTGATGACGCACATGCGCTGGCGCTGGCAAGGCGCGCTGTCGCCAATCTCAATCGATCCAAGGCGGGCGGCGTCGAGCGCCAGGCAGTTGAGGCACCACTGTTCGATCCCTCGGAAATCGCAGGGATCGTCCCGGCCGATCTGCGCGTGCCCTACGACGTACGTGAGGTCATTGCCCGTATTGTCGACGGCTCGCGTTTCGATGAATTCAAGGCGCGCTACGGGACGACGCTGGTCTGCGGCTTTGCACATGTCCATGGTATCCCGGTGGGCATTGTCGCCAACAACGGCGTGCTGTTTTCGGAATCGGCCCTGAAGGGCGCCCATTTCGTGGAGCTCTGCTCGCAGCGCAGGATACCGCTTGTCTTCCTGCAGAACATCACCGGCTTCATGGTTGGCCGCAAATACGAAACCGAAGGCATCGCGAAGAATGGTGCGAAGCTCGTCACCGCGGTCGCAACGACCGGTGTACCGAAGGTGACGATGCTGGTTGGCGGTTCCTTTGGTGCCGGCAACTATGGGATGGCCGGTCGCGCCTTCTCGCCGCGCTTTCTCTGGACATGGCCGAACAGCCGCATCTCGGTCATGGGCGGAGAGCAGGCGGCCGGCGTGCTTGCGACCGTGCGGGGCGAGGCGCTCTCCCGTGCCGGCACGCCCTGGACACCGGAGGAAGAGAGCAGTTTCAAGCAGCCGGTGCTCGATCTTTTCGAACGGCAAAGCCATCCGCTCTACGCGTCGGCGCGGCTTTGGGACGATGGGGTGATCGACCCGGCCAAGAGCCGCGACGTGCTCGGTCTCTCGCTGTCCGCGGCGTTGAATGCACCGATTGAAGAGACGCGCTTCGGCCTGTTCCGGATGTGAGGTAGCGATGTTCCAGAAAATTCTCATCGCAAACCGTGGCGAGATTGCTTGCCGGGTGATCCGAACCGCCAGGCGCATGGCGATCGCCACGGTGGCGGTCTATTCGGATGCCGATGTTGGGGCGCTGCACGTCGAGATGGCCGACGAAGCGGTTCGGCTGGGGCCCGCGAGCGCGCAGGAGAGTTACCTCTCGATCGAGCGGATCCTTTCTGCGGCGCAGCGAACTGGCGCCGAAGCCATTCATCCCGGTTACGGGTTTCTCTCGGAGAATGCGGACTTCGCCGCAGCCGTGGAGGCCGCCGGCATTGTCTTCATTGGGCCGCAGCCGTCCTCCATTCGTGCCATGGGATTGAAGGATGCCGCAAAGGCGCTGATGGATCAGTCGGGTGTGCCGGTCGTTCCCGGCTACCATGGCGAGGAACAAGACGACGGGTTTCTCGCCGATCAGGCGACATTGATCGGTTATCCCGTGCTGATCAAGGCGCGCGCGGGTGGCGGCGGCAAGGGCATGCGCCGCGTCGACAGCGAAGAGGATTTTCCCGAAGCACTTGGTGCAGCGCGGCGAGAGGCGAAGGCCGCATTCGGCGACGATGCCGTGCTGATCGAGCGCTTCCTCATTCGCCCCCGCCACATCGAGGTTCAGATCTTTGGGGATCGCCATGGTAATGTTGTCCATCTTTTCGAACGGGATTGTTCGCTCCAGCGCCGCCATCAGAAGGTGATCGAAGAAGCGCCGGCGCCGGGGATGACGCCAGAGATGCGTCGTGCGATGGGTGAAGCCGCAGTGCGCGCGGCGCGTGCCATTTCCTATCGTGGCGCCGGTACCGTCGAGTTCATCGCGGATGTCTCGAACGGCCTCTGGCCGGATCGTTTCTATTTCATGGAGATGAATACCCGTCTTCAGGTCGAGCATGCCGTTACCGAAGCGATTGCCGGGGTCGATCTCGTCGAGTGGCAGTTGCGTGTGGCGGCAGGCGAGCCGCTGCCGAAGAAGCAGTCGGAGCTTGAGATCTACGGTTGGGCCTTCGAGGCTCGGATCTATGCGGAGGATGCGGCCAAGGGTTTCCTGCCCGCGACGGGGACGATCAGGCATCTCGATTTTCCCGAGGTTACGGCGCGGATCGATGCCGGGATCCGTCCGGGCGATACGGTTTCGGCTCACTACGATCCCCTGATCGCCAAGATGGTCGTACACGGGCCCAGCCGGAGTGTCGCCCTGTTGCGACTGACCAGGGCCCTGCAGAGCTCGCATGTCGTCGGCGTCACCACCAATCTCGACTTCCTCGCCAGATTGAGCGAGCAGGACGAATTTGTCGCTGGCCATCCGGATACCGGGCTGATCGATCGCAATCTTCAATCTCTGACCGCGCTCGAGCCGCCTGCGGATACGGTGATCGCGCTTGCCGGCGTGTTGTCACTGGGTACGCTTGCGCGATCATCGGATGGCGATCCCTGGCTCACGCTGGGACATTGGCAGCTTTGGAGCGAGATGCAGCGCATCGTCGTCCTGACCTATGAAGGAGGGCATTCAACGCTGCGGATTGCGGCCAAGGGTTTCGATTTCTTCGCCGTGCATGATGGACGGCGGGTCATTCCCGTGAAGATCGTCAGCCGGCAGGACGATGGTTGCCGGGTGGAGGTCGATGGCCGGCAGGTGCAGGTCAAGGCCAGTATGGCGGCGCATCACCTGGTCGTCAGCGTCGACCACCGAACGCATGTGTTTCATCTCGGTAACCCGCTCGATTTCAGCGCCACGGATGTGGCTGATGGCAACAGGCTGATCGCGCCGATGCCGGGTTTTGTGAAGATCGTGCGGACGAGTTCGGGGGCGGAAGTCGCCAAGGGTGATGCGCTGGTCGTCATGGAAGCGATGAAGATGGAACTGACGCTTGTCGCAGCCCGCGATGGGACGGTGGAAGCCGTGGAGGTGAGCGAAGGGCAGCAGGTCGACGAGGGCGCCGTGCTTCTGACGCTGCGGGTAGAGGAGACGTGATTGTGCAGCCCGGAGAATCGTCACTGCTGCCCCGGGACGTCTCGATCGTCGAGATGGCGCCGCGCGATGGCCTCCAGAACGAGAAGAACCTGATCCCGACGGCGACGAAGATCGCCCTGATCGACTTGATCTCGGAATGTGGTTTCGAGCGGATCGAGGCGACGAGCTTTGTCAGCCCGAAGTGGGTGCCGCAACTTGCTGACGCTGCCGACGTGATGGCCGGCATCAAGCGCAGGCCGGGGGTCCGCTATGCCGTTTTGACCCCGAATATGAAAGGCTTCGAGGCTGCAATGGCAGCGGGCGCGGACGAAGTCGCGATCTTCGCTTCCGCCTCGGAGAGCTTCTCGCGACAGAATATCAACTGTTCCGTCGCAGAGAGTATCGAACGCTTCAAGCCGGTCGCTGAAGCAAGTCGTGCGCGCGGCGTTCCTATGCGTGGCTATGTCAGCTGCGTGGTCGAATGTCCCTATGAGGGAGCCGTTTCGCCGGATGCTGCTGCGCGCGTTGTCGAGAGCCTGCATGCATTGGGCTGCTACGAGATCAGCCTCGGCGACACGATCGGCAAGGGACGCCCCGAGGAGGTCGATCAGATGTTGGTAACGGTCCTCTCCTATGCGCCGGCGACGATGCTCGCCGGTCACTTCCACGATACCGATGGCTGGGCCCTCGACAATATCGATGTTTCGTTGAAGCACGGACTACGGGTCTTCGACGCGTCGGTTGGTGGATTGGGCGGCTGCCCCTATGCTCCGGGTGCAAAAGGCAATGTGGATACGCTGGAAGTCGCACAGTTTCTTTCCCGAAAGGGGTATCGAACCGGGCTCTCGCCGGAGAAGCTCGAAGAGGCTGCGCGTTTCGCCCAGAGCCTTAGGAGCGCAGGATAATGCCGGAAACGCTGATGATCTCGATCGACGAACGCGGTGTCGCACGGCTTACGCTCGCCCGCGAAGACAAACACAATGCCATGTCGGCCGACATGATCGACGAGTTGACGGAAGCCGCAAGCGCGCTCGGATCGGATAGGCGGGTACGCGTCATCGTGCTTGCGGGAGCGGGCAAGAGCTTCTGTGCCGGCGGTGACCTGGAGTGGATGAGAGCCCAGTTCAAGGCGAGCCGAGCAGAGAGAATTGCCGAAGCACGGCGGCTGGCGATGATGTTCAAGGCGTTGAACGAGCTTCCGAAGCCGCTCGTTGGCTGCGTCCACGGGAGCGCCTTTGGCGGCGGTATCGGGCTGATCAGCGTCTGCGATACGGTGATTGCCTCGGAGGCGGCGCGCTTCGGCCTTACGGAAGTGCGGCTTGGCCTGATACCGGCAACGATCAGCCCTTACGTCGTAGCGCGGATCGGCAGCCCTGCGGCAAGATCCCTCTTCGTCTCGGGACGAACCTTCGACGCTGCCCATGCCAAGTCGATCGGTCTCGTCGCCTCCGTTGCTCCCCCTGCGGACCTCGACCGTGCTGTCGACCTCGAGATCGCGGAATTCATGGCGGCCTCACCGGAGGCAGCGACACGCGCTAAGGCCCTCGCGCGGTCTCTTGCGCCGCCCATCACGGAAGAGATCATCGAGAGCGTGATTTCCCAGCTTGCAGATAGCTGGGAGACAAAAGAGGCGCAGGCGGGCATCGCCGCCTTCTTCGAAAAGCGCCGGTCGAATCCATAACGGGAAGCTTCGAGACCGGTCAGTGGCGACACGGTGAAGGCGGCGTGTGAGGTCGGATGGCTGAGACGGGCGCCAGTCACCCGACATTCGACGCCAGCGGTGCGTGAACGGGTGCTCGATACTTCGCCGCTGCAAGGACTGGAACTCGCCCGAGCGGTCAAGTGCGGTTGTAAGCGCGACCTGTTCCAGCCAATGGGTTCCTTTCTGGCCTCGAAGAGGTACCTTTCCGGGACACCCTTGGGTCATTTGCAAAACGAAATAACTCTTCGTTGAACCTCGTAGGGTTCTCCAAAAAAGGTGCGTGCCCCGTTGCCGCATACCACGATGCTGTGGCTTCAGGGCACAACGCTAGAAGGTGCCGCCCCATCGCGGGCAGGATCACCGTGTCCTCTTCGCCGTGCGTGACAAGAACAGGAGGTATCGCGAGAGCAGCCAGTACATCGTCAGAATCGATCTCGCGGGCCAGCAGCGCAGCCCGGATTTTCGCTGGCACGGCCATGTTCCAGCAGATCGCCGTTTCGAATACCTCGGAAGGCAGTTGCGAGTAAGTACACCCGCGGACGAAATTGCGGATCGCTTCGATGTTGCCAGGCAGGTCCTCGCTCGTGGCAGCAATGACGTGGTCAAGGAAGCCCGGGCCAATCAAGGTGCCGAATGCGGCCTTATTTAGCGTGGTCGCCGCGCCTACAAAGTTGATGCCCGAAACCTTCGCCGTTCCATGGGTGCGGAGGTAGTCGCAAATAATGAAGCCGGCGTAGGACCAACCCACAAGAACCGGACTGTCGAGGTTGAGTTGATCTATGACAGCGGCGATATCGTCGGCCCAAAGCTGCGGCTCGGTATAATACTCCGCTTCAAGGGGCGCCTCCGACATGCCGTGACCGCGCAGGTCCAGGGCTACGAGGCGAAAATCCTCGGCAAGCATGCTCTCATACTGGTTCTTCCAGCAGAGATGGTTCTGTGACCACCCGTGGATGAAGAGGATCGAAGGAGCGTCTTCTTTTCCCCACTCGCGAACATGCAGTCGCAATCCTGCGCCGCCACTTACAGTGTGAACCTTCATTGTCGTGCCTCCTCGTCAGCGTCGAGAACTGTAGGAAGCACTTTATTCTGCCGGCGTGAGAAGGAGTGTGGGAGGAACCGTTGAAAATGCCGGGCGGATCGTTGAATAGGCGCCCCTCGGGTGCGATCGCGCTTGAACGAGAGGCGGGAACCAAACTCGGTTGATAGCGTCTCCAAGACCGTTGGGCGCGCGTCAAGACGCCAGTCATAAAGCTATGCTGTTTCGGCGACGAAGCGCGTTACTTCACGAACAAACCGTTCAAAGGCGGGTTCGTTGGCGAGGAGAATGTGGTTGGCGCTGTCGAGATCGACAAATCGAGCCCCGGGGATGCCGGTCGCAAACTCCCTTCCGCACTGAAAGGGAACGACCGTGTCTTTTCTTGCGTGCAAGACCAGTGTCGGAATCGTCACCTTCGACAGAACATCCGAAACGTCGATCTCTCCGAACGCCTCGTGCAGACGACCTGCGTTGCTGGGCGACACAGAAATGCGCTGCAATTCGTCAAACCAATCCATCTGCACTTGGTCCGCCCCTGGAATGAACATTGCAGTGAACAGATGTCGAAAAACCGGATTGTTCTGGCCCCATCCTTCCCGGATCAATGCGGTCATTGCCTCATGCGTGGCTACCTCATGGCTGTCACTTCGCTTGCGCCAGCCTTTTACAAATCCTCCGTACAGGATGAGCCCCGAAACCCGTTCAGGGTGTCGGACAGCGTAGGCAACGGAGACGGCACAGCTTTGCGATACACCCAGAAGCGTGAACCGATCGAGGCCCGCCGCGTCGACCACGCTCTCCAGGTCCGCAATCATGGCCGCAAACGAAATATCCTCGGCAATCCAGTCTGAAAGTCCGGTGCCGCGCTCGTCATAGCGTATCAGCTTTGTATCCTCAGACAGAGCATCGATCCAATGCCTCCACACCGGACTTTCCCAATCATACTGGAGATGCGACATCCAATGTGCGGCTCTCACGATCGGTGATCCCCGGCCACACACCGCGTAAGCGATTGTTACCCGATCCGCGGTTTTGCAGAAGCGAATCTCCTGCGATCTCTTGCCGGGTGTCACCGGTGGCCGTGGGACATCCGTTTCAAAGTCCGGCGAGATGAAAGCTGATCCAAGCCCTGAAGGGGGACGTGACTGGAGTGGGACAACGCGAGATGCCTTGTTCACGCCGGAAACTGAAGGCTCCGGCAACCGATCGGGGCGATCGACGCCGGCAATCTCGTTGGTAAGGCGATCGAGCACAAGGGAATAGAGGGTTACGCGCTCGGGGCTGTCTTTCAGGCGTCGAACAAGGGCGCACAGAATAGCCATGTGCACCCGAAGCGCCATATCCCGGTGACATAGCCGCCACGCCTCAAAGTTTGGGCAGTGCGGGAGGCATAGGCCCTCGAGAAATTCACCGCGAAATGTCGCGGCAAGCGACTCCAATCTCTCCGTGTCCAAGAGGTCGAGGTCAGCTGGCCTCAGAGACGCCATGCCCTTGAAGTCCACGTCGACCGTCTGGGGGCTGAGGAGAACGGAATTGTGGTCCGCATGCAGGCGCACGTGACCTTCCGTATTCATGATTGGCCGGAGTTTGTGCAGGCTCCACCTTAAAGAAGCCCGAGGGTCGTCCGGAACTTCCCAGAACATCTTGCAAAGATGCTCGCGACGTTGGGCTCTTCCGACAACAGCCAAATAGGCAAGAAGGGCGCGGGTTTTCTTTGACTGCGGCAGAGGCAGAAGCTGTCCCTGCTGCGTGACGTTAAGTTCGCCCAATACCTTGATGGTTAGCTGGCCGACCATGATACACTAACCCAACGGAGTGCTCAGCCGACAGCTTAGAGCAATGCAGCTCAAGATAAAATCGGCTTCGGTTACCGTTCGGCGAGCTACGAGCGCGGGCCGCCGCAAGTGTATCGATGGGGCCGCAGGCAGTCACGAGAACTCGCTTGCCGAACTCGGTTCGGTTTACCGCCTGCCACGCCATCGGATACAGCTATTTTCCGTCGGTGCTTCCCGAAAGTTTTGCGGCGGTCCTTGCCGCACCTCCCTGTAAGTCCGCCTCATCGGCAAGAATGGCGGCGGTCTCGTTCAGCAAGACGTCTTTTGCGTTCTTGCGGGCATTTTCCATGGCAATATCAGCGCTCAGGCTGCGCTCGTTTGACTGCAGTCCATCATCTGAACCGGAATCTTCGCTATCGCTTGCTTGTGCTTGAGACTTGAGCCGCTCCTCGCGAGCCGCCGCTTCCTTGCGACGTTCGGCTTCATTCAGGGAGATAACCCCTTTCTCGCGCTGCGCCTTCAGGTCAGCAATGTCTTTCAACAGGCGTTGGAAGTCCGGGTCGCTCTCGACCCGCGCATCATGGCGGCTTTGCAGTGTCGGCAGCAATGCCGCTACAGCGTTTGCCGGCGCATAGTTCGCAGGCTTGATTTGCGCCCAGGGCAGGGCGTTGTCATAACTGGTCTCGCCGAAGCTTGTCGGATCCGAGAACCCCGGCAAGCTGATGTCAGGCGTCACGCCCCGCAGCTGCGTCGTACCGCCGTTGATCCGGAAAAACTGGGCAATCGTCACTTTCAGCTCGCCGAATTCCGGTTTGCTGTTGCGAACCATGTCATCAAGATCGACGACGGTTTGAACGGTACCCTTACCGAAGCTTGGTTCGCCGACGATCACACCTCGACCGTAATCCTGGATCGCCGCGGCAAAGATCTCCGAAGCCGATGCTGATCCGCGATTGATCAGGACGCCCACGGGGCCCGTCCAGACAGGCGCCTTAAAATCAGCGCGTCTCACCGCGACCTTGCCGTCGCTGCCGCGTTGTTGAACGACCGGGCCTTTGCCGATGAACAGACCGGTCAAATCGACCGCTTCGTCCAAAGAACCGCCGCCATTGTTGCGCAAGTCAATGAGAACGCTGTCGACCTTTTCTTGCTTCAGTTCGCCGAGAAGCTTTGCGACGTCGCGGGTTGCGCTTTTATAGTCCTTGTCGCCTTTGCGCTTGGCTTCAAAATCCTCATAGAATGCCGGTAGGGTGATCACCCCGACTTTACGCGTGGCGTCGCCCACTTTCACGGGCAGCACGGTCTTGCTGGCAGCCTGCTTCTCGAGGCTGATTTTGTCGCGCACCAGGCTGATAGTGCGATGGGTGGCATCTGCTCCGGCATCCGCCGGCAAGACGTCCAAGCGCACGACGGAGCCTTTTTTGCCCCGTATCAATTGCACGACTTCATCAAGGCGCGTGCCCATCACGTCCTTTATCGCCCCGTCCTTGCCTTGGCCGACACCGGTGATGCGGTCTCCGACCGAAAGCTTGCCGGATAGCTGCGCCGGCCCGCCAGGCACCAGCTCGCGGATCGTCGTATAGTCGTCGCGTTCCTGCAGTACAGCACCGATGCCAACGAGCGAAAGCTTCATCGCGATATCGAAGTCGGCGGAAGCAGTCGCGCCGAAATAGTCCGTGTGCGGGTCGACCGAGGTCGTATAGGCGTCCATGAACGACTGGAAAACGTCGTCGCTCTTGTACTTGTAAGCGCGATCGAGCGTGTTTGCGTACCGTTTGTCGAGCGTCTCGCGAATGGCCGCGTCGGCTTTACCGCCCAGTTTCAATCGCAGCCAGTCGCTTTTGACGCGCTTGCGCCAAAGCTCGTTGCTCTCGGCTTCCGACTGCGGCCAAGGTTCCTTATCGCGCAGGACGGAAAAATCTTCCTTCGCACCGAAATCGAAGTCCTGCTTAATCAAGGTGCGCGCGTAGTTCATGCGGTCGACAACGCGCTTCTCATACACGTTGAAGATCGAAAACGGGATCTTCAAGTCCTCCCGTTTGATGGCATCGTCGATCTCGTTGCGTTCAGACATGAACTTGTCGATATCCGCTTTCAGAAAGAGCATGTGGTCCGGATCGAGGGACTTGATGTACCGATCGAGGACCTTGGCCGACAAGGCGTCGTCAAGAGGAATGGGCTTATAGCTGAACCGCGTGAGGAATTGCGCACTTAGCTGAGCGGCTTGTGCCTGTTGCTTTTGCGGCTGCAAAACAGGCGGAGACGCGACGTCAGCATATGCAGGCTGTACGATTGCAAGAACTGCACCAAGGAAAACATAGGTTATGCGCATTCAGCGTTGATCCAATTCTTAAGGCCGAGAGTCAATGTGCGATCTAGGTCAAGAAAATTATGGTTTTTTGACAATCGAATCGATCAAATCGCCGATTTCTTGCGGCGGAAAGTCCGTTCGACGGACAGTAGGTGCACCCGTCGCCGGGGTATTGCTGGGAGGAGCCGGAGATTCTGGCAAGCTTTTTTTGTGAGAAAGGTGAAACCATGCTGGTGCACACCCCGCCCCCCTCCGCATCCGTTCATCTTCGTCACAGTGGAGATCGTAAGCCAGCAGATCCGATAGAGGACGGGTTCTACAAAGAATGAGTTGACCGTTTTCGATGACGGGACGACACTTGCAACCTGCAGCAAGGCGAGAGAGAGAGAGAGAGAACGATGGACGAGCAAGACCGCTGGCGTCACATGGCAAGCGCGCCGAAAGACGGCAGTCGGATCCTCGTCACGATCCGCCAGTCCGAACAGGGGCCGGCAGAAGTCGATCTCGCCTATTGGTCGAATGGCGATCAGTTCGGTGCGGAAGGCTGGCGCGCCTCTGATTCCTCGCCAGGCCGAATCATTGAATATGCCGAGCCCGAAATGAAGTGCTGGATGCCGATGCCCTCGGCCAATCTCAATCGCGCGTCGATGCCCTCCCCTTGGGAAGGCGACGACACCCAGGAACTCGACGGGTCAGGGATTTAAGGACTCGCGCCAGCATCGCTAACGCTTCCGTTGTCCGCATGGCCGTCAGAATGTTCACGACATCCTCGCGCTATCTGGCCGCGTTTGGCCTTTTCGGCAGAGAACGAGACGCGTCGGAACCGACCTGTCGCCCTATTTCGTTGGCGATAGCCTTTAGATCGTAAGGCTTGGGAAAGAAGCTCGCTTCCCGATGCAGGTCGGTAAGATCGATTTCCCGACCAGACGTCACCAAGACGTGGATGAACGGCTTTGTCGCCTTGATGAGCCTCGCGAGATCCAGGCCGTTGAGTGCTCCAGGCATCTCCACGTCGGTCACGATCGCATCAATGTCATCGTTCACTCCAAGGGCCGCGATCGCCTCAAGCACATTCCCGCATTCGATGACGCTGTAGCCTTCCTCAAGCAGTTGGTCTGCCAGCACGAAGCGAATGAGGGGTTCATCTTCCACGATAAGGATCTTTGCCACTGCTCGCATACTCCGTTTCGGATGTCGATCTAACGCGCCAGGAGAGCAAGTCGGTCCTCAAGGAAAAATGCGATTTGGTTACATGTTTAATAAAATGCAAACTGTTGTCGGGAGATGATTTCGCAGGGAAGATCGACACGCTGTGTTCAACGCCAGACGCAGGAACCGCGAGGATCGGGATCCATCGACGACGTTGCCGGATAGCTGCACCGAAGTGCCATTCTCTTTCCAGATCAACACTCGCTGTCGCACATTAACTTTGGGTTAACCATAATCGTCGTTTACCATAGGTAGCGGCCTCAAGGGTCGTTGATTCGGAAGTCCAATGCGTAATCTCGCATGGACGTGAGGAAAGACGATTGCGGCGACCCGAAACGTTCAGTGTACTGAAGGCGTCATGCTTGGCACTGCTTGCTGGGCTTGTGGTCGGATGTCAGTCGTCGGGAAATGTCAGACGCCCAAACGTCTCCGAGACGGTGCCAGCCGAAAGGGCGCTGGCCTTGCCTCCGCCCGGTGGTCCCTCGATCGTCAGCGTCGTCGAGCGCAAGCTTGGCAATGGCACCGAGCAGACGATTTCGCTCTACACGTCGTCATCCGTGTCCGGTCAGAATTTTCTCGGGGTGCAGTTTTTTGGGGCATCAGGAGCCAATCCTGGCATCGGAAACGCCTCCTTCAGGATGGTCAGCGAGGACGGGATAATCCGCGAAGCCTTTGCGGCCGTTCCCGGCGTGCAGATGACGCGCTCGGCGACTTATCTGCAAAACAGCTATGGACCGTTCGGCTATGCCTCGGGCCAGAGCGGTTCGGGCGATACCTGTATTTATGGCTGGCAGCAGATCCGCTCAAGCAGATCCGCGCAGACGCAAGCGCGCAACTTCGGAATGATCCAGGTGCGGTTGCGCCTCTGTGATGCCCGGGCAACCGAAAGACAGTTGCTCGGAATCATGTACGGCTACACGATCGTTGGGATGCTGGATGGAGAAATCTGGAATCCGTTCGGGCATCCGCAGGGCACTGATCCGACGCTCGGGCGCCCCGACAATCCGATCTATCCGGATGAGGGCGGCTATAGAAACACGCCGATGGCTTTTGGCTATGAACCAGCCCGTCCGGAAATCCAATCTCGTATCGTTCGCGGACGCAGCGTTCAGCCGAGAGTCGAGGAGGCGCCCGTGCAATTGCCGCCGCCGACCGGCCCTCGCGTTCCGTTGCCTGATGGCTCGAGCGGTCTGCCGCAGCCAGACATGTCAGCCGCGCCTTCGGCCGAACAGACACAACCGAGAACCGCGGTGGCGAGCGGCCTGACGGTGCCGTCACCGGAGTGCATAGGGGATTCGGCCATGACGGCCGCGTGCCAGAAGAAGTAGACGTGAGACGGCTGCGGTGTTCCTAAGCGCCCGGCCCGCATTGTCAAAGGGATGTTGATGCATAAAGCCCGAAGCATCATTACGTGGGCCTTCGTTTCTCTGTGCGTGATCGTTCTGATCACATTGCCTGTGAACCTGCAGACACAGCTGATCGCGAGCTTTGTTGTCGTCGCCGTGATGGCGATCATCAAGGGGCTGAAGGCTGAAGGCACCTGGAGACTGATTGCGCTTGCCTTCGGCACCTCCATCGTTCTTCGCTATGTCTATTGGCGAACGACCAATACGCTGCCGCCGATCAACCAGCCGGAAAACTTCATCCCTGGCCTGCTGCTCTATCTCGCGGAAATGTACAGCGTGGCGATGTTGGCGCTCAGCCTGTTCATCGTCGCCACGCCCTTGCCTCCGCGTCCATCGCGCGCGAGCAAGGAAGAGCGGTTTCCGCATGTCGACGTGTTCGTCCCCTCCTACAACGAGGACTCCCACCTTCTCGCCAACACGCTGGCCGCGGCAAAGGCCATGGATTATCCGGCCGAAAGACTGCACGTATGGCTGCTGGATGACGGTGGTACACTGCAGAAGCGCAATTCCAACAAGCTTCTCGAAGCCCAGGCCGCGGTGGCGCGCCATGACGAACTCAAGAAGCTTTGCGAGGATCTCGACGTCCGCTACCTCACGCGTGACCGCAATGAGCATGCCAAAGCGGGCAACCTCAACAACGGAATGAAGCAATCAAGCGGCGAGCTGATCGCCGTGTTCGATGCGGACCACGCGCCGGCACGCGACTTCCTGCTCGAAACCGTCGGCTATTTCGACGACGATCCAAAGCTGTTTCTTGTCCAGACCCCGCATTTCTTCATCAATCCGGATCCGCTCGAACGAAATCTTCGAACCTTCGAGAGGATGCCGAGCGAGAACGAGATGTTTTACGGCATCATCCAGCGCGGTCTCGACAAATGGAATGCCGCCTTCTTCTGCGGTTCAGCCGCCGTCCTTAGCCGGAGGGCGCTCGAATCCCAGGGCGGCTTCAGCGGTATCAGCATTACGGAGGATTGCGAAACCGCGCTTGCGCTTCATGGCAGCGGATGGAACAGCATCTATGTGGACAAGCCGCTGATCGCCGGGCTGCAGCCCGCGACCTTTGCGAGCTTCATCGGCCAGCGCAGCCGCTGGGCGCAGGGAATGATGCAGATCTTGCGTTTCCGTTTCCCGCTGCTGAAGCGTGGCCTGACACTGCCGCAACGCCTTTGCTACATGTCGTCGACGCTCTTCTGGCTCTTCCCCTTCCCGCGTACGATTTTCCTGTTCGCGCCGCTTTTCTATCTCTTCTTCGATCTTGAGATCTTCACAGCATCGGGCGGCGAGTTCCTGGCCTATACGCTTGCCTATATGCTCGTGAACCTGATGATGCAGAACTACCTCTACGGGTCCTTCCGCTGGCCGTGGATCTCGGAGCTCTACGAGTATGTCCAGACGGTCCACCTGCTCCCGGCGGTGGTTTCGGTCATGCTCAATCCGCGCAAGCCAACCTTCAAGGTGACGGCGAAGGACGAGTCGATCGCCGTCAGCCGTCTATCGGAAATCAGTCGGCCGTTCTTCGTGATCTTTGCTGTCCAGTTGATTGCTCTGGCGGTGACCGTCTATCGCATCTATGCCGAGCCATATAAGGCCGATGTGACCTTGGTGGTCGGTGGCTGGAACGTCATCAACCTCATTATGGCCGGCTGTGCCCTCGGGGTCGTGTCCGAACGTGGCGAGCGGGCTGCGTCCCGACGCGTGCGTGTGAACCGGCGTTGTGAATTCGGGGTCGGTGGCAAGTGGTACACGGCATCGATCGAAGACGTGTCGGTGCACGGCGCGCGACTGCATGTTTTCAACAGGCAGCTGGATCCCATGGTGATCGGGACCGAGGGGGAAATTCGCTTTCAGCCTCATAGCGGCGCAAGCATGGAAACACTCCCCCTAATCGTCCGCAATATCCAGCCGTCCGGCGAGATCCTGGCCGTTGGCTGCCAATACATTCCGAAGCGCGCGCTCGACCACCGCCTGATCGCCGACTTGATCTTTGCTAATTCCGATCAGTGGACACAGTTCCAGCAGGCGCGACGCCACAACCCAGGCCTCATTCGAGGAACAATCTGGTTTCTCGGCCTTTCGCTCTATCAGACAAGCCGCGGCCTCGTGTACCTCTTCCGGAGCAGGAGATCTGAGCGCGAGCGCCCGCATCAGGTCGCGAAGGCAGGAAACTGATGAGGAAGATCACATCAATCCTGGCGTTTCTCCTCTCCGCCTCCGCCGTTGCCCAGGCGCAGACCGCGCCCTTCGACATGTCGGGCGAGCGTGAGCAAGGGAGCGCACCGATGGTGCCGCGCCTGACATTGCCGGCCACGCCTGCGCCGGCGACCGGCCCGCAAACACCCTCCACGCCGCCTGCACCCGCTGCTAACCCGACGCCGCCATTCGCCATCGCGCCCGCCTCACCGCCAGTCGCGGCTCAACCGCCGCCCGCGCAGGTGGAAGCGCCTCGCCCACAAACTGCCACTCCACCCCCTCTGCCTGCCGTCCAATCAAGCGCAAGCGCCGCGCTTCGGAGATATGTTGTTCCGTTCGCCAAGCTCGGCCTGGATGGCGAGTATGATCGCAAGTCGTGGTCGGTCTACATCACGCCGGAGCAGGCCGCCGCGCCTGCAAAGTTCAACTTCTCCTATCAGAATGCCGTCGTCGTCGCCCCGGAGGCGTCACAACTGACCGTTCTTCTGAACAATCGGATCGTCGGCCAACAGGCGATCGCCTCATCGGACGCACCATCGAATGTCTCCTTCGATGTGCCCGCGGGACTGCTGCAACCGGGCGCGAATCTTCTGACATTCGAAGCCACACAACGCCACCGCACCGATTGCACCATTGAATCGACCTACGAGCTTTGGACGGATATCGACCCGGCAAAGACCTATCTGAGCTTCAGCGGTCAAGAGGCAGCGAAGTTTTCCAGCACGGACGCCATTCGCGCGATCGGCGTCGATGAAACCGGCAGGACGCAGTTCAATTTTGTCGTACCGGCACTCGAGCAGCCAGGCACGACAAAACCTCTTCTGCGCCTTGCCCAGGGACTCTCGGTTCTGAGCGGCATGCCGAACGAGACATTCTCCTTCAGCGCGGATGCACTGCCCCAGTCTGGTCCTGGGCGCATGACTGTAGTTGTCGGAACGCCGGCAGAGCTCCAACCATTCTTCGCCCCCCCGCCGGCCGCGCAAGCGGCGCCGCTGGCCTCCTTTGTGACCGACCCGAAGTCGGGGGCACCCGTTCTTTTGATCAGCGGCCCGTCCTGGCCCGCAATTTCGGCCGCGATTGAAACCATTGTGTCGACGGTGGATCGGCCCGCGACCGCCATTCGCGATACGTTGGTAACCCAGCGTTGGAGCGCACCGGATGCACCGCTTGTTCTCTCGGCCACAAACCTGACATTTGCGCAGTTGGGCGTGAAGACAACGGAGTTTTCGGGACGACGCTTCCGGACCAGTTTCAACATCGCCGTGCCGTCTGATTTCTATGCGAACGCCTATGGCGATGCGACGGTACTGCTGGACGCCGCCTTCACGCAGAATGTCCTGCCCGGCAGCCATATCGACATCTACGTCAACGGCAACATCGCTTCAACGGTGCCGATTTCATCAACGGGTGGGGGCATCTTCCGGCACTTGCCCATTCGCGTGACGATGCGGCATTTCAAACCGGGCTTAAACATACTGTCCCTCGAAGCCATCCTGATGACGAAAGAGGACGACATCTGCGTGCCCGGCACGACGGCCGGTACCACTCCGCGCTTTGCGCTCTTCGACACCAGCGAGATTCACATTCCGGACTTTGCCCGCATCGGGCAGCGACCGAACCTCGCCGGACTGTCAGGGACTGGCTATCCCTACAATCGCGCGACACAGCCCATTCCGCTGTTCATCGACCGGATTGATAGCGACACGCTGTCGGCGACGGCCACGCTACTCGGGCAAATGGCAGTGGTTGCCGGCCGCCCGCTCGACATTGAACCGGCCGCGACACCGGGGGCCATCGGCGAACGGGATGCGATTTTCATCGGCTCGATCTCGCAGATGCCGCCGGCCGTGTTGACGCAGTTGAATGTAGCAACGACCAGTCAGGCGTCCTGGCGACCGCCCGCCGCCGCCCAATCGAACCAGACCGAGCCTTCTGTGACCTTTGACGATTGGCGCTCCAAGGTCAGCGGCGGGGTATGGCGCGGGCAGATCACATCATTTCAGGAGTGGCTGCGCCGCAACTTCGACATTTCGCTGAGTTCACTGCAGTTCGTACCAGGGTCCGAGGAAGTCTTCACGCCCTCGAACGACGACAGCTTCTTGATCGCTCAGGGCAAAAGCGCTGCCGGGGAATCCTCCTGGACGATTGTAACGGCTCCTTCCGCCAAGGACCTGCGCGAGGGCGCCGAAGCCGTTACCACACAGGTCAACTGGCCGCAGATTGCAGGTCATATCACCACCTATTCCAGCAAGACCGGCAAGGTCGAAAGCGTCCCGGTCGGTCGCTTCGATTTCGTGGCCTCTCAGCCCTGGTCCCTCTCAAATTATCGCCTGATCGCTGCGAACTGGCTATCAACGAACATACTGTCCTACGCCTTCCTTCTGGTCGTCCTTTCGCTGCTGATCGGTGTTACCACGGCAAGCATGCTTTCCCGGCTGGGCAGGCGCGAATGAAGAGGTTGCTGAAACTGCTCTGCGCCGCAAGCTTCGCGGTTGCGGCTGTCTGCCAGCCCGCGCAGGCGCGAGGTCCCGGAATTAGCCCAGAGGCATGGGGCGCCTACAAGGCGAAGTTCCTGGATGCCAGCGGCCGCATCGTCGATGATGGCAACGGCAATATCAGCCACAGCGAAGGCCAGGGTTACGGCCTGCTGCTTGCCTACCTTGCCAACAACCCCGCTGACTTCGAACAGATATGGTACTTCACGCGCACCGAACTGTTGCTGCGCGATGACGGCCTGGCCGCCTGGAGATGGGATCCTGCCGTCACGCCGCATGTCACCGATAGCAACAATGCATCGGATGGCGATCTGCTGATCGCCTATGCGTTGGCCCTTGCGGGGTCTGCGTGGAACAAGACCGACTATATGGAGGCGGCTGCGAAGATGGCTCAGGCCCTTCTTTCGCATGTCGTCATCAGTTCAAACGGACACACCCTGCTGCTCCCTGGCGTCAGCGGTTTCAATTCCCCTGATCGCAAGGACGGCCCCGTCATCAATCCCTCCTACTGGGTGTATGAGGCGATCCCGGTCATGGCGCTCCTGGCCCCGTCCAACGCCTGGCAGAAGCTGTCGGACGACGGTCTGCAGCTGCTGCAGGCCATGCAGTTCGGACCACGAAAACTGCCCGCCGATTGGGTGAGCCTCAATCGCATGCCGGAGCCCGCAGCCGGCTTCGACGCGGAATTCGGATACAACAGCCTGCGCATCCCGCTCTATCTCGTGCGCGCGGGAGTTTCGGACAAGGCTCTGCTGTCAAGATTGCGCAAGGGAATGACCGCCGAGGACGGCACTCCGGCGACAATCGACCTCTCGTCCGGCAAGCCGAAGGCGCTACTGTCGGACCCGGGTTATCGAATTGTTAACGATGTCGTGGCCTGTGTGACGGACGGAACCAAGCTGTCTGAGTCGTCGCAGCATTTTGAGCCGTCGCTCTACTATCCATCGACCCTTCATCTTCTAGGGTTGGCATTTGTGGGGGAGAAGCATCCGGAGTGTCTGTGAAATCCTCATCCGTTGCAATTGTCGTTGCGGTAGCGGTGGCTGGTCTGGTGACCGCCCTGAGGGACCGCGCGGCACTTCAGGAGATGCTGGGTTTCGGGCAGTCGGGTCACGCGGCTGCGCCACAATTCATGCTCATGGGTCGCGTCACGGGACCGGAAGCCAGTCCCAAGCCGCAGATCGACCTTCAGGCAATTGCCGATCGGCTACACGCAGCAACACTGGTTCCGCCGTTGCCTCAACAGGGTGAGACCGCCGGTGACGGGGCCGAAAAGTCGGTGATGGTCGCGCAGGCGCCTCAACAGCAGCCTACAGCGGCTCAGCCAGCCAAGCCGGCTCAGCCGAAAGTCGACGAGAGTGCCTTGCGCTATTTCGCCAGCCGCGGCGACAAGGCGCGACTGCAGGCCGAGATCGCGCGGCTTCAGGCGCTGTACCCGAACTGGGTGCCGCCCGCAGATCCTCTGGCCGTTCCGCAGAGTGGCGACAGGCAGCTGGAGCAAATGTGGCAACTGTATTCGGAGGGCCGCTACGCGGAACTCCGCAAGGCGATTGCCGATCGGCAGGCGTCCGAATCGGGATGGCAGCCCCCGCCCGACTTGCTTGACCGGCTGGATGTCGCCGAGGCCCGCGCGCGCCTCGTCAATGCGTCGGACCTGAAGCAATATGCAACCGTCGTCCAGATCGGTGCCAATACACCGAGCCTCCTGACATGCAGCGACATCGACGTGCTATGGCGGGTTGCCGAAGCTTTCGCGAAGACCGATCGCGCACCGCGCGCCCGGGATGCCTATGTCTATATCCTGAAGAATTGCACAAATCCGCAAGAGCGTGTGGCGACTATTCAAAAGGCGTCCGCCTTGCTTTCCTACGCAGTGATGCAGGATCTCCTGGCGCTTGAACGCCCCGATGGCAACGGCGGCCGCGAGTTCGACGGTATCCGCAATGAGCTTGCCCGCCGCTTTGTCGCCGCCGGCAACGATGACCCCGATCTGGCTGTGGCGCCGGCTTATCTTTCAATCGTGCAACGACTTGCTGAAACGGAGGAGCTGGCATCCGACAGCCTTCTTCTCGGCTGGCACCAGCTTCGCCGGGAAAACTATCCCGATGCGGAAAGATGGTTTCGGGCAGCGCGGGAGAAGGAAGACTCGGCAATCGCTTCCCAGGGTCTGGCGCTGGCGCTGATTGCCGAGAAGAAACCGCAAGAGGCGGAGGACGTCATGTACAAGTGGCGTGGTGCCTCCAAGGATGCGACCGCGACATATCTTGCTGCGACGGCGAACCTGATGGCCCTGCAGCCGCCTGCCAACCTCAGCGAAGAGGTTCTTTCGCGCATCGCCGGCGAAATCATTGCCCAGAAATATGTGCCGACGGCACAGCAATTCGGTTGGTTTGCCCGCACTCTCAATCAACCGCAAACAGCGGCGCGCTGGTTCGAGACGGCGCTGCGCTGGAAGCCGGATGACGAACCGTCCGCCTACGGACTGGCCATCACACGCCAGCAGTTGCGGGACCGGGCGGGCGTGGCTGAGATCCAGCGCCTGTGGGCTGGCAGGTCCGAGCGCATCGCACAGTTGGGTGAGACCACGAATCAGCGGACCACAACACCTCCCCTGCCCGCCCCTCCCGGGCAGATGGTGCCGCAAGGTCCAACGGCCGCGTCACCGGAGATCGTCCGGGCACCGCCGGAGCGCATCGAAAGTGCAAACCCGCCAGCCATCACCGAGGTCGTACGCCAGCCTCCGATGCAAACCGTTACGGTTCGCCGCGGTGCACGGCAATTGCGCGGATGCACGACCACGGTCAATGCGCAACTGCTCGATCCGGAAACCGCACTGTCACGTGGCTGGTGCCTGATGGACATCAATCGTCCGATGGAGGCAGTCAAGGCTTTCGAGGCAGCCCTCGCCAGTCCAAACCGCAAGACGCGCGAGGACGCAGCCTATGGCCAGAGCCTCGCCTTCCTGCGCGCCGGCCTATCCAACAATGCTGCCGTCGCCGCGACGAAGGCACCGCAGACGCAACAGCGCGCGGCCGAATTGCAGATTGCGATCCTGGCCGACCGGGCTCTCGCCGCCTTCGATGCAAAGCGCTATCGCGAGGCCTTGATATATCTCGATCAGCGCGCCCAGCTTCGCCAGGAACCGATCGATCTGATGGTGCTGCGCGGATATGCCTACCTGAACATGAAGATGTACGGCGATGCCGAGCGGATATTCACTGCCGCGGCCTCGACCGGCAACAAGGATGCAAACCGCGGTCTGGCCGATCTGAAGGCATCGACGCATCCTGATACCGTCGATTAGCGACAACGAGGATTGTTCTGCTGGCGCATGCATGTTGGCGTGAGCGGTGCCATTCAGCGTGCAGCTCACGCGGTCGTCGCGAGCATGGTTGCCGGGCGCACTTCACGCGCTGGATCCGACTCGTTACCAAGACGGGCTCCGCCGTTGCGGGCTGTCCGCGGTAGCTAGGAAAGCACAACAAAACAGCTAGTTGGTGATAATGGCGGAGAGGGTGGGATTTGAACCCACGATACCCTTGCAGGTATGCCGCATTTCGAGTGCGGTGCATTCGACCACTCTGCCACCTCTCCGCGGTCAGGTCGGCGCTTATTCGGCGCGGGGGGCTACATAGCGACAGAATGACGGGCTGGCAAGACGAAATCTCAAAGCTTTTCATCCTTTTGCCTTGACAGTTTTTTTATGCTCGCGTATCTCGGCTGCGCAATAGGTGTGGATAAGTCCGCGCCTTGCATGCTTCGCGCTCGCGAGGCACATCACCGGCAGCGAGAGTTCTGGGTCAAAGCCTTTGAAATCCCTGCTTAACCTCGACTGATAAAAAGACGGCCACCTGCTGATTGGCGGGCACGAGCCGGAACGAACATGAAAGGATAAAAAATGTTCGCAGTCATCAAGACCGGCGGTAAGCAGTACCGTGTGGCGGCAAACGACGTGCTGACCATCGAGAAGCTTGAAGCAACCGCTGGCGACGCAATTGAATTCACCGAAGTCCTCGTAATCGGCGAAGGCGCCGACGCTGCGATTGGTGCTCCCTTTGTCAAGGGCGCTTCCGTCAAGGCCGAAGTGGTCGAGCACAACCGCGGCAAGAAGGTCATCGCCTTCAAGAAGCGCCGTCGTCAGAACTCGAAGCGTTCGCGCGGCCATCGCCAGCACCACACTGTTGTCCGCATCACGGACATCGTGGCTGCCAAGTAAGATCACGGGACTTTAAGGTTTAAAGGAGAACACCAATGGCACACAAAAAAGCTGGCGGTTCATCGCGCAACGGTCGTGATTCCGAATCCAAGCGCCTTGGCGTGAAGAAGTTCGGTGGCGAAACCGTCATCGCAGGCAACATCATCGTGCGTCAGCGCGGTACGCAGTGGCATCCGGGCGCCAACGTCGGCCTCGGCAAGGACCACACCATTTTTGCGCTTACGGCCGGCAATGTGAACTACCGTACGAAGGCCAATGGCCGCGTGTACGTGTCTGTAATGCCGAAAGCGGAAGCAGCGGAATAAGCCGGTAGCGCTCTAAAACAGCCGGCGTCTCATCGACCCGGCTGAGCGTATCAGGTTCAGTCCAGAAAACAGGGGAGATGGGGCGCCATCTCCCCTTTTTTCTTGTCCAACGAAGGAGGACTGAACATGCAAGGCGAATTGTTGAGGGAAGGCCAATTGCGGTCTTTCAGGGAAGACCAGCGGTCTCCCAAGGAACGGCTGAGGCCGGAGCGGTTAAGGACCGATTGCCCTGTCTTATTGTCGGAGCGGCTCGTCATGCGCGCACCGCACGAAGAAGACATCGATGCCCTTGCCCATCTCGCCAACAACGCCAAAGTCGCCACCATGGTGTCGCGCATGCCGCACCCGTACACGGCCAATGATGCCGCCGACTTCGTGCGACGCACGAAAAATGGCGAGATTGGCAAGTGCGTCTATGCGATCACCAAGGCCGAGAACGGTGCCTTTGTTGGGTGCTGCGGGGTCGAACCGCATCTTGACGGGCGGACCGTCGAGATCGGGTACTGGCTTGGAGAACCATACTGGAATCAAGGCTTTATGACCGAGGCATGCCATGCTTTGGTCGATATGGTCTTTCGCACGCGGCAGGATGTCGATCAGATCGATGCTCGTTGCCGGGTGATGAACGTCGCTTCGCGGCGGGTCATCCAGAAGTGCGGTTTCCAGTTCCAGGGATCGGGGTTGGCGGCATCGCTGGCTCTCGGCAGCAATGTGCCCGTCGAATGGTACAGGCTCGACCGCAAGACCTGGATGTCGCTGAGAAGCTGGGGGAGCGTCCTATGAACGCGATCAGCCTTCAGAGACCCAGGAGCCAGTCGATGACGCCCGGCCCGTTGCCGGTCATCACCACCGACCGGCTGGTGCTCCGCCCGCACAGGCTGAGCGATGCCGATGCGATCGCGGACACGCTGTCCGACTTCGCCGTTACCCGCATGCTCGCGCGTGTTCCTGCGCCTTATGACAGGCAGGACGCACTCGACTGGCTGGTTCCGGTGACGGCGGGTGACATGGCCGACTGGCAGTTTGCCATCACGACTGGCGACGACGCTCATATCGGCGTCGCCGCCATCGAGCTTCGCCATGGCCTTTGGCACCTCGGTTACTGGCTGAACCGCTTCTACTGGCGGCGCGGCTATATGAGCGAGGCGGTATCGGCCGTGCTGGAGCGCTTTTCGCGCCGCATGCCGGAGACGACGGTTCATTCCGGCGTCTTCGCGGACAACCCGGCTTCGTTGAAGCTGCAGGAAAGGCTCGGCTTCCGCATGACCGGTTGCAGCGAAATCTACAGCTTCGCCCGCAACACCATGGTCACGCATGTCGAGACGATGCTGAAGCCAGGTGCCCTGCAACAGGCCAGGATTGCTTGAGACGAACGCGAGGCGTCCCGATCGTCGGGGCGCCTCAATCCCAACTATCGAATAACGACCCCAGATGCGGAAATGGCCGGAGCTATGTCGATCTTCGCGTATCTCAGATTGCTGGATGCGATGATGTTGCCGAAACGGTCGACGTCGTAGATGCCACCAAGACCGTAGCCGTACTGTATGCTATAGCTCGCAAACTTCACGATAATCCTTTGACCTCCGATTGAACCGCCTATATCGAAAGCGGCAAGAGGAGCGATGAACGGCCACAATGGAAGTAAGATGAAATTTCTCGACGAAGCAAAAGTCTACATCAAGTCCGGAGACGGCGGCGCGGGCAGCGTCTCGTTCCGACGCGAGAAGTTCATCGAGTTTGGTGGCCCCGATGGCGGTGACGGCGGACGCGGCGGTGATGTCTGGGTCGAGGCGGTCAACGGTCTCAATACACTGATCGACTTCCGCTACCAGCAGCACTTCAAGGCCAAGATCGGTACGCACGGGATGGGCAGGGACCGTACCGGCGCCAATGGTGAGCACGTGACGCTGAAGGTGCCCGTCGGCACGCAGATTTTCGAGGAAGACAAGGAAACGCTGATTTGCGATCTCACCGAGGAAGGCCAACGCTACCGGCTCGCTACCGGCGGCAATGGTGGCTTCGGAAATGCGCACTTCAAATCCTCGGTCAACCAGGCGCCGGACTGGGCCAATCCCGGTCTTCCCGGTGAGGAAAAGACAATCTGGCTGCACTTGAAGCTGATTGCAGACGCTGGCCTTGTTGGATTGCCGAATGCCGGCAAGTCCACGTTCCTTGCAGCCGTCACCCGTGCCCGGCCGAAGATTGCAAATTATCCCTTTACGACGTTGCACCCGAACCTGGGTGTCGCGACCGTTGACGGGCAGGAATTCGTCCTTGCCGACATTCCGGGGCTGATCGAAGGCGCGCATGAAGGCGTCGGGATCGGTGACCGTTTCCTCGGCCACGTCGAGCGCACGCGCGTTCTGCTGCATCTCGTTTCCTCGCAGGAGGAAAAGGTCGGCAAGGCCTACACGACCGTCCGGCGCGAACTCGAGGCCTATGGCAGTGATCTTGGCGAAAAGGTCGAGATCGTCGCTCTGTCGCAGATCGACGTTCTCGATGACGCCACGCTGAAGAAGAAGACGAAGGAACTTGCCAAGGCCTGCGGCAAGACGCCGTTCCAGATTTCCGCGGCGACGGGCAAGGGCATGACGGAAGTGCTGCGAGCCTTGCGGGATGTAATTGTCGAGGCGAATGCCGGCGGGGCGGAAAAGCTCGCCAAGGCACCGAAGCTCCGCCATCGCGATACGGTGTCGGATGATGAAGGCGAGGCCCATGACGACGCGTAAGTCGCTTGAGCGCTATCGCCGCGTCGTCATTAAAATCGGCTCGGCTCTCCTCGTCGATCGCAAGACCGGTCTGAAGAAGGCGTGGCTCGACGCAATGTGCCGCGATATTGCGGCCCTGAAGGCCAAGGGCGTCGACGTCCTTGTTGTTTCGTCCGGCGCGATTGCTCTCGGCCGATCGGTCCTCGATCTTCCTTCGGGAGCCCTGAAGCTCGAAGAAAGTCAGGCATCGGCAGCCGTCGGCCAGATCGCTCTGGCGCGTGCCTGGTCGGAAAGTCTGTCCCACGACGAGATCGTTGCCGGTCAGATCCTTTTGACGCTCGGCGATACGGAAGAGCGTCGCCGCTATCTCAACGCGCGCGCCACCATCAATCAACTCCTGAAGATCGGCGCCGTGCCGATTATCAACGAGAATGATACCGTAGCTACCAGCGAGATTCGCTACGGCGACAATGATCGCCTCGCTGCCCGGGTCGCGACCATGACCGGTGCTGATCTGCTGATTCTGCTGTCCGATATCGATGGTCTCTATTCGGCGCCGCCGCACCTCGATCCGCAGGCGGAGTTTCTCGCCACCATCGCCGAAATCACGCCTGAAATCGAAGCGATGGCGGGTGGCGCTGCCTCCGAGCTGTCGCGTGGCGGCATGCGCACCAAGATCGACGCCGGCAAGATTGCGACGACGGCCGGCTGCGCAATGATCATCGCCTCAGGCAAGGCGGACAGCCCGCTCTCGGCGATCGAGAATGGGGCGCGCTCCTCTTGGTTTGCTCCTTCAGGGACGCCCGTCACGGCGCGAAAGACCTGGATTGCTGGTCAGTTGCAGCCGGCGGGCGAACTCCACGTTGACGAGGGTGCCGTTGTTGCGCTCGGCGCCGGCAAGAGCCTGCTCCCTGCCGGGGTTCGCAAGGTTGTCGGGCTTTTCAGCCGCGGCGATACGGTGGCGATCGTCGGCCCGCATGGCCGGGAGATCGCGCGCGGACTTGCCGGCTACGATGCCGAAGAGGCGCGGCGGATTACCGGCCGCAAGTCGACGGAGATCGAGGCAATCCTCGGCTACGCCGGACGTGCGGCGATGATCCATCGTGATGACATGGTGATGACGTCGCAGGTCAGTTCAAAATCGGAAAGGCAGAAGAAGGACACAAGCTATGCTTGATACAGTTGCGCAGAGCCCTGACATTGACGCGCTGATGAATGACATCGGCCGCAAGGCCAAGGCTGCGGCGCGACCGCTGGGCTTTGCGTCCACTGAAGCCAAAAACAAGGCGCTGAACGCCATGGCGGATGCGATCCTCGCCAACAAGGATCACATCCTCGCCGAGAATGCCAAGGATCTGAAGGATGTCGCCGGCACGGACATGCTCGCATCCTTCATCGATCGCCTGACACTGACCGACAAGCGCGTTGCCGAAATGGCCGAAGGTATCCGCGCGATCGCGGCGCTGAAGGATCCGGTCGGCGAGGTGATCGCCGCCTGGGAACGCCCGAATGGACTGAAGATCGAGCGCGTTCGCACGCCGCTCGGTGTCATCGGTGTGATCTTCGAGAGCCGCCCGAACGTGACGGCGGATGCCGGCGCGCTCTGCCTGAAAGCCGGCAATGCGGTCATTCTGCGTTGCGGCTCGGATTCCCGGCGCTCATCGCAGGCAATTCATGCCTGCCTCGTGCAGGGCCTGAGGGCCGCGGGACTTCCAGAGCATGCCATTCAGCTCGTGCCGACAACCGATCGAGCTGCCGTCGGCGCGATGCTGCGCGGATTGGATGGTGCGATCGACGTTATCGTTCCGCGCGGCGGCAAGAGCCTTGTTGCGCGCGTTCAGAACGAGGCGAGGGTGCCCGTCTTCGCGCACCTCGAGGGCCTTTGCCACATCTATGTGGATGCATCGGCCGATCTCGGCATGGCCAGGGAGATCGTCGTCAACGCCAAGATGCGGCGCACCGGTATCTGCGGTGCGGTGGAAACGATTCTCGTCGACAGCGCCGTGGCCAAGAGCCATCTTCGCCCGCTGCTGGAGGCCCTTGCTGGAGCAGGTTGCGAAATCCGCGGTTCGGCTGCGGTCGTCCAGGCAATGCCTGGCGTGAAGGCAGCCACCGAGGAGGACTGGTCGACCGAGTATCTGGATGCCATCGTTTCGGTTGCTGTCGTCGATGGCATTTCGGGTGCGATAGAGCACATCCAGGCCTATTCCTCGAACCACACCGAGGCCGTGATTGCCGACGATCCCGATGTGGTGCAGAGGTTCTTCACCGAGGTTGATTCCGCGATCCTGCTGCACAATGCATCGACGCAGTTTGCCGATGGCGGCGAGTTCGGGATGGGTGCCGAGATCGGCATTGCGACCGGCAAGATGCATGCCCGCGGCCCTGTCGGCGTCGAGCAGCTCACCTCCTTCAAATACCGCGTGCGCGGCACCGGACAGACCCGGCCCTGACGTGATCAACGACGAAATCGACCGGCGCCATCTTCGCATGCCGCATAGCGAGCGGGGCATGGTGGTCGGTCTTTTCGGCGGTTCCTTCAATCCGCCGCATGACGGACATGCGCTGGTTGCCGAAATCGCGATCAAGCGGCTCGGCCTCAACCAGCTATGGTGGATGGTCACGCCCGGGAATCCGCTGAAGGATCGGCGGCATCTGCTGCCGCTTGCCGAGCGCATCGCTCTGAGCGAGCGGCTAGCCCGACACCCTTCGATCAAGGTCACGGCGTTCGAACGCGATTTCGCGACGAGCTTCACGGCAAACACGCTGGCGCGCGTTAAGGCGCGCAACCCACATGTCCATTTCATCTGGATCATGGGGGCCGACAGCCTGAAGACCTTCCATCAGTGGCAACGCTGGCAGGATATCGTCAACACATTTCCGATTGCCGTGATCGACCGCCCGGGCTCCACGCTGTCGTTCCTGTCATCGAAGATGGCGAGGACGTTCGATTTTGCCCGCGTTGACGAAGACGATTCCCGCGCGCTCTGGAAGCGCCAGGCACCAGCCTGGACCTTCATACACGGTCCGCGCTCCACTCATAGCTCGACCGCTATCCGCGCGACTAACGGCACCGTAAAATAGTTCGACTTTTCAGGGAAGACGTACAAATGAAAAGCCCGACGGGGGAGGAGATCCGTCGGGCTTCGTAAACTCGATCGACAACTGGGAGGAGGAGTGTTGTCGATCCTATCCAACGGCTTTGGGAGGAGGAGATCGCCGTTCGATGAGTGTGTTGTACCATAGTCCCCGAATTCTTGAAGCGGGTCCATTGCATTGCAGCAATGCGCTCCAAGCATGGCCGTAGCCAAAACCCTCCTCGATTTTGCCCAATTCTTTGGCATTCGAGACGATTTTCGTCGAGATTTCAAACTCCTCTCGGTTCCTCCCTAAAATGGCGGCGATTTTGCCGCTATTTGGGCGCCACGATCTACACAGTCATGCGCATCACGAATGTGTGAAGTCTGAAACGAACGGGCGGTTATGCTTGTGAAAATATAACGCTAGCCAACCTGCAAGCGACGTTATATCTCTACGGATATTTCCAAAGCTTCGGGAGAGATCATGCACAGTCGTCGCCAATGGATGAAGTTTGCCGTCACTGCCATTTCGGCTGTCTTTTTTGGCGTTGCCGCAACGCCAGCCGCAGCTGCGGAAAAGGTCACCGTTTTTGCGGCGGCCAGCCTGAAGAACGCCCTTGATGCAGCGAATGCCGCATGGGCAAAGGAAGCCGGCAAGGAGGCTGTCGCCTCTTATGCTGCGAGCTCCGCGCTTGCAAAGCAGATTGAGGGCAGCGCGCCCGCCGACATCTTCATCTCCGCCGACCTGGACTGGATGGACTATCTTGCGAAGAAGAATCTGATCAAGGCCGACAGCCGGTCCAATCTCTTGGGTAACCGGATCGTGCTTGTCGCAACCAAGGACCACGCCAAGCCGGTCGAGATCAAAAAGGGTTTCGAGCTCGCCACTCTGCTCGGTGATGGCAAGCTCGCCATGGGTGAGGTGAAGTCGGTTCCGGCCGGCAAGTACGGCAAGGCAGCGCTTGAAGCGCTGGGCGTCTGGCCCTCGGTTGAGGCGAAGGTTGCCGGTGCTGAAAGCGTTCGTGCAGCGCTGGCGTTGGTTTCGCGCGGCGAGGCGCCCTATGGCGTCGTCTACCAGACTGACGCCTCCGCGGACCCGGGCGTTGCCGTTGTCGGCACCTTCCCGGCGGATTCGCACCCGCCGATCATTTATCCGGTCGCTATTCTTTCCGACAGCAAGAACCCAGACGCCGCGGCATACCTCGACTTCCTGAAATCGGAAAAGGCGGCTCATTTCTTTACCGAGCAGGGCTTCACCATCTTGAAATGATTGCGAACTCTCGCACGAAGACATAGCGTGAGAAGGCCCGTCGATACGGGCCTTCTATTTTTGGAGAGAATGGCTTGGACGCACTCGGCCTGAGCGATGATGAATGGACAGCAATCTTGCTCAGCCTGCGCGTGTCGGTGGTGGCGATGCTGGCCAGCCTGCCATTCGGCATCGGCGTTGCGCTGCTGCTGGCGCGGGGGCGGTTTTGGGGTAAGTCGGTTCTCAACGGTGTCGTTCATCTCCCGCTGATCCTGCCGCCTGTCGTCACGGGCTTCATTTTGCTGATCCTTTTCGGGCGGCGCGGACCAATTGGCAGCTTTCTCGATCACTACTTCGGCATCGTGTTTTCGTTTCGCTGGACAGGTGCCGCGCTCGCCTGCGGGGTCATGGCCTTTCCGTTGATGGTGCGCAGCATCCGGCTCTCGATCGAAGCGGTTGATCGAAAGCTGGAGGAGGCAGCCGGCACCTTGGGAGCCAGCCCATTCTGGGTTTTCATGACGATAACATTGCCGCTTACCCTGCCTGGCATCATTGCCGGAATGATCCTTTCCTTTGCGAAGGCCATGGGGGAGTTCGGAGCGACCATCACCTTCGTTTCCAACATCCCGGGGGAAACGCAGACGCTTTCGGCGGCGATCTACTCCTTCACGCAGGTCCCGGGCGGTGATGCCGGCGCCCTGCGGTTGACGCTCGTCGCTATCGTGATTTCAATGGCTGCCTTGCTTGCCTCGGAATTGCTGTCGCGCATCGTCGGCCGGAGGATTGATCCGGAATGACGCTTGTCGTGAAAGCAAAACAGCGGCTTGGCGCATTCGCGCTCGATGCCGCGTTTACCTCGGGGCGCGGGATCACCGCGCTTTTCGGCCGTTCCGGCTCTGGTAAGACGTCGATGATCCGCATCATTGCCGGGTTGGCGCGGCCTGACGCGGGCCAGGTCGTCCTCGATGGCGAAGTCCTGACAGATACCGAGCGGCGGATCTTTGTCGCCAAGCATCGACGGAGGTTCGGTTATGTCTTCCAGGAGGCGCGGCTCTTCCCGCACCTCAGTGTCCGTCACAACCTGTCCTATGGCCGGTGGTTTGCCAGTGCCACCGGTTCGGCAGAGGGGCTGGACCACATTGTTTCATTGCTCGGCATCGAAAATCTGCTCGAGCGCAGGCCGGAAAAGCTCTCCGGTGGCGAGAAGCAGCGCGTTGCCATTGGGCGAGCCCTGCTTTCGGCTCCCCGTCTGCTGTTGATGGATGAGCCGCTGGCGGCGTTGGATGAGGCGCGAAAAGCCGAGGTCATGCCCTATCTCGAGCGCCTGCGCGACGAGATGGACATTCCGATCGTCTATGTCAGCCATTCGATCGCCGAAGTAGCCCGCCTCGCCAATCAGGTCGTAGTCATGCGTGATGGACGGGTGGAGGCCGTCGGCTCGGCCGTGGATGTGTTAAGCCATCCGCCGGCCTCATTCGAGCGGCGTGATGCGGGGGCTCTTCTTGAAGGGACGGTGGAGAGCCTCGACGTGCAGCACCGCATAGCGACAATTGCCCTGAAATCAGCTCGGCTTCACGTCCCGGGAGCGATGCTAAACCTCGGCAAGCCCGTTCGCGTCCGCATTCCGTCTCGCGACGTGATGCTGGCAATGAAAAAGCCGGAAGCGCTGAGCGCGCTCAACGTGCTTGAAGGCACCGTTCAGAACATGACGCAGGCAGACGACGCCACCATTGACGTTCTCGTCGATTGCGGTGGGGACGCCATTCTTTCCCGGATCACAAGCTTTTCGGCAGAGCGGCTGGGCGTGCGGATTGGGTCGCCTGTTTTTGCCGTGATAAAGACGGTCGCGCTTGAACCATGATCAGCGATTGCTTTCAGGCGATCGGTTGGCCTCCAGCCATGCCAGTTCTTCAGCGAGAGTGGTTTTCATCATCTGCTCCATCTTGCGAAAGCGGGCGAGGAGCTCATCGCCGAACGGCGTCAGCGCCGCACCTCCACCTTTTGGGCCGCCGCGCTGGGACTCGACGACAGGCTCGCGAAACATCCGGTTCATATCGCTGACAAGCAACCAGGCGCGACGATAGGACATGTCCATCGCCCTGCCTGCCGCGGAAATCGATCCCGTTTCCCTGATATGTTCGAGCAGTTCCATCTTGCCGCGCCCGAGGCGGTCTTCATGAGGAAAACTGATGCGGAGTATCGGAGTGAGCGTATCAACGGCGGGGCTTTTCATCGGCAAGTCTTCTATAGTCGAAAACGATCTTACTTTACGTGTGGTTGCAAGGACTGTACACAGCCCGGCCACATTCGGTCTTTCATCCACAGATGATCTATCGCGTCAAATGGTCGTTCACGCTTTGTGATTGTGCGCGTCTTGAAACGTTAATGGTTTGGTGCCTATCTTAACTATGATTTGGTCACCAAATCAGTGATGTGCATGTTTTGTCATTCCGAGAAAGGGAAAGCACTGACAACAGTACACGCCAAGGGAAAAACGCTTGCCGTTGTCCCGAAGAGCCCGGAACGTGGCGCCGATGCTGCCGCCCGCGCCCTGCACGCCGTCCTCACTAGCCTTGAGGACTCCAAGGCTGAAGATATCGTCACCATCGACATTGCTGGAAAATCGGCACTGGGAGACTTCATGGTCGTCGTCTCCGGGCGCTCGAGCAGGCATGTCATGGCGATCTCGGACCACCTGCTGTCTGATCTCAAAGACGAGGGCCTTGGAAGCGCCCGCGTCGAGGGTCAGGAAGGCGGCGATTGGATCCTGATCGACACCGGCGATGTCATCGTCCATGTCTTTCGTCCAGAAATACGCGAGTTCTACAACATCGAAAAGATGTGGGCCGCGCCCGATATGGACGAGGAAACGGTGCACTAACAGGCTGCTGGACGCTGTGTCCGCCGCCTGATAGACGGCATTTATTGGCCGGACGAATCCGGCTGGCGGCAGGTGTGTGCCGCCCTTTGCCGAACTGCGGGAGCGGATGATGCGTGTTGGTCTTTTTGCGGTGGGGCGGCTGAAGTCCGGCCCCGAGAAGGATCTTGCGGCCCGCTATTTCGATCGCTTTGCCAAGGCCGGTCCTGCGGTCGGCCTCGAATTCTCCCGCGTGGCCGAAGTGGCTGAAAGTCGTGCGTCGAATGCCGATACGCGCAAGCGCGATGAAGCGGCGATGCTGCAGAAGTCGTTGTCCGATGGGAGTGTTCTCATCCTGTTGGACGAGCGGGGCAAGGCGCTGGACAGTGAAGGCTTTGCCAATCTCCTTGGAAACTATCGAGACCAGGGCAAGCGCGACCTGATGATTGCCATCGGCGGCGCCGATGGGCTCGATCCGTCGCTATACGACGTTGCCGATGCAACCCTCTGTCTCGGCAAGATGACTTGGCCGCATCAGTTGGTTCGTACGCTCATCGCCGAGCAGCTTTATCGAGCCGTTACGATCCTTTCCGGCCACCCCTATCATCGCGTCTGATGGGTTCCGTTGCTCACGTGAGCGTGTCCGTCCTGGTGTGCGCAGTCCCCCAATCGATCTGGCAAAGAATGTCAAATCAGCTTAATCTCCGCGCGATTTGAAGGGATTTCGAAGCTCGTATGCCGACACGCGCGTTCAAGCCAAAATACGTCATTCTGTCGGCCTTGGCCGCAGGCTTGAGCGTGTCTGTGGCGGCAGTTGCGAACCGCCCCTTCGCTTCCGGCGCCTTCGCGCAGGATGCGCCGGAAGCTGCGCGGATCTCGCCGCCGGAGGCCCCTGCCCTGGCAAGTGCAACGGTTGCCCAGCCGCCGCCCGATCCGGCGGCCGACCTTGCGAAGAAGCGAGACGAGACGCGCGCCGAGCTTGAAGCCCTGTCGAAGACGATCAGCCTCTCGTCCGATAAGGTTGCGGAGCTTCAGAAGAGCATCGCGGATCTGGACAAGAGCACCGGCAGCGTTCGCCAGGCGCTGATCGATTCCGCGGCGCGGCGCAAGTCGCTCGAGAAGCAGATCCTGGAGAGCGAGAAGAAACTGGCCGATCTCGGCGTAAAGGAAGACGCGGTCCGCCGGTCATTGCATGAACGGCGTGGCTTGCTGGCCGAGGTGCTGGGTGCCTTGCAGCGGATGGGCCGCAATCCGCCGCCGGCCCTTCTCGTGACACCTGACGACGCGCTCGCATCGGTTCGCAGCGCAATCCTGCTCGGCGCGGTGGTTCCCAGTATCCGAAAGGAAACTGACAAGCTCGTCGCCGATCTTGCCAACCTGTCTTCGTTGCAAACGGCAAGCGCTGCGGAGAAATCGGCGCTCACCACGACCATGACCAATAGCATCGAGGAAGAGCGCCGGATGGACTTGCTTCTCGCTGAAAACGAGAAGCTGAGCCGCAGCAGCGCGGCGGAACTGGATGCGGAAAAGAAGCGGTCGGAGGATCTTGCCAGCAAGGCAACAAGCCTCGAGGGGCTGGTGGCATCGATGGAAACCGAGATCGCATCGGTTCGCGACGCCGCCGCCGCGGCCCGCCAGGCCGAGGAAAACCGCAAGCTCTTGACCGAGGAGCAACGCGCCCAGGCCAAGGCCCTCGCAGAGAGCGGCGTGCCTGATAAAAACCGCATTGCGCCCGCATATCCCTTCGGAGAATTGAAGGCGAAGCTGGAATTGCCTGTGGCAGGCGATATCCTCCGCCAGTTCGGCGACGCCGACGGAACCGGCCATGAGGCGATGGGAATGACGCTTGCCACCAATCCGGAAACGGTGGTTACCGCTCCCGCAGATGGGCTTGTCGTTTACGCGGGTGCTTTTCGCAGCTACGGCCAGATGATCATCCTCGATGCCGGCAACGGCTACCACCTCGTCCTCTCCGGAATGGAGACGATCAGCACGCGCCAGGGGAAGTTCGTTTTCTCCGGCGAGCCACTTGCAGCCATGGGCGCAAAAAGAGTGGCGAGCGCGACAGCATTGGCGCTGGAAACCAACCGTCCGACGCTTTACATTGAATTTCGAAAAGATGGAAAACCGGTCGATTCCCGGCCTTGGTGGACCGCTAAAGACACTGGAAAGGCACGCAATGATTCGTAGGGCTTCTCTTGTTCTGGTCGGCGCATTGATGGGTGCGACCGCGATGAGCGTCATCTATTCGGCAGGCGTGCCTGCGGAAGCAGCCGGAGCCTCCACCTACAAGGAGCTTTCCGTTTTTGGTGACGTTTTTGAGCGTGTGCGCGCACAGTATGTGACGCCGCCGGCCGAGGACAAACTCATCGAAAATGCCATCAACGGCATGCTTTCCTCGCTGGATCCGCATTCGAGCTACATGAATGCCAAGGATGCGGCTGACATGCAGACCCAGACGAAGGGCGAATTCGGCGGCCTCGGCATTGAGGTCACCATGGAAGACGAACTCGTCAAGGTCATCACGCCGATCGACGACACACCTGCAGCAAAGGCTGGCGTTCTTGCTGGTGACTACATTTCCGAGATCGACGGTCAGTCCGTTCGCGGCCTGAAGCTGGAAGACGCGGTCGAAAAGATGCGTGGCCCGGTCAACACGCCGATCAAGCTGACGCTGATCCGCAAGGGTGCCGACAAGCCTATAGAGCTGACGATCGTTCGCGACGTTGTGGCTGTGCAGGCCGTGAAGTCGCGCGTCGAGGATGATGTCGGCTATCTGCGCGTCATCTCCTTCACGGAGAAGACCTACCCCGATCTCGAGAAGGCGATCGAGAAGATCAAGAAGACGGTTCCGGCTGACAAGCTGAAGGGCTACGTCCTCGACCTTCGTCTGAACCCGGGCGGTCTGCTCGACCAGGCGATCCAGGTGTCGGATGCGCTGCTGCAGCGTGGCGAAGTGGTTTCCACCCGCGGCCGCAATCCCGATGAGACCCGCCGCTTCAACGCTGGTCCGGGCGACCTTACGGACGGCAAGCCGGTAATCGTCCTGATCAACGGCGGTTCGGCATCTGCTTCGGAAATCGTTGCCGGTGCGTTGCAGGACCTGCGTCGTGCTACCGTTCTCGGAACGCGCTCGTTCGGCAAGGGATCGGTTCAAACGATCATCCCGCTTGGCGAAAACGGCGCGCTGCGCCTGACGACCGCGCTCTACTACACGCCGTCGGGCCGCTCGATCCAAGGCACCGGCATCACGCCGGATATCAAGGTCGAAGAGCCGCTGCCGGATGATCTGAAGGGCAAGATGACCACCGAAGGCGAGTCCAGCCTGCGTGGGCACATTAAGGGTCAGAGCGAGACGGACGAAGGCTCCGGTTCGGTTGCCTATGTTCCGCCCGATCCGAAGGATGACATCCAGCTCAACTACGCGCTTGACCTGCTTCGCGGCAAGAAGACGGACCCGTCCTTCCCGCCCAATCCGGACAAGGCCGTTAGCGCCAAGTAATTGCAATTTGAGGCGTCAGGCCGGATGGTGTATCCGGCCTGACGCCTTTTTGCTGTCCTGATTCTGAAGCGGAAACGAGCTTGAATACCGATCTGCACGCACCACTAGGACAGGGCCGTAAGGTTAAGCGGCAGCGGCCGGGTATTCTGCGAACCGGCCGTGTCGTCGCCGGGATTTGCCTCGTTCTGATCGGGGTTTCGTCGCTTTATACGGCATTCCGCGGAGATGGGCTGAAGCGCGAGAAGCCGCCAGTTCAAGACCAGGCGGCTTTGCCGCCATCCGATACCATTCAGAATCAGGTGCCGTCGCGGTCTTCGACCCCTGCCGCTCCAAATGGTATGGTGCCGTCCGATCCCCGATCGGGTGCCAATGTGGAGCAGATGGTCACGGGCGATGGATCTGTCGTCACGAAATACTCCCCGAGACAACGCGACGGAAATGGCCCGGTGCTGGTTGATGCCTCGCAGGTCGGGCAGGACCCACGGATGGCGGCGTTGCCGAACGATGCGCTTCTGGAAAATACGCCGTTGGGGCGGCTCCCCATCGTCGGGCCGGACGGACGTCGCCCGATGGACCAGTACGCGCGACCATGGTCCGGTGCACACGGAACACGCATCGCGATCGTTGTGAGCGGATTAGGGTTAAGCCAGACAGGCACGCAGCGGGCGATCCAGCAGTTGCCGGAGGAGGTCACCTTCGCTTTTGCCGCCAGCGGCAACAGCTTGCAGCGCTGGATGCAGGAAGCGCGCCGTGGCGGCCACGAAATCCTGCTGCAGGTTCCATTCGAGCCTTTTGATTACCCGGCAAACGATCCCGGGCCGGATACGCTGCTGACGTCGACGTCGGCTGCGAAGAATATTGAAAGCCTGCACCGGGCAATGGGCGAGATTACCAATTATACGGGCATCATGAATTATCAGGGCGGGCGTTTCCTTTCCGACCCCAACGCCATGGAGCCGGTGATGCGGGATATCGGAAAGCGCGGGTTGCTTTTTCTCGACGACGGAACGTCGGCCCAGTCCAAAACCGCGGTAGTCGCAAAGGGAACCGAGGCGCCCTACGCATTTGCCGACGTGCAGTTGGACAAGCAGATTGATGTGAACGCCATCATACAGAAGCTGGACGAGCTTGAACGCGTCGCAAAGCGCAACGGTCAGGCAATCGGTGTTGCCGCCGCCTTCGATGAGAGTATTGATGCCATCGCGCAATGGACGCAGGAGGCCGCGATGCGAGGCATTGAGATCGTCGGTGTCGCTGCGCTGACCAACGATCCCAAAAGACCTTGAACAGAGAGACCCCATGAGCAAGCCGATCGTCAAAGCCGAAGACCTGCCATACCGCCCCTGCGTCGGAGTCATGATCCTGAATCGCCGGGGCCTGGTGTGGGCAGGGCGCCGAATTCCGGAAGAGAATTCCGAGTATGATGGATCGCCGCAGCTCTGGCAGATGCCGCAGGGCGGCATCGACAAGGGCGAGGATCCGCTGGATGCCGCCTATCGGGAACTTTACGAGGAAACGGGCATTCGCACCGTGACGCTGCTTGCGGAAGCCAGGAACTGGATCAACTACGATTTGCCGCCCCAATTGGTGGGTATAGGGCTGAAGGGGAAATTCCGGGGCCAGACGCAGCGCTGGTTTGCGTTCCGTTTCGATGGAGATGAGACGGAGATCGCAATCAATCCGCCGCCCGGCGGCCATGCGGCGGAATTCGATGCATGGGATTGGAAGCCGATGGAAAGCCTGCCCGGTCTCATCGTGCCCTTCAAGCGGGCGGTCTATGAGCAGGTGGTCGACGAGTTCAGGCACTTGGCTGGCCTAAGCGCCGCAGAGTGAATGACCGGCGGCCAGGGCCGCCGGTCATGGCAATCGTTATTCGGCCTCGTCGGCGGAGTCGGCGTTGAGCTGGCCATACTTCGATTCGCCGATCTTGCCGAGCAGCTCCAGCTGTGTTTCGAGGAAGTCGATGTGACCTTCCTCGTCTGCCAGGAGCTCCTCGAAAAGCTTCATCGAGACGTAGTCCCCGGCCTCATGACAGATGTCGCGTGATTTCTTGTAGGCCGTGCGGGCATCGTATTCACCGGCGAGGTCGGCTTCCAGAACTTCCTTGACGTTCTGGCCGATGCGAAGCGGAGCGAGAGTCTGAAGGTTGGGATGACCTTCGAGGAAGATGATGCGCGCGACCAGACGATCGGCATGATGCATCTCCTCGATGGATTCTGCCCGTTCCTTCTTGGCGAGCTTGGTGTAGCCCCAGTCTTCAAGAAGTCGGTAATGGACCCAGTATTGGTTGACGGCGCCGAGCTCGAGAAAGAGGGCCTCGTTAAGCCGCTCGATGACTTTTTTGTCGCCTTTCAATGTCCGCTCTCCTGTTTTCTTCATGGAATTCTCTGAGGCGGGACATGAAATCAAATATTTCGGCGTCCGTCGAGTGGTGACGGGCGTGATATTCCTCGGTTGTCTGGATGATGATGTCGACCACGTTCGGGAAGCAGCCGCAGCAGCGGCCCCGCTTCCCCATGGCGTGGTATACCTTTGCAGGCACGATAAGCTGCCAACAATCCTCATCGAGAAGTTCGTTGATGACTTCCCGGATTTCGTGATCGGTTATGTAATTGCAGCTGCAGACAAGCACGGCGTCATTCCAAACATGACATTCACTATCGCCTTTTCTGCAAAAGAAGATGATAGGTGTCAAGAAAAAATCGACTCGCGGAATAGGCCATTCGTCGCACATTGTGGGACTGTACGAAGGTACTCTCCGCTACACTGCAAAGCCTCAAATCCGGCGTTCTGATGCACGTTCTCAATGGAAATTGCGGCCCTTTGGCATGATCTGAGCTGTTTCCCGTGCTCCATGACTGCCAGAGATCAGTCTCTTCTCCATCACGGCGTTCTCAACTGAGTTTGCGAGTTTCCTTTGACGCGGATCCATCGCCGGATTGAGCGCTTGATCCGAACGATCGCTAACACCAAAACGACGGGCTTCCTTCTGCAGGATGCCGAGTGCGGGGGTCATATCCTCGATATGCTCGACGACGGTGTGGATCACGCCGCTCTGGCTCTGAAGCCTGCCATGAATCTTCACGAGTCGTGCTCCCATGACGATCGGGCGATACTTCTCGAAGACCTTTTGCCAGACAATGGCATTGGCAACGCCCGTTTCGTCTTCCAGTGTCATGAAGATGACGCCCTTGGCGGAGCCCGGGCGCTGACGCACTAAAACCAGGCCGGCGATCGTCACCCTTCTGCCGTTCGGGACGGTGAGAAGATCGACACTCCGCACGACCCCGGCTTTGCGGAATTCGTCGCGGAGGAACGAGACCGGATGACCTTTCAGGGAAAGCGAGAGGTAGCGATAGTCCTCGATGACTTGTTCGCCAGGCAGCATTTGCGGCAGTCGCGTCTCCGGCTCGACCTGCAAGTCGATGTGGCTCACCTGGTCGAACAGAGGAAGCTTTTCGGCAGCGCTCTTCGCATCAAGCGCCCGCACCGCCCAGAGCGCTTCCCGCCGCGACAGTTTTATGGAGTGAAAGGCATCCGCATCAGCAAGCCGCTCTATATCCGCTTTCTGCAGGCCTGAGCGTAGCCAGAGATCGCGAATGGAAGAATAGCCCCTGCCTCTGTTGGCGACGAGTTGTTCCATACTCGCTTCCGAAAGGCCCTTTATCTGCCGGAAGCCAAGCCGAACGGCTCGCTTTGTCTTGATGACATCCCGCATGCTGGCATGCCGGAAATCGACTGAACACTTGTTAAATTCTGCCTCCTCAAGCAAGCAATCCCAGTTCGATTCATTGATGTCGACGGGCCGGATATCAACCCCATGCTCCCTTGCATCCCTGACGAGCTGCGCGGGGGCATAAAAACCCATTGGCTGCGAATTCAGCATCGCAGCACAGAAGACATCAGGATAGTAGGCTTTCACCCAGGAAGAGGCATATACCAGTAGTGCGAAAGAGGCGGCGTGGCTTTCCGGGAAACCGTATTCGCCGAAACCTTTGATCTGGTTGAAACATTGCTGGGCAAAATCACGAGGGTATTCTTTCGCGACCATGCCTTCGATGAATCGCTTTTCGAAATTGCCTATGGTGCCTGTTCGTTTGAAGGTCGCCATGGCCCGCCTCAGTTGATCTGCTTCGGCCGGCTTGAATCCCGCTGCGGTGATTGCGATCTGCATGGCTTGTTCTTGAAAGAGCGGCACGCCGAGCGTTCGCTCCAGAACACCCTGCAGTTCCTCGCTCGGGTATGTCGTTGGGATACCGCGAGCCCTTTCTTCCCTGCGTTTCAGGTAGGGGTGGACCATGTCTCCCTGAATGGGGCCTGGCCTGACGATGGCGACTTCGATGACGAGGTCGTAGAATTTTTGGGGTTTCAGGCGCGGCAGCATGCTCATCTGCGCTCGGCTCTCGATCTGAAAGACGCCAAGCGTGTCGGCCCGGCACATCATCGCATAGACGGGCTCCTCATCCTCATGCTTATCGTTGCCGAGATCGGCGAGGGTCTTCTTCACGTCGTAATGCAGGAGAAGCAGATCGAATGCCCGCTTCAGGGCGGTCAACATTCCGAGCGCCAGGATATCGACCTTGAGGATCTTCAGATTGTCGAGATCATCTTTGTCCCATTCGACCATGTAGCGTCCGGGCATTGCCGTCTTCATGATCGGAACGACTTCATCCAGCCTGTCCCTGGTGATGACGAAACCCCCGACATGCTGGGTGAGATGGCGGGGAAAACCGAGAAGCTCGGATGCATATTTCAGCACGTTTTTGGTCATGGGATCGAAAATGTCGAGCCCGGCCGCCTTTGCTTCCCGTTCGGATAGCTTCTCTTCCGACCAGCCCCAGACCAGGCTGCCGATCGCAGACTGGACATCTTCCGAGAGACCGAAAGCCTTTGAGACCTCGCGGCCGGCGGACCGGGTGCGATAAGTGGTCACCCCTGCTGTGAGACCCGCATGCTCCTTGCCGTATTTCTCATAGATATGCTGGATGACCTCTTCGCGCCTCTCATGCTCGAAATCGACATCGATATCCGGCGGTTCGTCGCGGTCCATCGAGAGGAAGCGGTCGAAGAGCAGAGTGCTCTTCTCGGGGTTCACCTCTGTTATCTCAAGGCAGTAGCAAATGACGGAATTTGCCGCGGAGCCGCGACCCTGGCAGAGGATTTTTTTCTCATGCCTGGCATACTGGATGATCCGATGGACCGTCAGGAAGTATGGTTCATATTGTTTCTGGCGAACGAGGCTCAGCTCGTACTCGATGTTTTTCTGAACCTTCTCCGGTATGCCGTCGGGGAAACGCTTTGCCGCTCCGGTTTTGGTCAGGCGCTCCAAGGTTTGGTAAGGCGTTTCCCCCTCGTCATTTTCGGGAGGATAATTGTGTTCCAACTCATCGAGCGAAAAGGAAAGTTGTGAGAAGAACTTCTCCGTGTTTGATACCGCATGCGGGTAATCGCGGAAAAGGCGCAGGATTTCGCCGCTCTCCTTGAGGTAGCGTTCGGCATTCGGCGCTAAAAGAAAGCCTGCCTCGGGAATTGGAACATGTTCCCGGATCGATGTCACGATGTCGGCGAGGGGGCGACGGGTGGTGTCGTGGTAAAGCGGCTGGTTGGTGGCAATCAGCGGAATGCGGTTACGGTCCGCCAATACGGAGAGCGTCGCGAAGACGCGTTTGTCGCGTCCGTCATAGGTGGGGGCGAGCGCCACATGGAAGTTTTTCCGGAAGCGCTTTCTGAAACGCTCGAGACAGGCTTCGAACGTTGCCTGATTGGCATCATCGGCAACGGATGGATCGGGAATGAGCGCTAGCATCATGTTGTCGCCCCATTCCATCAGATCAGCCTCCGTCAGAATGCACTTACCTTTCTCGGCCCTCAGGTTGCCAGTGCTCAGCAATCGGCAAAGATGTCTCCAGCCTTGACGGTTTTGGGGATAGGCCAGGATGTCCGGTGTTCCATCCGAGAAGACAAGGCGGGCGCCCGGCTGAAAACGCATCGGATCAAGAATGACGCCTTTCTTTTCATGCTCCTCCAGAAGCCCGGCTTTCATCCGCTCGAATTTCTTCTGGATCGCCTTTGATTGGGCATGTGCCCGGACCACACCTGCAACCGAATTACGGTCGGCAATACCAAGTCCTCCAAGCCTCAGAACGGCAGCCTGGACGATCATTTCCTCCGGCTTAGATGCACCCTCCAAAAAGGAGAAATTGGTCTTTGCGCCGATCTCGAAGAAGGCCGACATCAGGCACTGACTCCGTGCATGTACCAGTTCTGCGTTGCGTCACGCTCATAGTGGCCATGGCGATAGATCCAGAAACGGCGTCCCTGATCGTCTTCGATCCGGAAGTAGTCCCTATCCCCCGTGTCCGAACCATCGAACCACCATTCCGTTGCCAGTCGTTCTGGCCCCTCGCTTTTCAAGACACGGTGCTGCATGCGCCGCCAGTGAAAGCTGGCGGGTGCCCCATCGGGGACTTCGACGGCAAAGGCGTCCATCGGCTCCGGCTTCCGCAGTAACCGGATGGGCCGCTCGTTCCTGGCCGGTGGAGGATGTCCTTCCCTCGTTTTCGGGGCGGACAGGTGATCGATTGCGGGCACGGCAATGACAGCTCTTTCCGGTATGTGGCTCTCCCGCAATTGGAAGGTTTGCAGGCAGTCTTCTCCAAGGCGGGCTGAAACCCGATCCACGAAGGCAGCAAGAGACGCGTCCTTCTGCTGGCGGTGTTCGAAGTCTCCCTGTGACGTCACGAAATCTTCGTGCAGGAGTACGTTGAGACGAAGGATCTCGAATCCGTAACCGGCATCGAAATCGTCGTGAATTGCCTGCAGGCGTTCGGCAAAGAGGGCGGCAATGCGCTTGGGCTCCCGCAAGGGCTGCGCGGTCCCGGCGGAAATGCGAAAAACCTTGCCGTCGACACGGAACAGGACCAACTCGAAGATACGGCCGCCGACACCGCGGGCTTCCAGCGAGGGCTTCAGGGAGACGGCAACCTGACCCGTGAGTGCGAGGATATCGTCTTCGGCTCCGATCGGCTCAATCAGGCGACGTTCGACCGAGAGGCTTGCGACCGGCAGGCGTGGAGAGACCGGCTCTTCATCGGTCCCAAGCGCCTGATCGAGCCTCAAGAGCACAGCTCCCCCAAAGCGGCGGGCGAGGGGGGCGCGGGGCGCGGTCAGCAAATCGCCGACATATTTGAGACCCATCTTGTTCAGGCCCCCTATGGTTTCTTCCTCGAGGCGCAGGGCCGCGACGGGCAGGGGAGCCAACGCCTGTTCTGCCTCCCCATGCTCGATGATGCCGCCTTGGCCAAAACGGCTGATGGCCCAGGACAATCCAGGCGAGGAAGAGATGGCGCCGCGGGCGTCAATTCCCATCTGGAAGAGCCGTGCGAGAATATCCTTGAGAAGGGGCGTCTCACCGCCAAACAGATGGGCGCACCCGGTAATGTCAAGGAACAAGCCATCGACGCCGTCGAGAGCAACAAGCGGGGTATAGCGATCGCACCAGTCGGCGATGGCTTCCAGGAAGCGCCGGTTGGCGGCTGGGTCGTCCTCGATCACATCAAGCGTGGGGTAGATGGCGCGGGCTTCGGCGACACCCATATGCTTTCTGAGATTGAGGGTTTCTGCCGCCTCGTCCAGCGCGGTCAGCCGCATCGTATTGTTGAGCCGGCTGGAACAGACGATCGGTGCGGCTTCAGGACGTCCGTGCGAACGCCAGGAGAGCCCCCATTTCTTTCTTGCGATCCGGTCGGTTGGAAGGTGCGGAAAGTGGAGTGCCAGAATGCGTTGCGCGTTCGTCTGGAAGGCGAGGGTTGGCTGATTGGGAGACGGCGAAAAAACGGCGGTCATGGGGGTTCCACTCCAGTAGAAAGGAGAGGGGAGCCGGGTTGCGGCTCTTCTCCAGGGTGAGATGAAAAACCGGATTGCCGATGCTACCGCCCAGCATCGTGCCATCCGGCAAGGGGCGCGCCTGTGCCGGCGCGGGTGCTGCAAGGAAGCGGAAATAAGCGCTGCTGGCTTCTTCCTCTCCAGCCTGCCGCAACAGGAAAAGCGGGCGTTTCGATGCTTTCGCCCGCAAGCTCAAACGACGGCTCTCCGTCAGGCCGAAGGGCTTTGGGTTGCCGCGGATCTCCAGAACCGTCGCAGGAAAAACGCCGCTTTCGACTGCCGCTTCCGCAAGCCAGAGAGCGTCTTCAAGCTTGCGCGGACTGGCATAGAAGAACTGGTCCGGTTTCAGACCGAAATCTCGTAACCCTACGGCGTAGGGGACGCCTGCTTCCATCGTCGAAACCATGTCCGCGATCCACAGGATCGGTAGCGGCGCACTGTGGCTCTCCTCGACTTGACGCTGCAGCATGGCGGCAAGCGCCAACACAAAGCCGCTGCCGGCACCGGCCTCCCGCAAGAGGTCGGTGCGAACCTCGGTGATCCCGTCGAGCGGCAAGCCGCCATCGATCGCCTCGTCGAGTGCGGGTATTCCAAGAGGAAGACGCGGGCCGCTGTCGTTCTTGGCGGCGAGGCCCTTGTCGGCCAAGGCTTCGCTTTGCGCGGCCGCCAAGGCCGGCGCGGGCTTCCCTTCAAGCTTTGCAATGGTTTCGCGGAGCGCAAAAAGCCGCTCGCGCGTCACGGCCGACTGTGCCATGACGTTCTCCAAGTCTCAGATGTTCCTGTTATGTTCTTATGGATTCCAGAGGCGGACGAAAGAGTCAACAGGCATTTGATGTGAATTTATTCCTGCCTTTGATTCCGCTCTCGAAAATCGTGTGCAAAGGTTCTATATGGGCGGCAAAGGAAGGAATATTAATGGCCCGCATAGACCAGAGCGAGGATTGGCGGGATCGCCACGCGCCGACGATCAGTACCTTCGAGTCGTTGGCGATGGAGGCATATAGCCACCTGCCGGAAGAATTCCGCTCGCTGACCACCAATCTGACCATCGAGATCGAGGATTTTCCCGACGACGACGTGTTCGAGGACATGGCGCTGGAAACGCCATTCGACCTTCTCGGCCTCTTTGAAGGCCGGGGCATCTCGGAGCGTTTCACGATGGAAACCGGCGAACTGCCGAACCGTATCCGCCTCTACAGGCGGCCGATTCTCGACTACTGGGCCGAGAACGACGAGACGCTGGGCGATATCATCACCCACGTCCTCATCCACGAGATCGGCCACCATTTCGGTCTCAGCGACGACGACATGGAACGGATCGAGGCAAGTGCCGAAGAGGCGGCCGAACGCTAAGCCTTCGCTTACTGTTCGGACAGCTTCATGTCCGGGTGGTAGTCCTTGCCTTCGACTTCCTTGACGATCGCCTGAGCGCACATCACCTGGCCGGTCTGGGTGTTGAAGGTCAGTGACGGCGAGCCGTTCAGCGACCAGCCCTTGTTGAGGGCGTCGGTTACGCGATGACAGAAAGCGGCATCATCCTGGCCGGTCAGAAGGCGATAAAGCTTCATCTAGAGTCGTCTTTCACTTCGCCGTTTGGCGCTCTGCAATCAGGCGGGCTTTATGAACCAGACTTTCCGCCTGGACAAGATGCAGCCGCTCGATCATCCGTCCATTGACATTGATGACGTTCAGACCTTCGGCAGCCGGGTCGGCAAAGGCGGCGATAATTGCCTCCGCCTCGGCAATTGCCGCCTTGTCCGGGCCGAAATGCCGGTTTGACGCTTCGATCTGAGCAGGATGGATCAGCATCTTGCCGTCGAAGCCCATGGCCCGGGCATGCGCGCATTCGGCGTCGAAGGCATCTGTGTCCTTGAAATCATTGAAGACACTGTCGATCGCGTCGAGGCCATAGGCACGCACGGCAAGAACCACCTGCATCAGCCAGGGCACGAGATAGGTGCGGCCGGGCTGCGGCAAGACACCGGTCTCTTTGCGCAGGTCGTTGAGGCCAACGACGAAACAATCGAGTCTTGAGCCCGGCGTGCGTCCGGCTTCGGCGATCGCCGCCGCGTTCAGAATGCCGCGGGGCGTTTCGATCATCGCCCAGATGCGGAGGCTTTCCGGCGCATCGGCATCGGCAAGCCGGTCGCTGATGGACATCACATCCTGAGGCTCGTCCACTTTCGGCAGAAGCACGGCATCCGGTTCCAATGCCAAGACCAGCTCCATGTCGGCATTGCCGAATGTGGAAGCCAGCGCGTTGATGCGGATGATCCGCTCCTTGTTCACCAGAGGAGGGCCCGAAAAAAAGGCTTTCAGATTGTCGCGGGCTTCCGCCTTTCGCTCCGGTGCCACCGAGTCCTCGAGATCGAAGATCACGGCGTCGCAATCGAGCGCATGGGTCTTTTCCAAGGCGCGTGCATTGATGGCCGGAACGCTTAGCACCGAACGGCGGAGATTCAAGGAACGAGTCGGAGAGTTGCGGGTCATCACAAATCTGTGCCAAGCTTTGTGATGGGTGGCAAGACAACAAAAAGCCATGCTCACCTTGCAGAGAAAGAAATGAAGGACCACATTCCTTTCCGAAGAAAGGTCTAAACCATGCAAAGCATTCGTTCCGTCTTCCTCCTGCTCGCAGGCATCACAGCCTTCGTTGCGTTGGCGCTCCTCACATTTTCTGTGACGCTCGCAGTTGGCGGTATCCTGACGGTGCTCATGGTTGGCCGCGCGCTTTCGCTGAAGATGAAACCGGCCCCCGTTCGCGCCACCGCCAGAACGAAGTCTCATTCCGGCGAGAGCATGCGTATCTGGAATGACGGGCGCGGCACGATCATCGACCTCTGACCGTCGGGTCGTTTCCAGAAAAATTTCGACATCGCTGTCGGCTCGGCTGATCTTCCCGCGTCTTTGAAAGGCCAGGGCTTTTGCCCAAACCAAATCAAACAATGGAGGACAGAATGGATACCGCAACGGAAACCGGCGCAACGAAAATGCCGCCGGTCAAGAATGGCTTGTTGCCTTATGTCACCGTCGACGGTGCTTTGAAGGCGGCGGAATTCTACAAGCGTGCGTTCGGCGCCGAGGAGGCTTTTGTCGTTCCTCCTGACGAAAACGGGCGGACGATGCATGTTCACCTCTACATCAACGGAAGCTCGCTGATGCTCTGCGATGCCTACCCCGAGCATGGTCATCCCTTCGAAAAGCACCAGGGCTTCAGTCTCCAGCTTGTTATCGACGATATCGATTTCTGGTGGGAGCGCGCGGTTCAGGCTGGCGTAGAGGTGATCATGCCCGTTCAGCTGATGTTCTGGGGCGATCGGTATGGCCAGCTTCGCGATCCGTTCGGGGTTCTCTGGGCAATGAATGCGCCAGCGAATGCAAGTTGATCTCACGATATCCATGGATGGCTGCGCGTCGAATCCGCGCGCAGCCTTTTCCGCGGTGTAAATTTTCCTTCATTTTGGCCGAAATCTGGACTAAACGCTGATCAACAAAACTACGTCTGCTGACATTGGAGCCAGGCCATGGACAAATTCGTAAAGCTGACGGGCGTTGCTGCCCCTCTGCCTGTTGTCAACATCGACACCGACATGATCATTCCGAAGGATTACCTGAAGACGATCAAGCGCACCGGTCTTGGCAAGGGTCTTTTCGCCGAAGCCCGTTACAATGAAGACGGTTCTCCGAACCCGGATTTCGTGCTGAACAAGCCGGCCTATCAGAATGCGAAGATCTTGGTTGCCGGTGACAATTTCGGTTGCGGCTCCTCGCGCGAGCATGCGCCGTGGGCGCTTCTCGACTTCGGCATCCGTTGCGTCATCTCGACCAGCTTCGCCGACATCTTCTACAACAACTGTTTCAAGAACGGCATTCTGCCGATCAAGGTTAGCCAGGAAAACCTCGACAAGCTGATGGACGACGCCTCGCGCGGCTCCAACGCGATCCTGACGGTCGACCTGGAAAACCTTGAGATCACCGGTCCGGACGGCGGTTCGATCAAGTTCGATCTCGACGAGTTCAAGCGCCACTGCCTGCTGAACGGCCTCGACGATATCGGCCTGACGCTCGAGAAGGGCAAGGCAATCGATAGCTTCGAAGCCAAGAACGCGGCATCGCGCCCCTGGGCTGCTTAAGTCTTAAAAAACATAGCATTCGAGAAAGCCGGGTTTTTGCCCGGCTTTTTCTTTTGCGGCTTACAGCAGCCGTTCTTTCCAAACTTTCAGCTTTTCCAGGGAGACGCCGATGCCGCCGCAGACTTCGATCAGGGGATTGTTGAAGCGGGCGAGAATATCGGGATGCACGTCGGCCACCGCCAGGGCGGCCCCGCAGGCGGGCTCGACCAGAATGCGATAGGCATCGGCGAACTTCAGGCAGGCGGTGACCGCCTGCGCATCGGTCACCGTGACGCTTTCGATCGGGTGGTGCTTCGGCAGATCGAAGACATGCTGCGCCACCTGACGCGCACCGAGCGAGCTGGCGATTGAGGTGATCGCCGGCAAGGTAAAGCGCTCGCCTGCAGCAAGACTGGCATGAAGCGAAGCCGCCCCTTCGGTCTCGACGGCAATGACCGGCACATCAGACAGGCCGTTTCGCTTGAGACCGGCAACGATGCCCGCCAGCAAGCCGCCACCGCCGACGCTGGTGATGACGCAATCAAATTCCGCACCCTTTGCGACAACCTCGTCGATCAAAGTGCCGTGCCCCTCCCACAGAAGGGGATGATCGAATGGGTGCACGTAGGCTGCGTTTCTGGCCTTCGCGCGTTCGATTGCGAAGGCATTCGCTTCGTCGAACACCGATCCATGCACGAGAACCGTAGCGCCGGTTGCTTCGATCGATTGGCGCACTTCCGGCGACGTCGTCTCCGGTACGACGATCGTCACCGGAATGCCGAGCGCCCGTCCCGCATAAGCGGCGGCGATCCCAGCATTGCCGCCGGAGGCGCAGAAGATCTCACGGGCGCCGTTCTCGATCTCGTGCTGGCAAAGCCTGCCAACACCGCGAAGCTTGAAGCTTCCAGAGGGCTGCAGCGCGTCGAGCTTCAGCCAAAGCGGCTTGTTGCTCGCGTTGTAGTCGGCGGAGGTGCGGAAAAGCGGCGTGTCGAGGTGGAGCGGTGCAGATGGCATGATGGTGTCCGATGACCGTGGCGATGGAGGCTCTTCTTGTGGACCCGCATGCGCCGATCGGTCAACGAGGGATCGCGGCAGTAATTCTGCAACCGTACCGAATCGGCCTCCCACTCGCTTGAAATGCCGTTTTTGCAGGTCTAAGAAGCCGCAACTTGTTTTTCCGCGGAGGGTTTCATGACAGCGCGCAATCTTTTCCTGCTGCCGGGCGACGGCATCGGCCCCGAGGCCATGGGTGAGGTCCGCAAGATCATTGCCTATATGAACGAGGCAATGAATGCCGGCTTCGTCACCGACGAAGGTCTGGTCGGCGGCAGCGCCTATGACGCGCACGGCGCCGCGATCTCCGAAGGCGATATGCAGAAGGCGCTCGCAGCCGATGCCGTTCTCTTCGGCGCCGTCGGCGGCCCGAAGTGGGATGATGTTCCCTATGAAGTGCGCCCCGAAGCCGGCCTGCTGCGCCTACGCAAGGATCTGGAGCTTTTCGCCAACCTGCGTCCGGCCATCTGCTACCCGGCGCTCGCTTCCGCTTCCTCGCTGAAGCCGGAGTTGGTCGAAGGCCTCGATATCCTGATCATCCGCGAACTGACAGGCGGCGTCTATTTCGGCGAGCCGAAGACCATCACCGATCTCGGCAATGGCCAGAAACGTGCGATCGACACGCAGGTCTACGATACCTACGAAATCGAGCGCATCTCGGCCGTGGCCTTCGAAATGGCCCGCACGCGTCAGAATCGCGTCTGCTCGATGGAAAAGCGCAACGTCATGAAGTCGGGCGTGCTGTGGAACCAGGTCGTCACAGCGACGCACAAGGACAAGTATTCCGACGTCAAGCTCGAGCACATGCTGGCGGATGCCGGCGGCATGCAGCTGGTGCGCGCGCCGAAGCAGTTCGACGTCATCGTCACCGACAACCTGTTCGGCGACATGCTGTCCGACGTTGCCGCCATGCTGACGGGCTCTCTCGGCATGCTGCCTTCGGCTTCGCTTGGCGCCCCGGATGCAAAGACCGGCAAGCGCAAGGCGCTCTATGAGCCGGTGCATGGTTCGGCTCCTGACATTGCCGGCAAGGGCATCGCCAATCCGATCGCGATGATCGCTTCCTTCGCCATGTGCCTGCGCTATTCCTTCAACCTCGTGAAGGAAGCCGACAACCTCGAAAAGGCGATCGCTAACGTCCTCGACAAGGGCATCCGCACCGGCGACATCATGGCCGAAGGTTGCACGAAGGTCGGAACCACTGACATGGGTGACGCGATCCTCGCCGAGTTCAAGGCGCTTTCTGCCTGATATTTCACGTGAAACACGCTTTCGGCCCTTCGCATCCACCGATGCGGAGGGCCTTTGCTTGAAGGCAGTTATTGTCGCCCCTATCTCCCTTCTGCATTGAGGAAAGAGCGGAGTGGAATGAGCGGGATCGTCGATCGCAAGCCAAGTTTCTGGAACTATCTGCGAAAGCGTTATGAGGCGCGGCGTACGATCCATCGGCGGGTTCCCTGGAAGGGCTTCGCGTTCTCCGCCATCAACGCGGTTGCCATCGCTTTCTTCGTCTTCGACCGTCCGCTCGGACAGGCGGCCAAGGACCTGGCGCCGCGGCTGATCACCGTTGCCGGGGACATTACCGATATCGGCAGGCTCGCCTGGATCCTGGCAGGCCTTTGCACAATCTTCGCCACCGGCTATCTCGTTCGCCGCCGGCTCTGGAAGGTGCGCAGGCAGTTCCGCATGATCTATTTTGGACAGATGACCGCTTATGTCGGGCTGTCCGTTCTATCCACCAGCATCGTCGCCAACGTGCTGAAGTTTGCAATCGGCCGGGCCCGACCGCTGATCTATGAGCAGGAGGGTATCTTCAGCTTCGCGCCTTTCAATGCTGACTTCCTGCACCAGAGCTTTCCGTCCGGCCATTCGGCCAACATCGGCGCGCTGTTTGTGGCGCTCGCACTTCTTTTCCCGCGCTTTCGCCTTGGTTTTATCGGCATAGGCCTTTGGCTTGGCGCCACACGCGTCATCATCGGCGTGCATTATCCAAGCGATGTCGTGGCCGGCCTTGCATTGGGCGCCTGGTTCGCCTTTGCCACCTCAGTCCTCTTCGCGCGCTTCGGCCTGGTGTTCTCCATCGATCGCGATGGCGGCTGGCCGACGCCGCGGCTGAGCCGTCTTCTCTAGCCTTCCATAAATAAAAAACCCGGCGCCTTGAGAGCGCCGGGCAGATGTTTGCAGTGTTTAATCGGGCTCAATCCATGGCGTGGATATCGCGGTCCTTCGTTTCCGGCAGGAAGATCAGGCCGATGACCAGCGTGATGGCTGCGAAGACGATCGGATACCAGAGGCCGAAGTAGATATCGCCCTTGGCCGCGCTCATTGCGAAGGCCATCGCCGGCAACAAGCCGCCGAACCAGCCGTTGCCGATATGGTAAGGCAGCGACATGCCGGTGTAGCGGATGCGGGTCGGGAAGAGTTCGACCAGCAGGGCTGCGATCGGGCCATAGACCATCGTCACATAGAGAACGAGCACGAACAGAATGGCGATCGTGCCGATCCAGTTGACGCGGGCAGGGTCGGCTACCATGGAGAAGCTGCCACCCTTGGCAATGTTATAGACCGCCATGTCGGTGGCGCCCTTTGCTTCATCGGCCGTCAGCAGCTTGTCGGCAACGAGCTTGTCGGCCGGCACGGTCTGTTTTTCACCGGCACGTACTGCGTCAGCGTTGAGGGCAAGCTCGGGGTTGGCCGCTATGAAGGCGTCCAGCTTTGCATCCGGCACCTTGATGGCGCCGCGGCTCAGCGGGTAGCCGGCATCATGAAGGGCGATGTTGACGCCCTTTTCGAACGCGCCCGTCATTGCCTTTGCCTTGTCGCCGGCGGCGACGACGTCGAAGCTGGGGATGGTTTCGTCACCGATCTTGATCGTGGCAGGCTGGCCTGCCGGGCCGGGCACGACATCATAAGGCACCGAGTTCTTGGTCAGGAAGGCAGTGGCCACATCGCAAGAGTTGGTGAACTTCGACGTTCCAGTTGGGTTGAACTGGAATTTGCAATCCGCCGGATCGGCCGTCACGGTTGCGCGAATCGAGGCCTGGGCTTCCGCAAGCGCCGGATTGGCGGTCCAGGTCATGGCCTTGAACAGCGGGGTGTAGGTAACGGCAGCGATCAAGAGGCCGGCCATCAGGATGGGCTTGCGGCCGATCCTGTCGGACAGCGCGCCGAAGATGACGAAGAAGGGCGTGCCCAGGAAGAGCGCAATGGCGACCATGATGTTTGCCGACTGCAGATCAACCTTGAGCACGTTCTGCAGGAAGAACAACGCATAGAACTGGCCGCCGTACCAGACGACTGCCTGACCCATTGTTGCGCCGAGAAGCGCGATCAGTGCGATCTTGGCATTCTTCCACTGACCGAAAGCTTCCGTCAGCGGTGCCTTGGATCCCTTGCCTTCGGCCTTCATGCGCTGGAATGCCGGAGATTCGTTCATCTTCAATCGGATCCAGACGGAAATACCGAGGAGCACGACGGAGACGAGGAACGGAATGCGCCAACCCCATGCCGCAAAGGCTTCCTTGCCCATCAGGAACTGGACGCCGACGATGACGAGAAGTGACAGGAAGAGGCCGAGCGTAGCCGTGGTTTGGATCCACGACGTGAAGTAACCGCGGCGTCCATGCGGGGCATGTTCGGCCACGTAAGTCGCCGCACCGCCATATTCACCGCCGAGCGCAAGACCCTGCAAGAGGCGAAGTCCGATCAGGATGATCGGTGCTGCGATACCAATCGTCGCCGCACCCGGCAGGATGCCGACGAGGAAGGTGGAGAGGCCCATGATGAGGATCGTCACCAGGAACGTGTATTTGCGTCCGACGAGATCGCCGAGACGCCCGAAGACCAGTGCGCCGAACGGACGCACGAGGAAGCCCGCAGCGAAGGCCAAAAGCGTGAAGATGTTTCGCGTTGCTTCCGGATACTGGGTAAAATAGGTCGCGCCGATATAGGTTGCGAGCGAACCGTAAAGATAGAAGTCGTACCATTCGAAAACGGTGCCGAGCGATGAAGCGAAGATAACCTTCTTCTCCTCGCCCGTCATCGGACCGGCCTTGGGGCCGTCGACGCTTGCGATATTTGCCATTTTCTGTCCTCCACAGAATGATGTGAAACGCGGCGCGCGACCACCATGCTCTCCTCAAAGCATACCCTCGGGTTGCGGTTCGCCTGACAAGAGTGTGACAGAAAAGCTCATCCATACAGAGAGCGGCTTTGGGATTATGACTTTAGTCTAACACTTTCGCGCGAATTGCCGCTGGATGGCGCAGACGCGTCCCGCCCGAGGAGTCGGGCGTTGCCAGCTTCACGGTCTATGGGAAAGAATATTCACGATTGTTCCAAAGGGGTCGCGCACGTAGAAGCGCCGAACGCCCCAAGGCTCATTGGCCGGCCCATAGATGATTTCGAAATCTGATGCACTCATGGCTGCGAAGGCCTCGTCAACATCGTCGACCTCGATCGAGAGGCCTGGAACCGGTGTGTCTGAGCCGCCCTCGCTCGCAAAGCCCACCTGGACCCGCATTGATTGGTTTGAGCCATAGGTGGAGATCCAGCCGTGATCCATCAGTACGTCGAGGCCAAGGATATCCTTATAGAAGACCTTGGCAGCGGCCGGATCGGCTGTTTCGATGTTCGCTACGATTCGCAGGACCTTCATATCGCCTCTGGCAATACCGTTTCCCTTAAGCTATGCGCGAACTCCCTGCGGGCAAGAAAAAAAACCGGGCGGCAAGTACCGTCCGGCTTCTGTTTTTCCCTTGAGCGATCCGTCTTATGCGGCCTCGGTCGTGTGTGCCTTGCGAACTTCTTCGTCCGTCAGGATGCCGCTGGCGCGCAGCAGTGCCGCGAACCGGCCGTTGCTATGGCTAAGCTCATCGAAGCTGCCTTCTTCGACCACACGGCCACCGTCCAGGAACAGGACTTTGTCTGCTTCGCGAACCGTGGAAAGACGGTGCGCGATGATGAAGGTCGTGCGGTTCTGGCGCAGGTTGTCGATTGCGGCCTTCACGCGATTTTCGGTTTCGACGTCAAGCGCGCTTGTGGCTTCGTCGAGCACGAGGATCGGGGCATCCTTGAGGATGGCGCGGGCAATCGCCACACGCTGACGTTCGCCGCCGGAGAGCCTGTTGCCGCGTTCGCCGACATGGGTGTCGTACTGCTCTTCGCGCGTCTCGATGAAGTCGGCGGCAGCGGCCGCTTCAGCCGCGCGACGCATGTCCTCATCCGAGGCGCCTTCCCGGCCGAGGCGAATGTTGTCGCTGATCGAGCGGTTGAGCAGGCCGGCATCCTGGAACACCGTCGCGATATAGCGACGCAGCGACTTGCGGGTGATCTTCGTCGTGTCGTGACCATCGACGAGGATCTGGCCGCTATCCGGGTCATAGACACGCTGCAGCAGGTTGATCATCGTGGTCTTGCCCGAACCGGTCGGACCGACGATCGCAACCGTCTGACCAGCCTTGGCGGTAAAGGACACGTTATGAAGGCCCTGCGCGGTGTTGCCGAAGCGGAACGACACGTTGCGGAACTCGACTTCACCCTTCACGTCGGCGATATCGTCATTGCCGGCAGGCTCTTCGCGTTCACGCACGGAGTCTTCGAGCGAGTAGAAATCCTCGAGCTTCGAACGGGCCTCGAAAATCTGCGTGGCAAACTGGCGCATCTGGTCGAGACGCGAGATCAGCAGGTTCGCAAAGCCGATGAAGGCAATCACGTCGCCGATGCGCAGCTCGCCGGACTGAACCATCAGCGTGCCGATGACCAGGATGATCATCATCGCAATGGTCGAAGCCATGCGGTTCATGGCGCCCGCGAGAGCCCACCAGTCGAGAACCGGATACTGAGCCTGCAGCAGGCGCTCGGCAAACGACTTCAGCGCTTTGGTTTCTGCTTCGATGCGATTGTAGCTATGGAGGACCGATACGTTGCTGATCGAGTCGCTGACGTGTGAGAAAACGGTGTGGTAGTGGTTTTCGACCGACGCCTGGCCATCCTTGGTGCGGCTCATGACGAGACGACCAATCAGCCAATAGGCCACGCCGAGCACGACCAGCACGCCCGAAAGACGCAGGTCCATCGACATCGCAGTCGGCACCAGAAGCGCGATGGCAACGGCAGTCGCCAGGTGGTTGCGCATGAACTCGAGCCAAAGGCCAAAGAGCGTTTCGCATGCGCGTAACAGCGTATGCAGCGCATTCGACGTGCCACGCTGATGATGCCAGGACAGCGGCATGGAGATGATACGGCCGAACGCTTCCGTCAGCAGTGTGGCGCGGCGGCCATGGGCCAGCCGGTCGGCCTCACGAGCGACAAGAACGAACGCTATGGTGTTGAAAACGGCAAAGCCGGCCCACATGAAAAGGATGGGTTTGACTTCGCCCTTGCCTGAAATTGCATCGATGATGCGACCGAACAAAATCGGTTCGGCGATTGTGATCGCGGCAAGCACGATGTTCGCAATAACGACCAGGGATACGCGGAGCTTGTAGGCGCCGAGATAGCGCAAAGCTCTAGCATAGACCTTGAATAGCGACACGGCGATACCTCTTGTGCATGTGCGAAATAATGGACGCTGCAACGCTACAAAAAGATACCTGAACCAGCGATTAACGAAGCGTTCAGCCGAGCGGTCGCGGCAAGATTCTTTTACGGAACGACACCCACAGCAATCCATTCCGAGGGACTGAACTTTTTTGGGGCGTATCGCAAATCTCGCAATTTTCACTTGCGTTGCATGGTCGCGCTGGCACACCATAGATTGACGTCTAAATGCGTCGCAGGGGCGCCCAACCAAACACTTCCCTTGGTCGTGATCATTCGGCTAGGAGCCCAATTGGCGTAGGGGCATTTATTTTGAGTATTCATTCATTAATTCAATTGCTTGTCGTTCTGGAAGAGTGTCGAAGACCCGAAGGAGTTGTTGGCGAACTGGAGCATGTCATCCACGCCTACGGCTTCCAGTACTATGGCCTTTTGCGACACCTGAAAGCGACTGAAGATCCAATCAGTCTGATGTTTGCCGGTCATTGGCCAGAGAAATGGCCGCAGATCTATATTTCGAAAAAATACGTTCTCAGCGATCCGACGGTTCGCTATCTCGCATATGCGCAAAGGCCGTTTCGCTGGAAGGATAGTCTGGCGGCTTTCCGCAAGGACCCGCATCACCGCCGGATGGAGCAAATGATGGCCGACGCGCATAGCCATGGCCTGAAGGACGGCTACATTTTCCCAATCCAGGGCAGAAACGGCATCCTCGGCAACATGAGCGTAGGCGGGACACCCGTAGACCTCTCTCCTGTCGAGATTTCGCTCTTTGATGCCGTTGCCCGAAAGGCTTTCTGGCGTCTTCTTGAGCTGAAGGGGGAGGCGGATGGGCTTGAAGAAGTTTCCGGCATCGACACGCGTTTGACGCGCCGGGAGATGGAAATACTTCAATATCTCGCGGAAGGCATGACCTCGGTCGAGATTGGCAAACGCCTCAAGATTTCAAACCACACCGTCGACTGGTACATGAACGGCCTGCAAGACAAGCTGAAGGCAAAGAATAGACAGCACGCGGTCGCTGTCGCCTTCCGGCATGGGCTGATCACCTAGTCTTAGAGAAATTCTATTTCGGACGGCTCCGGAAATTGAACTTTCCGTGACAGCGCGTTAAGACTTCTCTTCGCGGGTGCAGCATTGCCCGTTTCGATGCCGTGAGGAGACTGCATTGCCCATATCCAAGATACTTGTTGCCAACCGTTCGGAAATTGCCATCCGCGTGTTTCGCGCGGCCAACGAGCTCGGGATAAAAACGGTCGCGATATGGGCGGAAGAAGACAAACTGGCGCTGCACAGGTTCAAGGCAGACGAAAGCTATCAGGTCGGCCGCGGCCCGCACCTTGCCCGCGACCTCGGGCCGATCGAGAGCTATCTGTCGATCGATGAGGTGATCCGCGTCGCCAAGCTTTCCGGCGCCGATGCGATCCATCCCGGCTACGGCCTGCTGTCGGAAAGCCCGGAATTCGTCGATGCCTGCAACAAGGCGGGTATCATCTTCATCGGCCCGACGGCCGATACCATGCGCCAGCTCGGCAACAAGGTCGCCGCGCGCAATCTGGCAATCTCGGTCGGCGTGCCTGTCGTGCCGGCAACCGAGCCGCTGCCGGATGATATGGCTGAGGTCGCCAAGATGGCGGCGGCGATCGGCTACCCCGTGATGCTGAAGGCCTCCTGGGGTGGCGGCGGACGCGGCATGCGCGTCATCCGCTCGGAAGCCGACCTTGCACGCGAGGTGACGGAGGCCAAGCGCGAAGCGATGGCGGCTTTTGGTAAGGACGAGGTTTATCTCGAAAAGCTCGTCGAGCGTGCGCGTCACGTCGAAAGCCAGATCCTTGGCGACACGCACGGCAACGTCGTTCACCTTTTCGAACGCGACTGCTCGATCCAGCGCCGTAACCAGAAGGTCGTCGAGCGCGCGCCAGCACCTTACCTTAGCGAGTCGCAGCGCCAGGAACTTGCGGCCTACTCGCTGAAGATCGCAGGTGCCACCAATTACATCGGCGCCGGCACCGTCGAGTATCTGATGGATGCCGACACCGGGAAATTCTACTTCATCGAAGTCAATCCGCGCATCCAGGTCGAACATACCGTCACCGAAGTCGTTACCGGCATCGATATCGTCAAGGCGCAGATCCACATCCTTGATGGCTTTGCGATCGGTACACCGGAATCGGGCGTTCCCGAGCAGAAGGATATTCGTCTCAACGGCCATGCCCTGCAGTGCCGCATCACGACAGAGGATCCGGAGCACAACTTCATTCCGGACTACGGCCGCATCACCGCCTATCGTTCGGCATCCGGCTTCGGCATCCGTCTCGATGGCGGTACCTCTTATTCCGGCGCGATCATCACCCGGTACTACGATCCGCTGCTGGTCAAGGTCACGGCCTGGGCCCCGAACCCGCTGGAAGCGATCTCCCGCATGGACCGTGCATTGCGTGAGTTCCGTATCCGCGGCGTTGCGACGAACCTGACCTTCCTGGAAGCGATCATCACGCATCCGAATTTCAAGGATAACACCTACACCACGCGCTTCATCGACTCGACGCCGGAGCTCTTCCAGCAGGTCAAGCGACAGGATCGCGCAACGAAGCTTCTGACTTACCTCGCTGATGTGACGGTCAACGGCCATCCGGAAGCCAAGGATCGGCCGAAGCCGTCCGCCGATATCGCCGAGCCGATCGTCCCTTACACCAACGGCAGCGGCATTGCCGACGGCACCAAGCAGCTTCTCGACAAGCTCGGCCCGAAGAAGTTCGGCGAGTGGATGCGCAATGAAAAGCGTATCCTGATGACCGATACGACGATGCGCGACGGCCACCAGTCGCTGCTTGCGACCCGCATGCGCACTTATGACATCGCCCGGATCGCCGGCACCTATGCGCACGCTTTGCCGAATCTCCTGTCGCTCGAATGCTGGGGCGGCGCGACCTTTGACGTTTCGATGCGCTTCCTGACGGAAGATCCGTGGGAGCGTCTGTCGCTCGTGCGCGAAGCCGCGCCTAACCTGCTTTTGCAGATGCTGCTGCGCGGAGCAAACGGCGTCGGCTACAAGAATTACCCTGACAACGTCGTCAAATACTTCGTCCGGCAGGCTGCTGCCGGCGGCATCGATCTCTTCCGCGTCTTCGACTGCCTGAACTGGGTCGAGAACATGCGCGTTTCGATGGATGCGGTGGCCGAGGAGAACAAGCTGTGTGAAGCGGCAATCTGCTACACCGGCGATATCCTGAATTCGGCGCGCCCCAAGTACGATCTCAAGTACTACACGGACCTTGCCGTTGAGCTCGAAAAGGCAGGCGCGCATATCATCGCGCTGAAGGACATGGCGGGCCTGCTGAAGCCGGCTGCCGCCAAGGTGCTGTTCAAGGCGCTGCGTGACGCCACCAGCCTGCCGATCCACTTCCACACGCACGACACCTCGGGTATCGCAGCGGCGACGGTTCTCGCCGCGGTCGATGCCGGCGTCGACGCGGTCGATGCGGCGATGGATGCGCTGTCCGGCAACACCTCGCAGCCCTGCCTTGGCTCGATCGTCGAGGCCCTGCGCGGCTCCGAACGCGATCCCGGTCTCGATCCGGAATGGATCCGCCGTATCTCCTTCTATTGGGAAGCGGTACGCCATCAGTACGCGGCCTTCGAAAGCGACCTCAAGGGACCGGCCTCGGAAGTCTATTTGCACGAAATGCCGGGCGGCCAGTTCACCAACCTCAAGGAACAGGCCCGCTCGCTCGGCCTCGAGACGCGCTGGCACGAAGTGGCGCAGGCCTATGCCGACGCCAACCAGATGTTCGGCGATATCGTCAAGGTGACGCCGTCCTCGAAGGTCGTCGGCGACATGGCGCTGATGATGGTCTCGCAAGACCTGACGGTTGCCGATGTCGTCAGCGCCGACAAGGAAGTCTCCTTCCCGGAATCTGTTGTCTCGATGCTGAAGGGCGATCTCGGTCAGCCTCCATCAGGCTGGCCGGAGGCGCTGCAGAAGAAGGCACTGAAGGGCGATGCGCCCTATACGGTGCGTCCGGGTTCGCTGCTTGCCGACGCTGACCTCGATGCCGAGCGCAAGACGATCGAGACCAAGCTGGAGCGCGAGGTCAATGACTTCGAATTCGCGTCCTACCTGATGTATCCGAAAGTCTTCACCGACTTTGCGCTGGCCTCCGAAACCTACGGCCCGGTCTCCGTCCTGCCGACACCGGCCTATTTCTACGGCCTTGCCGATGGCGAGGAACTGTTTGCCGATATCGAAAAGGGCAAGACGCTTGTCGTCGTCAACCAGGCGATGAGCCAGACCGACGAACAAGGCATGGTGACTGTCTTCTTCGAGCTCAACGGCCAGCCTCGTCGCATCAAGGTGCCGGATCGCGCCCATGGTGCGACCGGTGCTGCTGCTCGCCGCAAGGCGGAACCGGGCAATGCCGCGCATGTCGGCGCGCCGATGCCAGGCGTCATCTCGCGCGTCTTTGTCTCGCCCGGCCAGGCGGTCAATGCCGGTGACGTGCTTGTTTCCATCGAGGCTATGAAGATGGAAACGGCGATCCACGCCGAAAAGGACGGTGTGATCGCGGAAGTGCTCGTCAAGGCGGGCGACCAGATCGACGCCAAGGACCTTTTGGTCAGCTACGCCGGCTGACAAGCAATCACACAATTAGAGGGGCGGCCTCTGGGCCGCCCCATGCATTTTCATGAAAAGGATTTGATATGAGTAAGCTCAAGATTGCCGTCATTGTCGGAAGCACGCGTATTGGCCGCTTTGCGGACCATCCGGCCAAGTGGATTGCCGACATCGCCGCAAGCCGGCCTGTACTCGAGGTCGAGATTCTCGATCTGTTGGATTATCCGATGTCCTTCCTCGGTCAAGCAAGCGCGACCGAAGCCCAGAACGAAACGGCGGAGCGCTGGAAAAAGAAGCTGCGCGAGTTCGACGGCTACATCTTCACGGCGGCCGAATACAACCACGGCCCGACTGCCGTTCTCAAGAATGCGATCGACCTCGGTGAGTTCATCCACAAGCCGGTCGCTTTCGTTGGCTACGGCGGTGTCGGTGGCGCCCGCGCGGTCGAGCAATTGCGACTGATCTTCGTCGAAATGAGCGCCGTCTCCGTGAAGACCGGCGTTCACATCTCCTTCCCGGAATACCTCTCAGTTATCAAGGACGGAAAGAGCCTGAGCGACTACGCGCACCTCGCCGAGGCCGCCAAGAACCAGCTCGACCAGCTTGTCTGGTGGGGCAAGGCGCTGAAAGCCGCTCGCGCGGTCTGACGCTCTACCGCCGCCCGTATCTAAATGTCGTAGGTATGGGCGGCGTTGATCGTCGAGATGAAGCGTTTGGTGCGCTCTCGCTCCGGCGCCGTGAAGATGTTCCTTGCGCTTCCCGTCTCGACCACACTGCCGGCCTCGAGGAAGACAACGTCGTTGGCGATCTTCGAGGCAAGGCGCAGGTCATGCGTCGCCATTACCATCGTCGTGCCCTCGCGGGCGAGACGGCCGAGAACATCGACGACTTCGGCGGAAAGCTCGGGATCGAGCGCCGATGTCGGTTCATCGCAAAGAAGAACGCGCGGAGAGGGGGCGAGCGCGCGGGCGATTGCGACGCGCTGCTGTTGTCCACCCGAGAGCGTCGAAGGCCAGGCGTCGGCCTTGTGCGCCATGTTGACCTTTGTCAGCAATTCCATCGCCCGCTCGCGCGCCTTTTCCTTCGGCCACTTGAGCACGGTGATGAGGCCCTCCATCACATTCTCGATGGCCGTCTGATGCGGAAAGAGCTGGAAGTTCTGAAATACCATGCCGGTCTGCCGGCGGATCTTCTGGATCGCCTGCCAGCCGGTCTTCTGGCCCGGCGCAAAGCTTATTTTCTCGTCGCCGAGGCGGATCGTGCCTGCTGTCGGGATCTCGAGCAGGTTGATGCATCGCAGCAGCGTGCTCTTGCCGCCGCCCGAGGGGCCGACGAGTGCGGTGACGCTGCCTTCCGGGATCCGTATGCTGATGTCTTTCAGGATGACGGCGTCACCGAAGCGCTTTTCGATATGGGAAAGCTCGATCATGCGTTTGCCTCCAGCATGCCGCCGTAGCGCGCGAAGCGTCGCTCGAGGCGAACCTGCAACGCTGATAGGACGGAGCTCAAAGCAAGGTATATCAATGCGGCCTGGATGTAGAGGATGAGCGGCTCGTAAGTGGTCGCGACAATGCGCTGCGCAGCCTGGAACAGCTCCGGGACCGTAATGGCGGCTGCCAGCGACGTGTCCTTCACCAGCGAAATGAACGTATTGGAGAGCGGCGGTACAGCAACGCGCCCGGCCTGGGGCAGGATCGTGCGGCTCATCGCCTGGCGCCAGCTCATGCCGATCGAATAGGCCGCTTCCCACTGCCCCTTGGGCACGGAGGAGATGACGGCACGGATGATCTCGGAGCTGTAGGCTCCGATGTTGAGGGTGAAGCCGATCAGCGCTGCCGGAAAGGCGTCGAGCAGGATGCCGATGCTCGGCAGGCCGTAAAAGATGACGAAGAGTTGCACCAGCAGCGGCGTGCCCCTGATGACCCAGACATAGAAGCGCGCGATGGCGGCGACCGGCGCCGGCGCGAAAAGCCGTGCGATTGCCGTCAGCAGTCCAAGGATGAGACCGAATGTGAATGACAAGAGCGTCAGCGGGATCGTGAAGATCAGGCCGGCCCAGAGGAGCGGACCAAGCGACTCCGCCATCAGTTGAAGCCAGTGCGGCAAGGTTCAATCCTCAAAGAAGATGCGTCCAGCGAGGTTTCGCTGAACGCTTTCTCAGGCACATATAAAGGATGTGGCGGCGGCAGCAAGCCGCCTGGGGTTACGAGTTACTTTGAAACGTCCTGGCCGAAGTACTTGTCGGAGATCTTCTTGTAGGTGCCGTCGGCCTTGATGTCGGCCAGTGCCTTGTTGATCGCTTCAAGCAGTTCCGGCTCGCTCTTGCGGATGATGATGCCGGAATAATCGGCATTTTCCTGCTGGGCGACGATCTTCACCGGAGCGTCCGGCTTGTGCTTCTTGAAGTCAAGGAAAGAGAGGCTGTCGTTGATCGTCGCGTCTGCGCGCTTGGTCAGTACGAGCTGGATCGACTGGTCGAAACCATCAGTACCGACGAGTTCTGCGCCGGACTGTTCGGCAAGCTTGCCGAAGTTGCTGGTCAGCGACTGAGCCGACTTCTTGCCCTTGAGGTCTGCAAAGCCCTTGATGCTGTCGTCGCCATCGCGAATGATGAGAACGGCCTTGGATGCGATGTAGGGCTCGGAGAAATCGTACTTCTGCTTGCGGGCTTCGGTGATCCCGACCTGGTTGATGACCGTGTCGTAGCGCTTCGCATCGAGGCCGGCGATCAGGCCGTCCCATTTGCCTTCGACGAATTCGGCCTTGACGCCGAGCTTGGCAGCAACCGCTTCGCCGATCTCCACGTCGAAGCCGACCAGCTTGCCGCTATCGTCATGATAGGTGAACGGAGCGTACGTGCCCTCCGTGCCGATCTTGAAGACACCCGCGGACTTGACGGCGGCGAGGTTTTCGCCGGCAACGGCGGGAAGAAGGGCGGCGGCCTGGATCAGTGCTGCAGCGGCGATGGTCTTCAGGAGGTTCATTTTTTATCCAATTCACAGGGTGTTTGATGCACGAAAAATCGCAGAAAAGCTGATCACTGCGAAGCGTAGAAAACTGCGAAGAAAATCGGCATCTGCGAATATTTTTCTCATTTATCACAGATTTGGCGCGCCCTGTTTCAGTTTGTGAAGATCGCGATAGCGCACCACACTTGCGTGCACGTTTGTATCCGTTTATGCATGTTTTTATCAGTTTTTGATCAACTAGGCTGAAGTCGGCATGAATACGAACGAACTTCTCCTGCAGGAGCGCCAAAGCGTCATCCTGCGGAAGCTGCACAGTGATGGTCGGGTGCTAGCGGCAGACCTTGCAGTTGAATTCCGTGTATCCGAAGACACGGTCCGCAGGGACCTGCGCGAGATGGCAGCTGCCGGCCTGTGCGAGCGCGTCTATGGTGGCGCGTTGCCGGTTGCGCCCGCCGGCGGGAGCCTTGGCCACCGGGCAGGGATCGCGCGGGATCGCAAGCAGGCGCTCGCCGTCGCCGCTGTGTCGCAGATCGTTCCCGGCTCGACCGTGTTTTTCGATGCGGGCAGCACCAACCTCGCAATTGCGATGGCCCTGCCAATGGATTTGACCCTGACGGCAGCGACCAACGCGCCAGCGATCGCCGCCGCCCTGATCGAGAAGCCGGCGGTTAACGTGATCCTGATCGGCGGGCTTATCGACCGGCAGGTCAGCGGTGCGCTCGGCGCAAAGGCCATGCGCGACATGGAATCCCTGTCACCCGATCTTTGCATCCTCGGTGCTTGCGGGATAGATCTGACTGCTGGCGTGACGGCCTTCGGCTTCGAAGATGCTGAATTCAAGCGTTTTGCAGCATCGCGAAGCAAGAAGGTTCTGGTCGCCGCGACGTCCGACAAGTTCGGCACTGCCGCGCCACATAGCGTGCTTCCGGTGGCGCAGTGCGAGTGCCTGGTGGTCGAGCAGGACGCCGACCCGGCCATGCTGGCGCGCTATCGCGACAGCGGCTGCAGGACGATCGTGGCTGGCGGAACGACGTAACTATCATTCAAGAAACGCGTCGGGCGAGTGCCGACGTCGAGACACTGTGGGAAGAGACATGGATAACCACGTTAACACAGCGCCGATGGTCAGAAGCGGCTACGTAACGAAGAACAGGATAGCGGTTTCGCTGCTGTTTCTCGTCAATGGCTTCATCGTTGGCTGCTGGGCGCCGAAAATTCCCGAATTCGCAGAGCGCCTGCAGCTGAGCAAGTTTCAGTTGGGTCTGATGATCCTGGTTCTTGGTGTCGGTTCGCTTACCCTGATGCCAATCGCGGGGGCTCAAATCGCGCGCTATGGCTCGAAACTTGTCGCGCAGATCGCCGCGGTGTGCCTTCTGCCTGCGCTGCTTGCACTGACGCTTGCGCCGAACGTTGCGACAGGGGCGATCTCGATCTTTCTGTTTGGCGGCTTCATGGGGGCCATGGACGTTGCCATGAATGCGAATGCGGTTGCGGTCGAGCAATCGATGCGGCGGTCGATCATGTCCTCGTGCCACGCCTTCTGGAGTTTGGGCGGTTTGATCGGCGCCGGCCTCGGTGGCCTGCTGATCGCCAAGGTCGGTGTGCTCTGGCATGCGCAGATTGCGACTGCTCTTGCGGCGATCGTTCTGGGCGTCGCCTGGAGGATGATCCTCGCGGACCCTCCGCATCCCGACGAGAAGAAGGAAAAGCTTCGGCTGCCACTGGTGCCGCTGCCGTGGCTGATCGGCTTGATGGCGCTTTTCTCCATGGTTCCGGAGGGCGCTGTGCTGGATTGGGGCGCGCTCTACCTGCGTGAGGAACTGGGAGCATCGGTGGCGCTTTCCGGCTTCGGCTTTGCGGCGTTTTCGCTGACGATGTCGGTCATGCGGTTTGGCGGCGATCTTGTTCGCGACCGGCTTGGCGGCGTGTTGACGCTTCGGATCTGCACGCTGTTTGCGATATCAGGCATGCTGCTCGCCGCCTTTGCGCCCAATGCGGAAATTGCGATCCTGGGCTTTGCGCTTTGCGGCATCGGGATCTCGAACATGGTTCCGATTGCGTTTTCGGCTGCCGGCAATATTCCGGGCCTGCGCGCCGGCATTGGCCTCTCTGTGGTCACCACCATGGGCTATTCCGGAATGTTGGTGGCTCCCTCCGCGATCGGCTTCGTGGCGGAGCATATCGGATTCAGTGTCGTCTTCATGGCGTTGCCTGTCTTGCTGGTCGTCGTACTGCTGTTCTCGAACCTTGCACGCTATGCCGACGGCATATCGGGTGGCGGTCACTGAGACGGCTCCAAGCAAAAGTGATGTGCGGGGCGGTTGACAACAAAGCGGGCATGATCCACCTGAAAGACACGAAATTCAGGGGTTCAAGAACTCTATATGTCTTCTGCTGCAGATTTTGATCCGAGGCCGCGGCGCGCATCCGTTGCGGTCGATGTTGGTGGCGTCATCGTGGGGGGTGGTGCGCCTGTTGTCGTCCAGTCGATGACGAATACCGACACTGCGGATATAGACTCCACCGTTGCGCAGGTGGCGGCTCTTTTCAAAGCGGGGTCCGAGATTGTCCGCATCACCGTCGACCGCGACGAGAGCGCTGCCGCGGTTCCGAAGATTCGCGAACGGCTGCTGCGCCTTGGCATGGACGTCCCGCTCGTCGGTGATTTCCACTACATCGGCCACAAGCTTCTTGCCGACCATCCGGCCTGCGCCGAGGCACTGGCGAAATACCGTATCAATCCGGGCAACGTCGGCTTCAAGGACAAGAAGGACAAGCAGTTCGGCGACATCATCGAGATGGCGATCCGCTACGACAAGCCGGTGCGCATCGGTGTGAACTGGGGTTCGCTGGATCAGGAGTTGCTGACGGCGCTGATGGACCAGAACGCCGAGGCTGGCTCACCGCTTTCGGCGCGTCAAGTGACGCGTGAGGCAATCGTGCAGTCCGCCTTGATCTCGGCCAATCTGGCCGAAGAGATCGGCCTGCCGCGCAACCGCATCATCCTGTCCGCCAAGGTCAGCCAGGTACAGGATCTGATCGCCGTCTATTCGATGCTCTCCGAACGCTCCGACCACGCCCTGCATCTCGGCCTTACCGAAGCCGGCATGGGCAGCAAGGGGATCGTCGCTTCATCGGCTGCCATGGGCTATGTGCTGCAGCAGGGAATCGGCGATACGATCCGCGTGTCGCTGACGCCGGAGCCGAATGGTGACCGGACGCGCGAAGTGCAGGTTGCCCAGGAGTTGCTGCAGGTGATGGGCTTCCGCCAGTTCGTGCCTGTCGTTGCGGCTTGTCCCGGCTGTGGGCGCACGACCTCGACCGTATTCCAGGAATTGGCGCAGAACATCCAGAACGACCTTCGCAAGAACATGCCGGTCTGGCGCGAGAAATATCCGGGTGTCGAAGCGCTGAACGTTGCGGTCATGGGCTGCATCGTCAACGGACCAGGTGAAAGCAAGCACGCCGACATCGGCATTTCCCTGCCCGGCACCGGCGAAACGCCGGCTGCGCCCGTGTTCATCGACGGCAAGAAGGCGTTGACCCTGCGCGGGCCGAACATCGCTTCTGACTTCGAGGCGCTCATGGTCGACTACATCGAAAAGCGCTTCGGGCAGAAGACGGCCGCCGAATAAGCGCCAGCCGAAAACCCTCTCAGATTCGGCTGGTTAGCAGCTTCAACCCCGCGACACAGTAGAAGGCGGCCATGGCCCCTTCGATCCAGCGGCGTATGTTGCGGTAAATCTTCAAGGCGTGTGGTGTCGAGAAGATCACTGCGTAGCCCATGAAGATGGCAAAGCCCGTCGTCATGCACATGCCGATGATCAAACCGGCGACGGATGCCGGCGCGCCTTGAGGCATCCCAAGTGCGATGATCGCCAGCCAAGCGAAGATGGCTTTCGGGTTGGTGACGTGAATGCCATAGCCGCGCAGCAACAGGGCGCGCGTCGTAAGCCTCTTTTGCACGACGGCCTGCGGCAGATCATCGTTGGCGCGCACAGCCCTGAAAGCCTTGTATGCGAGATAGAGAAGGTAGATACCGCCGAAAATCTTCAGGATCTCGAGTGCGATGGCGTAGGTCTGGAGGATGGTCGCAAGACCGAGAGCGGCGGCGCATGCCCAGGTGAACGATCCGGCGAAGATGCCGAGCGAGATGGTCATGCCGGCCTTGCGGCCTTGCGTCATCGACGTCGACACGATGGCCATGATTGCCGGGCCAGGGCTAATGACGGCGATCAGATAGGCGATGTAGGCCGGCAGGATCTGCGGCAGGTAGGTCAGGATCTCATGCATCTTGCGTCTCTTGTTCGCCGGTCGGCTATTGCCTGTTTTTAGAGCCGGCTCCAGGCGATCAACAAGAGACTGAATCTGGTCCGCTGGCGGAAATATTGTCTCGGTGACGCTTTTTCAGCTCTTGCGTCCGGCAATGAAGCGAGCTGCTTCAGTCAGAACTGTGCCGCGCCCGGCATAGGGAGACAGCAGTGTTTCGGCCTCGCGCACATGCTCGGCAAGCTTGGCTTCCGCCCATGCCATGCCGTGCAGTGCCACCAATGTGCCCTTGCTGCGACCGGCGTCCTTACCCGTCGCCTTGCCCATTGTGGCTGCATCGGAGGTGAGATCGAGAATGTCGTCCGCGAGCTGGAAGGCGAGGCCGATCCTCTCGCCGAACTGACGCAATCGTGTACGATCCTCCGGCGAAGCGCCGGCAATGATGGCGCCGGCTTCGCAGGCAAAGCGGATGAGCGCGCCTGTTTTCATGGCCTGCAGCGTCACGATGCCTTGTTCGTCCGGCGCCTGTTTCTCGGCGGCAAGGTCGAGTGCCTGTCCGCCTGCCATACCCCCAACGCCTGCAGCGCGCGCCAGTGCCAGGGTCAACGCGACTTTGGCGGCATCAGGCAATTTCGTTTCGGGCGCGGCGATGATGTCAAAGGCATAGGTGAGCAGACTGTCGCCAGTGAGGATGGCGGTCGCCTCATCATAGGCGATGTGCACGGTCGGTTTGCCTCGACGGAGGTCGTCGTCGTCCATTGCCGGCAGGTCGTCGTGAACCAGCGAATAACAGTGCACGCATTCGAGTGCCGCGCCCACGCGCAGGGCCGCGCCTCTGTCCCCGCCGAGCAGCGATGCCGCCTCGACGACCAGGAAAGGGCGGAGCCGCTTGCCGCCGTTCAGGCTGGCATAGTGCATGGCTGAACGCAGCCGTTCCGGACGAGCGATCTCGCCGTTCAATACGGATGACGACAGCAGGGTGTCGAGCACAGCCTCGACCTCGCGCGCGGCAGCCGTCAATCTGGCTTCGAATGTTTCAGAGCTTGCGTCCATGGCGCGCTGTTTGGCATGAGCTGCCTTCCCTCTGCAACGGAATTGTCGATCATCCGGCGAAGATTTCCTTTGTCTCTGGCAATGCAAGTTCGCAAACGGTATGGAGGAGAAGGGCAAGAGACTGGGTCGGGGAATTGGACATATCGCCGGAGAGAGAGGAAAGCATGACCGTGCCGTTTCACAGGCACGCGTTGTTTTGGCTCAAGGGCCGGCCCGTGATCATGCGCATCGCTCTCGCACTGGCGGCGCTCGTCATTCTTCCCTATGTCCTGATCGTCCTCTATCTGCTGCCTTTCGTTCACCCCGTTTCCACGCTCATGCTCCGCGATCTGGTGCTGCTGCGCGGCTACGACCGGCAATGGGTGTCGCTCGACGATATCTCGCCGGTTCTCGTCCAGTCGGTGATGATGTCCGAGGACGGACAATATTGCTTCCACGGTGGTGTCGATTGGGGCGAGATGCGAATGCTGTTGGAGGATACGCTGAGCGGCCAGGCGACCCGCGGCGGCAGCACGATCCCGATGCAGACGGTGAAGAACCTGTTCCTGTGGAATAGCCGGTCCTTCGTTCGCAAGGCGATGGAGCTGCCGTTGGCTGTGACCGCAGATTTCGTCTGGTCGAAGCGGCGCCTGATGGAGATCTATCTCAACATTGCCGAATGGGGGCCGGGGGTATACGGCATCGAGGCCGCGGCACGTCACCATTTCAACGTGCCGGCATCGAAATTGACCAGTCGGCAGGCCGCTCTTCTTGCCGTGTCGCTTCCCAACCCCTTCGATCGCAACGCCGGCAAGCCCGGGCGTGGCTTGCGACGGCTCGCCGGCCTGATCGAGCGGCGCGCGCGAGGGTCGGGCGATTACATCAGATGCATTTATGATTGATATCGCAATAAGTCGTTGGTGCTCATGAGTGTCATCTGGCATTCGTGCTTTAACATTATGGACGGAAATCCTGCCATCAACGACCGGACTGCCAGCGATGATTTCTGCCCTTTCGCCCAGCCTTCTGACCTATTCCGCCATTCATAATCCTGTCCCGCCGAGGCATCTCGGGACCCGCTACGACGCAACTGGGACGTTTCTGCGCGAGCCCGGCAATACGGTCGTCTGTCATCTGGTCGAGGGATCGCGCTCGCAGCGGGCGATCATTGAAGCGCGTGAGACGTTTCTGGCGATGCCGGAAGCATCGAAGTTCGCCTTCACGCCGATCTCCAGCCTGCACATGACCCTGTTTCAGGGTATTATCGAGTATCGCCGCACGCCGCCTTACTGGCCGGAGGACGTGGCGCTTGATACCGGGATCGAGCGCATGAGCGAGATCTTTCTGGATCGGCTGCAATCCTTCGAGCCACCGGGCCCGTTTGAGGTTGAAGTCACCGAGGTCACGCCGGTCGGACTTACGGTGGACGGCATTACCGCAGCGGACCGGCGGATCATGAAGGACTGGCGTGACGCGTTCGCCCCTGTGTTCGGCTACCGGCACCCGGATCATGACACCTATGCGTTCCACGTCACATTCTGCTATCCGATCGCAAGGCTGCCGGAAGCGGCGCTCCCGGCATGGCAGGCGATGCTCGATGGCGCGCTTGCCACACTGCGCGAAACCGCTCCGGTGATAGAATTGAAGCCTCCGGCCTTCTGCTCTTTCGACGATATGAACCATTTCGAGGAGCGGCTTGTGTTCGCGCCTGCACCGTAAAGGGAGATTTCATGGACAAGCTCACGCTCTACATCGGCAACAAGAACTATTCGTCCTGGTCGGTTCGGCCATGGATCGCCATGACGGCCGCCGGCATTCCCTTCGAGGAGGTGCTGGTTCCCTTCGATTTTCCCGCCGGCAATCCTCGCTTCAGGGAGTTCTCGCCAACGGGGCAGGTTCCTGTGCTTCTGCACGGCGAGGTTCGTGTCTGGCAGTCACTGGCGATCATCGAATATGTTGCCGAGCTCTTCCCGGAAGCCGGGCTATGGCCAAGGGAGCGTGGGAAGCGAGCGGTCGCGCGCGCTGTTTCCATGGAAATGCTTGCGGGTTTCGGAGCCCTGCGGAGCGCCTGCCCGATGAATATCCGGCGGCCGAAGGGCAAGATCGCGCTTGCTGATGGGGTCATGGCCGATGTCGCCCGCATCGAGACGATCTGGCGCGACCTGCGCGCCCACTCTGGCGGGCCGTTCCTTTTTGGTGGTTTTTCAGGCGCCGACGCGATGTTCGCGCCCGTTGTCAGTCGTTTCGATGTATACGACCTGGTATCTGCCGGCGACACGCTCAGTTATATTGCAGCCGTCAAGGCGCATCCCGCCTGGAAAAAGTGGGAAGAGGCGGCGCGATCCGAGCCCTGGATTGTCGAGGAAGACGAGGTCTGACCCTCGAAACGCAGGAATCTCAAAAAATAAGCTTGGGGACTGGTCAAGCCCCCTCAAGGCATGTATAAGCGCGCAAAATTTCCGAAATCGCGATACGTCGTTTCGGCCGCCAGTCTGGCCGTAGGATGTGTTTGCCCGTGAAGTGGAGTAAGAGAAATGGCTGTACCGAAGAGAAAAACGAGCCCGTCCAAGCGCGGTATGCGCCGCTCTGCCGACGCGCTGAAGGCTGCGACCTACGTTGAAGACAAGAACTCCGGCGAACTGCGCCGTCCGCACCATATCGATCTGAAGACCGGTATGTATCGCGGCCGTCAGGTTCTGACGCCGAAGGAAAGCGCATAATACATTTGCGCTCTGTCTGAGTAAAACTTGCGAGGTCGGCCATGTGCCGGCCTTTTGCTTTTTCCGACGACAAATACATTCTTTGGATGGCTTGAAGTCACGCGGCGATTTACGGCACTATTCTCTCGCTGGGGGAGATTTGCCACATGTTCAATGCTGTGCCGCTGATGGTTATTCCGTTCATTCTCTACAATATGTCGATGCTGGGCTTGATGGGCGGCGGCGGGCTTCCATCGCTCGAAAACGATGTCATCGTCTTGTCGATGATTTCGGGGGCCATGTGGAGCATGTCGCTCGGCGACCTCTTCATCGTCATCGCGCTTGCAGTCCTGTTCTTCGAAATACTGAAGGCGACCCGCAATGACGGCAGCCTTACCAATCACATGTTGTCGATGCTCGTCTTTATTGCCTTCCTGGTCGAGTTTCTCCTCGTCCAGGATGCGGCCACCCAGGTTTTCTTCATCCTGATGACGATTGTGTTGATCGATGTGATTGGCGGCTTTGCCGTATCTATTCGCACCGCCAGGCGCGATGTTTCGATCGGGCTCTGACGCTTAGAGACTATCGAGTTTGTTCTGAAGGGCGCGCAGCTGTTCCTTCAGCTCGTCGATGTCCTTTGCTTCCGCCTTGCGACTCTCCTTGGCCGGCGGCGTCATGAACGGCGAGAACATCTGCATGGCCTGCTGGAACATCTCGGTATTGCGACGGACCTGGTCTTCGACCAACTGCATCGGCAGTTGCAGGTTCTTGCCGATCGGCGTTTCGCCGAAAGCGCGCGTGACCTGCTCGCGCATCTGCGCCTGCTGTTCGGTAAAGGCGCGCATGGAGTGTTCCAGAAAGCTCGGAACGACCATCTGCATCTGGTCGCCGTAATAGGTAATCAGCTGGCGGAGGAACGAGATCGGCAGGAGCGTGTTGCCCGTCTTGGATTCCTGTTCGAAAATGATTTGTGTCAGTACCGAGTGGGTAATGTCGTCCCCGCTCTTTGCGTCCTGGACCGTAAAATCCTCCCCCTTCTTCACCATCTCCGCCAGGTCTTCCAACGTTACGTAAGTGCTGGTGCCTGTGTTGTAGAGGCGGCGATTGGCGTATTTCTTGATTACGATCTGCCCGTCATTCTTCGCCATATCAGTCTCCCGAAGCCCGTCTGATTGTTATGGAAATTCCTCCACGGAGGAATGTAGACGCAAACGAAGCCCAGTGACAATCTCTTTGTGCGATGCGGCAACCCCTTTTGCAGCAGAGATAATTTGCCCTAGCGTAAGCAGTGCCTAAAATTGAATGTTAGCGTCTTGTCGTTTGACTTGGCGCTGAAGCTTTGTCAGTTTCCTCTGTATCTGATGGAGTTAACAGGAGATCATCATGTCGAGTTCATCCATCGTCATCGCTAGTGCAGGCCGCACAGCCGTTGGCTCATTTAATGGCGCGTTCGCCACCGTTCCGGCCCATGAACTGGGTGCGGCCGCGGTCAAAGGTGCGCTGGAGCGTGCAGGCGTCGATGCCAGCGAAGTCGATGAAGTCATTCTCGGCCAAGTTCTTCAGGCTGGCGAAGGCCAGAACCCGGCCCGCCAAGCGGCCATGAAGGCGGGTGTTCCCAAGGAGGCAACGGCATGGGGCGTCAACCAGCTCTGTGGCTCCGGTCTTCGGGCGGTGGCGCTCGGCATGCAGCAGATCGCGCTCAGTGACGCAAAGATCATCGTCGCCGGCGGTCAGGAGTCGATGTCGATGGCGCCGCATGCTGCGCATCTGCGCGGCGGTGTCAAAATGGGCGACATGAAGATGGTCGACACCATGATCAAGGACGGCCTGACGGACGCCTTCTACGGCTATCACATGGGCATCACCGCCGAGAACATTGCCCGCCAGTGGCAGCTCTCCCGCGAGGAGCAGGACCGCTTTGCCGTCGCGTCGCAGAACAAGGCGGAAGCCGCGCAAAAGGCCGGCCGCTTCGCCGATGAAATCATTCCTTTCGTTATCCAGACACGAAAGGGCGATGTCACGGTCGATGCCGATGAATACATCCGTCACGGCGCAACGCTCGACTCGATGGCCAAGCTGCGGCCCGCCTTCGACAAGGAAGGCACGGTGACCGCGGCGAATGCCTCCGGCCTGAACGATGGCGCCGCCGCAGCCGTGCTGATGACCGAGGCCGAGGCCTCCCGCCGTGGTATCCAGCCGCTCGCCCGCATTGTTTCCTGGGCTACGGCAGGCGTTGATCCGCAGGTCATGGGAACCGGCCCGATCCCGGCGTCGCGCAAGGCGCTGGAAAAGGCGGGTTGGTCGGTCGGCGATCTCGATCTGGTCGAAGCAAACGAAGCCTTTGCCGCACAAGCATGCGCGGTCAACAAGGACCTCGGCTGGGATCCTTCGATCGTCAACGTCAACGGTGGTGCGATCGCGATCGGTCACCCAATCGGCGCGTCCGGCGCGCGGGTGCTCAACACGCTCCTCTTCGAGATGAAGCGCCGTGGCGCCAAGAAGGGATTGGCGACGCTGTGCATTGGTGGCGGCATGGGCGTCGCGATGTGCTTTGAAGCTCTTTGAACAGCAGGCAATCCAACCATAACCTGAGCCCCGCAGGATAGCGGGGCCTTCAAATGAGGGAGCGGAACATGAGCAGGGTGGCTGTTGTCACTGGTGGTACCCGCGGCATTGGCGCCGCGATTTCCGTCGCACTGAAGAATGCAGGCTATGCAGTTGCCGCCAACTACGCGGGCAACGACGAGAAGGCGAACGCCTTTCACAGCACCACAGGCATCCCCGTCTTCAAATGGGATGTTTCCGACTACGCATCATGCGGCGAGGGCATCGCGAAGGTAGAGGCTGAACTGGGTCCGGTCGACGTCCTTGTCAACAACGCCGGCATCACCCGGGACGCAATGTTCCACAAGATGACGCCGCAACAGTGGCACGAGGTCGTCAACACCAACCTCACCGGACTCTTCAACATGACGCACCAGGTCTGGGGCGGCATGCGCGACCGAAGCTATGGGCGGATTGTCAACATCTCTTCGATCAACGGCCAGAAGGGGCAGATGGGGCAGGCGAACTATTCGGCGGCCAAGGCCGGCGACCTCGGCTTCACCAAGGCACTCGCGCAGGAGGGTGCTGCCAAGAACATCACCGTGAATGCGATCTGCCCAGGATATATCGGGACGGAAATGGTTCTCGCGGTCCCGGAAAAAGTCCTCAACGAACGGATCATTCCGCAGATTCCGGTCGGCCGCCTGGGCGAGCCTGAAGAGGTTGCCCGCTGCGTCGTCTTCCTGGTTTCCGATGATGCGGGTTTCATTACCGGATCGACGCTCAGCGCCAATGGCGGCCAGTTGTTCGTTTAGCGGATGGATGCTGTAAGGCCGTTATCGTGGCTCTCGATCTGCTGCGAATAGCGGCCTTGCTGGCTACGCGTATCGTAAGGATTCAAGTATGCCGCATAGGTCGCCATGGCGATCGTCAATATTGCGGCTGCGCCGATAATTCTGGTCATGCCCTGCACTCCGAATTCCCCACGACCCATTGGTCGTTCAAACCGGTGTCGATATTGGGGCGGATTTGAGGAATTATTAGGCTGTCTTTCAGCCCTTTGGGTGACGCCTTGCCTTGGCCCTGACCGGCACCTTTTGCATTGCGCGATTTTCGCCGCGAAGAGCGGCAGCGGCCGTTGTCACGAATGCAGCCGCAATCAGGATGGCGACGGCGGAATTCAAGATGATCTGGGTCATGGGACCGTTCCTTTCCAAGCCGGCGGGACGTGGCCTCGCCGCTGTTCTTGAAAGAAATATGCGCCTCACTCGCACGGTTCGGTAGATTGAACTTTGGCGACCGACTGTCGGCGTGGCGTTGACAATCGGGCGCCGAGCTCTCCTAGAGGTGCGGATTGCGCGGTCGGTATTTTGACACCAGCCGCTGGTTCACCGCTGCCGCGCCCGGCATGTTGGCGCTGAGATAGATCGGTGCGTCGCCGCTCTTCGCAAGCTCCGCAGCAACCTCCGCGAAGATCGCGTTGAGGACCGTTGCGCCGATCGCCGTGGAAACCGGGCCGACCTTTAGCTCCGTGCCCGGGAGCGCAATCACCGCATCGCCAGGGGGAAGACCGTTGTCCAGCACGATATCGGCGATGTCGGCCAGCCGCCGCCGGCCGTTTGCAATCGCACTCGAATAGGAGACCGACGTGATGGCGATCACCTTGGCACCGATTTCGTGGCCGTAATCGGCAGCTTCGATCGGCGCTGCATTCACGCCGGAGTTCGACGCGATGATGATGACGTCGCCGGGCTGCATGCCATAGCGTTCGAGTACCGGCCGCACCAATCCTTGCGTGCGCTCGTAAACTGAACTGATTACGGCGCCTTCGTGCAGCATTGCGGAGCCGACGAGGACCGGGATCGTCAAGGCGAGGCCGCCTGCTCGATAGTGGACCTCTTCCGCCAGCATATGCGAGTGCCCGGTGCCGAACACATAGACCCGCTTGTCGTTGCGGGCGGCTTCCAGGATCGCTTTGGCCGCCAAAGCCATGGGCTCGGCGAGTTCCGTCTTCAAAGCCTCGAGCCGGCCAATCAGATTGGAAAAATAAGCATCGGTGATCGCGGTCATCACATCCTCGCTTTCTAGGCGGCTTCACCGCTGATGAAGGTCCGTGTGACCTCCAGGGCGTCGGTGAGATGCACCAGATCGGCCCGGGCACTCGGTGACAGGTGGCCGCGGTCGTCAAGGCGCAGGAAGCGCGCCGGATAGAGCGTCGCCATGCGAAGGGCCTCGGCGAGGGTCAGTTCCAGATAAGTAACCCCATAGCGGATGGTGGACGCCATATCGACATCGGAGCCGGCAAGCGTGCCATCCGAAAGAACCAGCTTCGAGCAGAACCCGCCCCTTTCGCGCCGAACCGTACGACCATTCAACGTGAAAGAGTCTTGCTCCGATCCAACCAGCGACATCGCGTCGGTGACGAAAAAGAGCTTGCCCTCGCCCCGCTTGGCACGAAGCGCGGTTCGAAGCGCCTTCGGATCGACATGATGGCCGTCGGCGATGATGCCGCACCAGACCGAGGGGTGATCGATGGCCGCACCGACCAGACCGGGCGCCCGGTGGCCAAGCTGGCTCATGGCGTTGAAAAGATGGGTGACGCCACGTGCGCCGGCATCGAACCGTGCCTCTGCCGCCTCGCTGGAGCAATCGGAATGGCCGATGCTGACGGTGACACCGGCTTCGCTGAGTTCGCGCACCTGTTTCGCCGTGACCTGTTCGGCCGCCATCGTTACCAGCAGCGTGCCGATCGCCTCCTTGGCCGCAATGAACGCCTTCACGTCCCTGTCTTCGACGGGGCGCATGAGCTCGGCGAGGTGTGCTCCCTTGCGGGCAGGCGCCAGATGCGGACCCTCGAGGTGCAGACCCGCCACGCCGCGGTTCGACTTGACGGCTTCCTCGGCTGCCTCGATTGCTGCTGCTGTCGCGTCCGCGGTATCGGTGATCAGCGTCGGCAGCAATGCAGTCGTTCCGTAAGGGCGATGACCTTCGGCAATCATGTACATGGAGGCTGGCGACGGCTCGTCGTTGAGCATCCGGCCGCCACCGCCGTTCACTTGCGCATCGATGAAACCTGCGGAAAGCACGCCGCCTTCAAAGCGCGTGTGCTCACCGTCAGGAAGGTCGCCTGCCGCCGCAATCGCCTCGACACGGCCGTTCGAGACAATGAGCGCCTTGTCGTCGTGGAAGCGCTGACCGTCGAAGATCCGCGCGCCGGAGAAGATCTTGCGAACCATCACATCGTCTCCGTGACCTTGAGCAGGTTGGCCGGCTTGTCGGGGTCGAATCCCTTCCGACGGGTGACCGACTCGATCAGGCGGTAGTAGACGAGCAGCGAAACGAGTGGGTCGAGCAACCCGCTGCCGGTCGTCGGCACCTGGACATTGATCCCGGAAACCGGCTTGGCCGAGAACGGCACGGTGGTGGCGCCCAGCTTCTGCAGTCGCTCCAGAGCCTGCACGTTATTACCGAAGGCCGGATCATCCGGCGTGAAGGCGACGATCGGGAAGCCCGGCTGAACAAGGCGCATCGGACCGTGCATCAGCTCGGCAAGGGAGAAGGCTTCTGCATGCAGGCCTGCCGTCTCCTTGGCTTTCAAGGCTGCCTCAAGGGCGATAGCGAAGGCAGGACCGCGACCAGCGGTGTAGAGTGAGCTGGCGTTGAATAGGACGTCCTCTGCTGCCTTCGTATCGATGCCGCTGGTTGCCTGGAGGGCATCGGGCAGCTTTTCCAGGGAGGCATGCAGATCGCGCTTGCCGCTGATGGCGGCCGTGACACCGGAAAGCGCGGCGACGGAGGCGATGAAGGACTTGGTCGCAGCTACGCTCTTTTCTGTGCCCGCGTTGAGCCCGAGAACGATGTCGGCCTGCTTGGCCAGCGGACTATCGGTGACGTTGACGACAGCGATCGTCGTTGCCCCGCCGCGCTTTGCCGCATCCTGCAAGGCAACGATGTCGGGGCTCGCGCCGGATTGCGACACGGTGAAGTGGATGCCACCCTTCAGATGCAGCGATGCGCCGTAGACCGAGGCGATCGAAGGGCCAACCGATGCGACCGGCACGCCACAGGTGATCTCGAACAGGTATTTGAAGAAGGTCGCGGCGTGGTCCGAAGAGCCGCGCGCCGCGGTCGTCACGACGCTCGGAGCCCCCGATGCAAACAGCTTTGCAATCTCGTCGAGGACGGGCCTTTCTTTCTGCAGCAGGGTTGCGACGACTTCCGGTGACTGGCTGGCTTCCTGCAACATTAGTGATGGGTTTTCACTCATAGGTCATCTCCGATTCTCAATTCCGCAACAAAATCATATGCATCACCACGATAGTGGGAGCGGGTGTATTCAACGACACGCTGGTCCTCCAGACGCGACACACGTTCGATCAGCAGTGCGGGCGCGCCGGCGTTCACGTTCAGCGCAGCGGCCGACGACGGATCGAGCGTGACGGCCGTCAATCTCTGCAGCGCTCGGACCGGACGGTGGCCGTTCGCCGCGAGCGCTTCATAAAGAGATCCCTCGCCGCCACCGCCTTCTCCGAGAAACTTTATCGGCACGACAGCACGTTCGATGGCAAGCGGCAGCCCGTCGGCAAGGCGCAGACGATCGAGGCGAAGAACGGGTTCATCAAGTCCAAGGCCAAGCAGGAATGCCTCTTCGGGAGATGGCGTATTGACGGTTCGCGACAAGATCCTTGCGGCCGGAGCGCGGCCGCGCGAGCGCATGTCGGCAGAAAACGACGAGAGCCGCCACAGCGACTGTTCCATGCGCTCGACCTTGCTGGAAACGAAGGTACCGCTTCCGTGCCGCGACTCGAGCGTGCCTGAATTCATCAGGTCGCGATAGGCGGTCCGAACGGTGACACGCCCGACCTTCAACGCTTCGGCCAGATCGCGCTCGCCGGGGAGCGCCGTCCCGGGCTTCAGCAACCCTTCCTGGATCAAACCGGTCAGCGCCTGTGCCAGCCGCTTGTAAAGCGGCCCGGTCAACGCCTCGTCGCGCAGGCCACGGCTGTTGAGCTCCGCTATCAGACTGGTTCTATCCATTTCGCAATAATAGAACCTATTTAGAACCAATCGCAAGCAAGAAATGACTCGCAAAAGAAAACCCCCGCGGGAAGCCTGCGAGGGTTGGCTCATTCGAGAACAAGGCGAGAGCGTTAGCTCTTCGAGAAAATGTAATCCGTTTCCTGACGCAACACTTCACCCGGGCGCAAAACCGCATTGGGGAAGCCGTCGTGGTTGATCGCATCCGGCCAGATCTGTGTTTCCAGGCAGAAGCCGGCGAAGGGACCATACTTGCGTCCATCGAGCCCTGGCACAGGCACGTCGAGCTTGAAGCCGGCGTAGAACTGTACGCCGGGCTCCGTCGTGCGAACTTCCAGCGAAACGCCTGAGTTCAGGCTGCGCGCAAGCGCGACGGAGCGCTTTGCGGCGCGTTCGGTGGAGAGGCAGAAATTGTGATCGTAGAGTGCCTGTTCGCTGCCGTCGAACCGCTTCATGGGCGACATCTCGCGGAAGTCAAACACCGTTCCGGCCACGGGCCGTATCTCTCCGGTCGGGATCTGCAACTCGTTCGTCACGAGGTAGCCGTCGGCTGCGATCATGATGTCGTGGCCGAGCGCATCGTCGCGGCCGTCGAGGTTGAAATAAGCATGTTGGCAGACGTTAGCGATCGTCGGTTGATCGCTCGTCGATTCGTAGATCACGGAAAATTCGCCGTTGCCGTGTACCCAGTAGGTTGCCTGGATGGTGCAGTTGCCCGGATAGCCGCCCCGACCGTCGGGATCGACTATCTTCAACACGACGCGGTCGACATCGTGCTCGACGATTGTCCAATTCCGCTTGGCGATGTTGTCCTTGCCACCGTGAAGATGGGTCACGCCCTTCTCGTTGAGATCGAGTTGATAGTTCTTGCCATCCAATGTGAACTTGCCGCCGCCGATGCGGTTTGCGCAGCGCCCAGGCGTAGCGCCAAAGTAAGAAGAGTGGGCGGGGTAGCTGTCAAAATCGTCGAAGCCAAGCAGCAGCGGCGCATCGTGACCGTCAAGGCGGAGATCCTGAATGACGGCTCCCCAAGTGATGATCTTGGCGGTCAGCCCGCCACCCTTGATCTCAACACGATAGACGGTCTCGCCCGACTGGGTCTGCCCAAAAACTTCCCGTTTCAACATTTCCGCCATAGCGACCATCCAGATATATCTTCAATTGAGGCAGGGAACCTGCCCCCATTTGCCGCAAACCGCAACGGGTGTCGTAAAAAAGAAGCACCGTCAGACCAAGCGGCGGCCGCTTGGCATCGGCTCCGTCAGTTGTCCTTGCCGATGTCGTTGAGATCGTAAGGTGTCGTCTGGTAGATCTCGTTGATCCAGTTGCCGAACAACAGGTGCGCGTGACTGCGCCAGCGATTTTGTGGCGCCAGCGACGGATCGTTGTGCGGGAAATAGTTGTGCGGCATCTTGATCGGCACGCCGGCATTCACGTCGCGGAAGTACTCGTCCGAGAGCGACGTTGAATCGTACTCCACATGATTGAACATATAGAGCCGTTTGCCCTTGCGTTCATGCACCAGGCAGACGCCCATTTCGCTGGATTCCATCAGGATCTCCAGGTCTGGTGACTTTTCGATGTCGCTGCGGCGAACCTCGGTCCAGCGCGACACGGGCACTTCGAAATTGTCGGAGAAACCGTTCAGGTAGACCGACGACGGCTTCAGATTCCGGTGTCGGTAGACACCGAAGGCCTTCTCATTGAGTTCGTATTTCGGAACGCCGTGGAAATGATAGATCGCGGCCATCGCGCCCCAGCAGACGTTCATCGACGAATGGACGTTGGTTTCCGTCCAGTCGAAAATCTGCTGCATTTCGCCCCAATAGTTCACGTCCTCGTAGGGCAGCGTCTCGATCGGCGCGCCTGTTGTGATGAAGCCGTCGAACTTGCGGTCCTTCACTTCCTCCCACGTCTGGTAGAAGGCGAGAAGATGGTCTTCCGAGGTGTTCTTTGCTTTATGGTTGCCCACGCGGATGAGCGAAAGCTCCACCTGCAGCGGCGAAGCGCCGACCAGGCGGGCCATCTGCAATTCCGTCTTGATCTTGTTGGGCATGAGGTTGAGAAGCCCGATCTGCAGCGGCCGGATGTCCTGACGGATTGCCGCCGTCTCGGTCATCACGCGTACGCCTTCCTGAACCAGGGTTTCAAACGCAGGCAAGGTATCGGGGATCTTGATGGGCATTGCGGTCACTCGATCAAAGAAACGAATATATCGCTATCGGTCCGCACGCGGCCCTTTAGCAACTTCTTTAACGTGGCTGCAAGCCGGCCGGCCAAATCACCACGGAGTGCCTTAAATAGCGCCAGTCGGGCTGCGAATCAATTGCTCATACGAAGAGTGGGGTCGATGCGAAGTCACTCACACGTTAAAGGTTGCTAGAATCTGTTGGTGGACACAGCGAATCACCACGTTTATTGAAGTAGAATGACGACTAGGGACGCGTAATGGCAGATGACCTCAAAGGCAGGCCAAGCATTCAAGGGCAGGACAGAGTAGGATACGACCTGAGCCTGGGCTATCGCTTGAGGGTCATGTTCTCGGCTTTCTGGCATTCGCCCGTGCGGGGAAGGGTCTTGGTGATCGCTACTGCGCTGATCGCCATCATTCTTGCGACCGCCTATGCCACCGTCATTCTCAACCAGTGGAACGCGCCTTTTTACGACAGCATCGCGCGGCGCGATCTGCCTGGCTTCTTCCATCAGTTGAAGGTCTTCGCGTTGATCGCCGGCATGCTGCTGCTGCTCAACGTCGTGCAGGCCTGGCTCAATCAGATGACCGCGGTCTACATGCGCGAAGGCCTGACGCGTGATCTTGTCAACCAGTGGCTTCAGCGCAAGCGTGCGCTTCGGCTTTCGGCCAGCGGCCTCATCGGCGTCAATCCCGATCAGCGCCTGCACGAAGACGCCCGCAACCTCGCGGAAAGCACCACGAGCCTGATGATCGGGCTGGTGCAGGCGACGATCCTGCTGATCAGTTTCATCGGCGTTCTGTGGGATCTCTCAAGCGGCTTTATCTTCCGTTTCGGCACCCACTCCTTTTCCATTCCGGGCTATATGGTTTGGGCTGCGATCTTTTATGCGGCGTCCGCATCGATTCTCAGCCAACTGGTGGGCCGCAAGCTTGTCAAGCTCAATGCGGATCGTTTCTCCAAGGAAGCAGAGCTTCGCTTCGCGCTGATGCATGCCAACGAGAACATGCCGGCGATTACCGTGGCACGCGGCGAGGAGAATGAGCAGAAGCGTATCGACACCGACATTAGTGCGGTGCTTGCCGTGATCAAGCGGGTGGCGATGGCCAACGTCAACCTCACCTGGGTATCGGCCGGCTACGGTTGGCTCGTCGTTGTCATCCCGATCATTGTTGCCGCACCCGCCTACTTCTCCGGCGGCCTGACGTTTGGCCAGCTGATGGTGTCCGTGGGCGCCTTCAACCAGGTCAACACCGCCCTTCGCTGGTATGTCGCGAATTTCGGTCCCATCGCCGAATGGCGCGCCACGCTGATGCGCGTCACCGATTTCCGGCAGGCGCTCACCAGCATGAATGACGAAATTAATATGAAGGGAACGATCAAGTACGAACGGAACCCTTCCGGAAACCTGACGCTGGAGCATGTCCGGATCGCCGCCAAGATCGGCGAGGATATCGACCAGTGCGGTGGCTTCCGCGTGCACGAAGGCGCGGTGACGATCAAGGCCGGCGAAAAGGTCATGATCAACGGCGACCACAACGTGAATCGCAAATTGCTGTTCCTTGCGCTTTCCGAGCTTTGGCCGTGCGGCGGCGGCAAAATCGGCTTACCGCCCACGGACGACATGCTTTTCGTCCCGCAATCGGCCTACATTCCGGGTGGTACGCTTCGCGAAGCGTTGGCGTTTCCGGAACCTGTTGACGCCTATCAGAATGCCGATGTCGTTATGGCACTGGAAAAGGCAGGTCTCCAAAATCTGGTTTCACGGCTTGATACCCGCGCTCGCTGGGACAAGCTACTTGACTCAGACGAGCAGCGGGCGATCGGCTTCGCTCGCCTGCTTCTCGTGCGGCCGAAATGGATTGTTTTCGACGAAGTGCTAGAGGGCATGGAGCCGGAATGGCAATCGACAATGATGCAGGTCCTCGCCGCCATGCCTGAAGCCACGATGATCTACATCGGTCGGTCAGACACCTACGTCGAGACTTTCAAGCCGCGCGTGCTGCATCTTGAAGCCCTGCACGCGAAACCTGAAGTGAAGGTCGTAGCCAAGGCACCGAACGCGCCGGCGCCAGCACTCTGATCACTTACATCGGCGGTATGGCGCCGTTTGTGCCGACCGTGACATTCGCCGAGGACACCGTGCCGTCGGTAGCTTTTTCACCCATCACGATCACGCGCGCTCCTGCGACAAGATCCTTCTTTCCCGCAGGCGCGATGGTAACGATGGGTGTATCGTCGGCAATGGATATCGTCTTTTCCTTGCCCTGATAGGTGAGCGTGATGGTGTGGCCGTCGACTGCCTTGACGGCCTTAGCGACGGTCGCGTTGGTCATCGTGCTGTTCGGTTTCAGGTCCCAGGGGCGACTGCCTTCTCCGGTGCCCTTCATGGCTGCCGGAAAGATCAGCACTTCGAGCGCACCGTCGCCGCCATCGGCTTTCGGCAACGAGGCGACGCCAACGAAATCCCCTGGCTTGATGTCTTCCACGGAGGCCTTCTTGATGCCGCGGACCTTCCAATCCGGCTTCAATTTTACCGTCTGCTCGGTGCCCTCTCGCGTTTTCACCACCAGCGTGTTGCCGTTCAGGCTTTCGATCGCACCGCGCACACGTTGCGCCTCTTGGGCGAGCGCATTGTGTGACGCGATAGTGAGGAAACCCGCGGCCCAGACGAGCCCGGTCAATGCTTTAAGATTGTGTGGCATGATCTGCTTCCTTGCCGTCGTACAAACTGCGGCTACGGGGCGCAGCTTAGTCCCGCCGATCGAAGGCTGACGAATCAATGAAAAGTGAAGCCAGATTGCCCAGCAACAGATGGGCGGAATGGGAGGGTGTGCTGTCTCAGCCCTCCAACTCCTCCCGCAGCATCTCAAGCTCCAGCCATTCCTCTTCCATCTTCGTCAGGCTGTCGCGGAATTTCTCCATCTCGGCCGCCAGGCGATTGAACGTGGTGGGGTCTTTGCTGAACAGGCTGGGATCTGCCATCCGCTCTTCGCGCTTGGCGATTTCGGCTTCCGCCTTGGCCATTTCCTTCGGAAGATTTTCGAGCGCGAACTTCTGCTTGTAGGAAAGCTTGCCTTTTCCTTTTGCCGTTTCGGCGGAAGCGGCTGCCTCCTGCGGCTTCGCTCGTTCCGTCGCCTTCTCGGCCTTCCGTCGCTCGTCGATAGCGCCCTTTCGTTGTGCCAGCATGTCCGAATAGCCGCCGGCATACTCGATCCAGCGACCGTCAGGTGCATCCGGCACAGCCGGCGCGATTGTCGACGTCACCGTGCGGTCGAGGAAATCGCGGTCGTGGCTGACGAGAATCACGGTGCTGGGGAAGCCGGCGACGATTTCCTGCAGCAGATCCAGCGTCTCGATATCAAGGTCGTTGGTCGGCTCGTCGAGGATCAACAGGTTCGCCGGGCGCGACATGATGCGGGCCAGCATCAGCCGCGCGCGCTCGCCGCCTGAAAGGTTCCTGATCGGCGTGCGTGCCTGCTCGGGCTGGAACAGGAACTCCTTCATATAGCCGGTTACATGCCGCTGCTCGCCGTTGACGAGGAGGTTCTCGCCGCGGCCATCGGTCAGGTAATGGGCGAGCGTCTCTTCCGGATTGAGGTCTTCGCGCTTCTGATCCAGCGTCGCGATTTCCAGATTGGTCCCGAGCTTGACCGTGCCGCTGTCCGGCAAGAGCTGCCCGGTCAGCATCTTCAACAGCGTGGTCTTGCCGGCGCCGTTCGGGCCGACAAGGCCGATGCAATCACCGCGATGCACGCGGATGGAAAAGGGAGCGACGATCGGCCGATCGCCGAAGGTCTTCGTGATCTTCTCGGCTTCGATGACAAGTTTGCCGGACTCCTGCGCATCGGAAACCGTTGCCTGCACGGTGCCCTGCGGACCTTTGTGGCCGCGATACTGAGTACGCATGGTCTGCAGTTCGCCAAGCCGGCGCATGTTGCGCTTGCGCCGGGCCGTGACGCCGTAGCGCAGCCAGTGCTCTTCGCGCTCGATCGCCTTGCCGAGCTTGTGCTGCTCGAGCTCTTCCGCTTCCAGCACCTGGTCGCGCCAGGCTTCGAAATGGGAAAAACCCCTGTCGAGCCGCCGCGATGCGCCGCGGTCGAGCCAGACCGTCGCCGTCGAAACCTTCTCCAGGAAACGGCGGTCGTGGGAGATCAGGACGAGCGCACTGCGGCTCTTCTGCAGTTCGCCTTCCAGCCATTCGATGGTCGGCAGGTCGAGATGGTTGGTCGGCTCATCGAGGAGCAGGATGTCGGGTTCTGGCGCGAGTACGCGGGCGAGGGCAGCGCGGCGGGCTTCTCCGCCCGAGAGGTTTTGTGGATCTTCCTCACCGGTGAGGCCGAGGTGCGAGAGGAGATAGGTGACGCGATAATGATCGTCACCCGGGCCGAGGCCGGCTTCGGCATAGGCTTGCACCGTCTTGAAGCCGGTGAAATCGGGAGCCTGTTCGAGATAACGCACGGTCGAGGAGGGGTGGCGGAAGACCTCTCCCGACTGTGCTTCGACGAGACCGGCAGCAATCTTCAGCAACGTCGACTTCCCGGAGCCGTTGCGGCCGACGAGACAGATCTTGTCTCCGGGCTCCACCTGCAGAGCCGCGCCGGCAAGCAATGGCGTGCCGCCGAAGCTGAGAAAGATGTCGTCGAGTTTCAGAATGGGAGGCGCCAAAGATCAGACTCCGGAAAGATCATAGGGGCGGGCGAGCACAATGGCGCGGCCGCTCTCGAGCGAAAAGCGCACTTTGCCTTTCGCGACATTGGAAATGGTGCGTGACGAGCCGAAGGGCAAATGGAAGTCGGTAAGCGGGTAGCGCGCGTTTTCGATTGTCAGGCCGCGTAGCTCGCTGAAGCCAGGCACGGAAAAGAGACTGTCTGGTGGCAGGTCCAGCTCGATTGCGCCTGAAATCAGCGGCACAGCCTCTTCGCTGCCAGACGTCAGAAGTACGTCATAGCCCTGCTCCGCCAGGCTGACGGCATAGAGCAGGTGCTGAATGGCATGGTCGGAACGTTCGCCTGCAAGGGCGCCGGCCAAGACGAGACGTTTCGCGCCGCGGGCGACCGCTTCCGCAACCGCAATCTCGCCGTCGGTTGAGGCCTTCGCAGCGGGATAAGGTTGCCTGGGGACGTCAGGAAAAGCGCCTTCGAGATCCGCCGGCGTGGAATCGAAATCGCCGACCCACAATTCCGGAACAACGCCGAGCGCTACCGCATGACGCATGCCACCATCGGCGGCTATGAAACGGCTGCCCGAGATGGCATGTCGCAGGCGGTCGGTTATCTGCAACTCGCCGCCAAGCAGAATGGTGAAGGTGGATTGGCTCATGGGCACTGCCCATAGCGCAAACCAGGGGGGAAGGGAAAGGGCCGCTGCTCAGGCTTCGTCAGCGATATCCTTGACGCGAGCCTCAAAAACACTTTCGAAGCCGGAAATGAACTTCTCGAACAGTTCTCCGAACGCCTCGATCTCTTCCGGCTTCCAGTCTTTGACCACTTCGGAAACGAATGCGAGCTTCTGCGCGCGTATTTCCGACAGCAGCCTCTGCCCGAGCGGCGTCATCACGACGATGATCCGCCGCGCATCCGCCTGAGATGCCTTTCGCCGCAGAATATTCCGCCCCACCATTTCAGCGACGATGCGGCTTGCGCGCGAGGGGTCGATCCGCATCATCTCGGCAATCGTCCCAACCGTTACGTCGCCAGCCTCATGTGCACGCCGCACAGCGTCCAGCACGTCGAGGTGTGACAGTTCAAGGCCCGGCGCGACACTTTGGATCGCGAGCCGTCCGATCAGTCTCCGCCCGGTCATAAGACGCATACGGGTCATGCTTTGCCCAATGCGCAGGATGTCCGGCTCATGCGTCTCGGCGTCAGTCTCGGTCGGATTCGTCAAGCTCTCGTTCATTGCGGTAACATAGCATCTCAGGCGTCAATTGAGAATATGCCAATGTCAATCAAGTGACGTTGACAAATATATGCTAACAGCACATAAATGGCCACTCTCCAATTTGGAACGACGCTTCATGGATACTCAAATTGCCGCAGCGCCGCTTGTGACGGATCACCGCCGGCGGTTCATCCTCTTCCTTTTCCTGATGGCAGCCATGTTCATGGCGACACTCGACAACCAGATCGTCGCAACGGCTTTGCCGACGATCGTCGGCGAGTTCGGCCACCTCGAGCGGTTCAGCTGGGTCGGCTCCGCCTATCTTCTGGCCGTGAGCGCGGTGATGCCGCTTTATGGCAAGCTCGGTGACCTCTTCGGCCGCAAGTATGTGATGATGGCAGCGATCATGATCTTCACGGTCGGTTCCGCCGTCTGCGGACTGGCGGTATCCATGAACACGCTGATTGCGGCCCGCGTGCTACAAGGACTTGGCGGCGGCGGGATCATGGTGTCGATCTTCGCCGTCAACGCCGACCTCTTCGAAACGCGCGAACGGGCGCGTTACCAGAGCTATTCCAGCCTCGTTCTGATGGCGTCGGGCGCTATCGGACCCGTCCTTGGTGGGGCAATGAGCGATCTCTTCGGCTGGCGCTCAATCTTCCTCGTCAATGTTCCGATCGGTTTCGTCGTCCTTGTCGGTCTGGCCTTGATGCTGCCCTACCGGAAGCCCAACCGCCGTCCGAAGATCGATTACGCCGGCGCCCTGCTGCTCGCCTTGACGACGGCTAGCATCGTTCTTGCCGCCGATGGCTCTCAGGTTTTCGGCTCGCTTGTTGCTCCTCAAAGCCTGGCGATCATGGCGCTCGGTGCAGTGGCGGCCATCGGTTGGATCTTCGTCGAGCGACGCGCCGCCGAGCCGATCGTTCCCCTGTCACTGTTTCGGAATTCGACATTCAGCTTGTTGCTCATCATGTCGATCATGAGCGGCGCGATCGGCATCGGCATGGTCAATTATTTCGCGTTGTTCCTGCAGACGACGACCGGCCTCTCGCCGTCGGCGGCCGGAGCGTTCTTCATTCTTCTGACCGGCGGCATCGTCTGCGGGTCGCTGTCGGCCGGTCGCATCATCTCCATCACCGGGCGCTACAAGCCCTTCGCGATCGCAAGCCTGACCTGCAGTGCCATCGCGTTTGCGCTGCTCACTCAGGTTCATGTCGGAACACCGGTCATGGTGATCGGGGCGGTGATGGCTCTCCACGGCTTCGGCGTCGGCCTTGCACAGCAGGTCCCGGTCATCGGCGTCCAGAATGCCGCTCCGGCGCGCGACGTCGGCGCCGCAACGGGATCGGTGACACTGTCGCGCATGGGCGGCGCATCGATCGCCATCTCCATCTATGGCGCGATCATCGGCTCGCAGCTCGGCAAGACCGGACTCTCCATTCCCGGCGTGACCGATATCGAGCAACTGACGCCAAGGATGCTGGCGGCGTTGCCGGAACAGGCGCGTCAAGCCGTCGCCGACGCCTATGCCAGCGCGTTCACGCCGCTTTTTATGGCATCCTGCGCGATCGCTCTCATCGGCCTTTGTGCCGCCTTGATGCTGAAACCGACGCAGTTGCCCCGCGTGGTAGAGGTGCGGCCGGCGGCAAGGGCCAAAGCCGCCGAGTAAATGCCGATGGCGGCCTAAGGCCGCCTCTTGCAAGACGCCAAGCGTGGCGATACATCTCAAGCGCTCTAACGGGGTGCCCGTGCCATAAGGCGCGCGGCTGAGAGGCTGAAAGCCAACCCGCGGAACCTGATCCGGCTAACACCGGCGGAGGGATTAGACGCGTGACATCTGGCACCGCCCTTTTCCCCTTCAAGCAAAACGAGAGGAGAGGTGCCATGTTCAAATTCAAATTCCCGAGCCGTTCGTTGCTTGCCACGATCTTCATCGCGACTGCAGCCCTGGCCGGCGCCGGCGCCGGCGCGCAGGCGGCAGACAAGACGCTTACCGTCTACACTTATGAAAGCTTCACATCCGAATGGGGTCCGGGGCCGAAGGTCAAGGAAGCGTTCGAGAAGACCTGCGGCTGCAACGTCAATTTCGTCAGCGTCGCGGATGGCGTGGCACTGCTGTCGCGTCTTAAGCTCGAAGGCGCCGGCACGAAGGCAGATGTCGTCCTTGGCCTGGATACGAACCTGACCACGGAAGCGAAGGCGACCGGCCTGTTCGATGCGAGCGGCATCGATGTCGGCGGGCTCAAGGTGCCGGGCGGCTACAAGGACGATGTATTCGTGCCGTACGACTATGGCCACTTCGCTGTCATCTACGATACCCAGACGATCAAGAACCCTCCGCAAAGCATGAAGGATCTGGTCGAAGGCGACCCTTCGCAGAAGATCGTCATCGAGGACCCACGCACCTCGACACCCGGGCTCGGTCTCCTGCTGTGGGTAAAGTCCGTTTACGGTGACGAGGCGCCGGAGGCCTGGGCGAAACTCAAGAAGCGGGTGTTGACGGTAACGCCCGGTTGGTCAGAGGCCTATGGGCTGTTCACCAAGGGGGAAGCACCGATGGTGCTTTCCTACACGACGTCGCCTGCCTATCACATGGTCGCGGAGAATACGGACCGCTACCAGGCGGCTGCATTTTCAGAGGGCCATTACATACAGATCGAAGTAGCCGGACTGCTGAAAAATGCGCCTGACAAGGAGCTTGCGCGCGATTTCCTGAAATTCATGGTGACGCCGGGCTTCCAGGACACCATTCCTACCAACAACTGGATGATGCCGGTTTCCGCGACATCGCAACCGCTGCCGGATGCCTTCGGCAAGCTCGTGAATCCGTCAAAGACCTTTCTGATGAGCTCGGATGAAGTTGCCGAGAATCGCAAAGCCTGGATCGACGAGTGGCTGGCTGCCATGAGCATGAACTGATGCTTTTGACCAAGGCCGAGATGCGACGGGCGATGCTGGGCGGGGCCGCGAGCCTCGCCGGCATTATCGCTTTCGTCGGCCTTGCGGTCCTTGCTTTGCTTCTCTCGAGCGGCGGTTCGTCGATTCTTGCGACCGTGTTTGAACCGTACATCCTGCGGATATTGCGTTTCACGTTTCTGCAGGCCGTGCTCTCCACCGCGCTCTCCATCGTTTTTGCCATTCCGGTCGCGCAAGCGCTGGCGCGTCAACGGCATTTCCCCGGCCGTATCTGGATTATCAGGCTGATGGCCGTGCCGATGGGGCTTCCTGTTCTGATCGGGGCGCTTGGATTGATCGGTATCTGGGGGCGGCAGGGCATCATGAACTCGGCGCTGCTTAAGTTCGGCCTGGCGGAACCGGTCAGCATATACGGGCTCTCGGGGATCCTGCTGGCGCATGTCTTCTTCAACATGCCACTGGCGGCCCGCCTGATGCTGGCCGCACTGGAACGTGTGCCATCGGAATATTGGCTGATGGCGAGTGGCTTGGGCATGCGCCCCCTATCGACTTTTCGCTTCATCGAATGGCCGGTTCTGCGTTCGGTCATCCCCGGTATCGCCGGCCTGATCTTCATGCTGTGCGCCACAAGCTTCACGCTTGTGCTGACATTGGGCGGAGGCCCTGCGGCAACGACGGTCGAGGTTGCCATCTATCAGTCCCTGCGCTTCGATTTCGACCCTGGCCGGGCCGTTACGCTTTCCCTGCTTCAGATCGTACTTACATCAATGATCCTCGGGGCGCTGTCGCTTCTTCCCGCTCCGGAGGATGAGGGCATGACAGTTGGCAAGCCTGTCAGGCGTCCGGATGGGCGACTGCCGGGCGCGCGGCTTGTGGATGGTGGCGTCCTGCTGCTTGCCACGCTGTTTCTAGCGCTCCCTTTAATGTCCGTGGTCCTGGCCGGCCTGCGGTCCGATCTTATGAAGCTCTTGCGCGAGCCCATCTTCTGGCAATCGGCTGCGACCAGTCTGGTTATCTCGATTTCGGCGGCTGCTCTCGCTTTGCTGATTTCGATGACGTTGGTGAGCGCGCGCCGCGCGGCGCTTCTCCGGGGTTCAGGAGCCTTCGGCAGGAGGTTTCTTTTTGCCGCCTTGGGCGGCGCGTCGTCGCTGGTGTTGCTCGTGCCGCCAATCGTCCTTGCGACTGGCTGGTTCCTTGCCTTGAGAAATCTCGGTAACGTGAGCGCGGTCGCTCCGGTGCTGATCGTCGCCATCAACGCGTTGATGTCGCTGCCCTTTGTGATGCGCGTCCTTGAACCGGCTTTCATCGTCCACAAGCATCGGACGCAGAAGCTTGCGGCGAGCCTCGGTGTCACAGGTTGGGCACGGCTGCGCCTCATCGACACGCCGGCTCTGTTCAAGCCGATGCTTACGGCGTTTTCGTTCGCGATGGCGCTGTCGCTCGGCGATCTGGGCGCGGTTGCGCTGTTCGGTTCGGACAGCTTCGTCACCCTGCCATGGCTCGTCTATAGCCGCATGGGCAGCTATCGGACGAACGATGCCGATGGGCTGGCGTTGATCCTTGGTGTCGTCTGCCTTTTGCTCACGATCGCCGGTACCATGGGCCCAGCGCGCCGAGAGGTTGCCGTCCATGGTTGATCCTGAGTTCGCGATCGAGATGCAGCAGGTCGGTCTTCAGCTCGGCAATCAGAGTTTTCAGTTTGATTGCCGGCTTCCCACCGGTGCCGTGATTGCCGTGACGGGGGCGTCCGGGGCCGGCAAGTCAACCTTCCTCAATCTGCTTGCCGGCTTCGACACGGCTCTCAAGGGGCGGATCCTGATCGCCGGAAAAGAAGTGACCGAGGTTTACCCGGCGCAGCGACCGATCTCCCTGGTCTTCCAGGACAACAATCTGTTCGCGCACCTCGATATCTTTACCAACATCGGCCTTGGCATTAACCCGTCGTTGAAACTCACGACCGCAGATTGCCGAACCATCTCGTCTTCGCTTGAAAAGGTGGGGCTCGCCGGTTTCGAGCGGCGGATGCCAGGGACGCTCTCCGGCGGGGAACGGCAGCGGGTAGCCTTTGCACGCGCGCTTGTTCGCAACCGGCCGGTGCTGCTGCTGGACGAGCCCTTCGCGGCCCTCGACCCCGGTCTGCGAAACGGAATGGCGGCGCTGTTGCTCGACATGCATCGCGAGACTGGCAATACCGTCGTCGTCGTCTCGCACGATCCGGACGAGGTCAAACACATCGCAGACTTCGGTCTTTTCGTTGAAGACGGCAGGATTGTCGTGGCGGCTCCAATTGACGAATTTCTGGGCCGCGCGGACCATCCAGGATTGACGCAATTTCTCCGCAGTTGACGAATCTGGCAGTCGCAACGGCACTTTCGCCATAATTTGAGGCGACCGAGGAAACTCAAAAGCACGTTAGGCTTGCTAAAATACAACGGCGCCACATTTACTCAGAGTCTCGCTATGCAACCGATGCGGAAATCAGTTACAGCAAAGACTTGTGTCCCCGATTGTGCAGTGCAAGAGCGGGGACGGACGCCTGTTGATTGACCATGAGACCGGCCGGGTCGCGGAAGCGGACCGGTTGACACGCAAGATGACTTGGAGAGCCAGACTGGACAGTATGCCGACGTGGAAATTCCCCGCGCCTTCCAGTGATGTGCTCTCGTCTGCGTGCCGTCTGGTGCGACGAGCCTCGGTCGTCTGTGTGACGAGCATGGCGCTGTACGGCTGTCAATCCATTCTCGAACAGTCCTATCAGCCAAGCGTTGCGCCGTCCTCCAATCCGCAGATCGTCGATGAAGTCCAGAAGAACGATCCGCGCGCTGCCATGGGTGCGCGCGAACATCCGCGCATCGTTGCGAGCTATGGAGGCGAGTACAAGGACGCCAAGACCGAGCGCCTGGTTGCCCGGATCACGGGCGCGCTGACGGCCGTCTCCGAGAACCCGAGCCAGTCCTATCGCATCACCATCCTGAACTCCCCGGCTATCAACGCATTCGCTCTGCCGGGCGGTTATCTCTATGTGACACGCGGTCTGCTGGCGCTCGCCAACGATGCATCCGAGGTCGCTGCCGTTCTCTCGCATGAGATGGGCCACGTTACGGCAAATCACGGCATCGAACGGCAGAAGCGCGAGGAGGCGGAAGTCATCGCCAGCCGCGTCGTTGCCGAGGTTCTGTCGAGCGATATTGCCGGAAAGCAGGCTCTGGCGCGCGGCAAGCTCCGATTGGCTGCTTTCTCGCGGCAGCAGGAATTGCAGGCAGACGTGATCGGCGTCCGTATGCTCGGCGAAGCCGGCTATGATCCCTATGCCGCAGCGCGGTTCCTGGACTCCATGGCCGCCTATAGCCGTTTCATGTCGGTCGATCCTGAGGCGGATCAGAGCCTCGACTTCCTCTCCAGCCATCCGAACTCGGCGCAGCGCATCGAGCTCGCGCGCGATCATGCACGTGCTTTCGGCCAGGAAGGCAAGGTTGGCGATACGGGCAGGGACTATTATCTCGATGGGATCGATGGCCTGCTCTACGGCGACAGCCCGGAGGAAGGCTATGTGCGCGGCCAGACCTTCCTGCATGGCGGGCTTGGCATTCGCTTCGACGCACCTCCCGATTTCAAGATCGACAACAAGGTCGAGGCTGTCATGGCGACCGGTCCGGGCGACATTGCAATCCGCTTCGATGGTGTTGCCGATAATCAGAACCAAAGCCTGACCAACTATATCTCGAGCGGCTGGGTTACGGGTCTCGATCCGTCGACCATTCAGCAGATCACGGTCAACGGCATGGAGGCCGCAACGGCACGCGCGAGTGCGGATCGTTGGGATTTCGACGTCACGGTGATCCGCAACAACGCGCAGATTTTCCGGTTCCTGACGGCCGTCCCGAAGGGAAGCCCGGTCTTGCAGCAGACGGCCGACGTCTTGCGGGCAAGCTTCCGGCGCATGACCCCGGAAGAAACGGCTTCCCTGAAGCCTCTGCGGGTCCGGGTCGTCAAGGTACGGCCGGGCGAGAACATCACGACGCTTGCTTCGCGGATGATGGGCACGGATCGAAAGCTCGATCTCTTCAAGCTTATCAATGCCCTGCCGACCGGCGCCGCCGTTTCTCCGGGCGACCGCGTCAAGATTATTGCGGAATAAAAAGAGGCCCGGTTTTCACCGGGCCAGTTGCATCACTGGGGGAGTAAGCTCTTTCAGGCCGATGCGGCCATATACGGGTCAGCACTCACGAGAGCGCTGCGGAGTTTTTCCATCGCCCGGCTTTCGATCTGCCGGACGCGCTCCTTGGAGATGCCGAGATCCGCACCGAGCTCCTCGAGCGTCGCGCCATCTTCGGCGAGCCTGCGGGCGCTGATGATCTTCATTTCCCGCTCATTGAGGTGCTTCAGGGCCGAAGCGAGCCAATTGCGACGGCGCTCGCCGTCGATCATGTTCGATACCTGCTCGTCAGGCAGAGGATCGTCGCTGACGAGGAAATCCATCTTCTCGGCGCTGTCGGCATCACCCGAGACTGAGGGCGCCTGGAGCGAGGCGTCGTTGCTAGAGAGCCTCGCATCCATCGTCTGCACGTCTGAAAGGCTGACGCCAAGGGCTGCTGCGATTTCCTGGTGGATGGACTGGAGCGTGAGCTGCGTGTCGCCCCTGGCAAGCTTGGCGCGCAGACGGCGAAGATTGAAGAACAGGGCCTTCTGGGCAGAACTCGTACCGCCGCGAACAATCGACCAATTGCGAAGGATGTAGTCCTGGATGGAGGCGCGGATCCACCAGCTTGCATAGGTGGAGAAGCGGACATCGCGCTCGGGCTCAAAGCGGGCTGCGGCCTCCAGCAGACCGACGTAGCCTTCCTGGACAAGGTCGCTCATGGGCAGGCCGAAATTGCGAAATTTCCCGGCCATGGAGATGACGAGACGCATATGGGCCATGGCGATCTGGTTGCGGGCACCACGATCATCATTGTTCTTCCAGCGGATTGCGAGATCGTGTTCCTCTTCGCGAGCAAGGTAGGGAGCCGCCATGGCGATTTTGATCATGCGCCGGTCTGCTGACATGTTCTTCATATCGGTCTCCTGAGGCGTGACGCCAAAAAAGGGCAAAGAATTCTTGCTTCCGGACATTGGCTGCCCAGATCAAATTCATGTCTTGAACGTATAAAGGCCCCGAACTCTGGACGTTTCCAGATGGGGCCCTAGCTTAGGGTTATGCGCCGGTAATACGGCCGGGTAGGACCAGTTTCTTCAAGTTGCCGGATAGGCAGAACGTGGAAGGCATGATCCGCTCCTCATCGATCGTTTTCAGGATGCGAGCGTTCGAGGAGGGTGATGTCAGTTCCCGACGCGGTCCGCAGCTACATCTTTAAAACGCGCCACCTCGGAAAAAGTTCCAATAAAAAACCCGGCACAAGGCCGGGTTTTTTGCAGGAAAAACAAAGAGAGCTTATGCAGCTTCATCCTGAGATTCGTCTTCTTCGATTGCCTTGCCGCGCTTCGGACCCTTGTTGAGGTTGGTCTCGACGAGGCGAACGGCTTCGGTTTCCGACATCTTGTTCACGGCAGCGATTTCGCGTGCCATGCGATCAAGTGCAGCTTCATACAGCTGACGTTCGGAATAGGACTGTTCCGGCTGGTTCTCGGCGCGATAGAGATCGCGGACAACTTCAGCAATGGAAATGAGGTCGCCGGAATTGATCTTCGCATCATATTCCTGGGCGCGACGGGACCACATGGTACGCTTGACGCGCGCCTTGCCCTGCACAACCTTCAATGCACGCTCGACGAAATCGGTTTCGGAGAGCTTACGCATGCCGATGCTCATGGCCTTGGCGACCGGCACTTTCAGACGCATCTTGTCCTTCTCGAAATCGATAACGAAAAGTTCAAGCTTCATGCCTGCTACTTCTTGCTCTTCGATGGCGCTGATGGTACCGACGCCATGTGCGGGGTACACGATCGATTCACCGGTCTTGAAGCCGTGACGTGCGGAAGAAGGTTTTTTCTGCTGGGTCGTCATTCTATTCAAACACTCCCTGTTACGCTCCCGGCTGCAGCCGGAGCCGGGTCAGTCAAGCCCGGATGAGACGGTCGGATCCGTCGGGTGACTTACTTCTGGTCCCACCGGACAAAAACAAACATATCCATGCGCACAAGCTTAGAGCCTCACAGCTCAAGGCGTTGATATGTCACGGAAACCGCGTTTTTGGATTTGTTTTGCTTTCGTGGTGGTTTGGGCATACTTCATGCCGCAAATGGATCAGTGTCGGTAAGCTATCACAAAAATATGACGAAATCAATAATTTGCTGCACCTGAGTCATGCGCGCAACACATGACACCCATATGCTGCAGGCACGCTTCAGGCATTTTCTACGTCACTGAACCCGGTTTCAGGCCGAGGTTTGGGGCCGGAAGATCAGTCGCCCGATCCGGGCTTCTCCGAGAAGTACTTCTCGAACTTGCCGGTTTCGCCGTCCATTTCCTTGGCTTCCGGCATGGCATCCTTCTTGATCGTGATGTTCGGCCAAATGCTCGCATATTCGGCGTTGACCTTGAGCCACTTGTCGAGGCCCGGCTCCGTATCCGGCTTGATGGCTTCGGCAGGACATTCCGGCTCGCAAACGCCGCAGTCGATGCATTCGTCAGGATGAATGACGAGGAAGTTCTCGCCTTCATAGAAACAGTCGACGGGGCAGACTTCCACGCAATCGGTATATTTGCAACGAATGCAATTGTCGGTCACGACATAGGTCATGAAGAACTCCAGGACTTCCACACAATGGGGCCGGGCAACCTGGAACGTCGCGCCTTTCCCCTAACCGGAAAGGAAGCGGTGAAATGCGGGGGAGGCATTTACGCTATCCGGCAAGTTGATTGTGACGTATCGGCTTTGTCTGCGGATTTCAAGAATAAAGACGTCGCAAAACCCGGCTGTTCGGACAGAGTTTTCTAATCCTCGTCCGACATCAGCTTGTCGATTGCACGGCGGTCCTTTTTCGTGGGTCTGCCCGTGCCAGTGGCACGCATCGCCTGTTCGTAAGGTGTCAGGCGTTTTGCCTCGTCGGGTGGCGGAGTCAGGTCCTCATAGAGCAGCCGGGCTTCCTCGTAGGGACCACGCCGCTCGCCGCCCGATTTGACGATGAGGACAACGTCGCGGCGCTCCAGCGCCAGCTCGACCCTGTCGCCCGTCTTGACCATTTGGCTCGGTTGAAGGGCGCGCTCGCCATTGATCCGCACATGCCCGGATTGAATGTGGCTTTGTGCCAGCGAGCGCGATTTTACCATGCGCGTGAAGAACAGCCACTTGTCGATGCGCTGTCGCGAACCGCTTCCTGGCTGTGTCTCACCGCTCATCCGCTTACTTCTTCATCTGCTCCTTCAAGGCAGCGAGCTTGGCGAAAGGAGAATCCGGATCGATCGGCTTTTCCTTGCGCGGTGGCTTTGCCTCGAAGCGCAACGGCTGTGGGCCGCCACGGTTGTTGTTGCGATCCTTGCGGTCGCCACGGTCCTGACGGTCGCCACGCTGTTCGTTGCGGTCACCGCGTCCCTGCTGAGGCTTGCCGCCATCCTTGCCGCGATGCTGGCGATTGCCGTCGCGGCCTTCGCCATTTGCACCACCCTGGCGGCGATGATCGGACCCGCGGTCCTGGCCGCGATTGTTGCCGCCACGGCGTTCGCCCGGGCTGCGAGCCTGACGCTGGTTGTCCGTACGGCCCCCAAGGCGCCAGAGAAGAACCGGCTTCGGCTCCTCGGCTTCTTCGGGATTTGCGGCGACCGGCTGTTCGGATACCACGGCTTCAACAGCAGCTGGGGCTTCGGTAGGGGCTTCCTCCGATGCGCTGTCGGCATCGTCGTGATCCGCCTTCTCGGCATTATCCTCAACCGCCGTCTCGGTCGCCGGCGCTGCGGCAGCGTCCTGTACCGACAGATGGGCGGCTGCCTCTTCCGCCTTAACGGCATCGGCGCGATAGCCGAGCCCCTTCAGGATTTCTTCCATGTCCTCCAGCGTTGCGCCGAGGATCGAAAGCATGGCGGTTGTCGTCGTGAAGCGGCGACCGTCATAGGCACCTTCGGGACGATTGGCCTGGCCCGGCTTCCACTGAAGGAGCGGGCGAATAATGTCGGCCAGGCGCTCCAGGATGTCGATGCGAACCGCGCGTTTGCCAAGGAACCGGAAGCCGGCCAGCTTGTAGAAGGTGCGCTCGAAGCCCGGATCGGTGACGACCGAGGTACGGCCTGCCGCCAGCACGGGAATGAGATCGCCATAACCAGGCTTGTCGAGGCCATCATTCTTCAACGCCCAGAGGAGCGTGATGAGCTCCGCCGGGGCGGGCTTGAGAAGCGCCGGAACGAAGATGTGGTAGGCGCCGAAGCGGACACCGTAGCGGCGCATCGAGGCGCGCGCATCCTGATCCAGCGACTTCACCTCTTCGGTCACGTCGCGCCGGAACAGTACGCCGAGGTTCTCGACAAGCTGGAACGCCAGGCCCTTTGCAAGGCCCTGCAGGTCCTCTGCGCGGGACAGATCGTCGAGCGGCTTCAGAACGGTGCTGATGTGATGATTTACGAAGCGCTCGATACGAGCGGCCACGTGGTCGCGGGCATTGCCGGTCAACTGCTCGTCGGCGAGAATGATGACACGCGGGCGCATGACATGATCGCTGCCTGCCAGGCGTGCCACCGGGTCGCCCAACCAACGGATCGAACCGTCGGAGCTGATCGCGAGATCGCCATTGCCGGCCGCATGGAGGCGCGCCGCGCGCGCCTCGAATTCCAGAGCGAGCGCCTTCTGCGAAGCAGACTGGACAGCCTTAGCGTCCGGTCCCTCCGCTCCCGAAATGGGCGTGAACCGGAATCCCGACAGTTGCCCCACATGATGTCCTTCAACGAAGACATCGCCATTTACACTGATTTCAGCTTCCAGCATCGCATTCTCTCTCAGGCGCTTCATGAGCACAGATGTCCTGCGATCAACAAAGCGTTTCGTCAACCTTTCATGTAACGCATCGGACAATCGATCTTCGATTTCCCGCGTCTTTTCCTGCCAGTGTGTCGGATCGGCAAGCCAATTGGGCCGATTCGATACATAGGTCCAAGTCCTTATCTGCGCGATTCGCGCCGAAAGCGTGTCAATCTCACCGTCTGTTCGATCCGCGCGATATACCTGCTCGGCAAGGAAGTCCTCGTTTACCGTGCCATAGCGGACGAGATCGGAAAAGAGGGTGGAAATCAGATCGGCGTGTTGGGCCGGTGCAATGCGGCGATAGTCCGGAAGCGCGCAGGCTTCCCACAACTTCTCGACGCGCGCCGGATTGTTCGCAAGGTCGATGATCTCGGGGTAGCGCGACAGCTGTTCCAGCGCTTGCTGGTCGACGGCGGGGAGCGCGCGTGTCAGGCCAGAAACCGTAGGGCCGGTCTCAAGGCTCACGCGGAGCGCATGCAGGGAGCTGAAGTCGAGGTTCTTCGTGCGCCACTGCAGCACTTTCACATTGTCGAACTCGTGGCCTTCGATGCGTTCGACCAATTCCTCATCAAAGGGATCGACCTGACCGGTGACGCCAAACGTCCCGTCGCGAACGTGGCGACCGGCGCGGCCGGCAATCTGCCCAAGTTCAGCGGGGTTGAGGTTACGAAACTGATAGCCGTCGAATTTGCGATCCTGCGCGAAGGCGACATGGTCGACGTCGAGATTGAGGCCCATGCCGATCGCATCCGTGGCGACCAGATATTCCACATCGCCAGCTTGGTAGAGTGCCACCTGTGCATTGCGGGTGCGTGGACTGAGGGCTCCGAGAACGACGGCCGCCCCACCGCGCTGCCTGCGGATCAACTCGGCAATCGCATAAACCTCGTCGGCAGAGAAGGCGACGATCGCCGAGCGCTGCGGGAGGCGGGTGATCTTCTTCTGTCCGGCATAGAAAAGGTGGGAAAGCCGGGGACGCTCGACGATGGTAATTCCAGGGAGCAGTTGCTGCAGGATCGGGCGCATCGTACCGGCGCCGAGCAACAGTGTCTCATCGCGGCCGCGCAGATGAAGGATCCGGTCCGTAAAGATGTGCCCTCGCTCGAGGTCGCCGGCGAGTTGAACCTCGTCAATGGCGACGAACGCCGCCTTCGTCTCGCGTGGCATTGCCTCGACGGTGCAGACCGAAAAGCGGGCGTTGGGAGGCGATATTTTTTCTTCGCCCGTTACCAGCGCAACGTTTTGAATTCCGACCTTTTCGGCGACGCGTGTATAGACCTCGCGCGCCAGCAGCCGCAGCGGCAGCCCGATCACGCCGGTGCCATGGGCAACCATGCGCTCAATGGCATAATGCGTCTTGCCGGTATTGGTTGGTCCGAGCACCGCGGTTACTCCGCGCCCACTCAGTATCATCGGCTGCGATGTCAGTGTCATGGTCCTGCAGATGAGGCGAGGGTGCCCCAGGTCAAGTCAGCTCCTCTCCGAGCAGCACACACATGGACAGCCGTTGTCTCAAACGCAAGGGCCGATTTGAATTTACTCTGCAGTTTTCTGTTGCGCGAATAGCTTGCAGACTGCTCGTTTTGCGATTCGGAACAGCTTGAGAACGAATCGGAGACGAATCGCAGACTCCGCATGATTCAGTGTTTGTTCACGGCTAAGTATTGATTTTGAATCACTTTTTCCCACAAGATGCTGAATCGCAAAATTCGCGGCATACGTGCAACGCAATCTATGTCCAGGCTGTCAATGTCGTTTTGCCCGAAATCGACGAGCGACATCTGCCCGTGTCTTTTGTCATGGGGTTAATATTGCGCGGCGGGACGGAAAACGGCGCACGATTAGGTCATTTTGCCGTTAAAACCAAACATTTGATACATATGGAACAAAAATCGGTGATGTGTGTTTCTCGTCCATTCCAGGTGTAATGACGTCGAGGACTTGAACCATGCTTGGCACCATACTGCTCATTATCCTTATTCTGCTTTTGATCGGCGCCTTACCAAATTGGGGCTATAGCCGCGGATGGGGCTATGGACCTTCCGGCGGTTTAGGGCTAGTTCTCCTGATTATTGTTATTCTTGTGCTAATGGGTCGCATCTAAGCGACGAAAAAACTGGGAGTTATGTCATGATGAAGAAGATTGTGCTCATTGGCGCCCTCGTCGGCGCACTTGCTTCCTGCACGGCGACGGAACAGGGAACCGCAATCGGCGCGGGTTCCGGCGCTATTATCGGCGGTGCCGTCAGCCATAGCTGGGGCGGTGCCGCAATCGGTGCCGTTGCCGGCGGTCTCGCTGGCGCACTGATCGGCCAGTCCGTTGAACGTCGCGGCTACTGCGTCTACAGAGACCGCTACGGCCGCCGTTACGAGGCACGTTGCCCGCGCTACTAAGGCGCTAGGATTACTATTTTTGAGATCGAAAGCGCCGGCCTGACCGGCGCTTTTTGTTTGAGCAACTGCCGGATCAGCGTAACTGCCGACAGCGAAAAAGCCGCCTCGTTTCCAAAGCGGCTTAGTTTGCTCGGCGCATGCGGCAGACGGTCAGTCCTTCGCGCGCTCGACGTAGGAATTGTCTTCCGTGGCGATAACGACGCGTGTGCCGGCGTTGATATGCGGCGGCACCATGGTGCGCACGCCGTTCGACAGCATTGCCGGCTTGTAGGAGGACGAGGCCGTTTGCCCCTTGACGACCGGTTCGGTTTCCGTGATTTCGAGGGTCACGTGGCGCGGCAGCTCGAGCGCCAGCGGAACGCCCTCATGGATCGACAGGATGCAGGTCATGCCTTCCTGTAGATAGGCCTTCTGGTCGCCCATCGTTTCATCGTTCACGACCACCTGGTCGTATGTCGCCGGGTTCATGAAGTGGAAGCCTTCGCCATCTTCGTAGAGATACTGGAAGTTCACGTCTTCGACGAAGGCGCGCTCGACCTGTTCGGTCGTACGCCAGCGCTCGGAGACCTTGACGCCGTCAACGATACGACGCATGTCGACCTGCGTAACCGGCGTGCCCTTGCCCGGATGAAAGTTCTGGGCCGTCAGAACGACGTAGAGCTTGCCGTCCACGTCGAGAACGTTGCCCTTGCGGACGGAAGAGGCGATGACCTTGACCATTAAGACTTCCTTGTAACTCGGCTTTTGGCGTCGTAGAGGACTGTCGATACAGCCCCGGAGACGCGATTGATTGTTCTTTGGGGGCGCAACTAACCTAAAATCCGGCAAATAGCCAGCCCTAGCGTTGGAAGGCCGGTCAGGACGATGCCAATGAATCCCTCGATCGCCAAAGTATCGCCGTGGTGGACGCCCAGCGTGCATTTGGACCGCCGTCCGTTCCTGATCGGGCGCAATGCGATCCAGTCTGTGCTGCGCGGCTACTTCCTGAGCGAGGATTTTCTGGAGGTCGACACCGCGACGCTGCAGGTTTCGCCCGGCAACGAGGCGCATCTCCATGCATTTGCCACCCAAGCCTTGACGACGGATGGCCAGACTGCAGCGCCGCTTTATCTGCATACCTCGCCTGAGTTCGCCTGCAAGAAGCTGCTTTCGGCCGGCGAACAGCGCATCACCTGTTTCGCCCACGTCTATCGCAACCGCGAGCGCGGCCCTCTGCACCACCCGGAATTCACCATGCTTGAGTGGTATCGCGTGGGCGAAAGCTATGAGAGCCTGATGATGGACTGCGTTCGGATCCTGGCGCTTGCTGCTGAAACCATGAAGACGGCGCGGCTCACCTATAAGGGCCGGGATTGCGATCCGTTTGCCGGGCCGGACCGGATCAGCGTCGCCGCGGCTTTCGAGCGCTATGCCGGCATTGATTTGCTGACCTCCGTTTCCGCCGATGGTGCGACGGATCGGGCGCATCTCGCTGACCAGGTCAGGCGGATCGGCATGCGCGTTGCAGACGACGATGGCTGGGCGGACTTGTTCAGCCGCGTGCTTGTCGAAAAGGTCGAGCCTCATCTGGGTTTCGACCGTGTGACCATTCTTGACGAATATCCGGTGTCGGAAGCGGCGCTGGCGCGCCCCTCGGCGCGTGATCCCCGTGTTGCGGAACGTTTCGAGGTCTATGCCTGCGGCGTCGAGCTTGCAAACGGCTTCGGCGAGCTCACCAATCCGGCGGAACAGCGCCGTCGCTTCGAGATCGAGATGTCTGAAAAAGCTCGCATCTACGGCGAAAGCTATCCTCTCGATGAGGATTTTCTGGACGCGCTTGCCATCATGCCCGAGGCAAGCGGCATCGCTCTCGGCTTCGATCGGCTGGTGATGCTGGCAACCGGGGCGTCGCGGATCGATCAGGTGATGTGGGCCCCGGTCGCGGAGTACGGCAGATGAACACTGTCGGGCCTATCAAGACCGTCGAAGGGCTGGAACGCGCAGGGCTGCTGGGTCAGAGAGACCGGGACGCGCTGAGTGATGTCGCCGCACGCTACGCCATTGCATTGACTCCGACCGTTGCAGGTTTGATCGACCGCGCCGATGATTCAGATCCAATCGCCCGGCAATTCGTTCCTGAGCCGGCTGAGCTGATCACGACGCCCGAAGAGCGCGCCGACCCGATCGGCGACGAAGCCCATAGTCCCGTGCAGGGGATCGTTCATCGCTATCCCGATCGGGTGCTGTTGAAGGCCGTGCATGTCTGCCCCGTCTACTGTCGCTTCTGCTTTCGCCGCGAGATGGTCGGACCGCAAGGGCTGGGCACCCTTGACCCCAAGGCAATGTCTGCGGCCTTTGCCTATATCCGCCACCATGAGGAAATCTGGGAAGTGATCCTGACGGGTGGCGATCCGCTCGTGTTGTCGCCGCGACGGCTCGAAGAAATTCTTCGCGCACTGGCATCGATCGACCACGTCAAGATCGTGCGGTTCCATACCCGGGTTCCCGTGGTTGATCCATCGAGGGTGGATGCGGCCCTGATTGCGGCCCTGAAAGCGAGCGGCAAGACCGTCTATGTGGCGCTGCATGCCAATCATCCGCGCGAACTGACCGCTGAGGCGCGCGCGGCATGCGCTCGCCTGATCGATGCCGGCATGGTCATGGTCAGCCAATCGGTGCTTCTGAGGGGCGTCAATGATGATCCGGCGGTGCTGGCGGAGTTGATGAAGGCCTTCGTCGAGACACGTGTGAAGCCGTACTACCTGCACCATCCCGACTTGGCTCCCGGCACTGGCCATTTCCGGCTGACGATCGAAGAAGGGCAGAAGATTGTCGCCGCGTTGCGCGGCCGGATCTCGGGTCTCTGTCAGCCCACCTACATACTCGACATACCCGGTGGCCATGGCAAGGCAGTGATCGCTCATCCGTCGATCAGAGAGATGGGCGAAGGCTGCTATTCGGTTTCGGATTATCGCGGCGGCGAGCACCTGTATCCGCCGGTCGCCTAATCAAAAGTCGGCGAAAAGAAGTATTGTTATTGGACAATGTGTCACAAGATCCGTTGGTCACCCAAAATACAGCTCGCGAGCAAGATGTTGAAATCTAACACAAGCTCCCCTCTTCCCCGTTTGTTTCGTAGGAATTTAGCTGAGAAGCTTAGCTGACTTTAACTACGTCATTTAGGACAATCTTGTCTTTTCCAGACTACGCGTACTCCGAGAACAAGGCGGTTTCGCCACTCGAGATATGATCATCTTGGAGAAGTCATAATGAATACTACGATCCGTGAACTCCTGGTCAAATTTGGAAAGCTCCCTGTCTCTCTTGACCAGGTCGCCGACGATGCCGACCTCTATGCGGTCGGCCTAACGTCTTTCGCTTCCGTGCAGCTTATGCTTGGCATCGAAGAAGCCTTTGATATCGAGTTTCCCGACAATCTCTTGAATCGCAAGTCTTTCGCCAGCATCGCGGCGATCGCGAAGACCGTCGACCAGATCAAAGATAGCCGGAAGGTCGCCTGAATGAACTTTCCGGTCAAAATCGCGCAAGAGGATCTTGCCGCCAGAGCCGCGCGCGTGTCAGCGATTGCGGCAAAGCATGCAGACTCCGTCGATTTTGAAGGGAGGTTCCCGCACGAAGCCGTGGAGGCGATGAGGGCCGAACGCTTGCTCGGCGTTCAGATCCCACGCCACTTCGGTGGCGAAGGCACGACGATCGCACAGATCGCCGAGTTATGCTCGATGCTTGGTCAGGCTTGTGCTGCGGCTGCCATGGTCTTCGCCATGCATCACATCAAGCTTTGCAGCCTTGTTGAGCACGGCGGCGAGAGCGAGTGGCATCGGGCCTTCATGCGACGCGTTGCTGCCGAGCAATTGCTGGTCGCGTCGGCAACGACGGAAGGCGGGATCGGCGGCAATCTCAGGAATAGCATCTGCGCGATCGAGGTGGATCGTGACATTTGTCGTCTGGAGAAAGATGCGACCGTCATATCCTACGGCTCCCACGCCGATGCGATCATGATTACCTCGCGTGCCCACGCAACTGCCGCCTCTTCCGATCAGGTGCTGACCGTTTTCCTGAAGGAGCAGTACACGCTGGAAAAGACGCATGCGTGGGACACGCTCGGCATGCGCGGTACCTGCTCGGATGGTTTCCTCTTCAAGGGCGAGGCTGCGGCCGAACAGATCCTGCCGAAGCCCTTCGCAGAGATTGCAGCGCAATCGATGCTGGCATCGTCGCACCTTCTTTGGAGCGGCGTGTGGTATGGCATCGCGGTCGACGCGGTTGGCCGTGCACAGGCGTTCGTGCGCGCGGCTGCGCGCAAGTCGCCGGGTACGCCACCGCCCGGAGCCTTGAGGCTGGCCGAGGTGTCAAACTTGCTGCAGATGGTTCGTTCGAACGTTGTAGCCGGTCTGAAGGCCTACGAGGATGCCAAGAGCGACGCGGACAAGCTTTCCTCCATGGGCTTCGCCGTCACGATGAACAACGTGAAGATTGCCTCATCTGAGACGATCCTCGAGATCGTCAATCACGTGATGCTGATTTGCGGGATCATGGGCTACAAGAACGGCACGCCATTCAGCGTTGGCCGCCATCTGCGCGATGCCCACTCCGCGCAACTCATGATCTCGAACGACCGCATCCTCGGCAACACGTCGAGCATGCTCCTTGTTCACAAGCAGGACACTAGCTTACTGGGGTGACGACATGGACGTGCAGACAACTTTTCTGGACAGGCTCTTTAAATCGGGTCTCTTGATCGATACGGGCGTTGACGGTCTTTACGGGCGCAGCGGACAATTCGAAGACGTGATCGCCGCCTTCGAGCGTCTGATCGACAGGTTTGGCGGCGCCGACGGTGCGGAAGCGATGCGCTTTCCGCCCGGGATGAACCGCGCCTTCTTCGAGAAGAGCGGCTACATGAAGAGCTTCCCGCAGCTTGCCGGCACCGTTCACAGTTTCTGCGGCAGCGAGCTCGACCACATCAGCCTCCTTCAGTGTATGGAAGTGGGCGATGATTGGACCAAGGATCAACAGGCAACCGACATCGTACTGACGCCTGCGGCCTGCTATCCGCTTTATCCGACTGTCGCTCGGCGCGGCAAACTGCCGATGAGCGGCGGCCTCTTCGATCTGCAATCCTATTGCTTCCGCCACGAGCCTTCGCAGGATCCCGCGCGCCAGCAACTCTTCCGCATGCGTGAATACATTTGCATGGGGACCGAACAGCACGTCACGGATTTCCGTCAACGCTGGATGGATCGCGGCGTCGAAATGATGAAGGCGGTCGGTCTGGACGTGACCATTGATGTCGCGAACGACCCGTTCTTCGGCCGTGCCGGCAAGATGCTGGCCAATAATCAGCGCGATCAGAACCTGAAGTTCGAACTGCTCATCCCGATCACCTCGGTTGCCAAGCCGACGGCCTGCATGAGCTTCAACTACCACCAGGACGCGTTTGGTGCGAAATGGGGCCTGTATCTCGAAGATGAGAGTGTTGCGCACACTGCTTGCGTCGGCTTCGGGCTTGAGCGCATCGCTCTCGCGCTCTTCCATCACCACGGGCTCGAGGTCAAGCATTGGCCTTCCAAGGTGCGTCAAGCGCTGTGGGGCTAAACGAAACGATGAGAGCCGTCTTTCCGCGGGTCCGCCCGGACGGCTATCAGCCGCATCCGCTGCATTCTAGCGAGCGCATGTGGCCTGAAACCAATTGCTATGTCGACCTCTGGATCGAAGTGCTGAATGCCTGCGGCGCCGTGCCGGAGGCGATGCTTGGCTTTACGCTCACGCAGGACTTCGAGGGCGATCAGTTCACCTTCTTCAAGGTGCCGCTCGAGGATCTCGAGTCACTCTACGATATCCGCGTCACCGAACTTGCCATTTTCGACCGCGTCGAACGGCATATCGAGGTGCAGATCGCGCGCGGGCGTCTTTGCCTGATCGAGATGGACTCGTTCTATATGCCCGATACGCAGGGCACCGCCTATCGGACCGAGCATGGCAAGACCACCGTGGCGATCAACAGGCTCGATCTCGCCGGCAAGCGCGTGGAGTATTTCCACAATGGCGGCTATTTCCAGCTTGAGGGTGAAGACTTCGAGGGGCTGTTCCAGCTGCAACTGACGGCGGACGATCCGTCGTTCCTTCCCTACACCGAGTTCGTGAAATTTCCGGTTCGCATGCCGGATGCAGCGCGTGTCAGCACTACAGCACGCAAGCTTCTTGGCATTCACTTCGGTCGCCGACCGGTCTCGAATCCGATTCGCGCCTTTGCAGAAGTGTTTCCGCAGCAGGTGGAAGCCGTCGCAGAGCGGCCGTTTGGCTTCTTTCACAGGTACGCATTCAATACGCTACGCCAGTTCGGTGCCAATTTCGAGCTTGCCGGAGATCACCTGGCGTGGCTTTCCGCGGGCGAATTCGCGTCCGCCATTGAAGACACGCGCCGGATTTCCGAAGTCGCGAAGTCGGTGCAGTTTCAGCTCGCCCGGGCGGTCACCCGGAAGAAATACGAGCCGCTGCGCACGGCGCTTGATCCGGCAGCCGATGCGTGGGATTCCATGATGGCTTCTCTCAAGGAGCGCTTGTGAAGCCGGGAGTCTAAGCATGCGGGGACGGTTGGCGAGTGTCGGTGCGGAGGAAACTCTGCTCGCCGAAGGTTGGAATCTGGTTCTGACGGAACCGGGCGCTTGTGCGACACCGCATGACATTCCGTTGTCCGCGCAGTTTATCGCCGCCGAGGTGCCGGGGACCGTTGCCGCGGCACTGGAGAAGGCCGGGCACTTCGATCGTGAAAACCCGGAGCCGCTCGACACGCGCGATGCGTGGTATCTTTGCCGGCTTTTTGACGCACAACCCGGCGACGCCATCCTTCGCTTCGAGGGCTTGGCGACGCTGTGTCATGTCTTCCTCAATGGGCAGGAGATCCTGTCATCGGAAAGCATGTTTACTATGCACGAGATACCGGTGACGCTTTCCGGCGGTGACGAACTGGCGCTTTGCTTCCGGGCGCTGGCACCGCGGCTTGCCGAGCCCGGCCCGCGCGCTCGCTGGCGACCGCAGATGATCACGCCGCAAGGCTTGAAGAATATTCGAACAACGCTGCTCGGGCGCATGCCGGGTTGGTGTCCGGAAGTTCATGCCGTCGGTCCGTGGCGCCCCATCACGCTCGTCCGTCGCGATGTCGTTTCGATCGACAACGTCTCTGTCCGCGCCGTGCTCGAGGCGGATAACACCGGGCGACTGAGCGTTTCGCTTCATACAAACGTGGACAATCCGGATCTCGTGCTCCGGTGCGGAGGCGTTCAGCAGATCTTCGAGAAGATCGGCGAGAATCACTATTCGGCAATCCTCAGGCTCGAGAACGTCGATCTCTGGTGGCCCCACACGCACGGCGCACAGTGCCTCCATGATTTCTCGATCCTCGTCGACGGCGTTGAGCATCACGCCGGCCGAATCGGCTTTCGGCGCATCGACGTCGACCGCGGAAAAGACGGAGATGATTTTGCGCTGTTGGTCAACGGCGAGCGCATCTTTTGCCGTGGTGCGGTCTGGACGACGGCGGATATCGTCCGGCTGCCGGGTGGCAAGGCCGACTATGAGCCGTTCCTGCGTCTTGCCGCGCAGGCAGGCATGAACATGCTCCGCATTGGCGGCACGATGGCCTACGAAACGCGAGAGTTCTTTGAGCTCTGCGACGAACTTGGCCTGCTCGTCTGGCAGGACCTCATGTTTGCCAATTTCGACTATCCGAAGAACGACAAGGCTCTCACTGCGCAAGTCCACGCGGAAGTCGAGGAATTGCTGCATGCCGTCCAGGGGTGCCCGTCGTTGGCGGTGCTTTGCGGCGGCAGCGAGATCTATCAGCAGGCAGCCATGCTGGGATTGCCGCAGGACTATTGGTCGGGTCCGATCACGGAGGAGATTATTCCGGCGATCGCCGGGCGTATGCGCCCCGACGTCCCCTATGTGCCAAATTCGCCTTCGGGCGGCGCGATGCCGTTTTCTCCGAATGCGGGAGTCACCCACTATTACGGGGTCGGCGCCTATATGCGCCCGCTTGACGACGCGCGCCGCGCGAACGTTCGCTTCGCGGCCGAGAGCCTGGCTTTCGCCCATGTTCCACAGCCGCGAACGCTGCAACGTCATCTGGATGTACCGCCTGTCCATAGTCCGCTATGGAAATCACGTGTCCCCCGCGATCGCGGCGCATCGTGGGATTTCGAGGACGTCAGGGATTTCTATCTGGCGGAACTCTATGGCGAGGATCCGGCGCGTCTCCGTCGTGAGGATCGTGATCGATACCTCGATCTCTCCCGCGTCGTCACCGGTGAAGTTGCGGAAGCGACGTTTGCCGAATGGCGCCGGAAGGGGTCGAGCTGCAACGGCGCGCTGGTCTGGACCCTGCAGGATCTGATGCCCGGTGCTGGTTGGGGTGTGATCGATTCAACCGGCGAGCCCAAGCCGGTGTGGTATGCCCTGCGCCGCGCCTTCCGGCCGGCGCAGGTCGTCATGACCGACGAGGGCACAAATGGCCTCGACGTTCACGTCTTGAATGAGACGGAGCACGCTCTCCAACTTGACCTCGAGCTGGTTTGCCTGCGGCATGGCAGGCAGCACGCCGTCAGCGGCGGCCGCATTCTGACCTTGGCGCCCAGAAGCTGCGAGACCTTTGCCGCCACCGATCTCTTTGGCGCCTTTTTCGACACGACTTACGCCTTCCGCTTCGGCCCGCCGTCTCACGACGTCACCGTCGCTCGCCTGCGTCTGCCGGACGGCGGCCCTGTGGTCGCCGATGCCTTTCATTTTCCGTTGGGGCGCTGCAAGGCCCTCCACGACACCGAGATCCAGGTGTCGGTGGCGCCACAGGATGACGGGTGGGTCGTCGATCTCGCAGCCGACAGGTTCGCCCAGTCGGTGCACGTCAACGTCGATGGCTACCGGCCGGAGGACGATTGGTTTCATCTTGCTCCTGGCGCTGGCAAACGCGTCAGGCTGTTTCCGACAGCCGGACGGACGGACGGAGAAGCGCCCTCGGGTGAGGTCACAAGCCTTGGCGGCACGCGGGCGCTTTCCTTTTGACGCCTCTAGCCTCCTCCTTGTTGATCGGCCCGAAACGGCCGTTCAGAAGGCCTTGAAGGTCAGTGTCGTCAGGGAGCGCACGATGCCGGGGATATTGGCGATGTTATCATTGATGAACTTGCCAATGTCCTGCCCCTCTTCGATGTAGACCTTGAGCAGGAGATCATAGTCGCCGCTCGTCGAATAGAGCTCGGAAACGCGCTCGGTCTGATAGATGGCATCGGCGACCTCGTAGGTCTTGCCGGGCGCGCACTGGAGCTGAACGAAAATTGGCTTCATCGGAGTGTCCTGCAATCATATTCTGGTTCGGCGCATAATGATCGAAAGCGCCATGTCGGCGCAAGGCTTCAGATCGCGGCTTCTCGAACGATCCAGTCGCGAAATGCATCCAGCGGCGCGTAGTCGGCCCGTTCTGGCGGATAGGCAAGATAGTAGTGCTCGCTGCTTTCCGTTTCGCGGTCAACCGCTGCGACCAGGTCGCCGCGTTTCAGTTCATCTTGAATCAGGAACGTCGGCAGCAGCGCAACGCCGAGACCGGCCATCGCTGCTTGGGCTGCCGTCGCGAACTGATCGAAGAGCATGCCGTGCACGGTTTGAAAGCTCACGCCGTTATCCGCAAACCAGCGCTCCCATGCATCCGGGCGCGTTGTCAGGTGCAGCAGCGGAGCTTCGAGCAGGTCCTGTGCCGCGTTGATCGCATGTCGGCTGCGGAATTCGGGGCTGCAGGCCGGAATGGTCTTCTCCGACATTAGAAATGTCAGCTCCGCGCCCGGCCAATGAGCGTGGCCGAAGTGAATGGCCGCGTCGATCGAATCGAGCCGGAAGTCGAAGGGTGATAGCCGGGTGACAAGATTGATCGTCACTCCCGGATTGGCGGCAAGGAAACCTCCCAGCCGGGGTGCCAGCCAGCGCGTCCCGAAGGTGGGAAGAATCGCCAGGTTGAGCGTACCACCATGCGGATTGGCGCGAAGATTGAGCGATGCGCTCGAAATGCGCCGCAGCGCCTCTCGTATTTCGCGGGCATAGCCGTCGCCGGCCAGCGTCAACCGCACGGTTTGGCGCTCGCGCACGAAGAGTTCGACGCCGAGCTGCTCTTCCAATGCCTTGATCTGGCGGCTGACAGCGCTCTGAGTAAGGTCGAGTTCGCGCGCGGCGGCCGTCACGCTGCCGGTGCGGGATACAGCCTCGAAGGCGATAAGCAGGGATGTCGACGGAAGAAAACGTCGTGATGGCAGCATCAATCATTCCATTTCAGAATAAGCTATTTCCCAAATGTCGATATTTACGCCTTATCCGGCTTTGTAAAGTCATCCATCTGACAGAATCGGAATGAACTGAAAATACGATCGAACTGCCTGTTACGCACTCCTGGCTACGATCGGCAACCTGATCAGCGGTTTAACAAGCAATCGCACGGCGCTAGAATGCCGCCTGCTTAATGGATGGATTTTGATCGATGCTGAACGATCCGCGCTCCCACGGCCTCTGGGAAAAAACCGCTCCTCAGCCGCCCGTGACACCGGCGCTCGCAGGCGCTGTGAACGCCGACGTCGTGGTCGTGGGCGGAGGCTATACAGGCCTTTCCTCAAGTCTCCATCTTGCGGAAGCGGGCTCGAAGGTCGTGTTGCTGGAAGCCAAGGAAATCGGCTTCGGCGGTGCGGGCCGCAATGTCGGCCTCATCAATGCCGGCATGTGGGTCATGCCGGATGACCTTCCCGGTGTTCTCGGCCCGGTCTATGGCGAGCGGTTGTTAGACCTGTTGGGCAACGCGCCGCGGCTTGTAATGGAGTTGATCGACAAGCACGGCATCGCCTGCGAGCTTGAACGAAACGGCACGCTTCACGTTGCCGTTGGCGAAAGTGGCTTGAAGGAGATCGAGGATCGTGCGCGGCAATGGGCGGCACGCGGCGCGCCGGTGACGCTGCTGGACGCGGCGGAGACGGCCAAGCGTGTCGGCAGCAGCGCCTATACCGGGTCGTTGCTCGACATGCGCGCAGGCACGCTGCAGCCGCTCGCCTACGCCCGCGGCCTTGCGCATGCGGCGGTCAAGGCTGGCGTTTCAATCCACACGTCGAGCCCGGTCATCGGGACTGAGCGGAAGGGCAATCGCTGGACCGTCAGGACCGCAAAGGGAGAGGTTACGGCCGACTGGATCATCGTGGCGACGGACGCCTACAGCACCGGCCCTTGGGAAGTGGTACGCAACGAGCAGGTCCATCTGCCCTATTTCAATCTTGCAACCCGGCCGCTCAGCGACAATTTGCGCCGCTCGATCCTTGCCGGGCGCGAAGGCGTTTGGGATACGAAGGAAATCCTTTCGTCCTATCGCATGGACCAGGCGGGACGCTTGGTCTTCGGCAGTGTCGGTGCGTTGCGCAATACGGGGCTTCAGGTCCACACGGCCTGGGCCAAACGGTCCTTGAAGAAGCTCTTTCCGCAGCTTGGCGATGTCGAGTTCGAATGCGAGTGGTACGGCAAGATCGGAATGACCGACAATGCTCTACCCCGCTTCCACAGGTTTGCGCCGAATGTTGTGGGCTTCTCCGGCTATAACGGTCGCGGGATCGCGCCCGGCACGGTGTTCGGCCGCACGCTCGCCCAGCTCATCCTGGGGCAGACGACGGAAGCGGACCTGCCGCTGCCGCTGACCGCACCGTCCGAGCCGAGCTTCCGCGCGGTGAAGGAAATGTGGTACGAAGCCGGCGCCCAAGTCGCCCATTTCGCCGACGCCCGCTTTTGAGAACCGAGGTTGAACCCATGACCATCTCTGCACTTGATCTCGCCACCGAGACGACGAAACTGCTCACGGAACTGGGCGTCGGCGCCGATCGCTATACCGGCGGCACGCTTCGCGTTACCTCTCCGGTCACCGGCAAGGAGATCGGTGCGCTGAAGGAGCATTCTGCTTCAGAAGCAAAGGACGCCATCGAGGCGGCGCACAAGGCATTCCTCGAGTGGCGGGCCGTCCCGGCACCGAAGCGCGGCGAACTCGTGCGCCTGCTCGGCGAAGAGCTCCGCTCGGCAAAAGCCGCTCTCGGCCGCCTCGTCTCGATCGAGGTTGGCAAGATCACCTCCGAGGGGCTCGGCGAAGTCCAGGAAATGATCGACATCTGCGACTTTGCCGTCGGCCTGTCGCGCCAACTCTATGGTCTGACCATTGCCACCGAGCGCTCCGAGCACCGGATGATGGAAAGCTGGCACCCACTGGGCGTCGTAGGCATCATCTCGGCCTTCAACTTCCCGGTCGCTGTCTGGTCGTGGAATGCCGCCCTGGCGCTGGTTTGCGGTAACTCGACAGTCTGGAAGCCTTCTGAGAAGACGCCGCTGACAGCGCTTGCCGTTCAGGCGCTGTTTGAGAAGGCATTGAAGCGGTTCGTTGCCGAAGGGGGCGTAGCACCTTCGAACCTGTCGACGTTGCTCATTGGTGGCCGCGATGTCGGAGAAGTGCTTGTCGACCATCCCAAGGTGCCGCTCGTCTCGGCGACCGGTTCGACGGCCATGGGCCGCGTTGTCGGTCCCCGCCTGTCACAGCGCTTTGCGCGATCAATCCTCGAGCTCGGCGGCAACAACGCAGCGATCATCTGCCCGACGGCCGATCTTGATCTGACGCTGCGTGGCGTCGCCTTCTCGGCCATGGGCACGGCTGGTCAGCGCTGCACGACGCTGCGTCGCCTGTTCGTGCACGAGAGCGTCTATGACAAGCTCGTTCCGCGCCTGCAGAAGGCCTACGGCTCGGTGTCGATCGGCAATCCGCTGGAAACGGGGACACTTGTCGGCCCCCTTATCGACAAGCAGGCCTTTACGAACATGCAGTCGGCCCTTGAGCAAGCGAAGGCTGCCGGTGGCAAGGTTACCGGTGGCGAGCGCATCGAGAACGGTGCGGGAGACGCCTTCTACGTTCGTCCGGCGCTCGTTGAAATGCCTACACAGGCCGGCCCCGTCGAGCATGAGACATTTGCGCCGATCCTCTACGTGATGAAGTACACGGATTTCGATGAGGCTCTGGAACTGCACAACGCGGTGCCGCAGGGACTGTCTTCGTCGATCTTCACGAACGATATGCGGGAGGCCGAGACCTTCGTTTCTGCTCGCGGTTCGGACTGCGGTATTGCCAACGTCAACCTCGGTCCGTCCGGGGCCGAAATCGGTGGTGCCTTCGGCGGTGAAAAGGAAACTGGCGGCGGTCGCGAGTCCGGTTCGGACGCCTGGAAAGCCTACATGCGCAGGGCGACGAACACGGTCAACTACGGCAAAACGCTGCCGCTTGCCCAGGGCGTCAAGTTCGACGTCGAATGATCGTTGCTGCATTGCAGCCGAAAGGGTGATGACATAACACGTCATCACCCTTTTTCTTTTTGCAGGTTGCCATGCATTTCACCCTAGCTGCGGCGGAAACGCTCGTTGTCGATGCCTTGACGCGCAATCGTGTGGACGAGGCCAATGCGCGCTCGGTCGCCCGGGCCCTCGTTGCCGCCGAAGCTGCCGGACAAGGCGGTCATGGCCTGCGCCGGGTCGAGGCCTATGCAAAGCGGGCGAAGGCAGGCAAGGTCGACGGATTTGCCAGGCCGCAGCTCGAGCGGCCGTTTCCCGCCGTTGTGCGCATCGATGCCTGCCACGGCTACGCCTACCCAGCCTTTGATCTTGCCGCTGCAGCGCTTCCGGAGATCGTCAGGGAACAGGGTATCGCCTTGGCAGCGGTTCGCCGTTCGCACCACGCCGGCGTGCTTGCCTTGACCGTCGAGCGGTTTGCGGACATGGGGTTTGTCGCCCTGATGGTCGCCAACGCCACGGCGTCCATGGCCGCCTGGGGCGGGCGCAAACCCGTCTTTGGAACGAATCCGATCGCGTTCGCCGCGCCGATCCCGGCAGCCGACCCGCTCGTTATTGACCTGGCGCTTTCGCGCGTCGCCCGCGGCAAGGTGATGGCTGCGCGCCAGAAGGGCGCCGCTATCCCCGCGGATTGGGCCTTTGACCGCAATGGCGAGCCGACGACGGATGCGGTTGCGGCACTCGAGGGGACGATGGCCCCATCCGGCGAAGCCAAGGGGGCAGCGTTGGCGATGATGGTCGAATTTCTCGCCGGCGCACTGACCGGGGCCAATTTTTCCTTCGAGTCCTCCTCGCTTTTTGACGACAAGGGTTCGGCGCCCGGCCTCGGGCAGATGCTTGTCGTGATCAATCCTGTCGCCAGCGCTGGAAAGGGCGTGGCTGAACGGCTGGCCAGGCTGGTGGACGAGATTTCATCCGACCCCGGCGTGCGGCTTCCGGGGCGTCGCGGCCAGACTGACCGACGCCAGGCGCTGGAGCATGGCATCGATGTCGAAGATGAAGTGATTGCGACGATCCGTGAGCTCTAGAACGATTCTAAAGTTGATCAATGGTTTCAAGTATTTGTGATATTTGTGCCGTCACTAAAACTTGAAATTCCAAATCAACAAAAATATACGGCTCATCATCCCGGGATCCCCGGTGAAACAATGGAGGGCTTCATGACAACTTCCCTTAATCGCCTTTCCGGCGCGCTGGCGCTTGTCGCCTCGCTCGTTGCCGCCACTTCGCTGGCCACCGGCACCGCTGTCGCGCAGGAATCCGAAGGTATCGTCGTCTACAATGCGCAACACGAGAGCCTCGGGCGCGAGTGGATCGATGCGTTCACCAAGGCATCCGGCATCAAGGTTACGGTACGCCAGGGCAGCGACATGCAGCTCGCCAACCAGATCGTCCAGGAAGGCGACGCGTCGCCAGCCGACGTATTCCTGACCGAGAACTCTCCGGCCATGACGCTGGTCGAAGCCGCCGGCCTGTTTGCACCGGTCGACAAGGAAACCCTCGAGCAGGTTCCCGAGCAATATCGTCCGTCTGACGGCATGTGGACCGGCATTGCCGCCCGTTCGACGGTTTTTGCCTACGACAAGACGAAGCTGACCGAAGACAAGTTGCCGAAGTCGCTGCTCGACCTCGCGGATCCGGCCTGGAAGGGTCGTTGGGGCGCTGCGCCTGCTGGTGCCGACTTCCAGGCGATCGTCAGCGCTTTCCTCGAGCTCAAGGGCGAGGAAGCGACCGCAGCCTGGCTCAAGGCGCTCAAGGAAAACTCCACGCCATATAAGGGCAACAGCGTCGCCATGAAGGCGGTCAATGCCGGCGAAGTCGAGGGTGCGGTCATCTATCACTACTACTGGTTCGGCGATCAGGCGAAGACCGGTGAGAACAGCAAGAACGTTGCCCTGCACTACTTCAAGAACCAGGATCCCGGCGCCTTCGTCAGCATTTCTGGCGGTGGCGTTCTGAAGTCGAGCCAGCATGCCAAGGAGGCTCAGGCCTTCCTCAAGTTCGTCACCGGCAAGCCGGGCCAGGACATCCTCAAAAACGGCACGTCCTACGAATATGCGGTCGGCAAGGATGCAGCATCGAATGAGAAGCTCGTTCCGCTGGCTGATCTCGATGCACCGAAGGTCGATCCGGCAAACTTGAACAGCAAGAAGGTGACGGAACTGATGACGGCCGCCGGCATCATCTAAGTCTTTCCGTCACGGGCCCGGGGGTTAAAACTGTTGCTTTTGGCTCAAGAAAAACGTAGGGCATGACGAAATCGGCAGCCGCCTTTCATAGGCGGTTGCCTTCCTTTTTCAGCGTATAAAGGCGGCAGGCCTTGCTGCAGGACAACAGATTGCTTGTTCCCGGTCATGAAAGGCCGATGGTGCGGCCGGTGGCGGGAATAGATCGGCTGCGGGCGCGTTTGCCCCACGCTTCCGTCATCCTCTTTGCTTCCGTCGTGGCGCTGTTCAGCCTGGTTCCGCTTGGCTTCATCGGCTGGATAACCTTTGATGTCGGCTGGCAGACCGTCAAGGAATTGGTGTTTCGTGCGCGCGTTGGCGAACTGCTTGTCAATACGGTGCTGCTGGAAGCCTTTACCATTCCGCTGTCGATCGCCCTTGCCGTAACGCTGGCCTGGCTGGTCGAACGGACGGACATCCCCTTCGCCCGGCTTTGGTCGTGGTTGGCGGTTGCGCCGCTGGCGGTGCCGGCCTTTGTCCATAGCTACGCCTGGATCAGCGTCGTCCCCGGCATGCGCGGGCTGCAGAGCGGTGTCTTCGTTTCCGTACTGGCGTACTTTCCGTTTCTCTATCTGCCGGTTGCCGCTGCCTTGCGCCGGCTGGATCCAGCCATCGAGGACGCGGCCTCTTCCCTTGGCCTCGGACCGTGGCGCTTGTTCTTCCGCACCATCCTGCCGCAGTTGCGCTTCGCCATCTGCGGCGGTTCGCTGCTGATCGGGCTGCACCTGCTGTCGGAGTACGGCCTCTTCGTGATGATCCGTTTCGACACCTTCGCAACCGCGATCGTCGACCAGTTCCAATCCGCCTATAACAGCCCGGCCGCCAACATGCTGGGTGGCGTTCTTGTCGCTTGCTGCCTGCTTCTGCTGGGTCTCGAAATCCTGTTGCGTGGCAATGAGCGGTATGCCCGCGTTGGATCCGGTTCTGCGCGGCCCGCGGATCGCCGCCGGCTCGGCTGGTTCATAGTGCCTGCGATCGTACTGCAGGTGGGTCTGGCGGCTTTGACGCTCGGTGTTCCCTTGGTGACGTTGGTGCGGTGGCTCTATCTCGGCGGGCTCGAGGTCTGGCGCGTCGACACGGTCGGCAATGCGTTTGTGCAAACCATTATTCTGGCTATCGCCGGCGGCGTGCTTGCCACGATTGCCGCCGCGCCGATGGCCTGGCTTTCGGTCCGAGCGCCAGGGCGTCTGCAGCGCCTGCTCGAGGCCTGCCACTACTATGTCGGTTCGCTGCCGGGCGTGGTCGTCGCGCTCGCGCTGGTGACGATTACCGTCCGGCTCGTTCTGCCCCTGTACCAGACCTTCGCGACCCTCGTTGCTGCCTACATCCTGCTGTTCCTGCCGCGCGCCATGGTGGGCCTGCGCGCCAGCATCGCCCAGGCGCCCGTGGAGCTTGAGCGTGCTGCAATGGGTCTTGGCCGGTCACCTGCCCAGGCCGTGCGACAGATCACCATGCGGCTGGCCGCGCCGGGCGCGGCCGCCAGCGTTGCGCTTGTTGGTCTCGGTATCACCAACGAACTCACCGCGACATTGATGCTGGCGCCAAACGGGGTGGAGACTCTTGCGACGAAGTTCTGGTCGCTGACCAGCGAGATCGACTACGTGGCGGCGGCGCCTTACGCATTCATGATGGTCGTGCTATCGCTGCCCCTCACCCTTCTTCTCTATGCCCAATCGAAACGGACTGCCGGACAATGACGCTGCTTACGATCGATCGCATCAGCAAGCGCTATGGGCATGTCCAGGCGTTGCAGGACATTTCACTCGATGTCGCCGCCGGAAGCCGCACCGCCGTTGTCGGGCCGTCAGGGTCGGGCAAGACGACGCTGCTGCGCATCATCGCCGGCTTCGAGCAGCCCGACGAAGGCCGTGTGACGCTTGACGGCGAGGTTCTGGCCGATGGTCCGGTAGCGGTGCCCGCGTACAAGCGAGGCATCGGAATCGTGTCGCAGGACGGCGCGCTGTTTCCGCATCTGAGCGTTGCCGACAATATCGGTTTTGGCTTCGAGCGCGGCGCGCCCGACCGCGAACGACGCATCATCGACCTGCTCGATATGGTCGAGCTTGACCGCAACATGCTCACCCGCCGGCCGCACCAGCTTTCCGGCGGCCAACAGCAGCGTGTGGCACTTGCCCGCGCGCTCGGTCGCAAGCCGCGTCTGATGTTGCTCGATGAACCGTTTTCTGCTCTCGATACTGGCCTGCGCGAGAATATGCGCAAGGCCGTGGCCCGCGTTCTTCAGTCCGCAGGCATCACCGCTATCCTCGTCACCCATGATCAGGCGGAAGCGCTCTCGTTCGCCGATCAGGTCGCCGTCCTGCGGGAAGGCAAGTTGATCCAGGCCGGGTCGCCGCAATCGGTTTACCTGCAGCCCCTCGATCGGGAGACAGCTCTGTTTCTCGGAGACGCGGTGATGCTTCCGGCCATCGTTCGCGACGGCTTTGCCGATTGTGCGCTCGGCCGTGTCGCCGTCGACGGCGGCCACAAAGGCAAGGTCGAGATCATGCTGCGGCCCGAACAGATCAGAGTCGTTCCCGACGAAAGCGCGCAAACCTATCGCGGACGGGTCGTCGAAGTGGAGTTCGGCGGGGCGACCTGCACCGTCGCCGTGTCGCTTGAAGGCGTTGCCCTTCCGCCGATCATGATCAAGACGTCAAGCGTGGCGCTTCCCGAGCGCGGAGATCATGTCCGCCTCGACATCGCCGGCAAGGCGCATGTTCTCGGAAGCCGCTGATCAGGCGATCTTCCGTTCGGAACTCTCGCCTTCCGACAACCAGCCACCGCTGAATCCCGCCAACTCGAGACCGCGTCGGATGACCGGTGAGCGCCGCATCAGACCCCAGATGAAGTCCGAGCGGTCATTCTCGATCGTCATGACCAGTAGGCCCTGGTCGATGCCGACGCAGCGATCATCCACCCAACCTTCAGGTCGCTTGGTCTTGACAGTCGGGTTGAATCCGCCGGGGAAGCGATCCTCGTAGAGCAGGTTCGGATAGGTGGACATCAGGGCGCGAAGGCCATCGAGCGAGGCCTGGCGGTCATATGGGAGCGATGCAAGCGCTGCCCAGGGAGCAATCGTGCCATCATCGGGCCCGAGCGGTGCGCCACGCGCGGCATAGCCGAGCACGCGCGGATGGCGGCCGCCGCGCATGTTGCGGGTCGGAGGCGGACCATCCGAAGCGGACAGTCCCCAGATGTCCTTGTTGTAGCCGACGAAGTGGCCGGGATTGCGCTCGGCGTAGTCCCGCTGTACGGCGATCGATATCTGCGTGTTGCGGAAATAATCCCAGTCGCGGTCGGCCATCGCCTTGTCCTGGATTCCGCGGAAATCGATCCAGGCATGCGAGAAGAAGTGAATGAAGAGCGGGCCGGCATAGACATAAGGTTGATCGCCGAACAGCATCCACGAATAGCTCGCGGTAAAGGCATCGTAGCTCGACGCCGGGATCGGATGTGTCGGGGAAGCGAGGGCCAGCGTATAAAGCAGGATCGCTTCGTCGTAGCCCTGCCAGCGCCAACGCAGGAAGCCGCTGCCCGGCTTCCAGCCCATGCAGACGGTCTGGCCCTTGTTCAGCGCCCAGCGCCAGTCGATTCTCTCGTAAACCAAACTCGCGAGCCTGCGAATTTCCGTCTCGTCTTCGGTGTTGCGGTCGAAATAGGCTGCGGCGGTCAACATGCCTGCGACGAGAAGCGTGGTGTCGATCGTCGACAACTCGCTGTTCCAGGCGCGGTGGCCGGTGTCCATATGCAGGAAATGATAGAAGAAGCCGCGATAGCCGATCGCGTGCCGCTCACGACCTTGGTGGCCGTTGGCAAAGAAGCAGAGCGTCTTCAGCGTGTATTCGATCGCGTCGGAACGCTGCATCCAGCCGCGCTCGACTGCGACGGGATAGGACGACAGGGAAAAGCCGACGGCGGCGATGCTGCAGGGAACGCCCGCGATGGAGGTGTCCGCGACCAGCCCGTTTTCGGGATTGTAGTGTTTCGGGAAATAATTGAATGCGCCTTGCTGAAGCCTGTCGATCAGAGCGGCATCCGTTTCCTCGGTCCGTTGTAACATACGTGCCAAGCCCAACTTGTTGTCCAGTCCCCGGTTCAACATGGTGAAGCACGATCCGCAAATCAATCATTTTTGAAGGCGTTGCGACCGAACGACCCATCGACCGTCCTGCTCTGCTACCGAGCCAATGACATTTCCACACCGCGCCAAGGCGCGGTCGCAGCAAGCCACTGCCGCGTTCGTGTCTCCGGATCGAGGTTCAGGGTAATATCGGTCACGACGGCAGCGCTGTCGGCGCCCTGAGACAAAACGCCTTCGATTCGATCGACGTTCAACCCGCCGATGGCGACGAGCGGCAGGTCACCGACGCGCGACTTCCATAGGCGCAGACGTTCCGGTCCTTGCGGCGACCATTTCATCTGCTTGAGAATGGTCGGATAGATCGGACCGAGCGCGATGTAGTCCGGCTTTGCCGCTAGCGCCGTCTCAAGTTCCGCATCGTCGTGGGTGGACAGCCCAAGCTTCAGGCCGGCGGCACGAATGGCGCCGAGATCGGCCGCTTCCAGATCCTCCTGGCCGAGGTGGACGAAATCGCATCCTTCTTCGATGGCAAGCTGCCAGTAGTCGTTGACGATGAGCTGACAGCCATGCTTAGCGCATATCGCCTTCGCGGTTCGGATTTCGGTGCGCAGCTCGGCCGCCCCTTTATCCTTGATCCTGAGCTGCACAAGCTTGACGCCGAGCGGCACCAGCCGTGCGATCCATTCGGCGTTATCGACGATGAGATAGAAGGGATCGAGCTTCATGCAAATACGGCCTTTCCGATGGTGGGTGTCGAGGGAACCGCGACATCACGCGGTTCGAGCATGCCCGCACCGAAAGCCTCGCGGCCGGACTCGATCGCCTTGGCAAACGCGCCCGCCATGGCCACGGAGTCGCCGGCGCCGGCAACAGCGGTGTTCAAGAGGACGGCATCGAAGCCGAGCTCCATGACGGTCGCCGCATGTGACGGCCGCCCGATCCCAGCATCAACGATGAGCGGAATGTCAGGGAAATGTGCGCGCATCGAACGCAACGCCGAGAGGTTGAGCGGTCCTGCGGCACTGCCGATCGGAGCGCACCATGGCATCAATACCCGGCAACCCGCTTCGAGCAGCTTCTCGGCCACAACGAGGTCGTCGGTCGTGTAGGGAAAGACCTCAAAGCCCTCGGCGGAAAGAATGCGGGCGGCTTCCACCAAGCCGAAAACATCAGGCTGAAGCGTATCGTGATTGCCGATCACCTCCAGCTTGATCCAATTGGTGCCGAAGAGCTCGCGCGCCATCTTGGCTGTCAGCACGGCCTCGGAGACGCCATGGCAGCCAGCCGTGTTCGGCAGAACCCGAACGCCGAGTGCCCGTATCATCTCGAAGAAGGCACCGCCGCTTCGTCCGCCGGCGGTCTCGCGGCGGAGCGAGACGGTGACGATCTCGGTTCCCGATCGCTTGACGGCCGCCGCGAGGATCGCGGGTGAAGGATACCGTGCGGTGCCGAGAAGCAGGCGGGAGGAGACTTCGGTGTTGTAAAGCGTCAGCATGGTCAGCCCCCCTGCATCGGCGACAGGATTTCGATCCTGTCATTGTCGTTGAGCGCGTGGTCGGCGCGGTCCTCACGGTGGACGATTTCGCCGTTGACGGCGGTCGCCAGCCAGTCGCCTTCGTATTCCATCAGCGTCAGCAGTTCGGACAAGGTTGGCGCAGCGAGGTCGTGATGCTCGCCGTTGACGATCAGTTTCATCGGCATATTCCTCCTGGTTCGGTTCTGGAGAAGACAAGGTCGGCGGCGTCCTCCGCCATCGCAGGCGCCAGCAGGAAGCCGTGGCGATACAGGCCGTTGAGCACGACCGCATCGGTCTCGCGGGTCACGCGTGGAAAATTGTCGGCGAATGCCGGCCGGATGCCCGCGCCGGTTTCGACAACGGCCGCGTCCGCAAAGGCGGGATGCACGGCGTAGGCGGCGTTCAGCAGCTCCATGACAGAACGTGCCGAGATCGGACCGTCGAACTCGGTCTCGATCATGGTGGCGCCCACCATGAACAGGCCATTTCCACGCGGAACGATGTAAACGGGGAAGCGCGGATGCAGCAGGCGAACGGGTCTGGCGAGGTCGACCTCGGGCGTCTGCAGATAGAGCATCTCGCCGCGCACGCCGCGAAGTCCGCTCGTTTGCCCGATGCGTGCTGCGCCCGTGCAATCGACGATATCGTCGTAGCCGGTGGTCTCGGCCACTTGGTCGATGAATGCTACGCCCCGGGCGGCGAGCTTTTCTCGCAGCAGAGTCAGCACCCGCCTTGGATCGAGATGACCTTCCAGCGGGAAGAACAGGGCCCGCCTGAAGCGGCCTGCGAGAGCCGGCTCCAATGCGCCGATCTGCTCCTCGCCCAGCCATTCATGGCCGCTGGTGCGACCGGAAAAGCGATCGAGTTCACCCTGGTCGCGCGCGGGGGCAACCACCAGCGTGCCGTTTCGGTGGACCTCGCCGGGCAGCATCATGTCCCACCGATCGATGGCACCGCGGCCACGCAGCAAGACGGCTTCGTCCGCGCCTTCGCGCTCACACCACGGTGCCAGCATGCCGCCCGCGAGCCATGAGGCTGCCTGGCCGAAACCTGGATTCGGATCCATAACGGTGACATCGGCACCGCGAAGGCTGAGTTCGTGGGCGACCGCGAGGCCGGCAACGCCGGCCCCTTTGACCAGGGCATGCATCTCAGTCACGCGACTGTTCGATGGTGTCGATCGGCATATAGAGATCGCCGCCCTCGCGGTATTTAGCCGCCATGGCGTCGAGCCCTTCCTTTTGCGCTTCAGCGCGGATGTCGTGCGAAATCCGCATCGAGCAGAATTTCGGGCCGCACATGGAGCAGAAATGCGCCACCTTGTGCGCTTCCTTCGGGAGCGTCTCGTCGTGGAAGCTGCGGGCCGTCTCCGGATCGAGCGAGAGGTTGAACTGATCTTCCCAGCGGAATTCGAAGCGGGCGCGCGACAGGGCGTCATCGCGCAACTGAGCGGCCGGGTGCCCCTTGGCGAGATCGGCGGCATGGGCGGCGATCTTGTAGGTGATGACGCCCGTCTTGACGTCATTGCGGTCGGGGAGACCCAGGTGCTCCTTCGGGGTGACGTAGCAGAGCATCGCCGTACCGAACCAGCCGATCATTGCAGCACCGATGCCGGACGTGATGTGGTCGTAGCCGGGGGCGATGTCCGTGGTCAGCGGTCCGAGCGTATAGAACGGCGCCTCGCCGCAGACGGCGAGCTGCTTGTCCATGTTTTCCTTGATCTTGTGCATCGGGACATGGCCGGGGCCTTCGATCATGACCTGGCAGTCCTTTGCCCAGGCGATCTTCGTCAGCTCGCCGAGCGTTTCCAGCTCGGCGAATTGTGCGGCGTCGTTGGCGTCAGCGATCGAACCCGGACGCAGGCCGTCGCCGAGCGAGAAGGAAACGTCATAGGCGCGGCAGATGTCGCAGATCTCCTCGAAATGCTCGTAGAGGAAGCTTTCGCGATGATGATGAAGACACCACTTGGCCATGATCGAGCCGCCGCGCGAGACGATGCCGGTGACGCGATTGACCGTGAGCGGGATGTAGTGAAGCCGCACGCCGGCATGAATCGTGAAGTAGTCGACGCCCTGCTCCGCCTGCTCGATGAGCGTGTCGCGATAGACCTCCCAGGTCAGGTTCTCAGCGATACCCTCGACCTTCTCCAGCGCCTGGTAGAGCGGCACGGTGCCGATCGGCAGCGGCGAGTTGCGGATGATCCATTCGCGGATGTTGTGGATGTTGCGACCGGTGGAAAGATCCATGACGGTATCGGCGCCCCAGCGCGCGGCCCAGACCATCTTTTCGACCTCTTCGGCCATAGAGGAAGTGACGGCGGAGTTGCCGATATTGGCGTTGATCTTCACCAGGAAGTTCCGGCCGATGATCATCGGTTCGGATTCGGGGTGATTGATGTTGGCGGGGATGATCGCCCGACCGGCGGCGACTTCCTGTCGGACGAATTCCGGGGTGACGTGATCGGGAATATGGGCGCCGAAGCTCTCACCGTCGCGCACAATTGCCTCGGCCTTAGCCTTGCGGCCGAGATTTTCGCGGATGGCGATGAACTCCATCTCGGGCGTGATGATACCGGCGCGCGCATAGGCGAGCTGGGTCACGGCCTTGCCGTCCTTGGCGCGGAGCGGTTGGCGCTTGGCGGGAAATTCCGGCGTCAGCCGCTCGCCGCTGGCAAAGCCGTTATCCTCGGGGCGCACCTGGCGACCCCGATAGGCTTCGACGTCGCCGCGCGCGAGCACCCAGCTGCGGCGCAGTTCCGGAAGCCCCTGCTCGATGCTGATGTCAGCGCCTTCGACCGTATAGATGCCGGAGGAATCATAGACCGTGACCGGTGGCTCGCCTGATGTCGGGTGGACGCTGATTTCGCGCATCGGCACGCGGATATCGGGGTGAATGTCCCCGGGGATGTAGATTTTCCGAGAGGCGGGCAAAGGGCCTGTCGTAACGGTCGGGGTGATGGTCTTTGCGGCGATATTCATAGTTTGAGGCTCCAAGTTTTAGGTTTGGAGACCCAGTCATCAGCCGGAATGATGAAAAGACGCCGGCACGGATTCCACGCGTGAATCCAATGCTTTCGAGCGCTTGCACCGTCCCTACGCCAGTATGAACTGGATCAGGTTCAACGGGTCACTGCGCACGATAGCAGTATCTCAGCCCCTTGCCGGGACCCCCCTGGTGAATGTGAAAAGGTTAGAGCCAGAGCAGCAAAGCTGTCAAGCCGACTGCCGTAACTACATGGAAAGGTCCAGAGCGCGGCCTTCGAAGAGGCGGTTCTGCGAACCCTCAAGATGCGCCTTCATCAAAGCCCGCGCGTCTTCCGCGCGTCCTTCGACGATGGCGAGGTAGATCTTGTTGTGCTCCTCGTAGACCTGCTCGAGGCCCTGACGCGGACCAAGAAGCGATAGGCCGTGAAGGTGCATGCCGACGGCGATGTGGGCTTTCAGGGCATCGATCGAGGCGGTGTAATAGTGGTTGTTGGCGGCTTCGGTGACGGCCCGATGGAAGGTGAAGTCGGCGTCGGTGCGATGGAGCTGGTGGCTGGTCGCCTCGCGCAGATCGGCGAGCGCTGCGGCAATCCTCTGGATCGCCGCTTCGTCACGGCGCTTGGCAGCAAAGTAGGCGGCGGCAGGCTCGATCGTCAGTCGAAACTCGTAGCAGCGCTGGATATCGGCGATCGTCTTGACCGGCGAATAGGAAAGCTGCGTCGTCGGTGAGCCGTGGGCGCTGACGAAGGTGCCGGCTCCCTGACGGGCATAGACGATGCCTTGATCGCGCAACCGTGCCAAGGCGTCGCGCACGATCGGACGCGAGACGCCGAGCATCGATGCAAGCTCGTGCTCACCGGGAAGCCGCGAATCCGGCGGATAGTTTCCCGAGCGGATACGCTCCTGCAACTGGTCGAAGACGCGATCAACCAGCTTGACGGCCTTGCCGCGCTCCGGCTTTGCCGCAGGCGCCGCTTGCGCATTCGCCGGTACACCGTTTGCTTCGTCCACCTTCACTCTCCCCGTCGGCATGTCCTATGCCGCCTGATTCTGTGCGATCAGTCTTACCAAACTATCCGAATTACCGAAGCCCCCGGACTTCACCGCGCAGCGCAGACGCAGGCCGTCTGCCGTTACGACGTCGAACCACGGAATACCCGCCTCGATTTCGCCCTGCGGCCTCAGAACCCGAATGCCGAGCTCGCGAAAAACTGCCAGTGCCGTATCGCCACCGCCGACCATCAGCATGTCCGGGCGCGTCATCTCTGTGATGGATTTTACGCCTTTTGCGAAGCGGTCGGCAACTGCCACGGCTTCGCCGCTGATTTCGCCAGTACAGCGGACGAGTAACGGCAAGCCAACTTGTGCGTCGGAAGGCACTGCTCCCATGGATGCATCGATGACAGCGGCGAGGCAGCCGGTACCCTCCAGCCTGGCCATTTGTGCTGTTGTGATCGGGTCGCGGGAGCCGAAGGCAAAGACGGTCCGGCTCGATCCGGCAAAAGCGTTGCTTGTCCTGTTCGGCTGTCCGATCTTGCGGGCAAGTGCGGCTCCGATACCGCGGGCGCCGACAGCAAGGGCCCTCTTCCAATCGTGTGCCTCAACCACTTGGTCGAGATCGTTGTCCGTTTCGGCATCGCGGACCAGCACTTCGGTGCCACTTGCATCGAAAAGCTCGGCAATCGGCAGCGGCTTGTCGATACCGCGACCGACGACGTGACCGTTGCGGGTCAAACGGTCCTGATCGGGAATGGCCGGCGCCACCACGATTGCCTCGCGACCGAAGACGGCAGCCAAAGCGGCGCTTTCCGCTGCAACGTTCCCCTTGAGCCGGGAGTCGATCTTTTTCAGAACGATTTGAGGCGAGGCGGCAAGAAGGGCCTTCGCCGCAGCGCTGACCCTTCCTGCCGCTTCCTCCTCCGGGAGAGCTCTTGAAGCCGTGTTGATCACCACGATCTCGCAACCGGTCGTAACCGTTTCAGATATGGCTCCGACGTCGATGGCGACCGCGACGGAAAGGCCGGCGTCGACAAAGGGGGTTCCCGTGTCGAGCGCGCCGGTCAAATCGTCAGCGATGATCGCGACCTTCAGCGTCATGCAGTCTGTCCTGTGTTGACAGCGTGGCAGGCCACGAGATGGCCAGGCTTGGCTTCCTTCCATTCCGGCACGACCTTGCTGCACACGTCCATGGCGATCGGGCAGCGCGAGTGGAAGCGGCAGCCGCTCGGTGGGTTGAGCGGGCTCGGCACGTCACCCTGCAGGATCTGGCGCTTGCGCGTCCGCTCCAGCTCCGGATCGGTTTCCGGAACGGCCGACAGCAGCGCCTTGGTGTAGGGGTGCAGCGGATTCTTGAACAGCTCCTCGCGCGTCGCAAGTTCCGCCAGGCGACCGAGATACATGACGCCGACGCGGGTACTGATATGGCGGACAACAGCCAGATCGTGGGCGATGAACAGGTAGGTCAGGCCATACTTCTCCTGCAGGTCGAGCAGGAGATTGATGATCTGCGCCTGGATCGAGACGTCGAGCGCGGAGATCGCCTCGTCGCAGACGATGAATTTCGGCTGGCAAGCAAGCGCGCGGGCAATGACGACGCGCTGCCGCTGGCCGCCGGAGAGTTCATGCGGATAGCGCTGTGCAAAGCGGGTTGGCAGGCCGACGTCGGTTAGCAGGGTGGCAATCTTGTCCTTGAGCTCCGCCTTGGTGCAGAGCTTGTGGAAGAGGATCGGTTCGCCGATTGCCTCACCGATCGTCATACGCGGGTTGAGCGTCGAATAGGGATCCTGAAAGACGATCTGCAGATCGCGGCGAAACGGCCGCATCTGCTTTTCGTCAAGGGTCGCCAGATCCTGGCCCTTGTAGACGACCTTGCCTGATGTCGCCTTGTAGAGGTTGAGGATGGTGAAGCCGGTCGTCGACTTGCCGCAGCCGGATTCACCGACCAGCGAGAGCGTTTCGCCTTCCATGATGTCAAGATTGACGTTGTCGAGCGCATAGACGGTCGCCGAACGCTCGCCGAAGGCGCCGAGCTTGACGTGGAAATGCTTGACGAGGTTTTCGACCTTGAGCAGCGGTTGTGCACCCATCACGCAGCCTCCTGCATTTTCTGGACGACGAAGCAGGCCGTGCGGTGGTTTCCGGCGCCTGACAGCGGTTCGAGTTTCGGCACGCGCTCGTGGCAGACGGCTTCCGCCAGCGGACAGCGTGGGGCAAAGGGGCAGCCCTTGGGGCGGCGGCCCGGCTCCGGTGGCGTCCCGCCGATGGACGAGAGCCGGCTTGCGGGCGCATCCGAGAGCTTCGGGATCGAGGCGAGCAGACCGCGCGTATAGGGGTGGCTGGGGCGCGCGTAGAGCTCATCGACAGGTGCATCTTCGACCACCGTACCGGCGTAAAGCACTGCGACGCGGTCGACGAGACCGGCGATCAGCGCCAGGTCGTGGGTGATCCAGACGACAGACATGCCGAGCTTGGCACGCAGATCCTTCACCAGATCGACGATCTGAGCCTGGATGGTGACGTCGAGCGCGGTCGTCGGTTCGTCAGCGATCAGCAGTTTTGGATTGCAGGCAAGACCGATCGCGATCATCACGCGTTGGCGCATGCCGCCGGAGAGTTCATGCGGATAGGCTTGCAGGCGCTCCTCCGGCCCGGGAATGCCGACGAGGCGTAGCAGTTCGACGGCGCGAACGCGCGCCTCGGCCTTCTTCATCCCGCGATGATAGACCAAGGGCTCGCAGATCTGGTCGCCGATACGCATTACCGGGTTGAGCGAGGTCATCGGATCCTGGAAGACGAACCCGATGTCGCCACCGCGCACCTTGCGCAGTTCCTTGTTCGACATTTTCTGAAGGTCGTGGCCGTCGAAGCTCGCGGATCCCTTGGTAACCTTGATCTTGTTGGGTAGGAGCCGCATCAGGCTCAGCATGGTCAGGCTCTTGCCACAGCCGGATTCGCCGACGACGCCAAGCGTCTCGCCCTTGTTGACGTGCAGATCGATGCCATCGACCACGACAGCCGGGCCGTTTCTGCCATCGATTTCGACCGTCAGGCCGCGGACATCGAGGAGTTTTTCGTTGGATCGGGTGGTGTTCATCACTTCGAACCCCGCGGATTGAGTGCGTCGTTGAGGCCATCGCCGAGGAAGCTGAAGGCGACCGAGGCAAGGCCGAGAACGGCTGCCGGGGCGGCCAGCAGATGCGGATAGTGCTGCCAGACGCGCAGACCGTCCGAGATCATGTTGCCCCAGCTTGGGGTCGGCGGGTTGACGCCGATGCCGAGGAAGCTGAAGGCGCTTTCCAGAACCATCGCGGTGCCAAGGCCGGCGCTGACGGAGACGATCAACGGGCCAAGCGCATTCGGAATGACGTAGCGCTTCATGATGATCCAGTTCGAAAGGCCGAGCGCCTGCGCGGCCGTGATGTAGGGCCGGCTGCGGATCGACAGCACCTGGGCGCGAACGAGACGTGCATAGGGCGGCCAGGAGATCAACGCCATCGAGCCGAAGACCAGAATGAAGTCGACCCAGATGGTTTGGCGATAGAAGGGATTGAGCGTCGCCAGATATTGCGCCTCCATCCATTTGGTGATGGGGGACTTCAGCGATGCATTGATGACGACGACGAGGAGCAGGTTCGGCACCGACATGGTCATGTCCGTCAGCCACATGATGACGCGGTCGAACGGATTGCCGAAGAAGCCAGCGATCGCGCCAAGGATCGTGCCGATAAACACGGCGATGACGGTGACAATGACTGCGACCAGGAAGGCCGTGCGGGTGCCGAAGACGACTCGGCTGAACACGTCGCGGCCGAGGTCGTCGGTGCCGAAGAGATGCTGCAGCGACGGAACGGCATTCCGGGCCTGCAGATCCTGGCTCAGGTAGTCATAGGGCGTCAGATACGGGCCAAAGATCGCGGTGAAAGCGAGGATTGCCACGACGATCAGGCCGAAGACGGCAAGCTTGTTGCGCTTCAGGCGATACCAGGCGTCGCGCCACAGGCTGACGGGTGCTTCTTCCTGAGCTGCGACGGGAGAGAGAGGGATGGCGGACATGGTCAGCGGCTCCTTCTTGCATCGTTGGCACGCGGATCAAGCAGCGGATAGAGAACGTCGACCAGAAGGTTCGAGATCATCACCAGGAAGGATCCGATGAGCGTGATCGCCAGAATGACGGGGTAGTCGGAATTGGTCAGCGCCTGCACGGTCAGGCGACCGAGGCCGGGAAGACCGAAGACGAGCTCCACGAAGATCGCGCCGTTGACAATGGTGATCATGATCAGGCCGAGCTGTGTCACGACCGGCGTCAGCACCGGGCGCAGGATATGGCGCAGCGCTACGACCATCTCGGGCACACCCTTGGCGCGGGCGGTGCGGACGAAATCTTCAGACAGCACCTCGATGACGGCGGCGCGCGTTTGGCGGACGATCAGCGCGATTGGTTGAAATGAAAGCACGATGAGCGGCAACAGGATGCGCACATCGAAAACACCACCCCAGCCATACGGCACCTTGACCATCGGCAGCAGCACGATAAGGCCGACCATCAGCAGCGGGCCGGCGACATAGGCCGGGATCGCCCACAGAAAGAGCGCGCTGCCGAGGATCGTATAATCGAGGCGGCTGTTCTGGTTCATCGCGGCGATCATGCCAAGCGGAATGGCGATAACAGTCGTGAGAATGATGGAACAGAGCGCAAGCTTGAAAGAAACGGGGGCTGCAGCCGACACCATCGCCCAGACCGAGCGGCCTGATGTCAGCGAATTGCCGAACTGGCCATGCAGCAGGTTCCAGATGTAAAGGGCGAACTGTTCGATGAAGGGCCTGTTCAGGCCGGCACTTTCGCGGATGGCTTCGATGCGCTGCGGATTGTAGGCGACGTCGCCGGGTGCGCGCAGAAAGATCAACTTGATCGGATCGCCGGCGCCGTAGAAAGCCAGCGCGTAGACGGCCAGCATTACGATCAGCACGGACGGAATCCAGATGGCAAACCGGGTCAGCACATAGCGTAACAAGGTCATCTCCCACCGGTTGGCAGACACCTTCCGCGTCAAGGCGGACATGCGATGTCTTCTTGAAACTTGCGCGAAGGCCTTGCGGTCTTCGCGCGGTTGCTAATGTGCCCGAGGGCTATCTGTTTCAGAGTTTCGTGCCGGCTCAGCCGATCGAAATGTCCCAGGGCGCCACGACCTGCCAGTCGAGGTTCTTCTCCATTCCCTTGACCTCTTTGGTGGCCCAGCGGGACATCGCCTGAGAATACCACGGAATGAATGCCCAATCGTCGCGGAATGCCTTCTGAGCATCCTGGGCGAGCTTGACGCGCTGCGGGTCATCGACGGCTTTCGTCGCCGCTTCGGCAAGTGCCGCGTCCACCTTGTCGTTCTTGTAGCCGCCAAGCTTGTTCTGCGCGTTCGACGAGGTCGAGGCGATGCAGCCGGCGAGATAGGAAACAGCATCGGGAACACGAGTGCCGACGTCGTCGCGGAAGATCTGGACGGCGTTCTGGTCCGGACCGGCATAGGAGTCCTGCTGCGGCTTCATGTCGACGGCCGTGATGCCGAGGTTCTGGCGCCACTGCTCGGCGATGAACTGGGCCGCAGCCTCGATAGCCGGGGCGGAAATGCCGACGAAGAGGATCTTCGGCAGGCGCTCCGGACCACCGTAGGTCGATTCGGCAAGCAGCTTCTTTGCCGCGGCCGGATCGTACGGATAGGGCTCGAAGCCGGAATTTTCGGCGCCGGGAACGGAATTCAGGATCTGGTCGGCCTTCTTGTGCGGACCGTCAGGATAGGAAGCCTTGAAGAGGCCGTCGCGATCGATCGCCATGATCAATGCCTGGCGAACCTTCGGATCGTCCATCGGTGCGCGGGTGACGTTGAACCAGAAGTGCTGGCTGGTCGGGATCAGCGGACCGGCGGAGAACTCGGGGCCGAGGTCCTGGATGATCGTCGAGGTGACCAGTTCCGTGTGTGCGTTGAACTCGCCGGACTTAATCAGCGACGTCGCGGTGACGTTGTCTTCGATCGAGGTGATTTCGATGCGTGCGAGCTTCGGCTTAGGCCCGAAGAAATTCTCGTTCGGCTCGAACACCAGCTTGCCGGCGTCGATGTCGATGCTCGTCAGCTTGAACGGGCCGGAATAGACGGCGCTGCTGTCGGGCTTGTACCAGTCCGCCACTTCCTCGCCGTCACTACCACGAGACTGCGCGGCCTTGGTAATCGGCGCGATATGGTTGGCAAGGCGCATGAAGAAGATCGGGTCGGCTTCCGTCAGCGTCACGACGACGGTGCCTTCGTCAGGCGTCGCGACGCCCGTCAGCTCGTTGCCGGAACCGGCGCCGATTTCCTTGTAACCCTGAACCTTGCTCAGCACCTGGTCGGCACGCTGGCTCTTGGTGTTGGGCATGGAGGCCACTTCCCAGGATCCCTTGACATCGGCCGAGGTGATCTTGCTGCCATCCGAGAAGACAGCCTTGGGATCGATCTTGAAGGTCCAGACCTTGTTGTCCGGCGACTCCCAGCTGGTGAAGACGTATGGCTTGATCTTGCCTTCGCTGTCGAAATACATCGGCGAGGCCCACCAGATCGAGTTCCAGCGGAACGGAACGCCGCCACCGCGCAACGGCGACCAATCCTGGTTGAAGGCCGGATTGGCAACTTTCAACACCTGACCGTCATCGGCCAGCACGATGCGAGCATTCATGCCGAAGATTGTGAGACCGACGCCGGCGGCGAGGCCAAGCTTCAACGCGTCGCGACGCGACATCTGCGCTTTCTGCGCAATATTCCCTTCATTCCGATCAGTCATCGTGTCCTCCCATGACAAAATCAGTGACGGCACCACTTTCACTCTGTTCCCGAAAGTGCGTCACGACATGGCGCAGACACTCGCTCGATAATGTAAATATGTCAACATAAATTAATCGATGACGCTCGCGGCAAAACGAACGAAATATTTTCGTTAGTTTTTTCAATATGTTAAAAAATCACAACTGACGCTCTCTGTATTGTCATATTGACAACAAAGCTTCAGGGGATGAAGAAAACGCCATCTTGCGGGCCGGATTTCCGGTCGCTGCCGCCTTTTTCGCGGCGTTCATCCGAGGAGGACGATATGAGCAATCACAAGATTACAGGCGTATTTAGCGCGGCCGCGACGCCACTCAATGCGGATGGCAGCCCGGATCTCAGCCTTTTCACCGAGCACTGCCAGCGACTGTTGCAGGAAGGGTGCCACGGCATCGCCCTGCTGGGCACGACGGGGGAAGCAAACTCTTTCTCCTCCAGCGAGCGCCGTGCAATTCTCGAGGCAGCGCTCAAGGCGGGCGTGCCGGCCGACAAGCTGCTCCCGGGGACGGGTGTCGTTGCCATTCCTGAAACCGTCGAATTGACCAAGCACGCCCTTTCGCTCGGCATGACGAAGGTCGTGATGCTGCCGCCCTTCTACTACAAGGGAGTCTCCGACGACGGATTATTCGCCGCCTACTCGCAGGTCCTGGAAAAGATCGCCGACGCCCGGCTGCAGGTCATTCTCTACCACATCCCGCAGGTTTCGGGCGTTCCGCTTTCGATTCCGCTGATCGGCCGATTGATAGAAGCCTTCCCCGACACGGTCGTCGGGATCAAGGAATCGGCCGGCGATTTCAATAACATGCAGGCGATCATCGCGGCTTATCCGGGCTTCTCCGTGTTGGCGGGCGCCGATCCGCTGCTCTTGCCACTGCTGAAGGCCGGAGGTGCGGGCTGCATCACGGCAACCTCCAATCTCGTCGCGAATTCGCTGCGAACCGTATACGACAAGGTGCATGACGAGACGCAGGCCGGCGCCGTCGAGGCCGCCCAGGCTCGCATCAACGCCTATAGAACGCTTTCCAATTCCTACGTGCAGATCCCGACCATCAAGGCCATGGTCGGGCTGAAGACCGGCAACGCTGCCTGGAAGCGCACGCGTGCGCCGCTGATGCCGATCAGCGATGCCGACTACGTCGCGCTTTCCGAAGCCTACGCCAAGCTGCCGTAGAGAGCGCGACCATGAGTTCCACAGCTTTGCCAGCCGAGGCCGTTCCGGCACTGATGACCGGAGAGATCGTCGCGAACGCGAACGAAAGGGGGCGCGCAGATGCCTATCTGCCCTCCCCTTGCATCCAGAACCATGCCGCCAACCTCGCCCTTCTGCCTGACGGCACGCTCACCTGCGTTTGGTTTGGCGGCACGATGGAGGGGATGGGCGACATTTCCATTTACATGTCGCGGCTTGCCCCGGATGCCAATGTTTGGTCGCAGCCGGAGAAAATGTCCGACGACCCGACCAAATCCGAGCAGAATCCGCTGATTTTCACTGCTCCTGATCGAAAGGTCTGGCTGCTTTACACCTCGCAGACCTCGGGGAATCAGGATGGTTCTGTTGTCAAATGTCGGACTTCCGAGGACGGCGGCAAAACCTTCGGAGAAGTCCGCCTTCTCTGCGGCATCCCAGGCACCTTCGTTCGCCAGCCGATCATCGTCAACAAGGCCGGCGCTTGGCTCCTGCCGGTCTTTCGCTGCATCGGATTACCCGGCGAACGCTGGACTGGCGACGTGGATACGGCAGGCGTGCTGATCTCGCGAGACCAAGGCGAGAACTGGGCCATGACCGAGGTCCCTGATAGCATTGGGGCGGTCCATATGAACATCGTTCCGACAGACGATGGCAACCTTGTCGCCTTCTATCGAAATCGGTTCGCCGAATCCGTCTTGTGCAGTCGCTCGAGCGATGGCGGCGAGCATTGGAGTGTGCCGCAGCCGATCGATCTGCCGAACAACAACTCGTCAATTCAGGCGACAAAGCTCAAAAGCGGCGTGATAGCAATGGTTTATAACCATTCCAATGCGTCGATGTCGGACGCTCGGCGCCTGTCGCTTTACGATGAGATCGAAGGTGACGATGAGATCAAGGCGGTGTCGGCACCGGCGATCGAGCGCCGCAAGGCCGTCTGGGGCGTTCCCCGCGCCCCGCTCAGCCTCGCCTTCTCCAACGACGGCGGCGCAAGCTTCCCACGTCGTATCGACCTCGATACCGGCGATGGATATTGCCTGAGCAACAACTCGAAGGACTCGGTGAACCGCGAGTTTTCCTACCCTTCGATTGTCCAGGGGCCTGATGGCGCCGTGCACATCGCCTATACCTACTATCGCCGAGCCATCAAATACGTCCGGCTTTCGGCGGATATGATTGCCTGACGCCTTCACAGGTTGTCAGTTGTGAACCTCATCGATCCGACGCGGCTTCATCAGAGCATGAAACCCGTTGGATTGGGTGCTTGTTTTTGACAACTTTTGCGTCCTACTTCCGACGATTCGGTGCGGGCTCTCTCGGCGCCGCCAAACAACGGATCGCATGAGTGTTATAATCAATTTCAATATGTTAGCTTATGCAATGTATCTTCTTTCCTGCGATGGTTTCGAGGAGAAACGCGATTTATTTCGACGCTATCGAATGTGTCGCTTGCCAAATACACGATCATTGTATAACAAATTTACATCTTTTGCGACCTGATGTGTCGCTAGCACTTGCAGGGGAGGAGTGGTCCGGTGGTTAGCTTGGATTCGCCTATCACAATCGTTCGGCCGCATCTGATCGAGTTCGGTGTCGGTACGGCGGAGCGGCTCGGCAAGTGGGCCGGCGAGAAGGGTTATCGCCGGACTGTCGTCATTTCCGACGCCTTCAATGCGACGCGGGTCGATGCGCTTGCCCTCAAGGGTGAGGTCACGGTGTTTGCCGATGTGACACCCGAGCCGGACATTGCCAATCTCGACAAGGTGCTGGCGGCGGCGAATGCGGCGGATGCGCAGCTCGTGGTCGGCTTCGGTGGCGGGAGCGCCATGGATCTTGCCAAGCTCGCAGCTGTTCTCGCCGGCTCATCGCAAACACTTCATGACGTCGTAGGACCGAACAAGGTCCACGGACCGCGCCGCGTTGCTCTGGCGCAGGTGCCGACCACATCAGGCACGGGAAGCGAGGCCGGCATCAGAGCTCTGGTCACTGACCCGAAGACGATGGCGAAGCTCGCCGTCGAAAGCATGCACATGTTGGCCGATATCGCGGTTGTCGACCCGGCGCTTACCTTCAGCGTGCCTGCGCGCACGACCGCAGCGACGGGCGTCGATGCCATGGCACATTGTGTCGAGGCATTCACCAATCGCAAGGCGCATCCGATGATTGATCTCTACGCCATCGAGGGTACGCGGTTGGTCGGAAAGTATCTCGCGCGGGCGGTCAAGGACGGATCCGACGCCGAGGCGCGTGCGGGCCTGTCGCTTGCCTCGCTCTATGGCGGCTTCTGTCTTGGCCCGGTCAATACGGCTGGCGGCCATGCACTCGCCTATCCGCTCGGTACACGCTGGCATGTCGCGCATGGCGCGGCAAACGCCCTGATCTTTCCGCATGTTCTTGCATTCAACACCCCGGCCGTGCCCGAAAAGACCCGTGCCGTCATGGACGCGCTTGGCCGCGAGACCTCCGACGAGATCGCGTCGGTGTTCGAGGCCGCCTACTCCTTCTGCGCCGAACTCGGGATTGAGATGAAACTCTCCGGCCTCGGTGTTCCGGAAAGCGATCTGGATGCGATGGCCGAAGATGCCTTTGCCATCCGCCGCCTGCTCGACAATAATCCGCGCGACCTGTCGCGCGCTGATATCCGCTCGATCTACGAAGCCGCCTTCTAAGGCGCGCTTCCATTCAAAGAGGACCGTGAGTGATGGACAGAAGTGCGAAAGTCGCCGTGACGCTCGGCGATCCGGCGGGCGTCGGCCCCGAGGTGATCGTCAAGGCGCTCGCCACGATGCCAGAACAGGAGCGGCGCGATTTCGTCATCGTCGGTAACACGGAGGCGCTCGAGCGCGCCAATCGAACGGCAGCAACCGGACTTTCCTTTGCGCCGGCGGATGCAGCGGCCGCCGGCAAGATTGCCGTCGACGAGGTGGACCTCGGCGCACCGTTACCGGAGATCGGCAAGGTGAGCCCCGTGGCGGGCGATGCCTCGGTTCGCTACATCAGCCGCGCGGTCGATCTTGCGATGTCGGGCGACGCCGATGTCATCGTCACCGCGCCGATCAATAAGGAAGCAATGAACCTTGCTGGCCACCACTATGATGGTCACACCGGCCTGTTGGCGCACCTGACGGGCTCCAAGAGCTCGTTCATGCTGCTCGCCTCGGAGCGGCTGAACACCATCCATGTCTCGACCCATATTTCGCTGAAGGGCGCGATCGAGCGCGCGAAGACCGAGCGCGTGCTGGCGACGATCGAGGCAGGCCACAACCACTTCATGCGCCTTGGCAAGAAGGCGCGCATTGCGGTCGCCGGCCTCAATCCGCACTGCGGCGAAAACGGTCTGTTTGGCACCGAGGATACCGAGTTCCTGGCCCCGGCCGTCGAGCTGGCGCAGGCGAAGGGGATCGATGTCGTTGGTCCGATCTCGGCGGATACGGTCTTTGCCCGTGCCTATAACGGCGCCTTCGATCTCGTCATCGCGCAGTATCACGATCAAGGCCATATCCCGATCAAGCTCATTGCCTTCGACACGGCGGTCAACGTCTCGCTCGGCTTGCCGATCGATCGCGTGTCGGTCGACCACGGGACGGCCTTCGATATTGCCGGAACGGGCAAGGCCAACCACGTGAATATGCTCTCGGCCATTGCCTATGCGCGGCTGATGGCGCGGTCTCCACGCCGACGGGCGGCTTAACGCTTCGGGTGCTTGTTGCATTGTCAGCGGCGCAGCGTTGCGCCGCCTGCCGCTTTGCTCGTTGGAGGAAATGAGCGAATGGAAAAGACTGTTGTCATTCTCGGCGGTGAATTGGCGCCGGAAGGTCGCTCGCTTCTGGAAGAGGCCGGAGCAAGCGTCATTGCCACAGCGCCCTATATCGGCCGGCGCGCTGTTATCGAAACAATGAAGGCCCACCGACCGGATGCCGTCATCGTGCGATTGCTGGCTGATCTTCTTGGTTCGGAGGAAATGCAGGCAGGCGGAAGGCTCCGGCACATTGCCAAGCACGGGGTCGGGACGAACGACATTGATGTGAAGGCAGCCACAGCGCTCGGCATTCCGGTGTCGATGACTACGGGCAGCAACGGGCACTCCGTTGCCGAGCATGCGCTCGCGCTGATCATGGCTCTGGTCAAGGATCTGCCGCGCCAGGACGCGCTGATCCGGGACGGCATCTGGGACAAGAACCAGTACAAGGGACGCGAGCTGCGCGGCCAGCGGCTTGGCCTCGTCGGTTTCGGCTTCATCGGCCAGACGCTGGCGAAAATGGCCGGCGCGATCGGCATGACCGTCTCGGCCTTTGATCCACACGCGCCAGACAGCGCCTTTGGCGATGAGGTGAGCCGCGAAACAGATCTCGATACGCTTCTTGCGAATTCCGATATCGTCAGTTTGCACTGTCCGTTGACACCTGAGACGCAAGACCTGATCGACGCCCGCCGCATCGGCCTGATGAAACAAGGTGCGTTCCTGATCAACACGGCGCGGGGCGAAGTCGTCGATGAGAAGGCATTGGTCGCTGCCCTCGAAGATGAGCACCTCGCCGGAGCCGGTCTCGACAGTTTCGCCGTCGAGCCGCCGGGCATCGACAATCCCCTGTTCCAGCTTTCGAACACGCTCGTCACGCCACATGTCGCGGGCGTGACCCTCGACGCGAAACGCGCCGTTTCCATCATGTCGGCCGAGAACGTGCTTGCCGCGCTCGACGGTGTGACGCTTCACCCGCGCTTTCTGGCGCGCTGACCCGACGGCCTGGTGCCGGCAAATAATGGAGTAAGCCATGGGCGAGACATCCGACATCCGCTACGCGCCGGATAGGCTGCGCCAATTTGCACGGGCGCTGTTTGCCGCTGCCGGGCTCGAGGAGGAGAAAGCGGACGCCGTCGCCCACTATCTCCTCGAAGCCGATCTGATGGGACACACGACGCATGGTTTGGCATTGGCTGGCTGGTATCTCCAAAGCATTGCCGATGGCGTGATGAAGCGCGAGGGTCTGCCTGAGGTGGTGTCGGATCGCGGGCCCGCCATCGCATGGCAGGGACGGCGCCTTCCCGGCGCCTGGCTGACATCGGAGGCGGTGAAGCTTGCCTCCGAGCGCGCGGCGACCTACGGCACAGCGACGATCGCCATTGCGGACAGCCATCACATCGGTTGTCTTGCCGCCTATCTCACCATCGCCACCGATCGCGGCTATATGGTCAGCATCGCGAGTTCCAGCCCATCCGGGGCGCAGGTCGCGCCCTTCGGGGGACGAAAGGGCGTCTACACGCCGAACCCCGTCGCTCATGGTATTCCGACGCCCGGCGATCCGATCCTGATCGATATCAGCGCCTCGATCACGACGGTCAACATGGCGCAGCGTCTGGTCCGCGAGGGCCGACAATATGATCATGAATGGCTGATGGACGAGAACGGCGAGCCCAGCCGTGATCCGCGAGTGATCGAACGCGGTGGCACGCTTATGCCGGTCGGAGGGCTCGATCATGGCCAGAAGGGCTATGGCATGGCGCTTCATGTCGAAGCCTTTACCCAAGGTCTTTCAGGGCTCGGCCGCGTCGACGGGCTGAAGGGTACCAATGCTGCTGTCACCGTCCAGGTTTTCGATCCTGACGCCTTTGGCGGCCGCGATGCCTTTCTGCGGCAGACCGGCTGGCTCGCCGATGCGTGTCGCAGCAATCCGCCGCGACCCGGTGTTGCCCGCGTTCGGCTGCCCGGAGAAAACGGCCTGGCGCGCCAACGCTCTGCCCTGGCGGATGGGGTCGCCCTGCACTCCAACATCATGGCATCGCTTGCGCCCCATGCCGAGCGGCTCGGCGTCGCAATGCCCTAGCTTCGGGGCCACCACTCATCTGGAACAAAAGCACGTGGAGAGTTCGATCGAGCCGTTTCGATCACCGCTCACAGCGGCTAAGTGTTTACAAAGCGTAAACAGTCGGAGGGATGAGATGAGACGTTTCGCAGCAGGTCTGACCGCGGCTCATTTGGAGCAAATGCTCGCACCCTACATCGCCGACCGGCAGGGTGAAGCGGATCGAGACAATGCCGAGCGTGGTGACGAGCGCGAAACCGCCCCGACCAAGAAGGCCGCGGAGAATGCCTGGACATCGCCTCGCAACTAAATTCCGCTGGCCGTTTTTCGAGATCCGAGAACCGACGATTTTGGCGCAACCGAACGTCGGTTTTTTGTTGCCCGGCGATCTCGCCAAGCCCCGGCACGCATTTCTAATGTCTTGAAAATACAAGCGATCATCAGGCCAAAACCTGAAAAAGATCACCTGTTAGAAGGAAATTTGGAGCGGGCGAAGGGATTTGAACCCTCGACCCCAACCTTGGCAAGGTTGTGCTCTACCCCTGAGCTACACCCGCTCAATCCGCATCGGTCCGGGGTAGTTGTGAGGACCGTGGGCGCCACCTTGCGGCGACGGGCGCTATATCGCCCAAACGATTTTCAAATGCAACAGGGAAATGACGGAAATTCGAAGAAAAATTTGCGGGCCTCGTTCGGAGACATCGGAAGTGCCGCAAATGCAGGGCAAAGCGTCGACCGCGAGCGTTGCAAAAGATGATGGCGGGACGTAATCAGGCATCCATCCACTTTCCCGACCGCATGGATTTTCCGATGACCGACGCGACGCCGAAGACGAGAGACGACCTTTTTGCCTTTCTTGATGGCTTGGATATCAAGCACAGCACCAAAAACCATGCGCCTGTCTTTACGGTTGCCGAATCGGTCGCACTGCGTGACGAGATCCCCGGCGGCCACACGAAAAATCTCTTCGTCAAAGACAAAAAGGATCAGTTCTTCCTGCTGATGGTTGAAGAAAATGCGACTGTCGATCTGAAGACGGTGCACACGCTGATCGGCGCCGCCAGCAAGGTCTCATTCGGAAAGCCGGAAAGGCTGATGGAGTATCTTGGGGTCGCGCCCGGTTCGGTCACGGCTTTTGGGGCCATCAATGACACCGGTGGAAATGTGACGTTCGTTCTCGATGCCGATCTGATGAAGGACGAGATCATCAATTGCCACCCACTGTCCAATGATGCCACGACTTCGATTGCAAGCGGAGATCTTATTCGCTTTATGGAAGCGACGGGACACAAGCCGCTTGTCTTGAAAGTGACGTCCTGACATACGATTTTAGCGCTAGAAAAGCCGGCTGACCGGCACGGCGGGAGATATCCATGAGCGGCAACGACAATCCTTACAGCAATTCCTTTGGCCAGATGACGGCAACGGCGAATTACGGGGCGGCCCCGGCTGCGGGCGCGGGCGGTTACATCAAGGATACGACGACCGCGAATTTCGCGAAGGATGTCATCGAGGAATCGCGCAACCAGCCGGTTCTGGTCGATTTCTGGGCACCGTGGTGTGGTCCCTGCAAACAGCTGACCCCAGTGCTGGAAAAGGTCGTCAACGAAGCGCAAGGGCGCGTCAAGCTGGTCAAGATGAACATCGATGACCATCCGTCGATCGCAGGCCAGCTCGGTATCCAGTCGATTCCGGCCGTGATCGCCTTCGTCGGCGGTCGGCCGGCCGATGGCTTCATGGGCGCTGTGCCGGAGAGCCAGATCAACCAGTTCATCGATCGGATCGCCGGTCCGGCCGGCGCCGGCCAGGCGGCCGAAATCGAAGGCGTCCTCAAGGAAGCGGACGAGTTGCTGGCATCGGGCGATATCAATGGTGCCGCACAGCTTTACGGCGCCGTCATGCAGGCCGATCCCGAGAATGCGAAGGCTTTGGCGGGAATGGCCGAATGCATGATTGCCGCAAACCAGCAAGAGCGTGCGCGCGAGGTGCTGACTGACCTGCCTGAGGAGATGGCGAAGGACCCGGCGATCCAGGCTGTATCGAAGAAGCTCGATCAGATCGAGGAGGCGCGCAAGCTTGGTGATCCCGTCGCTCTGGAGCAGGACCTGGCGCGAAATCCCGACGATCATGAGGCCCGCCTGAAGCTTGCCAAAATCCGCAACGTCGAGGGTCGGCGCGAAGAATCGGCAGAGCATCTGCTTTATATCATGCGCAAGGACCGCGCTTTCGACGACGATGGCGCACGCCGGCAACTGCTGCAGTTCTTCGACGTCTGGGGCTTCAAGGATCCTGCGACGGTCTCGGCACGGCGCAAGCTCTCGGCCATGCTATTTTCGTAATTCGGGCTTCAAGTTTCGATCGCCCGCCCTTGCGTTTTCGGAGGCGGGCCCCACATTCCCGATTGTGCGGGCGCATCCTGTCGCGCCCGCGGGTGACGCAGGACCAGTCTCTATGCAAGTGGGGAATGCACGATACTTAAAGCCCGGTGATCTGCCCGACACGATCGCTGTCTTTCCGCTTGGCGGTGCGCTTCTGTTGCCCACAGGCCAGTTACCCCTCAACATCTTCGAGCCGCGTTATCTCGCGATGTTCGACGCTGCTTTGTCGGGCAATCGACTGATCGGCATGGTCCAGCCCGCTTTGGGGGACCAGGAAGGGCAGGGCGAGGTTCTGGCCCCGGTTGGCTGCCTTGGACGCATTACATCCTTCGCCGAAACAGGGGATGGTCGCTACATTGTTTCTCTCACCGGCATCTGCCGCTTTCGCCTTCTAGAGGAGCGCGAGACCCACAATCCATTCCGGACCTTCCGCATAGCACCGTTCATTGCTGATCTTTCGGCACGCGATGAGGAGGACGCTGTCGATCGCGCCGCGCTTCTGGCTGCCTTCAAGGCCTATCTCGATGCAAACAAGCTCGAGGCCGATTGGGAAAGCGTCGAGCGCGCCAGCAACCTGACGCTCGTCAATTCGCTGGCAATGATGTCACCCTTCGGGCCTGCCGAGAAGCAGGCGCTCCTGGAGGCGCCCGACCTAAAGACACGAGCGGAAACGCTGATCGCGATCACCGAGATCGTGCTGGCGCGTGTCTTCGGTGACTCGGACACGGTTCTGCAGTAAAACGGATTCATGGACGAAAAACTCAGCCGCGTTGATCCGAAGCTTCTCGAACTGTTGGTATGCCCCCTGACAAAGGGTCGGCTAACATATGACCGCGAGCACAATGAACTCGTGTCGGAGAAGGCGCGCCTCGCCTATCCGATCCGTGATGGCATTCCGATCATGCTGGTCTCGGAGGCCCGTGGACTGGACGACTGACTAGATCGTCTGTCCTGCGAGCAGGCGAGGATTGTCCTTGGCTGTGGTGCCTGCCGCCTCGCCGATGAAGAACGACTTCAGGCCGGGAAGCCGATCGACGATGCCGAGGCCGAAATCGCGGGCGATGCGCAGCGGCGCCAGGTCATTCGAAAAGAGCCGATTGAGTACGTCGGTCGTGACGCCCATACGGAAGGTGTCAAAGCGGCGCCATGCCTGATAGCGCTCGAGAATGTTGATCGAACCGATATCAAGGCCAAGCCGGTCGGCCTCGACAACGGTTTCGGCGAGGGCTGCGACATCCTTGAAGCCGAGGTTCAGGCCCTGGCCGGAAATCGGATGGATGCCGTGAGCCGCATCGCCGGCGAGCGCCACACGCGGAGCGACGAATGCCCGCGCCAGCGTCAATCCGAGCGGGAAGGCGCGCTTGTCACCAACGGTCCTCAACGTGCCAAGCTTGTGACCGAAGCGGCGCTCCAGTTCCTCTTCAAAGATGAGATCGTCGGACGTGACGAGACGGTTCGCTTCCGGCGTTGGCTCCGTCCAGACGAGCGAAGAGCGATTTCCTTTCAGCGGCAGGATCGCAAACGGGCCAGACGGAAGGAAATGCTCTTCCGCGCAGCCGTGATGCGGACGCTCATGCTCGACCGTCGTGACAATTCCCGACTGACCATAGTCCCAGGACACGGTCTTGATGCCTGCCAGATCCCTCAAGTGTGAGCGGACGCCGTCGCAGGCGACAACAAGTCGGGCTTCCAACACGCTGCCATCCGAGGCGGTGACGGTTGCGTGCGTATCTTCCACGGAGAGACCGGTTGCGCTGAATCCGTGGCGAATTTCGATGCCAAGACGCTCGCATGCGCCCCGCAGCGCCCGGACGAGCGTGACATTCGAAATCATGTGCGCGAAGGGCCGTCCATCCTCCACTTCGCCATCGAAGGTCAGGAAAACCGGCCGTACGGGATCCGCGGTTTTCGAATCGGTAACGATCATCTTGGTGATCGGCTGCGCCTCGGGCTCGATCTCATCCCAGATGCCGAAAACCTCGAGCATCCGGGTGGCGGCGGCGATAATCGCCGAGGCACGCATGTCCTTCTGCCAGACGCCCGCAGGTGCTGCCTCGACGACCGCGATATCGAGATGCGGTGCTGCCTGCTTGACCGCTACGGCCGCGGAAAGACCGACATAACCCGCGCCTATAACCAGCATGTCCCGCATGGAGTTCCGTTCCGTTTCTTGTGAATATCGTATTGATCTATATAGATCATCGCTGCCGCACTTCCTACCGTCCGGAGCTATACAAAATGACGCGCGACACCGAAAAACCGACTGCGATGGAGACGCTGCTTTCCACGCTGGACCTTGAACCGATCGAGGTCGACATCTTTCGTGGACGCAGCCCGCAGGTTGGTTGGCAGCGTGTTTTCGGCGGTCAGGTGATCGCGCAGGCGCTGATGGCAGCACAGCGCACGGTGGCGCGCGACCGCATCGTACATTCGCTGCACGCCTATTTCATGCGCCCTGGCGATCCTTCGGTGCCGATCGTCTATCAGGTCGAGCGGATTCGCGATGGGTCGAGTTTCAATACGCGTCGCGCCGTGGCCATCCAGCATGGAGAGGCGATATTCGCTCTCTCAGCCTCATTCCAGATCGAGGAGCCTGGCTTCGGTCACCAGATCGTCATGCCGGACGTTCCCGCTCCTGAGAAGCTGCTCGATGAACGGCAGATCGCCGCACAGTTTCTTGCCAACGCGCCGGCACCGATTCGCAAATATTGGGAGCGTGAACGGCCGATCGAGATACGGCCGATTTCGCTGACGCATTATTTCTCGGATGAGAAGCTCGATCCGGTGCAGCATGTCTGGGTGCGGGCGACGGGGCCGGTTCCCGACGATCGCTATTATCAGGCGGCGATCCTGGCTTATCTTTCCGATATGACCCTGCTCGATACATCGCTTTATCCGCATGGAACGTCGATCTTCGATCAGACGATCCAGGTTGCGAGCCTCGATCACTCGATGTGGTTCCATCGGCCAACCAAACTCGACGATTGGATTCTTTACACGCAGGACAGCCCTTCGGCTTCCGGCGCGAGGGGCCTCACCCGCGGTAGCTTGTTTACGAGGGACGGTGTCCTGATTGCGTCGGTGGCGCAGGAGGGGCTGATTCGTAAAAGGGCAAATGAATAAATTGTAGGCATAATTGTCCATTTGGGTATTTTTTGAGCGATTATTGGGCAGTCATTTGCCTGTTTATTAGTGCCGCTTTATATAATTATTATATTTCAATAAGTTAGCTTCCACCATGGAATCTGGCACGCTCCTTGAATGTATATCCCCGGTCGCTGTTCGTGAACGTCAGCGGCAAGGAGAGTCGGCTCCGCGCCGAGGATAACGAAGGATGGGAAACCAGATGAAAATTGTGATGGCCATTATCAAGCCGTTCAAGCTGGACGAGGTGCGCGAAGCCCTCACGGCGATCGGCATCCAGGGCCTGACCGTGACCGAAGTGAAGGGCTACGGACGCCAGAAGGGGCATACCGAGATTTATCGCGGCACCGAATATGCGGTGAGCTTCCTCCCGAAGCTCAAGATCGAAATCGCGGTTGCTTCCGAACTCGTCGACAAGGCCGTTGAGGCCATCGTGTCATCCGCCAAGACCGGCCAGATCGGCGATGGCAAGATCTTCGTTTATTCGATCGACCATGCGGTGCGCATCCGCACCGGCGAAACCGACACAGAAGCGCTGTAAGAGCGGCAGAGCAAGGGAGCCTCTTTCAATGTCAATCTCGAAATTTTCCTCCACATATGCGCGGCTTGCTGCTGCGTCTGCCGCGCTGCTCGCGCCGGTCGCCGCCTTCGCGCAGGATGCCGCCACGACGGCTGCGCCTGCTGCCGCCGCTGCTGCTCCTGCGATGACGGTCGACAAGGGTGACAACACGTGGATGCTCATCTCCACCGTGCTTGTCCTGCTGATGACAATTCCGGGCCTCGCCCTGTTCTACGGTGGCCTCGTCCGCGCCAAGAACATGCTTTCCGTTCTCATGCAGGTCTTCATGATCACCGCCGTGGTCATGATCATCTGGGTCACTTACGGCTATTCGCTGGCCTTTACGGACGGCGGTTCGCTCAACAGCTTCGTCGGCGGCTTCTCGAAGGCATTCCTTGCAGGCGTCGACACTACCACCCTGTCAGAGACCTTTACGAAGGGCGTTGCAATTCCCGAGCTGACCTTCGTTTGCTTCCAGATGACCTTCGCCTGCATCACGCCGGCCCTGATCGTCGGCGCCTTTGCCGAGCGCATCAAGTTCTCGGCGGTCATGCTGTTCGTGGTTCTGTGGGTTACTTTCGTCTACTTCCCGATGGCACACATGGTCTGGTTCTGGGGCGGTCCGAGCTCCTACACCTCGCCGTCTGGCCTGATCTTCTCCTACGGAGCGCTTGACTTCGCCGGCGGCACGGTCGTCCACATCAACGCCGGTATTGCCGGTCTGATCGGCGCCATCATGCTCGGCAAGCGCACGGGCTATAAGAAGGAAATCATGGCTCCGCACTCCATGACCCTCACTATGGTCGGTGCTTCGCTTCTGTGGGTTGGCTGGTTCGGCTTCAACGCCGGATCGAACCTCGAAGCAAATGCCTACGCCTCGCTCGCGATGATCAACACCTTCGTCGCAACGGCTGCTGCCGCTGTGTCCTGGTGCCTCGTTGAAAACTTCACCCGCGGCAAGGCTTCAATGCTCGGTGCAGCTTCGGGCGCTGTCGCTGGTCTCGTTGCCGTTACCCCGGCAGCTGGCTTCGCCGGCCCAATGGGTTCGATCGTTCTCGGCCTCATCGTCTCGCCGGTCTGCTACTTCTTCGTTGACGTCGTGAAGAACAAGTTCAACTACGACGACTCGCTCGATGTCTTCGGTGTTCACTGCATCGGTGGTATCCTCGGCGCCATCGGCACCGGTATCCTGGTCAACCCGGCACTCGGCGGCGCAGGCATTGTCGACTACTCGACGGCCGATTTCGCCGCCGGGTATCCGGGCACGGCGACGCAGGTCTTCGCTCAGCTGAAGGGCGTCCTGACAACGATCGCATGGTCGGGTATCGGTTCCCTGATCCTCTACAAGATCGTTGATGTCGTCATCGGTCTGCGCGTCTCTGTTGAAGCCGAGCGCGAAGGTCTCGACCTTTCGACCCACGGCGAAGCCGCTTACCACGCGTAATCAAGGCATTGCGGCGCTGGCGCAAGCCGGCGCCGCTGAACAGCCCGTCGCGGCCTATTCATCCGAATAGACCGCTCTTGGCCCGGACCTCCATAGGTTCGGGCTTTTTTATTTTCCGCTGCAAGATGTGGGGGGCGCCATGGTTAATACCGCTTTAACTGTCCTCTGATTAGGTGGGGCGAAGGTACTGAGCGCAGACGCTTGGCGATTCGAACGCTCTCACGCATTGGACGGGTACACACATGGCAAGAAGCACATCGCCAGCAATGGATGGCCGGCCGGACCGTTTTTCCCTCTCGGGTTTCATGTTCCGGCAGGCGCAGACCCTTTTTGGCTTCGCCATCTTCCTGCTGCTCGCATTGGCGGTCGCAGCGCTCGCGACCTGGAACGTCGCGGACCCGAGCTATTCCTATGCGACCGGGAACCAACCGACGAACATCCTGGGTTATGGCGGCGCCGCGTTCGCCGACATCGCCATGCAATTCTTTGGCCTGGCCAGTGTCGTGGCGCTTCTGCCGGTTGTCGCTTGGGCTCTCGCTCTGATCTCAGGCAGGCGTTTCAGCCGCATTCCCGCGCGCGCCGCAGCCTGGGGCTTAGGTTCCGTGCTCTCCTCCGCCGTTATTGGCTGCTTCCCGCCACCACTCACCTGGCCGATCCCGAATGGCATCGGCGGCGTTATTGGCGATATGATCCTGCGGTTTCCTGCCTTGTTCGTCGGTGCCTATCCGACGGGCGCTTTTGCGACCGCCGTCGGTTGCGTGTTCGCTGTCCCGACCGTCTGGATGATGCTGTTTGCTGCCGGCATCGTCGGTCGCAGCGAGGACGATGAAGAGGAGGCCGAGGAAGCCTACGCAAACACTCGCTCCAAGCTGCGCTCGGTCGGCGACGAAGATGAAGATGACGATGAAGGCGGCTGGCTTGCCTTCGGTGCGCTGACGCACGCCTGGTACATGAGCCAGGCCCGAATGCGCCGGCTGCTAGGCATGGGTCCGCGCAAGCGCCGGCAGGATGATTTCGAGTCGCCGTACGACTTCAACGACGACGAGTTTGGCAAGCTGAACGAACCGGTTCGCGCAAAGGCGCCGGCCGGGCGCGGCGATCGCATGGAGCCATCAATGGAGCCGCGCGCTGCCTCGCAGCGCCGCGTTGTTTCTACGCCGTCCATTTCGTTGAACAATGATGACGATGACGACGATCTGCCGTTCGACGACATGCCGCCGCGGCCGGCCGATATCCTGCCTGATGACGACGACTGGATGATTCGCGCGCCGGCCAAGGCGACCGGGCGCGCGGAACCGCGCGTCGTGCAGCCTCCGGCGCGGCCGAAACCTGGTGCGCGTCTCGAACGGGAGCAGCAGGGATCGTTCATTCGTCCCGAGGGCTTCCAGCTTCCGTCGATGCACCTTCTCGCGGAACCGAAGAATGTCGTGCGAGATTCGACACTGTCTGCCGACGCGCTGGAACAGAATGCGCGCATGCTCGAGGGCGTGCTCGAGGATTTCGGCGTCAAGGGCGAGATCATTCACGTTCGTCCCGGTCCGGTCGTCACGCTTTACGAACTGGAACCTGCGCCGGGCATCAAGTCGTCTCGCGTCATCGGCCTTGCCGACGATATTGCCCGTTCGATGAGCGCGATCGCTGCCCGCGTCGCCGTCGTGCCGGGTCGCAACGCGATCGGCATCGAACTGCCGAACTCCACGCGCGAAACCGTCTATCTGCGTGAACTCATCGCTTCCCGTGACTTCGAGGGCTCCAAGGCCAAGCTTGCCATGGCACTCGGCAAGACGATCGGCGGCGAGGCCGTGATTGCTGATCTGGCGAAGATGCCGCACTTGCTGGTTGCCGGTACGACCGGTTCCGGTAAGTCGGTCGCCATTAACACCATGATCCTGTCGCTGCTCTACCGCATGACGCCGGAGCAGTGCCGCCTGATCATGATCGATCCGAAGATGCTCGAATTGTCCGTCTACGACGGCATTCCGCACCTTCTCTCGCCTGTTGTGACAGATCCGAAGAAGGCAGTCGTTGCGCTCAAGTGGACCGTCCGCGAGATGGAAGAGCGCTACAAGAAGATGTCGAAGATCGGCGTCCGTAATATCGACGGCTTCAACAGCCGCGTCGAGCAGGCACTTGCCAAGGGCGAGGTGATCTCGCGCACCGTCCAGACCGGTTTCGACCGCCATACCGGCGAAGCGATGTACGAGACGGAAGAATTCGACCTGCAGCCCATGCCTTACATCGTCGTCATTATCGACGAGATGGCCGACCTGATGATGGTCGCCGGCAAGGATATCGAAGGTGCGGTGCAGCGCCTGGCGCAGATGGCACGCGCGGCCGGCATCCACGTCATCATGGCGACCCAGCGTCCGTCCGTCGATGTCATCACGGGCACGATCAAGGCAAACTTCCCGACGCGCATTTCCTTCCAGGTGACGTCGAAGATCGACAGCCGCACCATCCTCGGAGAGCAGGGCGCCGAGCAGCTGCTCGGCATGGGTGACATGCTCTATATGGCCGGCGGCGGGCGCATTCAGCGCGTCCATGGTCCGTTCGTTGCCGACATGGAAGTGGAGGAGATCGTTTCCTATCTGAAGACTCAGGGCTCGCCGCAATATCTCGACGCCATCACCGCCGATGACGACGAAGACGGCGACTACGGCGGCGGTCCGGCAGGGACGTCCAATCTCTCCGATTCCGACGATCCGTACGACCAGGCTGTCGCCATCGTTCTGCGTGACGGAAAGGCGTCAACGTCGTATATTCAGCGTAGACTTGGCATTGGATACAACCGCGCCGCATCACTGATCGAGCGGATGGAGCAGGAAGGCATCATCGGTCCCGCCAACCATGCTGGAAAACGCGAGATCCTGGTTCCGACCGAAGACGATATTCTCGACCGCTGAGGTCGGCAGCGATCGAAATGACGCCGGGATCACGGAAACCTGATCGCGCTGAAACCGTTAGTTTATGCAGGTCTGCGAACTACGCCATGAAGGCGCCGCGTTTCCGCAGCATTCGAATTGCATAAAGGAGACATAGATGAACAACTCCGATTCCATCTTGGATCGCATCTCGCTGAGCCGGCGCCATCTTCTCGGCTCGCTGGCCGCCGCTGCGGCGTCTGCGATTCCGATTGCTGCCTATGCGCAAGCGGCATCCGCTGCTTCAGGTGCCAGCACCGCGCAGGCGATCGCGGATCACTTTTCGAGCGTCGCTACGATGCAGGGCGAATTCGTTCAATTCGGCCCGCGTGGCGAGCAGACCGGCGGAAAGTTCTACATTCAGCGCCCCGGCAAACTGCGCTTCAACTACGACAATCCGTCACCGATCCGTGTCATCGCGGACGGCAAGAACGTCGCTGTTGGAAATATGAAGCTCAAGACGTGGGATCTCTACCCATTGTCGAAGACGCCGCTCAGCCTGCTGCTGGCGCAACGGATCGATCTCTCGGCCGGCTCGGTGAAGAGCGTGAAGCAGGAATCCGACCTGACGACGATCGCCCTTGGCAACAACACGATCTTCGGTAACTCGACTATTACAATGATGTTCGACCCGAAGACCTACGATCTCCGCCAGTGGACGATTACCGACAATCAGGGCAAAGACACTTCGGTGATGGTGTTCAACGTCAAGACTGGCGTCCAATTCGACGACAAGGTGTTCAGGGTACCGTACGAGGTAATCCCGGGAACGGCCGCTTACCGAGATTGATTTCAGCTGTTTTATGAGAAGAACGCCTCGCATCTCGCGGGGCGTTTTTCTTTGCGCGCATCCGTTCCATCGGCAAAGCCTTTGCTCTAAAGCCAGTTCGTCCGGTTTTGAAAGGCAACGATGGAATGAGCTTCTCGGTTACGACGTGGAATATCAACTCTCTGCGGCTGCGCATGCCGATCGTCGAGCAATTCGTCCTCAAACATAAGCCAGACATCCTTTGCTTCCAAGAAACGAAGGTTCCGAACGACCTGTTCCCTGCCTCGCCGTTGCGCGCGATGGGCTACGAACACATCATCATCCACGGCCAGAAGGGCTATCATGGCGTTGCCATCGCATCGCGCGTTCCGTTGGTCGAGGACCACCGGCAGGACTATTGCAACGTCGGCGACGCGCGGCACATCTCGGCCATCTTCGAGCGCGGCAGCCGGCGTATTCGCCTGCATAACTTCTATGTGCCGGCCGGAGGCGACGAACCGGATCGGGAGATCAATCCGAAGTTCGGCCACAAGCTCGATTTCATCGAGGAAATGAAGCAGCTCAAGGCAAATGGCGAGGCGAATACATCCTCGATCCTTGTCGGCGACCTCAACATCGCTCCGCTTGAGCATGACGTCTGGTCACACAAGCAGTTGCTGAAGATCGTCAGCCACACGCCGGTGGAGACAGAGGGCCTTCTCGAAGTGATGCAGCGCGGCGCCTGGCTCGACCTGATGCGGCAGCACGTGCCTGAGAACGAAAAGCTCTATACCTGGTGGAGCTATCGCGCCAAGGACTGGGAAGCGGCCGATCGCGGCCGTCGCCTTGACCACATCTGGAGCTCAAAGGACCTTGGGCCACACCTGCAGCGCATCGACATCCTGAAGGAAGCGCGCGGCTGGGAGCGGCCGTCCGACCACGTGCCGGTTACGGCGCACTTCAATCTGTGATCTGTCAGACAAAGCGGTGAAGTTGGGCTGCGGCTCTGGCCGCAAGCTCGGCAATGTTATCGCGGATGCGGCTTTCGATCAGCCGGGCTGCATCCGGATACTCCTCGATCAACCGATGGAAGAGCGAGCGTGTGATCCGGATGATGCTCGTGTCTTCCGTTGCAACGGCCGTAAACTTGCGCTCGACCAAGGTGATCAGGGCAAGTTCGGATAGAAGCGTGCCGGGTCCGACGGTGTTCTGGATCTCGGGCTGACCGTCGCGGCCAGTGCGGCTGAGTTCGACATTGCCGCTGAGGATCACATAGGCGCTTTCTGCCGGCGAGCCCTCGCGGAAGAGCATCTGGCCGGCCGACATGACGCGGCGATCCGCACCAAAGGCGATCAGACGCAGCTGATCCTCGGACATGCCGTGGAACAGCGGCAGCTGCGACAGTAGCCTGATGTCGTCGTTTAGGGCCATGCTACGGTATGATCTTGTAGCCGCCGTTTTCCGTTACCAGAATCTCGGCGTTGGAGGGATCGCGTTCGATCTTCTGGCGGAGACGGTAAACGTGGGTTTCCAGGGTGTGTGTCGTCACCCCCGAATTGTAACCCCACACCTCTTCCAGCAGCACGTCACGGGTGACGACCTTTTGCTCCGCGCGATAGAGGTAGCGAATGATCGCGGCTTCCTTTTCGGTCAGACGGATCTTCTGGCCGCTGTCCATCGTCAGGAGCTTCTGGCTCGGCTTGAAAACGTAGGGGCCGACATTGAAGGTGGCGTCCTCGCTCTGTTCGTGCTGCCGCAGCTGCACGCGGATGCGGGCAAGCAGGACGGCAAAGCGGAAGGGCTTCGCGATGTAGTCGTTGGCGCCAGCCTCCAAGCCCAGGATCGTATCCGAGTCCGTGTCATGGCCAGTCAGCATGATGATCGGGGCTTTCAAGCCGCCCTTGCGCAGCAGCTTCACGGCTTCGCGGCCGTCCATGTCAGGCAGGCCCACATCCATGATCAACAGGTCGATCGGCGTTGATCGCGCGCGCTCGACACCCTTGGCCGCTGTCGTTTCCTGGAGGACCGTGAATTCGTCATAGAGCGAAAGCTGCTCCGTGAGTGTCTCGCGGAGGTCGTCATCATCATCCACCAAGAGAATGGTGCGTGCGGTCATGCGGCTCTTTCCCTCGCCTACGGTCCCTCACTCCTACGCCAATTTTCCGGCATTGGCAAAGATCGGGCGACCGAGCTGTTGTCGTATACGATGCTATGTGATTTCAATCACAATCCTAGCAATCGCAAACACATGTGAGAAAAATGGAGAAAACAAGGCGTCCGACGCGGATAAAGTCGACGACCCTCCTCGTTCGTCCTGCGCCGGGCAAAAAAAGCAGGGCTTTGATCCAGTTTGGCCCGCTCAGAATGCCTGCGGCGATTGGTCGTTCAGGTCGAACGGTTCTCAAGCGCGAAGGAGATGGCGCCACCCCTATCGCCTCGATGAAACTGCTTTCCGGCTTCCGCCGCGGCGACCGGCCCACACATCTGGAGACGCCGCTTGCAGTTCGCCGCATCCGTGAGGATATGCTCTGGTGCGACCAGCCGGACGACGCCAACTACAATCGCCTCGTCCGGGCGCCCTTCGGCCGCAGCCATGAGGAGATGAAGCGCAAGGACGGCCTCTACGACATCTGCCTCGTACTCGACTGGAACGTCACGGCTCGGGCGCGCAATCGGGGCTCCGCGATTTTCTTTCATCTGATCAGGCCGGGTTACGAGCCGACCGCCGGCTGCGTCGCCGTTCATCCGCGCGATATGCGGCGTCTTCTGCCCTTCATGCGCAGAGGCACTGTCGTTCGTGTTCTTTGACGCTCGGGGGTGATAAACCAGCCTTGTTGACCTATATGCCCTTTCGACCGGCGCACGGCTGAAATGCGCGCAGGGAAATCCGCAAGAAACGGATTCAATCACGCCCCGTCCAATTCTTCAAACTTCCGGAGACATATTGTGGCACAACAACCCATCATCACTTTCCATGACGGACATTCCATTCCCCAGGTGGGCCTCGGCGTATGGCAGACGCCGCAGGAGATCGCAGCACCGACGGTGCGCACGGCCATTGCCGCCGGCTATCGTCACATCGATACGGCGTCCGGTTACGACAACGAGGAAGGCGTCGGCGAGGGCATCCGCTCGTCCGGCCTCGATCGCAAGGACATTTTCGTTACCACCAAGCTCCGCAACACCGACCAGGGCTACGACGCGACCATGCGCGCCTTCGAAGGCAGCCTGAGGAAGCTCGGTACTGACTATGTCGATCTTTACCTCATCCACTGGCCGTCGCCGCACCGTGGGCTCTATCGCGAAACCTGGAAGGCCTTCGTGAAGATCCGGGAAGAGGGCCGCGCTCGTTCGATTGGTGTTTCCAACTTCTATCCCGACCACCTCGAACAGATCATCGGCGATACGGGTGTCGTTCCCGTCATCAACCAGATCGAACTGCACCCCGATTTCCAGCAGAAGGCGGCACGGGAAGCGCACAAGAAGCTGAACATCGCCACCGAATCCTGGAGCCCGCTCGGCCAGGGCAAGTTGATCGCCGACGCAACGACTGGCGAGATCGCCAAGAAGCACGGAAAGACCCCCGCGCAGGTCATCATCCGCTGGCATATCGATAGCGGCCTCGTTGTCATTCCGAAGTCGGTGACGCCGTCTCGCATCGAGGAGAATTTCAAGGTCTTCGATTTCAAGCTGGATGCAGCCGACATGGCGGCGATTGCCAAGCTTGACGACAAGAGCGCCCGCATGGGGCCGGATCCGTACACGGCCAATTTCTGATCTGATCTTTGCGCTCCCTCCTCTTATGCGAGGAGGAGGGAGATGCGGTTTTCGCTCAGGCGAGCGAACGCGGCGTGACGAACCGCTTCAGCGTGCCGCTTTTTGGCTTTAGCCCTTTCCAGCGATCCACATCGAACTCGATGACGGCAAGTGCGGCTGTCGGGAATTTTTCCCTGATGCCAACACATGCCTCCGGGTCGCCTGCACCGATCAGGCCATCCGCGAGATCCTGAAAACCGGGATTGTGTCCGATCAGCATGAGGGTCCGGACCGATGGATCGATCGACTGTACGACGGCAGCGATCTTCGCCGCAGAGGCTTCGTACAAGTCCTCCGAATCCTGCTTTGCGATCGAGGGCGGCAGCTTTTTGGCGACGAGTTTCCAGGTCTGCTGCGTGCGGCGCGCGGACGATACAAGTACGAGATCCGGAATAAGGTTCTCACGCGCGAGGTAGCGGCCCATCAGTGGCGCTGCCTTTTCTCCGCGACCTGCGAGTGGGCGGTCGTGGTCGGCCACGTCCTCCGGCCATGCGGATTTGGCGTGGCGAAGAAGGAGCAGGCGTCGTTTGGTGGAGGGTTTTGCGGCGCTCATATGCTCACCTGAAAAGAGCCAGGGGGTCGAACGCGGCTATTGTCGCACCGAATACGTCCGGTGTCTGCTGGGATAGCCTCCCCCTCGTTTCCGAGGGGGAGGCCTTTATGCTTAGTTCCACTCGCGGATATCGACGAAGTGGCCGGCGATGGCCGCTGCGGCGGCCATCGCTGGAGAAACCAGGTGCGTACGGCCCTTGAAGCCCTGGCGGCCCTCGAAGTTGCGGTTCGAGGTCGAGGCGCAGCGTTCGCCGGGCTTCAGGCGATCGTCGTTCATGGCGAGGCACATGGAGCAGCCCGGCTCGCGCCAGTCAAAGCCGGCAGCCTTGAAGATCTTGTCGAGGCCTTCCTTCTCCGCTTGCTCCTTCACGAGGCCGGAGCCCGGAACGATCATGGCATTGACGGTAGAGGCAACGGTCTTGCCCTCGACGACCTTGGCAACAGCGCGCAGGTCCTCGATGCGGCCGTTCGTGCAGGAGCCGATGAAGACGCGGTCGATGTTGATGTCGGTGATCGGGGTGCCGGGCTTCAGGCCCATGTAGTCAAGCGCACGCCACTTGGAAGCGCGCTTCGTCTCTTCCGGGATTTCATCAGGGTTCGGAACGACGCCCTGAACGGAAATGACGTCCTCCGGCGAAGAGCCCCAGGATACGATCGGCGGCAGTTCGGCGGCGTTGAGCTTCACAACGCGGTCAAAATGCGCGCCTTCGTCCGACTTCAGGGTCTTCCAGTAAGCGATTGCCTGTTCCAGCGCCTCGCCCTTCGGCGCGCGCGGCTTGCCCTTGATGTACTCGAAGGTGGTCTCGTCAGGCGCGATCAGGCCGGCGCGGGCGCCGCCCTCGATCGACATGTTGCAGATGGTCATGCGGCCTTCCATCGACAGCGCGCGAATGGCTTCGCCTGCGTATTCGATGACGTAGCCGGTGCCGCCGGCGGTGCCGATTTCACCGATGATGGCGAGAACGATATCCTTGGCGGTGACGCCAGCCGGCAGCACGCCGTCGACCTGCACCAGCATGTTCTTCGCCTTCTTCTGGATCAGCGTCTGGGTGGCGAGCACGTGCTCGACCTCAGACGTGCCGATGCCATGGGCGAGCGAGCCGAAGGCACCATGCGTCGAGGTGTGGCTGTCGCCGCAGACGATCGTCATGCCGGGCAGGGTGAAGCCCTGTTCCGGTCCGATGATGTGGACGATGCCCTGGCGCTTGTCGTTTTCCGAGTAGTACTCGACATTGAACTCGGCGGCGTTGATGGCGAGCTGCTCGACCTGGATCCGGCTCTCTTCGTTCTTGATGCCGAGATGGCGATCAGGCGACGTCGGGACATTGTGGTCGACCACAGCCAGCGTCTTTTCCGGCGCGCGAACCTTGCGGCCAGTCATGCGCAGGCCTTCGAAGGCCTGCGGCGAGGTGACTTCGTGGACCAGGTGGCGGTCGATGTAGAGAAGACAGGTGCCGTCGTCCTGTTGATCGACCAGGTGGTCGTCCCAGATCTTGTCGTAAAGGGTACGCGGTGCGCTCATGGCGGTAGGTCCGTTCTTGGATGCGTATGGAAAAATGGAGCTGGTGGCGGTGAGGCCCGCCGGGCCGTCATTCGATCAACGAAGTCGGCTGTTGAGTGCACCGGAAACGGCCGCAAAGAAACGTGCCGGCAGGCGGTAATGATCCTGCAGCACGAAAATATGCGCCCCAATGCAACTGAACTTGGATTCCATGGGCTGTCACATACCAATTTTTCGCGACGGCGGCAATTCGAATCATTCGGCCGCTAGCGCCGGTCTTTCCCGCGCATCCGCTTCTCCACCTGCCTCAAGGCAAGCGACAAACCGATTGTCAGGATGAGGTAGATATAAGTGACGATCGAATAGGTTTCAAAGAAGCGAAACGAGCCGGAGGCGTAGATCTTGCCCATCTGGGTGATATCGGAGACGCCAAGCACCGAGACCAGCGACGAGTCCTTGACCATCGCGACGAAATCGTTCGACAGCGGCGGGAAGATCACCCTGATCGCCTGCGGGAAGACCACAAAGCGGAAGCGGTGATAGCGCGACAGGCCGAGCGCCTTGGCCGCCTCGATCTGGCCGTGATCGACCGACTGGATCCCGGCGCGGAACACTTCCGCGATGAAGGAGGAATAGCCGATCATCAAGGCGATGATTGCCCGCCACATCAGCGAGAAGTCGCGCACCATCACAGGTTCGCTGAGGCCGGCCTGAATCAGCGGGCGGGTCAGGAAATTGTAGGCGGCGACGATGCCGGGGGCGCCGACGAAGGCGACATAAAACAGCAGCACCAGCATCGGCACGCCGCGGATGACTTCGACATAGAAGCGCGAGATCTGGCGAAGCACGACGCTGTCGGAGAGCCCGAGCAGCGCGATGCCGAGGCCGAGAAGGGTCGCCAGCGCAAATCCCACCAGCGTCACGAAGATGGTAACACCGACGCCGTTGAAGACGGTGCGGAAGACCTGTGCATAGATGTCGTTGGTGATGATGACGACGGCAAGGACGATGCCGATCACGACAAGGGCGACCAGCCACCAGGGGTAGTCGCCCTTAACATGCCCGCCAGGGGCTGGCTGCGGAGCCATCACGCGTTAACCGAAGAAGGGATCATTCGCCCATCTTGTAGTCGAGGAACCACTTCTTGTTCAGCGCGTCGAAGGTGCCGTCGGCCTTCAGGCTTGCGATTGCGGCATTGACCGGGGCGACGAGATCGGAGCCCTTCGGGAAGATGAAACCGAAATCCTCCGTGCCGAGCGGGCCGCCAATGACCTTCAGGCCGCCGTTCGAGGCGTCGACATAGCCCTTGGCAGCGACGCTGTCGGTCAGCACCACGTCGACGTCGCCGGCCTTGAGCGCCTGGACGGTGGCGCCGAAGGTTTCGAAGAGCTTGACGCGCGGGTTTTGCTCGTTGCCATCAAGGATTTCGTAGACGGCGGTGTAGAAAGGCGAGGTGCCCGGCTGCGCGCCGACGAGGCCGTCATTGAAGGCGCCGAAGGTCTTGGCGTCGGTGAAGCGGCTTTCGTCGCCGCGCACCAGCATGAACTGCTGCGAGCGCATGTAGGGATCGGAGAAGTCGACCTTGGCCTTGCGATCATCCTTGATGGTGATACCGGTCATGCCGATGTTGTACTGGTTGTCGGAGACCGCCTGGATCATCGCGTCCCAGCTGGTATTCTGGTACTCGACCTTGAAATTCAGCCGCTTGGCGATCTCGTTCATCGCATCATATTCCCAGCCGATCGCCTTGCCCGACTTCGGATCGACGAACTGTAGCGGCGGATAGGCGTTTTCGGTGACGACGACGACCGACTTGCCCTTGAGGTCGGGAAGGTCGGCGGCGAAGGCGGCCAGCGGCGACAGGACGAGGGCGGTCAGTCCTGCAAGAACGGTGCGACGGAACGGCATTAAATATCTCCCCGAAATATAGTCCGCGAAACCTGTCATAGTTGCGAAGCGGATGGCAAGAGAATTGCCGCGTGTCGCCATTCAAAAACAGAAAAGGCGGTCCAAAGACCGCCCTTCCATGCAAAGATTTTTGCGGGACAGATCGCAAATGTCGTCAGTGAGACGCGATACCATCCAGCTTCTGAATGGCTTCGGCAGGCAAGGTGAAATCGGCGGCCGCGAGGTTCTCCCTGAGGTGGAGACGTGACGAGGTCCCCGGTATGAGCAGGATATTCGGCGCGCGTTGTAGAAGCCACGCGAGAGCAACCTGCATCGGTGTTGCATCAAGCTCCGCAGCGACATCCGACAGCGTGGACGATTGCAATGGCGAGAAGCCCCCGAGCGGAAAGAAGGGCACATAGGCTGTCTCTTCCGCAGCGAGCTGTTCGATCAGCGTATCGTCCCCTCGATGCGCAAGATTGTACTGGTTTTGAACGCAAACGATCTCGGTGATCTTTCTGCCATCCGCGATTTGCTTGGCAGTGACATTGGAGAGGCCAACGTGTCTGACAAGGCCCTGGCGCTGAAGATCGGCGAGGACGGTGAGGGGCTCTTCCAGAGATCCTTCCGCTGGGCCATGAACGTCAAACATGGCCCGCAGATTGACCACATCGATCACCTCGAGGCTGAGATTCGTGAGGTTGTCGTGAATTGCCTGCGTCAGCGCTTCTTTCGAGAAGGCCGGATTCCAGGACGCGTCTGGCCCACGCGTTGCTCCGATCTTCGTGACGATCACAAGATCATCCCGATAAGGATGCAGCGCCTCCCTGATGATCTGGTTGGTGATGTGCGGGCCGTAAAAGTCGCTGGTGTCGATGTGGTTGACTCCGCTTTCGACCGCTTCGCGCAACACAGCGATTGCCTCGGCGCGATCCTTCGGTGGTCCGAAGACGCCCTTGCCAGCAAGTTGCATGGCCCCGTAGCCAAGCCGCGCCACCGTGCGGTCGCCGAGTGCGAATGTGCCCGATTCTTCGAGATTGGACATGATCTGCTCCGTTTAAAGACAGGGCAGAAATAGGTCAGACCGGCTCTTGCGATAACGGCATGCATTCCGCACGGGCTGTTCGGAATTTCGGACAATGGCGCTGGGCGCGGCTGATGCGATCCGACCTGCCAGCGGCGCGCTATTGCGAGCAACAAAATAGGCGACCCGAAGGCCGCCTTTCCCACAACCCCTGAGGATTGAAACTTATTCTGCTGCCGGCTCAGCCGCTGCGGCAGCTTCTGCTGCTGCCTTGGCTTCTGCAGCTTCCTGTGCTGCCTTTTCGGCTGCGAGCGCCTGAGCTGCAGCAACCTTTTCGGCTTCCAGGCGTGCCTTTTCCTGGGCAACGGCCTGACGCTCGGCGTCGTTGAGCTTGCGAGCGCGGGTGCCCGTGTTCTCGACGATACGAGCCGACTTGCCGCGACGGTCGCGCAGGTAGTAGAGCTTCGCGCGACGGACCTTACCGCGGCGAACGACTTCTACGCTTTCGATTGCGGGGGAGTAGACCGGGAATACGCGCTCGACGCCTTCGCCGTAGGAGATCTTGCGAACCGTGAAGTTCTCCTGCAGACCGCCGCCGGAGCGAGCGATGCAGACGCCTTCGTAGGCCTGTACGCGGGTACGGTTGCCTTCCTTGACCTTCACGTTGACGCGAACGGTGTCGCCTGGGGAGAATTCCGGAAGTGTGCGCTGGGCTTCGATCTTGGCGACCTGTTCGGCCTCAAGCTGCTGAATGATGTTCATGACTCAACCTCTTTGTTGGTTCAACAGCCAGAGCGCTCTGAACGATCTATCCTTGGTCGAGCCGCAGATATTTGCCGGTGAGGGCAGGAGCGAATTCGTCTGTTTTTCTTTACATGGTTGATGGGAGTTTTCCCATTCCGGGCGTGCGCATACCGTATTGCGCAGGCTTTGTCACCCCTTTGGCCCGGAAATTTCGCCGCGCCGACCGCCAAACTGGGCTTTTGCCAGTGCTGCACGATATCAAGCCTGTGACTCATTTGATTAAATATTTGTCAAATGCACAACAGGGGAGCAGATTCTCGTTTGGGTCAAATTGTGACCCGTGGGAGTTTTGGAGGGGAATGAATGACAATAAGCAATCCGTCGTCCTCGCTCTATAATGAGGACTTGGCGCCCGCTCAGGAGAGGAAGTGGGGCGCCTTCAGTATTTTCAATGTGTGGACCTCGGACGTTCACAGCCTCTGGGGTTATTATCTCGCCGCCAGCCTTTTCCTGCTGTGCGGCAGCTTTATCAACTTCGTGATTGCGATCGGCTTCGGCTCGCTGGTCATCTTCTTCCTCATGAGCCTCGTCGGCAACGCCGGCGTCAAGACGGGCGTGCCGTTCCCGGTTCTTGCCCGAGCCTCGTTCGGTACGTTCGGGGCCAATGCGCCTGCGCTCGTGCGTGCCGTCGTCGCCTGCTTTTGGTACGGCGCGCAAACGGCGGCGGCATCCGGCGCGATCGTGGCTCTTCTCATCCGCAACGAGAACATGCTTGCCTTCCATCAGAATAGCCACATGCTTGGTCATTCCACGCTTGAGGTCATCTGCTACGTCGTCGTGTGGTCCCTGCAGCTCCTGATCATCCAGCGTGGCATGGAGACCGTGCGCAGGTTTCAGGACATGGCCGGGCCCGCTGTCTGGATCATGATGCTTGTCCTGGCGGTTTATCTTGTCGTCAAGGCCGGCACCTTCTCCTTCGGCAGCGAGATCCCACGCGACGTTCTGCTCGAGAGGACGAAGGAAGTCGGCATCGCCGGCGAGCCTGGCTCGTTCGCGGCTCTTGCCGCGGTTGCCGCGACATGGATCACCTACTTTGCGGCTCTCTACCTAAATTTCTGCGATTTCTCGCGCTACACCAAGGACACCAAGACCTTGCGCAAGGGCAATCTCTGGGGTCTGCCGATCAACCTGCTCGCCTTCTGCCTCGTCGCGGGCGTCACAACCACGGCTGCATTCACCGTCTACGGCGAAGTACTGCTGCATCCGGAGGCGATCTCCGCGAAGTTCGACAACTGGTTCCTGGCACTGCTTGCGGCGCTGACCTTCGCCGTTGCAACGCTCGGCATCAACGTGGTCGCCAACTTCGTCTCGCCGGCTTTCGATTTCTCGAATGTCTTCCCCCGCCAGATCAGCTTCAAGCGTGGTGGTTGGATTGCGGCCCTGATTGCGCTGGTGCTCTATCCGTTCGCGCCGTGGGAAACGGGTGCCGCGCACTTCGTCAACTTCATCGGTTCGACGATGGGCCCGATCTTCGGGATCATGATGGTCGACTACTATCTGATCCGGAAGGGTGAGCTGAACGTCGCGGATCTGTATCAGGAGAATGGCGAGTTCCGCTTCCAGAATGGCTGGCACACGAATGCCTTCATCGCCTTCGTGGTCGGCTCGCTGTTCTCATCGATCCTGCCGACGTTCACGTCGATCTTGCCGGAATGGTGGGGGACCTATGGCTGGTTCTTCGGCGTCGGCATCGGCGGCGTTGTCTACTACGCATTGCGCACGAGCACGCGCGGCTCTGCGGTAAGCGCCACCAACTGACACCCGAAATATGAGTGCCCGGCTCCGGCCGGGCATCTTTCATTCTTCCAGCAGGTCCGGGCGTCGTTCCCGAGTCAGCTGCAACGCCTGCTCGCGGCGCCATTTCTCGATCGCCCCGTGATTGCCCGATGTGAGGATCGCCGGAATCTCGCGGCCCTCCCATTCCTGGGGACGGGTGTAGTGCGGATGCTCGAGCAGTCCGCCTTCGAAGCTCTCGTGCAGTCCGGAAAGATCATTGCCCATGACGCCCGGCAGGATGCGGACGATCGCATCCAGTATGGTGAGTGCAGCCGGTTCGCCGCCCGAGAGCACGTAGTCGCCGATCGAGACCTCTTCCAGCTCGCGCGCATCGATGACGCGCTGATCGACGCCCTCAAAGCGACCGCAAACGATGATGACGCCATCGCCGGAAGCAAGCTCGCGTACGCGTTCCTGCGTCAGCGGTTTTCCGCGCGGGCTCATCAGCAGGCGGGGGCGGCTGTCGTTCTCGGAAGCACTGTCGATGGCGCGGGCGAGAACATCGGGCTTGAGCACCATGCCGGCGCCGCCGCCAGCGGGCGTATCATCGACGGTGCGGTGTTTGTCGGTGGCGAAATCGCGGATCTGTACGGTATCGAGCGACCATTGGCCACGCTCCATCGCCTTGCCGGCGAGGGAGTAGCCGAGATGGCCCGGAAACATTTCCGGATAGAGGGTCAGCACGGTCGCGCGAAACGCCATCGACGGCCTCACTTCTTCTTTTTCGGCTTGTCGGGCGTGAAGTTCGGTGCGTCATCCTCACCGTCGACGAGGCCAGCCGCCAGCGGATCGATGGTGATCCTGCCGCTTTCAAGGTCGATGTCGAGAACCGAGGCTTCCGAGAAGGGGATCAATACCGGGCGCTTGCCGGGACCCTTGAGCTCCAGCAGATCGCCGGCGCCGAAGTCGAAAACGCCGGTCACGGTGCCATAGCTGATGCCCTGGTCGTCGAGCGCTTCCAGGCCCTCGAGATCGGCGTAGAAGAATTCGTCTTCTTCCAGCTCCTCGTCCGGCAGGTTGTCGCGCTCGATGTAGAGCTCCAATCCGTTCAGCGCCTCGGCAGCAGTGCGGTCGTTGATACCGCGGAAGCGGACGACGACGACGTTCTTCATTTCCCGGATATCGAGAACTTCGAAGGTACGGCCGTCCATGCTGTGCAGGTTGCCGTAGTCGCCGAGCGCTGTCGGATCGGCGGTATAGGCCTTGGCGCGCACTTCGCCGCGAAGGCCTTGGGCGCCACCGATCGTTGCCATCAGAACCGGATTTTCAAGCTTTGCCATGACGTCCTTCACACATGAAGCCGCAAATCTGGGCTTCTCTTAAACGAAGTGCGGTGGAATGGAAACGAAAACGGGCGGCATGTCGCCATGCCGCCCGTTCGATAAGGGAAAGTCCCCGATTATTCTGCGGAAGCAGCAGCTTCAGCAGCGTCGGCGGCCTTCTGAGCCTTCTCAGCAGCGCGCTCTTGAGCCTTCTTGCCCGGCTTTGCCTTTTCCGGGTTGTTCTTGGCGTCACGCTTTGCGAGGCCGGCTTCGTTGAGGAAGCGGAGAACGCGATCGGTCGGCTGCGCGCCCTGATCGAGCCAGTGCTTGATGCGGTCGTTGTTCAGCGTGATGCGAGCGCCATTGTCCTTGGCGAGCATCGGGTTCCAGGAACCGAGGTTCTCGAGGAAGCGGCCATCGCGCGGCGAACGGGCGTCAGCGAGAACGATGTGGTAGTACGGGCGCTTCTTGGAGCCACCGCGTGCGAGACGAATTTTCAGTGCCATTTTCTTTACTCCTTGGACTTTTCTGCACCGCCTGATCCGGCGGTATGGTTCATTTTGCTGCGGCGCCGTTTTCGGCGTGGTCTGCAGCGATCTGCTCATGATGCCGGATGACTTCCTTGATGATGAAGTTCAGGAACTTCTCGGCGAAATCCGGATCCAGATTGGCATCCTTCGCCAGATGGCGGAGGCGTTCGATCTGGTATTCTTCGCGCGCCGGATCGGCCGGCGGCAACTTGTACTTGGCCTTGAGAACGCCGACCTCTTTGGTGCAGCGGAAACGTTCGGCCAGGATATGGACCAGCGCGGCGTCGATGTTGTCGATCGACTGGCGATAGTTCGAAAGCTGGGCTTTGATTTCAGGATCAATCATTGTCTACGCGACCCCTTCACTTCTTCTTGGGCAGGCCGGGAAGGCCCGGGAAACCACCGCCGAGACCCGGAAGCTTGGCGCCGCCCAGACCCGGCAAACTGCCGCCGCTAAGACCGGGCAGCCCGCCGCCCGGCTTTCCAAGACCGGCAGCTTCAGCCTGCTTCTGGAGCGCTTCGAGCTGCTTGGGGTCGATATTCGAAAGATCGGGCATGCCGCCGCCGAGGCCACCAAGGCCCATCTTGCCGGCAAGGCCACCCATCATCTGCTTCATCAGGCCGCCCTTACCCTTGCCGCCCATCATCTTCATCATGTCCGCCATCTGGCGATGCATCTTCAGAAGCTTGTTGATGTCGGCGGCATCAGTGCCAGAGCCGGCCGCGATGCGCTTCTTGCGGGAGTGCTTGAGAATATCGGGGTTGGCGCGCTCGGCCTTGGTCATCGAGGAGATGATGGCGAGCTGGCGGCCGAACAGGCTGTCGTTCAGACCGGCCGAAGCCATCTTGTCCTTCATGCCGGCCATACCGGGCATCATGCTCATGATACCGCCCATGCCGCCCATCTTCTGCATCTGCCGCAACTGGTCGGCGAGGTCGTTGAGGTCAAACTTGCCCTTGGCCATCTTGGCGGCCATGGCAGCCGCCTTCTCGGCGTCGATGTTTTCAGCGGCGCGCTCGACGAGCGAAACGATATCGCCCATGCCGAGGATGCGGTCAGCAATACGGCGGGGATGGAACTCTTCGAGTTCGCCCATACGCTCGCCGACACCGATGAGCTTTATCGGCTTGCCGGTTACGGCTCGCATCGAGAGCGCCGCACCACCACGGCCGTCGCCGTCCATGCGGGTCAGCACAAGGCCGGTGATGCCGACGCGTTCGTCGAAGTTGCGCGCCAGGTTGACGGCGTCCTGACCGGTCAGCGAGTCCGCGACCAGCAGGATTTCATGCGGATTCGACTTCTTCTTGATGTCGGCCATTTCGACCATCAAGGGCTCGTCGATATGCGTGCGGCCGGCGGTGTCGAGGATGACGACGTCATGGCCACCGAGTTTCGCGGCCTGTACGGCGCGGGCGGCAATGTCGGTCGGCGACTGGTCAGCGATAACAGGAAGCGTGTCGACACCGGTCTGGACACCAAGCTGGCGCAGCTGCTCCTGGGCGGCCGGACGTCGCGTATCAAGCGACGCCATCAGCACCTTCTTCTTCTCGCGGTCGGTAAGCCGCTTGGCGATCTTCGCGGTCGTCGTCGTCTTACCGGAGCCCTGCAGACCGACCATCATGATGACGACGGGGGCGGCCGCATGCAGGTCAACGCCGACGCCTTCGCCGCCGAGCATCTCGATCAACTCGTCATGGACGATCTTGACGACCATCTGGCCGGGCTTGATCGACTTCAGGATCTCGGCGCCGACGGCCTTTTCGCGGACGCGATCGGTAAAGGAGCGCACGACATCGAGCGCCACGTCCGCTTCCAGCAACGCACGGCGCACCTCGCGCAGCGCTGCGGAAACATCGCTTTCCGAAAGCGCGCCACGGCCTGTCAGTCCATTCAGAATGGATCCAAGACGGTCCTGGAGGTTTTCAAACATCGGCTCTTCCTTGTGATTTCCGGGATGGCGGAAACCTTGTGCTTTTCCTTGACGAAAACAAGACGCATAGCCAAAAAGCACCCGAGGGCGCATCGCGCTGTCGGGTGTGGACCTCCGGGATCTCTTTATACCTTTACGGGTCCCGGTCGGTGGCTCGAGTCTTGAAGCTCGTCGCAGATTGAGCGGCGGTAAACAGGAAAAAGCGCCGGGAGTCAAGGGAAGGCCGAGAAAAGACGGCGTTTCGACCTTTCAAAAGCGTGCGCCCGATCCCAGATCTGCTTTCCCTGCAACGGAATCGCTTTGTATGCCTACGGCCAAACGACGCAATCCCTACTATCAAGGGCCTATCTCCGATCACTTCGACGGCACGCATTTCTTCAATCCGGATGGTATCGAGCCTCTCGGTTTTCGAGATCTGATGCGATGGCAGTTTGGCGGCAACCGCGATCGCTGGCCGAAGTCGGTTCCGAGCCCCTTCGTACCGGCCAAGCCGGATGCGCGCGTTGATGGCGACGATCTGCGGGTGACCATGGTCGGCCACGCGACGATGCTGGTGCAGGTCGCGGGGCTCAATATCCTGACAGATCCCGTATGGTCCGATCGGGCCAGCCCCTTCGCCTTCGCCGGACCGAAGCGCGTCGTGGCACCCGGTATCGCGTTCGACGACCTGCCGCCGATCGACCTCGTTCTCGTTTCGCATAACCACTACGATCATCTCGATGTCGCGACGCTCAGGCGGCTGCAGGCGAGGCATCGGCCGCATGTCGTAACGCCGCTTGGCAACGATACGATCATTCGTCGCGCCGTTCCCACCATGCAGGTGACGGCGATGGATTGGGGCGAGCGCATCCCGCTTGCCGGCATCCGCATCGATGCCGAGCCGGTGCATCATTGGTCGGCACGCGGCACTGGGGATCGTCGCATGGCGCTCTGGGCCGCCTTCGTCCTGTCAACGCCCGCCGGGAAGATCTACCATGTCGGGGATACGGGCTTTCATGGGGGCGTCAACTACAGGGCTGCCCAGCAGAAGCATGGTGCCTTTCGCCTCGCCGTCCTGCCGTTCGGAGCTTATGAACCGCGCTGGTTCATGAAGGGCCAACATCAGAATCCTGATGAAGCGGTGATGGGAATGAAGCTTGCCAATGCTGCCTATGTGGCCGGCCATCACTTTGCGACGTTCCAGCTGACCGACGAGGCAATCGAGACGCCGGTCAAGGCGCTAAAGGCAGCCTTGGCCGAGCGCGAAATACCGCAGGAGCGGTTCAGGCCGCTTAGAGCCGGCGAGGTATTCGACGTGCCAGCGGCATGATCAATGCGCGTGGGCTCCGGCACCATGCGCATTGATGATGGTGTCGGCCTCCTTGCCGTAGAGTTCTTCGAAATGATCGAAGGTCTTGGAGAAGTGGCCGATGCCCTGCGTTGCCGATCTGAGCGACCGGGCCAATTCATCAAGCACGCCGCCAGGCACGAGCGCTCGAAATATATCCCAGCCCTTCGCGTTCTCGTCCCGGTCGAAGCCGAGCACCTGTCCCTTGAGCGAGGAGACGAGCGTCACCATTCCGCCGGAATAGACCGAGGGGATATGGATCTCCACCCGTACCACAGGCTGCATGAGAACGGCGGAAGCTTGTGAAAGCGCTTGCTTGACGCCCATTTTCCCAGCGGTCCGGAAGGCGAAATCGGAGCTGTCGACCGAGTGATACTGGCCGTCGGTCAGCACGACGTCGACATCGACGACCTGGAAACCGAGTGGACCTTTCTCCATGGCTTCGCGGGCGCCGGCTTCAACAGCTGGGATGTAGTTTCGCGGCACGGTGCCGCCCTTGACGCTTTCGCCGAAGGTAAAGCCCTGGCCGCGCTCGTTCGGCCTGACGCTGAGTTGCACGTCTGCGAACTGTCCGGCGCCGCCCGTTTGCTTGCGGTGCCGGTAGCGCACATCCGAAGGTTTGGAAATGGTTTCTCGGTAGACGGGGTTTGGTGCGCGTTCGGAAACTTCGACGCGGAAGACCTCCGACAGTGTTTTGCGGAGATCACGCAGATGGACCGGCCCCTGGGCGCAGATCAGCGCCGCGCCTGTGCCTTCCTCCTGCATCACCTTTAAGCCGCGATCGGTTTCCGCCAGTTTCGCCAGCGTCGCGGAAAGCTTGGTTTCGTCTCGTTCGCTGCCGGGAACGAGAATTCTCTCCAGCATCGGTGTCGGGGGCGTCGTCCAATCGGGTGGCTCGACGCTGGCCGTCTGCGTCAGCAGGGCAGTCGCTGGCAGATGGTCGGATTTTAGTGCGGCAAAGACGCTGCCAGCCTCCACGCTGCCGCTGATTGGCTTGCCGTTGCCGGCCTCCTGCAGCGGACCCAGCGTGGCGCCGCCCAAGGGAGCGCCCTGCTTCAAGCCGTCGGCGAGCGCCCGCACCAGCACCGTTTTGCCGACATTAGCCTTGTGGTAGGCGTGGAAACTCACGGCAGAAAGGGCCGCTTCTTCCACGCTTCCTGCGAGCCTCGACCGCAGTGCCGTTGCCGGCGGCGCTTCGTGGCGAAGGGCCTTCATCAGGCGCATGATGCCGTTGCTGTGCGAGGCTGAGCCGAACAGCACGGGGATAACCCGGTTCTCCTTGAGAATGCGCGAAGAGATCGTAAACAGCGTATCGCTTGCTGGCTCCCGGTCTTCGATGAGCTCCTCGAGAAGCCAGTCATCGAACTCCGAGAGCTGTTCCAGCATTTCGGCCCGTGCCTCGTGCTCCCGCTCGACGGTATCCTGCGGCAACTCGATCAGCGCGGACGGCTGACCCTCCCGATAGCGCCAGGCGCGTTCGGAAATCAGGTCGCAGCTGCCGACGATCCGGTCGCCTTCGCGGATGGGTACTTGCCGCAGGACAAGCGGATGGTTGGAATAGGTCTGAAGTGCGGCAATGACATCGCGCAACCGGCCGCGCGGTTCGTCCATCCTGTTGATGAAAATCAGGCAGGGCGTGCCGGAGGCCTCGATGGCGCGCAGATAGGGTGCTGCCAGAACGGCTTCATCAGGCGTCGGCGATATGCAGAGAATACAGGCGTCGCTGACGAGCAGGGCATCCTGCGCCAGGGCCAGCGCCTCATTTGCCCCCGGAGTGTCGATCGCACACCACGCCTCGTCCTTGAAGTCCAATTCCGTCAGGCTTGATCCATATGGAGAGGCTGACTTTCTGGGCGTTCCCTCGAGCGAGGCCAGCTTTGCGACGAGTGTCGTTTTTCCCGTCTGCGAGGGCCCAAGTACGGTGACGCAGCGCATCGGCGATCCTCCCTGCCAAAAGCACCATCCCAGAGCAAGAATGCCCCGAAGCGGCGAAAAGCGCTAGATATCTGCACTCATTCTTAAATATGAGGTCTCGGCATTTGCTCTCTGGCAATGTGTGGCTCATCCCCCGCCAGTCAAGCCACTGGTAATTCCCCCGCATTTCCGCCATATACAGCCCAAACAGAGACGGACATGACACTATGAGCGCAACGGTCGAATTCGCGAAGATGAACGGGCTTGGCAACAAGATCCTGGTCGTTGACATGCGCGGCCGCACTGACAAGGTAACGCCCGCGGCGGCAATCACGCTGAATGCCGCTGACGACACGCAGTTCGACCAGATCATGGCGATCCATGATCCAAAGGCGGCTGGCACAGATGCCTGGATCGATATTCTCAATTCCGACGGCTCGAAGGCGCAGGCTTGTGGCAACGGCACGCGCTGCGTTGTGCAGGCGCTTGCGTCGGAAACCGGCAAGAAGGTTTTCACATTCCAGACGGTGGCCGGCATCCTCAATGCCACCGAGCATGAAGACGGGACGATCTCCGTCGATATGGGCAAGCCGGTCTTCGACTGGGACAAGATCCCGCTTGCGGAAGAATTCCACGATACCAGCCGCATCGAGCTGCAAATCGGGCCGATCGACAATCCCGTGCTGCATTCGCCCTCGGTCGCTTCCATGGGCAATCCGCATGCGATCTTCTGGGTTGACCGTGATCCGATGTCGTTCGATCTCGGCCGCTTCGGGCCGCTGCTCGAAAACCATCCGATGTTCCCCGAGCGCGCCAATATCACGCTGGCGCAGGTGACTTCTCCGAACTCGATCACGACGCGCACCTGGGAACGGGGCGCGGGACTGACGCTCGCCTGCGGTTCGGCCGCTTGTGCGACGGCCGTTTCCGCCGCCCGCACTGGTCGGACAGGGCGCGAAGTCGCGGTGAAGGTTGCAAGCAGCCCCAATCAGGGCGTGCTGACGATCGAATGGCGCGAACGCGATGCTCACGTCATCATGACGGGCCCGGCTGAATGGGAATGGTCGGGCACGCTCGATCCGTCGACCGGTACGTGGTCGCGCGATGCGGCGCCGGGAGCCGAAGCGCGGTGAGCGGCGTCGAGGTCATCACCTTCGGCTGTCGTCTCAATACCTACGAATCCGAAGTGATGCGGGCGGAGGCCGAGAAGGCCGGGCTCAATAATGCCATCCTCGTCAATACCTGTGCGGTTACCGGCGAAGCTGTGCGTCAGGCACGCCAGGCGATCCGACGTGCGCGGCGCGACAATCCTCATGCCCGCATCATAGTCACTGGCTGCGCGGCCCAGACGGAAAAAGAAACCTTCGCCGATATGGCCGAGGTCGATGCGGTCCTCGGCAACGAGGAGAAACTGAAGCGCGCTTCCTATCGCTCCCTGCCGGATTTCGGCGTTTCGGCGGAAGAGAAGCTGCGCGTCAACGACATTATGAGCGTGCGCCAGACGGCGCCGCAGATGGTCAAGCATATCGATGGTCATGTGCGGGCTTTCATCCAGGTCCAGAACGGCTGCGACCACCGCTGCACTTTCTGCATCATTCCCTATGGCCGCGGCAATTCGCGCTCCGTGCCGATGGGGGCGGTCGTCGACCAGGCGCGAAAGCTCGTCGAAAGCGGCTACCGGGAGATCGTGCTGACCGGGGTCGATGCGACCAGCTATGGCGCTGACCTGCCCGGTGAGCCGACGCTCGGGCTGCTTGCCAAGACGCTGTTGAAGCAGGTGCCGGATATTCGCCGCCTGCGGCTTTCGTCGATCGACAGCATCGAAGCGGACAAGCATCTGTTGGACCTCATTGCCGACGAAGCGCGGTTCATGCCGCATCTCCACCTTTCGCTGCAGCATGGCGACGACATGATCCTGAAACGGATGAAGCGTCGCCATTCGAGCGCGGATGCCGTGGCTTTCGTCAACGACGTGCGCCGTCTGCGGCCGGAGATGAGCTTCGGCGCGGACATGATCGCCGGCTTTCCAACCGAGAGCGAAGAAATGTTCGCCAATGCCGTGCGGCTGGCGGAAGAGGCCAATATCGCGCATCTCCACGTGTTCCCTTACAGCCCGCGGCCGGGAACGCCCGCTGCGCGAATGCCGCAGCTCGATCGCGCGCTGGTCAAGGAGCGGGCAGCGCGACTTCGCGCCACTGGACATCGCCTGCATCAGTCCCATCTCGACGGGATGGTCGGAACGCAGCAATGGCTGCTGGTGGAAAACAACGGTTTGGCGCATACCGAGAACTTCACGCTTGTCGCAGCGGCGGGACTTGCGCCCCGAAGCTTCGTGCAGGCTGTTATCACCGGACACAACGGCAAACACCTCGACATGCAATTGACGGCCGCCGACGCGGCCTGAGTTTACGGAATCCTCATGGCGTTCAATTTCATCAAAAAGGTCTTCACCTTCGGCCCCAAGCCGGAGGAAGAGCAGGCGCCGGGGGCGGTCGAGACGAAAGCGCTCGAAACCGAGCTGGAGCCGCATTCGCGCGAGGAGAACCTTCCGGTTGCCGCAGACCTGGTTCTGGCGGAAGAGGTGGATACGGCCGGCGGGCCTGCCGATGACGTAGCTGAGGACGCCTCGATCGAGGAGCTTGCCGAGCAGGCCGAAGCGTTCACACCCGTTCAGGACGAAGTTTCCGAGGTCTTGCCGCCTGAGATGCAGGTAGGCGATGTGGGTCTTGTGCCGCTCTCGTTGCTTGAAGACGAAGCGGAGCTCGATACTCCTGCTGGAAGCACGCTGGGAGAGACGGTTCCTGTTGCGCCTTCCCTGCAGCCGGAAATCGGCGATGAGGCAGAGGATGATAGTGTCGCGGAACTAGCATCTCTCGGCGAAACCGAAGAGACGTCGGCTGCAGAGCTTACAGCTGAAGCCGATGTGGAACAGCAGCCTATCGCCGATCGGGCCTCTCCTGCCGAGCAAGAGGTATCTACGCCGGTGGAGGATGATGGCGTTTCCGGAGATATCTCCGCGACTCCCGTTCTTCCAAAGGGATTTGCCACCGGTCCCACGGCTTCCGAGTCCGCGCCTCTGGTGCCGGCCTCAAGACTTTCCTGGTTCCAGCGCCTGCGCGCCGGCCTTGCCCGCACCTCGTCGCAACTTACCGGCCAGATCGCGGCCCTTTTCACCAAACGCAAGCTCGATGACGACACGCTGCAGGATCTCGAGGATCTGCTGATCCAGGCCGATCTTGGCGTCGAGACGGCCATGCGCGTCACCGATACGCTGGCCTCCGAGCGCTACGGCAAGGACGTCACCGGCGAGGACGTGAGCCGCATCATGGCAAGCGAGATCGCCAAGGTGCTGAAGCCGGTCGCCAAACCATTGCAGCTCGATCTCAGCCACAAGCCGCACGTCATCCTCGTCGTCGGCGTCAACGGAACAGGCAAGACCACGACGATCGGCAAGCTAGCGGCCAAGCTCTCGGGCGCTGGCCTCAAGGTCATGGTTGCTGCCGGCGATACGTTCCGCGCCGCTGCCATCGAGCAGCTCAAGATCTGGGCCGATCGCACCAAGTCGGAATTCATCGGCACCAAGCTCGGCGCCGATGCGGCGGGTCTCGCCTATGACGCCTTCGAGCAGGCCAAGGCGAAGAAGTGCGATGTGTTGATCATCGATACCGCCGGCCGCCTGCAGAACAAGGCGGAGCTGATGGCAGAGCTCGAGAAGATCGTTCGGGTTCTCGGCAAGCTCGATCCGGATGCGCCGCATACGGTGCTGCAGACGCTCGATGCGACGACGGGGCAGAACGCCCTGTCGCAGGTGGAAATCTTCCGGAACGTTGCCGGCGTGAACGGACTGATCATGACGAAGCTCGACGGCACGGCGCGTGGCGGCATTCTCGTGGCGATCTCTGCCAAGCACAAGCTGCCGGTCTATTTCATCGGCGTCGGCGAAGGCGTCGATGATCTCGAGCCTTTCGAGGCCGAGGATTTCGCGCATGCCATTGCCGGGCTCGGCCAATAATGCCACAGATATGCCGACAAACACGGGCAAGCGTCTCGTGTGGCACCAACGGATTTGAGATAGAATGACGACAGAAAGCGATATCACCCCAAGCGCGGCCGACCGGCATCACCCGATGCTGAAGCTGGCGCTCGAGCTTGGCCCGCTGCTGATCTTCTTCTTCGCCAACCTGCGCGGCGCCTGGCTGGTCGAAAGGTTTCCGGCTCTGTCGGAGCTTGGCGGACCACTGTTCGTTGCGACGGCCCTCTTCATGGCGGCGACGGTGACCTCGCTGGTCGTTTCGAAGATCATTCTCGGGCATCTGCCGATCATGCCCTTCGTGTCGGGCATCGTGGTCGTCATCTTCGGATCGCTGTCGATTTACCTGCAGAACGAGACCTTCATCAAGATGAAGCCTACCATCGTCAACGCGCTCTTCGGCGTTGCGCTGCTGGGTGGCCTGGCTTTCGGCAAGTCGCTGCTCGGCTACGTCTTCAATGCGGCCTTTCAGCTCGATGCCGAGGGATGGCGCAAGCTGACGATCCGCTGGGGCATCTTCTTCCTCTTCCTGGCGGTGCTGAACGAGGTCGTCTGGCGCAACTTCTCCGATGACTTCTGGATCGCTTTCAAGGTCTGGGGCACGATGCCGATCACCATCATCTTCACCATGGCGCAGATGCCGCTCATCATGAAGCACACTGTGACCTCGGCGGGAGAGACCGAGAAGTGACGACACTGGATACGGCAGAGAGAGCCAAGCACCAGACCTTCTGGTTCGCCGCATGCGGTGCGGTCCTGCTGATCCAGATCATCGCCGAATATATGATGGGCCGCACGCCCATCTGCACCTGCGGATACATCAAGCTTTGGGAAGGCACCGTCAATTCCAGCGGTAACTCTCAGCATATTTCCGACTGGTACACGCCGTCTCACATCATCCACGGCTTCATTTTCTACGGCGTTACGTACCTTCTTTTGCGCGGCAAGCCGATTGCGATGCGGCTGCTTCTGGCGCTCGTCATCGAATCCGGCTGGGAACTGCTGGAAAATTCGCCTGTCATCATCGACCGCTATCGAACGGCGACGATCTCGCTCGACTATTACGGCGACAGCATCCTGAACTCCGCAATGGACACGGTCTTCATGGTGATCGGGTTCTTCTTCGCCTCGCGGGCGCCGGTCGCGCTGACGATCGCAATCGCGATCTTCTTCGAGCTTCTGACCGGCTACCTGATCCGCGACAACCTGACGCTCAACGTGCTGATGCTGATCTGGCCCATCGAGGCGATCAAGATCTGGCAGAGTGCGCTCTGATCACGAAGCCGGCTTGCCGACCGCCTTCTCCACGGCGGGGAAGAGGCCTTCCCTGAGGCTGACATCGTCGAACGGACCGACCCGCTTGTAGAGGATCGTGCCATCAGGGGCGACGAGATAGCTCTCGGGGATGCCGTAGACACCCCAATCGATGGCCGCCTGCCCCTTGGGATCGACGCCGATGGCGGCAAAGGGATTGCCGAGTTCGCCGAGGAAGCGAAGCGCGTTGTCGTTCTTGTCCTTGTAGTTGATGGCAACCACATTGAGCCGGCTGTCCTTTGCCAGTTGCATCAGGATCGGATGCTCGTCGCGACAGGGAATGCACCAGGAGGCGAAGACGTTGACGAGCGTCAGTTTTCCCTTGATGGCACTGTCGGTCAGCGCCGGCAGGTTGGCGCCTTCGAGCGGCGCAAGGTTCAGCGCCGGCGCCTTCGTGCCGATCAGTGCGGAGGGGATTTCCGAGATATTCTTGCCGTGGACGTCCTGATCATAGAGCATCTTTGCTGCGGTGGCTGCGATGCCGGCGAAGACAACCAACGGGATCAAGGCGACGGCATAGCGTCCAAATCCGCGCTTGGCGGAGTTCGTTTCAGGAGTGGTGCTCATTTGCCATCCGTTGTTCGCGATGAGCGGCGGCGGATGCCGGAGGCTTCAAGGGCTGCCAGTTCCTTCCGCCGAGCGCGGCCATCGGCCCAGGTCCAAAGGGTAACCGCCGCCACGACAAGGGCGGCAAAGCCGTAAGCGCCATAGACATAGAAAGCGTGTGTCATGACTATCCCTCGCGGCTTGCCAGGCGGGCGGCCAGTCGACGCTGAGCGGCGACGCGGCGACGCCAGATCTCGTTGCGGATCGCCATGATATGCAGCGTGAGGAAGAGCGCGGTGAATGCAACGGCCATCGCCAGCAACGGCCGCAGGAACTCGGGATCGATGGCCGGACCATCGAGACGCAGCACACTCGCGGACTGATGCAGCGTATTCCACCATTCGACCGAAAACTTGATGATCGGGATGTTGACGAAGCCAACGAGAATGAGGACGGCGCTGACGCGGGCGGCCTTTGAAGGGTCGTCGATCGCGCGATTGAGGGCGATGAGCCCGAGATACATCAGGAACAGAACGAAGACGGAGGTGAGCCTGGCGTCCCAGACCCACCAGGTGCCCCACATCGGCTTGCCCCAGAGGGATCCTGTCACCAGGGCAATCAGCGTGAAGGCGGCGCCAAGCGGGGCTGCGGCCTTCGCCGACACATCCGCCAGCGGATGGCGCCAGACCAGCGTGCCGATCGCCGAGAGGCTCATGATCGTGTAACCCATCATCGCCAGCCAGGCGGCCGGCACGTGGACATACATGATGCGAACCGTTTCACCCTGCTGGTAGTCGCCTTCGGTCGTGAAGCTGAGATACAGCCCCACGGTAAAACAGAGGGCCGTGAAACCGGCCATCCACGGGAGGATGCGTGCGGCCAGCGCCAGAAACCGTGTCGGGTTGGCGAGATCGCTGAATTTCGTGATGGCAAGGCTCGTTTCGCTCATGCCGTTTTCCTTACCGCGATATGCATGACGCCGCAATCGAGTGCCCGATCAATCCGACGTGTGACGCAGCGCAAGCGCGGCAGCCACCGGTCCGATCACCGCGAAGAAGAGGGTCAGCGCCATCAGGATGAGGAAGGGCGGCAGAAAGGGCGATGGCCCCTCGACCGCCGCGTAAGTGGCACTGACGCCGAAGATCAGCACGGGGATCGTCAGCGGCAGCACCAGAATCGACACCAGCAGACCGCCACGCGGCAAGGCGACGGCAACGGCAGCGCCGACGGCGCCGATGAAGGTAATCGCGGGAGAACCGACGAGCAGCGTCAGCATGGTCGCGCCGATAGCGGTCTCGCTCATATTCATGAAGAGGCCGAGCAACGGCGAGGCGATGACCAGCGGCAGGCTGGTGGCGACCCAGTGCGCCAGGCATTTGACGAGCACCGTCAGCACGAGCGGCGTTTCCTGCATCAGCATCAGATCGAGCGAGCCATCATCGCGCTCGGCTTGAAACAGGCGGTCAAGACCGAGCAGCGCCGCAAGCAGCGCGCCGATCCAGACGATTGCCGGGCCGATGCGGGACAACAGTGCGAGATCGGGCCCGACACCGAAGGGGATGACCGCGACAACGGTCAGGAAAAAGAGAACGCCGATCAGCGCGCCGCCGCCGGCGCGTATCGAAAGTTTGAGGTCTCGCAGAAGCAGGGCCGTCATGCCCACACTCCCGGTCCGGCGTGGGCAAATCCCGCCATCCGCAATTCCTGCGCGCCTTCCAGTCCTAGCGGCTGGTGGGTTGCCGCGAGCACGATGCCGCCGTTGCGGCGATGCGCTTCAACAAGCTCGGCAAACAGACGGTCGCCGCTTTTATCCAGCGCAGCGGTCGGCTCATCAAGGATCCAGACCGGCCGGTGGGCGATAAGCAGCTTGGCGAAGGCGAAGCGGCGCTGCTGCCCGGCGGAGAGGTAGCCGAACGGGAGGTGCGTGATGCCCTCGAGACCGACCGCCTCGGCCGCCTCGTCGATCGACACGGCGGAAGCGCCATGGCTATCGCCAAGAAAGCACCGCCAGAAGTCGAGGTTTTCGGCGACCGTCAACTCGCTCTTCATTGCATTGCGGTGACCGAGATAGTGGCTGACTTCCCCGACGCGCCGGTGAATGTTGCCGAGCGAATCGGTGAAGCTGACCGAGCCCTTTTCCTGATGCAGCAGACCGGCGACGACGCGCAGCAAAGTTGACTTTCCTGATCCATTTTTGCCTGTCAAAACCAGTGCTTCGCCCGATTCCAGGCGAAAGGACAGGCCTTCGAAAATCAGGTCTTCGCCCCGGCGCGCAGCCAGATTGGCGGCCTCGAGAGACATGACTTTTCCGTGGTTTAATTTTTCAGTCATCGCAACGCAAAAAAATCCGAAATGGGTCACGCACTCTCTGGCACCTTTCATAGAAATTATCTATAAGACCCGCAACCACGCCAGCGGTCGGCGTGAATATCATCCTTGCGCCGAACATGGGCTTCGCTCCACGTGCGGACAGCGGAAATGGCCGTACCCGCATCCTGATGTGCATTACGTGCATAGGCGTCCGCACGATTGTGTTCGCTATCAGAAACGGGGTCTCTCGTGTCTAAATCTCTTGACAGCTTCAATTGTCGTTCCACGCTTTCCGTAAATGGTAAGGACTACGTCTATTTCAGCCTACCCAAGGCTGAGGCGAATGGCCTGCCGGGTGTTTCGAAGCTCCCTTACTCGATGAAGGTTCTGCTCGAGAACCTGCTGCGCTTCGAAGACGGTCAGTCGGTGACGAAGGACCACATCCTTGCTGTTGCCGAATGGTTGAACAACAAGGGCGCTGTCGAAAACGAAATCGCCTATCGTCCGGCGCGCGTGCTGATGCAGGACTTCACCGGCGTTCCCGCCGTCGTCGACCTTGCCGCAATGCGCGACGCGATGGTTTCGCTCGGTGGCGATCCCGAAAAGATCAACCCGCTCGTTCCCGTCGACCTCGTCATCGACCACTCGGTCATCGTCGACGAATTCGGTACGCCGCAGGCGTTCGCCAAGAACGTCGAGCTGGAATACCAGCGCAATGGCGAGCGCTACCGCTTCCTGAAGTGGGGCCAGCAGGCATTCAAGAACTTCCGCGTCGTTCCTCCGGGCACCGGCATCTGTCACCAGGTCAACCTCGAATATCTCGGCCAGACCGTCTGGACGAAGGAAGAGGACGGCGAGACGATTGCTTATCCGGACACCTGCGTCGGCACTGACTCGCACACGACGATGATCAACGGCCTCGGCGTTCTTGGCTGGGGCGTCGGCGGCATCGAAGCCGAAGCCGCCATGCTCGGCCAGCCGGTCTCGATGCTTCTGCCCGAAGTCATCGGCTTCAAGCTGACAGGCAAGCTCAAGGAAGGCGTCACGGCGACCGACCTCGTTCTGACCGTCGTGCAGATGCTGCGCAGGAAGGGCGTCGTTTCCAAGTTCGTCGAATTCTTCGGCCCGGGCATGGACAACATGCCGCTCGCCGACCGCGCAACGATCGGCAACATGGGTCCGGAGTACGGCGCGACCTGCGGCTTCTTCCCGGTTGACGGCGAAACCATCAACTACCTCAACATGTCCGGTCGCACGAAGGACCGGATCGCTCTCGTCGAAGCCTACTCGAAGGCTCAGGGCATGTGGCGCGACGGCGACGGTTCCGACCTCGTCTTCACCGACACGCTGGAGCTCGACCTCGGCGACGTCGTGCCGTCGATGGCTGGCCCGAAGCGTCCGGAAGGCCGTATCGCACTCGAAAACATCGCTTCCGGTTTCGCCGGTTCGATGGACACAGACTACAAGAAGCCCGGCCAGCTCTCGAACCGCTATGCGGTCGAAGGCACCGACTTCGATCTCGGCCATGGGGACGTCGCCATTGCCGCTATCACCTCCTGCACCAACACCTCCAACCCGTCGGTTCTGATCGCTGCCGGCCTGCTCGCCCGCAACGCGGTTGCCAAGGGCCTGAAGACCAAGCCGTGGGTCAAGACCTCGCTGGCACCGGGATCCCAGGTCGTCGGCGAATACCTCGCCAAGTCCGGCCTGCAGAAGGATCTCGACGCCCTCGGCTTCAACCTCGTCGGCTTCGGCTGCACGACCTGCATCGGCAACTCTGGCCCGCTGCCGGCGCCGATCTCGAAGACGATCAACGACAAGGGCCTCATCGTTTCGGGCGTTCTCTCGGGCAACCGTAACTTCGAAGGCCGTATCTCGCCTGACGTTCAGGCAAACTACCTGGCATCTCCGCCGCTCGTCGTCGCTTATGCGCTTGCCGGTTCGGTCCAGAAGGACCTGACCAAGGAGCCGATCGGCGAGGACAAGGACGGCAAGCCTGTCTACCTCAAGGACATCTGGCCGACCTCGCACGAAGTGCAGGAGTTCATCCAGAAGTACGTCACCCGCGAACTTTACGAAACGAAGTACGCAGACGTGTTCAAGGGGGACGCCAACTGGCAGGCAGTTCAGGTGCCTCCGGGCCAGACCTATGCCTGGGACGACAAGTCGACCTACGTGCAGAACCCGCCCTACTTCGTGGGCATGGGCAAGAAAGGCACCGGTATCGCCGACATCAAGGGCGCGCGTGTTCTCGGCCTGTTCGGCGACAAGATCACCACCGACCACATTTCTCCGGCCGGCTCGATCAAGGCGGCTTCGCCGGCGGGCGCATACCTGCTCGGCAACGACGTCGCTGTCGCCGACTTCAACCAGTACGGCACGCGCCGCGGTAACCATGAGGTCATGATGCGCGGCACCTTTGCCAACATCCGCATCCGCAACCACATGCTCGGGCCGAACGGCAAGGAAGGTGGCTACACCATCCACTACCCGTCGAAGGAAGAGGAATCGATCTACGACGCGGCCATGCAGTACAAGGCCGAGGGCGTTCCGCTCGTCATCTTCGCCGGTGTCGAATACGGCAACGGCTCGTCCCGCGACTGGGCCGCGAAGGGCACCAACCTGCTCGGCGTCAAGGCGGTCATCGCACAGTCCTTCGAGCGTATCCACCGCTCGAACCTGGTCGGCATGGGCGTCATTCCCTTCGTCTTCGAAGAGGGCACGACGTGGCAGAGCCTCGGCCTGAAGGGTGACGAGATCGTCACCATCGAAGGTCTCGAGAACATCAAGCCGCGCGAAAAGAAGATCGCCAAGATCACTTACGGCGATGGCACCGTGAAGGAAGTTCCGCTGCTGTCGCGCGTCGATACGCTCGACGAAGTGGTCTACCTCAACAACGGTGGCATCCTGCAGACGGTTCTGCGCGATCTCGCTGCCTGATTGTTAACAGACTTGCATGACAATGGCCGCCGGAAAGAGATTTCCGGCGGTTTTTTGTTTGAGTACGAGGTATTTAGATGCCCGGTCACGCTGATGTGTTTCAGCTTGGCTTCTCCGAAGCTTGGTCTCACCCCTTCGTGACTTTCCGTTTAGATCGGGAACCATTATCTCTACGTTCAGACATCGGAACCTATGGCGAAGGGTGGCGGTGGTTGCTGAAGAAAAGGTGCAGTGAATGTCCCCGCGGTTTCTGATTTCTCTGGTTGCAGGTGTGGCGCTTGCCGGCCCACTGTTTGCCCAGGACGCGCCGAAAGGCGTGGTCGAACTCTTCACCTCGCAGGGATGTTCTTCTTGTCCTCCAGCCGATGCGGCTTTCCGCAAGATTGTCGAGGCTGGCGGCGTTATCGCCCTCGCCTATCATGTCGACTACTGGAACTACATGGGCTGGGCCGATACGCTGAGTTCGAAAGAAAACACCGAGCGGCAGTATGGCTACGCGCAGACCATGGGCCGCGCCAATGTCTATACGCCGCAGGTTATCGTCAATGGTCGTGACCATGTGGCAGGGGCCGATCTGGGCGCGATCAATAAGAAGATCGATAGCTATGCAGCCGAAGGTAAGGGATTGTCGGTGCCGGTGACTGCACAGATGCGCGACGACCAACTCGAGATCAAGATTGGCGCAGGCCAGGGCAAAGCCAATGTCGTCATGGTCTATTTCAACCGCGAGAAGACCATCGAGGTCGAGAAGGGCGAAAACAGCGGTCAGAAGATTGCCTATCTGAACAGCGTTGCCGATGTCGAAACCGTCGGCATGTGGGAGGGCAAGGAAACGAGCTTGACGCTGCCGGCCAGCGTGATGCAGAAGCCGGATCTTGAGGGCTGCGCGATTCTACTTCAATCCTCCACCGCCGACGGCAATCCATCGGCGATTCTCGGAGCGACGGTCGTCATGGCTGGGAAGAATATCTGACCGTTTCATCTGCCTTGCGGATGGAAAACGGGGCGGCCCGGCTGATCGTATTCGGGGCTGGGGTTAAGGTCGATACGGTCAGCCGGGCCCTTTGGCGCGCTGGCGCCAAACTCGCACAAAACCTTTTCAGCAGACAAAATCCGGCAAAAAGATCATGCGCAAATCAGGTGCGACGCGGGTCCGAACGGCCCCGCGGCGCAGTCGTGAGGGAATTTCCCCTCCAAATGAGGCGCTGTTTTGACTGAATTGCGGCGCTCGGGAGATTGCACAGACTATGATTAATGTGACTGATCGCCCGCTTGCAATTTGTAAACGCTAAGGCAAACTGTCATGTACCCGTCACAAGCGGAGGCACAGGGAGACTGATGACAGATCAGCCGGATTTGCGGCGCGGCGAGAGCCGGTCAGCCGACAACAGTTCCTCAGTCGTCGTAGATCTCAAGGAATATAAGCAGAGCAAGGATCCCGCGCCGGTCACATTCCACCGACGCGAGCTCGACGCGATTTTATGGATTTATGGCCGCATGGTCGGCGAGGGCGAGTGGCGGGACTATGCGATCGATCATCTGAAGGATCGTGCCGTCTTCTCCGTTTTCAAGCGATCAGGTGAAATGCCACTCTTTCGCATCGAGAAGAATCCGAAGCTCACTGCCAAGCAGGGTGCTTATTCCGTTATCAATACGCACGGCGTTATCCTGAAGCGTGGGCACGAACTCCCCCAGGTTCTGAAGGTCTTCAACAAGGCGTTGAAGCTGGTCGAGAAGTAGCTCGAGCTCAGGCCTTGAACAGCGTGCCTGGATAGGTCGAGGCATCGGGGTCGGTCGCCGCCCCTTCACCCAGGGCACGCTGCATGATCATCGTGTCGAGCCAGCGACCGTGCTTGTAGCCTGTTGCCTTGAGGCGACCGGTTTCTTCAAAGCCCAGCGTCTGATGCAGGGCGATGGATGCCGGATGCGCGCCGCCGATGATGGCCACCATCTGGCGAAAGCCGAGATCGGTGCAGCGTTGGATCAGTTCGGCGAGCAGCAGCCTTCCAATTCCCTTGCCGCGCGCTTCCGGCCCCAGGTAGATCGAATCCTCGACCATCCAGCGATAGGCCGGCCGCGTGCGAAAGGCCGAGGCGTAGGCGTAACCTAGCAGCCCGCCATTCTCATCGATCGCGGCGATGTACGGGTAGCTCTGGCCCGTGATTGCGGAAAATCGTGCCGCCATCTCGCTCTCATCCGGTGGGACGATCTCGTAGCTTGCGACACCGTTCAGTACGGATTCGCGATAGATGGCCGTGATGGCAGGGAGGTCGGATGAGGAAGCGTCGCGGAGGAAGATGGGCATTCGGTCGGCCGGCAGATATGAGAATGGACTCTTCCAGAAACCATTCTCCCCATGACCAGGCAACAAAAAAGGCGGCCGAAGCCGCCTTTTTCGATAACGTTCCTGTTCCTTATTTGCGGTCGCCCATGAACTGCAGGAGGAACATGAAGAGGTTGATGAAGTCCAGATACAGCGTCAGTGCGCCCATGATCGCCTTGCGGCCGGCAACATCCGCGCCGTCTGCTGCGTAGTACATTTCCTTGATGCGCTGCGTGTCGTAGGCGGTAAGGCCTGCGAAGATCAGTACGCCGATCACGGAGACCGCGAACTGCAGGGCAGACGATGCCAGGAAGATGTTCACGATCGACGCGATGATCAGGCCGAAGAGACCCATGATCAGGAACGAGCCCATCGCGGAGAGATCACGCTTGGTCGTGTAGCCGTAAAGCGACAGCGCACCAAAGGAGGCGGCCGTCACGAAGAACGTCTGCGTGATGCTCGACTGCGTGTAGACCAGGAAGATCGACGAAAGCGACAGGCCCACCAGCGCGGCGTAGACCCAGAAGGTCGTCTGCGCGGCGGCAACGCTCATCCGGTTAATCCTGAAGCTCAGGAAGAACACGGCAGCCAGCGGTGCAAGGATGATCACCCAACGGAGTGGCGACTGGAAAAGCAATACGCCAAACTGCGTCAGCTGGCCGTCCTGGACGGCGAAATTGAAGCCCAGATAGGCCGCCACACCCGTGATCACCAAACCCAGCGCCATCAGGTTGTAGACCTTGAGCATATAGCTACGCAGGCCCTGGTCGATCATCTCGCCAGTCTGTACGCGGCCTTGGTAATTACGAAGGTCAGCCATAGTTTCCTCTTATAAGCTCCGGTGTGGACACGGTGGCGGGTCAACGACCCGGGCGCCGCTGCGGAGCCCAGCATGCCTATGCACAATATGAGCCTTTCGGCTTTCGCAAACAAGGCCCTTGCAACCCGCGATCGGGTTAAATCGCCGTAAGGTGAAGGAAATTTCTCCGTTTGATCAATCAGAGTTCGCGCAAAACGGGTGCCGCTTTCTGGCCGAGGATGCGCCAGGTGCCGATGAGTCCGATACCAACGGTCAGGACCAGGGCCGTCACAAGTGTCAGGCCGGCGACATCGGGCAGGAAGTGCGAGGGGATGCGCATGATCCGCGCGGTGATGAACCAGGCCGCAACGCCGCCGGCAAAAAGGGCGAAAACTGCGGTCGCCGCACCAAGGATCAAATATTCGTAGCAGAAGGCGCGGATCAGCATTCGCCTCGTCGCGCCGAGTGTCTTGAGGACGACCGCATCGTGTGTACGGGCGCGGTTGCCGGCGGCCAGCGCGCCGGCCAGAACCAGAACCGAAGCGATCAGCGCAACGGAAGCGGCGGCGCGGATCGCCGTCGCCAACTGCGCCACCAGCGTGTTGACAATGTCGATTGCATCCTTGACCCGCACGCTTGTGATGGTCGGATAGGTGTTTGTAACGGACTTCAAGATCGCGGCCTCCTGGCCAGAGGTCGCCGTCGGGTCGGTGAGCGTTGCCAGCCAAGCATGCGGGGCGCCGCGGAATGTATTCGGCGAGAAGATCATCACGAAGTTGATGGAAAGCGACTCCCACTCGACCTTGCGCACGCTCGCAATCCTCGCGGTGATGTTGCGGCCGAGCACGTTGACGGTGACGGTGTCACCGATCTTCAGGCCGAGTTCATTTGCCTCCTCGGCAGAGAAGGAGACGAGCGGTTCGCCGCTATAGTCTTTCGGCCACCATGATCCCTCGGTCAGCGATGCATTTTCCGGCAGCGTTTCCGAATAGGTGATGCCGCGGTCGCCACGCAGCACCCACTGGCCGCCGGGCGGAACCTTGCGCTTGGTAACGTCCTCGCCGTTGAAGGCGAGGATCCGGCCGCGCAGCATCGGCACTTCGACCAGTTTGCCATCCGGCGAACCGGCTTTGACGACGCTGCGAAATGTCTCGAGTTCCGACCCCTGAATGTCCACGAAGAAAAAATTCGGCGCGCCGGCGGACATGCGCCCGGTCAGTTGCTGGCGCATGTTGCCGTCGATGAGGGTGAGCGTCACAAGCAGCGCGAGGCCAAGACCGAGAGACAGGACGACGGAAGGCGTCAGCGCGCCAGGCCTATGGATGTTGCCGATTGCGAGCCGCAAGGCTGGCGAATTCACCCGCGGGCTGCGGCGCGCCAGCCATGCAATGCCGGCCGCGACAAGCCGCAGGATCACGAAGGCGAAGGCGATCGCGCCGACAAAGACGATCGCGATGAAACGATCATACGCGGTTACGACGGCAAGGCCGGCAAGGGCGACAAGAAAGGTCGCAGCGAGAAGGATGTAGGGCCAGGAAGGCAAGCCCCGCGCCTCGAAGCCCTGCTCGCGGAACAGAGCCGTTGCCGGAACCTCTCGTGAATGCCCAAGCGGCATGATGGCAAAGGCCAGCGTTGTCAGAATACCGAAAAGGACCGCGAGGGCCAGAGCCCCGGGGTAGAACGTCAGAGCCGTGGAGACCGGCAGGAACTGCGCCAGAAATTGCGACGCGACGATTGGCGCCAGCGCCCCAATGACGAGGCCCATCACCATCCCGCCCAAGGCAATGATGGCGATCTGGAAGAGATAGATCAACACGACGGTCGCGGCGGGCGCCCCAAGGCATTTGAAGGTCGCAATGGTCGTGCGCTTGGAATCGAGGAAGGCACGCACGGCATTCGCGACGCCGACACCACCGACGATCAGGGCTGTCAGTCCTACCAGCGTCAGGAACTGCGAGAAACGCTCAATGTTCTCCGTCAGCGCAGGAGCTGCCCGGTCGCTGGTGCGGATCGACCAGCCGGCCGACGGAAATTCCTTGGCGGCCCGCTCACGCAGCGTGGATCTTTCGGCCGGGTCGTCCATGCGAATCTTGTAGGCATGCTCGACCAGGCTGCCGGTCTGGATAAGGCCGGATGCCTTCAGCGCTTCCCTGCTCACAAGCAGCCGGGGCGGGAAACCAAACCCTTCCGAAACCGCGTCCGGCTCCGTCTTCACCGTACCGGTGATGTTCAGAATGACATTGCCGAGGAGGATCTCATCTCCGATGGAGAGGCCGAGCCGATCCAGCAAAAGCGGAGCGGCCACCGCGCCATAGGTGCCACTCTGCCCCGACAGCAGCGCGTGCAGCGGATAATTTGGCTCGGCCGCGAAGGTGCCGTAGAGGGGGTAGGCACCGTCGACCGCCTTGACCTCGACCAGCGCCTGATCCGAGCCGTCGGGCTTGCGCGCCATCGAGCGCAGGCCTGTCGATACCGATACTTTGCCGAAGCCGCGCAGGAAGTCCATTTCGGCTTCCGTCGCCTCGCGATTATTGAGCTCGAAGCGTGCGTCGCCAGCCAGAATCTCCTGACCTTGCGTGGCGATCGTGTTGGTGATGGACTGCGAAACCGAGTTGACGGCTGCAATCGCGCCGGTGCCGAGAGCGATGCAGGCCAGAAAGATGTAGAAGCCGCGAAGCCCGCCGCGCAGCTCGCGGAGCGCGAGACGAAAGGCGAGGGAGACGCGCGGGGTCAGCAATGTCATGCAATCGCCGCCTCAGGCTGGACAGGCGCGCTATCGCTCTCAATCTGGCCCGAACGAACCCGAATCTGCCTGGAGCAGCGTTTGGCGAGCGCGGTGTCGTGGGTGACGAGCAGCAGCGTCATCCCCCGCTCAGCCTGTTTGGAAAACAGGAGATCCGCAATCTGCCGGCCGGTGTCGGTGTCGAGATTGCCGGTCGGTTCGTCGGCGATCAGCAGCGCCGGTGACGGTGAGAGCGCGCGTGCAATCGCCACCCGTTGCTGTTCGCCGCCGGAAAGCTGGCCGGGATAGTGGTTCAACCGATCGCCAAGCCCGACGGATTTCAGTTCGCGGCGGGCGATTTCGAACGGATTGGCAAGGTTGGCGAGCTCCAGCGGCACAGCCACGTTTTCCAGGGCCGTCATGTTGGCGATCAGGTGGAAGGATTGGAAGACGATACCGATATTGCGGCCGCGGAAGTCGGCCATCTCGTCTTCACTCAGGGCATGCAGTGGTGTGCCGCTGACATTGATTTCGCCACTATCGAGTCTTTCCAGCCCTGCGAGAACCATCAGCAACGTCGATTTTCCGGAACCCGATGGTCCGACGATACCGACCGACTCTCCGGTGCCGATCGTGAGGTCGATGCCCTTCAATACATGGACGGAGGCGGCGGCGCTGCCAAGCGTCAAATCGGCGCGCTTCAACTCGATGATGGTTTTTGCCAACAGTATTCGCCCTATATAGATGCCGATTGTCTTGCCAATCTAGGGAAAGCGGAATGAGTTTTAAAGTTGCCGGCCTTCACATCGCCGTCATTGTTGCGTCGATGGCCTTTGCGGTCCTAGCCAATGCAAAGACAATCAGCCTGGTCGGTTTTGGCGACAGCCTTATGGCGGGCTACCAGCTCCCTCCCGGTGATGGCTTTCCAGAAAAGTTGCAAGCAGCCCTGACAGCCAAGGGTGTCGACGTATCGATTGCGAACGCGGGCGTGTCCGGCGACACGACGGCCGGTGGTCTTGCGCGAATCGATTGGTCGGTTCCCGACGGCACCGATGGCGTGATTCTCGAACTGGGCGGCAATGATGCCCTGCGCGGCATCCCTCCCGAGGAAAGTGAAAAGAACCTCGATCAGATGATTGCCCGGCTAAAGGAACGCGGTGTTGCGGTCCTTCTCGTCGGTATGCTGGCGCCGCCGAACATGGGCGGCGACTATGCGGGGCGCTTCAACCCGATCTACGCGAAACTCGCGCAAAAACATGGCGTTGCGCTCTATCCCTTCTTTCTCGACGGTGTCGCGCTCGAGGCCGGTCTGAAGCTTGAGGATGGGATGCACCCGAACAGCAAAGGGATCGATGTGATGGTCGAAAAGATGGAGCCGGCTATCACGCAATTCTTAGGAACGATTTCTACTGTGAAGAATTAGGGACTTGCGCAGGTGTTCAATGCGTGATTCCGTGTGAGCACCTGCAAAAGATTCGGGGAGTGCTCGTTATGCCGAGACTGTTTACCGCCCTCGAAATTCCGCGCAATGCCGCGATGAGCCTCTCATTGCTGCGCGGTGGTCTCCCTGGTGCAAGATGGATCGATGTGGAAAACTACCACATCACTTTGCGCTTCATCGGCGATGTCGATGGACGCACGGCAGACGAAATTGTCGATCGGCTCGACCGCATCGACCGGCCCGAATTCCAGATACGTCTCGATGGTATCGGCGCATTCGGGTCCAAAAAACCACATTCGGTGTGGGCCGGCGTCTCGCCTTCACCCGAGATGTACGCCCTCCAGGCGGAAATCGAGCGGATCTGCCAGCGCATCGGCTTGCCGCCGGATCCCCGCAAGTTCACGCCGCATGTCACGCTGGCGCGGTTGAAGTCGTCGCGGGTCGACGATGTCGTGCACTATCTCGCCGGGCGTGGAAACTTCCAGACTTCGGCCTTCACCGTTCCGCGCTTCGTTCTGCTGTCATCAAGGGAATCGGTCGGCGGTGGGCCCTATTTGACGGAAGAGATCTTCCCTCTCCATGAGGCATTGTCGGTGCCCAGCGTCTCGAGCAGCTTCCTGCAGCCGGCAAAGAGTCTGGCGTAGACGAGTTCGAAGCCGTCGCTGTCGCCGAAATAGGGGTCGGGGATATCCTCGCCGCTCGCCAAGGCGAAGTCGCCGAACAGGCGGATATTTGCGGCTCCCGGGCTCATGCGATGCAGTTCGGCGACATTGGCGCGGTCCATCGAAAGTATCAGGTCGAAGTCGCTGAAGTCCTTCGTCCTGATCTGACGGGCGCGTTGCCGGGAAATGTCGATCCCGTGGCCTCTCGCGGTGGCGATCGAGCGCCGATCCGGATGTTCGCCCTCGTGCCAGCCGCCGGTGCCGGCCGAGTCGATCTCGAAACGATCGGCAAAGCCGGCCGCATCGACGAGGTGCGAGAAGATCCCCTCGGCAAGAGGCGAGCGGCAGATATTGCCCATGCAAACAAACAGGATGCTAATGCGTTTCATCTGTGGTCCATGACGGAAGAGAAGGGACAATCGCATGAAACGGGAAAAACTGGAACGGCAAGCAATCGCTGCCGAGCTCGCCAAGCTTGACGGCTGGTCGCTCGACGCCGCCGGCACGGCGATATCGCGAAGCTTCAAGTTTCGCAATTTCGTTGAGGCGTTCGGTTTTATGACCGAAGCGGCACTTGCTGCGGAACGGCTCAATCACCATCCCGAGTGGTTCAACGTCTATTCGCGCGTCGATGTAAAGCTTAACACCCATGACGCCGGCGGCTTGACGGAGCTCGATTTCAAGCTGGCGGCAGCGATGGAGCAGGCGGCGGCGCGCCGACTTGATTGAATCCGGTGCCGCCGTCACCATATGTGCGCGTGAAAGAGAGGACCAATCGGAATGGACGACGTCAAATTCGGTGAGATCCTGCTGCCGGGCGACGATGATACGCAGAGCCGGCGCGAAGAGACAGTGCGCAAGAAGTTCTGGCCGACCTTCAAGAAGGCCGTGCGGCAGATCCCGTTCTCGCGCGATGTCGTCGCCGCATTCTACTGCGCGATGGATCCCCAGACGCCGACAAGGGTCCGTGGCGTGCTGTTGGCAGCACTTGCCTATTTCGTCATGCCTGTTGACATGATCCCTGATGTTTTTGCCGTGATCGGGTTTTCGGATGACGTAGCAGTCCTCTCCGCAGCCTTCGCCATGGTCAGCAGGCACCTGAAACCGAAGCACTATGAAGCAGCGGACCGTGCGCTCGCCGATAAGCCTGAAGGGATGAAGACGATCTAGCGTCACCTCAGGCGCCCTCGGCCTCCAGAACCTTTCGGAGCTTTCCGAAGGCAAGCCGGATGCGGGATTTTACCGTCCCGAGCGGCAAGCCGGTCGCCTCGGCGATTTGCGAATGGGATTGGCCGAGAAAGAAGGCGGCGCGGAGCATCTCCCGCTGTCCTTCCGGGAGTTGGCTGACAGCGGCGCGAATATGGGCGTCGCGATCGTCGTTTACGAGGATCTCGTCTGCGCCGCTTTCCGCGACCGGCTGCAACGCCGGGTCTGCCTGATCCAGTGTGCGCGCTTTGGCCCGGCGCTGGAGATCGATCCGACGGTTGCGGGCGATGCGAAAAAGCCAGGTCGACAGAGAGGATCGCGCTGCATCGTAAAGCTCGGCTTTGTGCCAGAGCACGATCATCACTTCCTGAACAAGCTCCTCGGCCTCGCCGCTCGACATTCTTTGGCGCAGTAACCACGATTTGAGGCGCGGTGCGAAGTAATCGAACAGCACGGTGAATGCCTCCTGGTCGCGGCGTTCCGCAACGGCCCTTGCGAGGGCGGCGAAGCGCTGTTTCTCTTCGGCATCCATGTCTGGCCTAAAGCCCCCTGGGTCAGCGAATTCTCCAGCGGATTTCTAATACTTATTGACGTACAACGGTTTCTGAAAAGGTCAAACTCTTGCCTGAATCTTTATGTCTTAGATTCATCCGTGACGTTGATCCGTGTGCGCACGCGGCATCACTTCATTACGGGCGAGGCGCCGCGTCCGATGTTGACACTTGGGTGAGAATGGAACAGGCAGGGACTTCTCGCAGTCCCCGTTGACGCTTTGGTAACCTGAATTAAGTCAAAATAAAGCAGATCGTGATTATGCGCCGCCCGTTCGCTTCGGGCTCGAATCGCAAGAACCGGCAGGATATCCATGTTTCTTAGAAGTACCGCAATCGCCATTTCCCTCGTTCTCGCCGGCGCCGGCATTGCATCCGCTCAGACCAAGAAGTCGCAGCCCGCGGCGCAGCCACAGGCAGCGCAGCCGCAGGCTACTCCGGCTTCGACAGCGCCGACCCGGATCCAGCAGTTCCAGGCTTGGGGCGCCTATTCCTACAAGTCCGGCGCGAGCACTGTCTGCTACGTTCTGTCCGTGCCGACGGAAAAGAAGCCGGCCGGCATCGATCACGGCGACAACTTCTTCATCGTCTCGCAGCGCCCCGGCCAGAACATTTCCTACGAGCCGCAGGCAATGATGGGCTACACCGTCAAGGAGAACTCGAAGATCGATGTCGTGATCGACAACAAGACCTTCGTGATGTTCACCAAGGACAAGGCCGGCTGGGTCGAGAACGCAGCGCAGGAGCCGGCGCTCGTCGCGGCGATGAAGGGCGGCCACTCGATGACGGTCAACGCGACATCGCGCAAGGGCACGTCGACCTCCTACAGCTACTCGCTGTCCGGCATTTCCGCTGCACTGAAGCAGGTTGAGGGCTGCAAGTAAGCCTCCGTTACGGTGACGAAATTTCAGGAGGCCGGCCTTGTGCCGGCCTTCGTCGTTTCCATCTATAGTGACGCGCGGCGAAAATGATGCTAAAGGCCCGCGCAACAGCGGATAGATTGCGGCTTTGCCGCCCGGTCCGCATTCAATTTCTGCCATCATGCCTGTCGTGCCCGCAAGTCATCCGGCTTACCGGGGCGATCGCATGTTGAATTCGGGATAAGAGACTATGTCCGTCATGGATGCGATGACTGTTACGAAGCCTGCCGGCATGTTGCCGCAGCTCGATGCCGGCCAGAAGCCCTCGCTGATCGGCTTGAGCCGCGAAGAGATGGGTGCTGCGCTGCGCGAAAAGGGCGTGCCGGACAAGCAGATCAAGATGCGCGTTGCCCAGCTCTGGAACTGGATCTACGTGCGCGGTGTCTCCGATTTCGATCACATGACGAATGTCGCCAAGGACATGCGCGAGATGCTGAAGCAGCATTTCACGATCGCGCGTCCCGAGATCGTCGAGGAGCAGGTGTCCAACGATGGCACCCGCAAGTGGCTATTGCGCTTCCCGCCGCGCGGGGCGGGGCGCCCGGTCGAGATCGAAGCCGTCTACATCCCGGAAGAGGGTCGCGGTACGCTTTGCATCTCCAGCCAGGTGGGCTGCACGCTGACCTGTTCCTTCTGTCATACCGGAACGCAGCGTCTGGTGCGGAATTTGACGGCTGAGGAAATTCTCTCGCAGCTTCTGCTGGCTCGTGATCGCCTGGGCGACTTCCCGGACCGTGAAGCGCCGCAGGGTACCATCATGCCGGCGGAAGGCCGCAAGGTCAGCAACATCGTGATGATGGGCATGGGCGAGCCGCTCTACAATTTCGATGCCGTGAAGCAGGCGCTGCTGATCGCCACCGACGGCGACGGACTGTCGCTCTCCAAGCGCCGCGTCACGCTGTCGACGTCAGGCGTGGTGCCGGAGATCTTCCGCACCGGCGACGAGATCGGCGTGATGCTGGCGATCTCCCTGCACGCGGTGCGCGACGACCTGCGCGACATTCTGGTGCCGATCAACAAGAAGTATCCGCTGAAGGAGCTGATTGACGCCTGCCGCAAATATCCCGGCCTGTCGAACGCCCGCCGCATCACGTTCGAATATGTGATGCTGAAGGACGTCAACGACAGCCTCGAGGATGCCAAGGGTCTCGTTCAGTTGCTGAAAGGCGTGCCGGCGAAGATCAACCTCATCCCATTCAACCCGTGGCCGGGCACAAACTACCAGTGTTCCGACTGGGCGCAGATCGAGAAATTTGCCGATTTCATCAACTCGGCCGGCTATGCCTCGCCGATCCGCACGCCGCGCGGCCGCGACATTCTCGCAGCCTGCGGTCAGCTGAAGTCGGAGTCGGAGCGCATGCGCAAGACCGAGCGGCTGGCCTTCGAGGCGATGATGATCGCCAACCATGGCGCCGACGACTGATCAGCAAGTTTGATCCGTTCAGTGTTTTCTAATGATTGATTTCATGGCCTGCTTTTCCTAGAAGCAGGCCAAAATCATGTCTGGAGGATACCCCAATGCGTTCAATTCTGTTTGCTGTCGCGGCCACGTTGGCCCTGACCCTGCCTGCCAAGGCCGAAGACGTGACCGTCGCGGTCACGGCGATCGTCGAGCATCCGGCGCTTGACGCCGCACGCAAGGGTGTCCTCGATGTGCTGACGGCTGCCGGCTACAAGGAAGGCGAGAACCTGAAGTTCATGTTCGAGTCGGCCCAGGGCAACCCGGCGACGGCTGCGCAGATCGCCCGCCAGTTCGCCGGCGAGGGCCCGAACGTTATCGTTCCGATCTCCACGCCATCAGCGCAAGCTGTCGTTTCCGCAACGCACGACATTCCGGTTGTCTTCACGGCCGTTTCCGATCCGCTCGGCGCCCAGCTCGTCAAGAACATGGACAAGCCCGGCGGCAACGTCACCGGCCTGTCCGACATGTCGCCGGTTGCCGAACATGTCGCGCTCATCAAGGAAATTCTGCCGAACGCCAAGACGATCGGTTATCTCTACAACTCCGGTGAGGCCAACTCCGTGTCGCTGCTCGCCGTTCTGAAGACGGAAGCCGAGAAGGCCGGCATGAAGGTCGTCGAGTCTGCGGCCACCAAGTCCGCGGAAGTGCAGGGTGCCGCCCGTGCCCTCGTCGGCCGTGCCGATGCCATCTATGTCCCGACCGACAACACGATCATCTCCGCACTTGAAGGCGCGGTTGCCGTTGCCGAAGAGAGCAAGCTGCCGCTCTTCACCGCCGACACGGATTCCGTCTCGCGCGGTTCGGTCGCCGCCCTCGGTTTCAACTACTACGATGTTGGCAAGCAGACCGGCGAAATCGTCGTTCGCATCCTCAAGGGCGAAAACCCGGGCGATATCCCGGTGAAGGTTGCTGCCGGCAGCGATCTGGTCGTCAACAAGGGTGCAGCCGCCAAGATGGGCGTCACGCTGCCGGAAAGCGTCTTGAAGCGCGCGACGAAGACGATCGACTGATCGCCGCATATTTTGGAGAAACCCAGCCATCCAGCCGCTCCCGTTTAACGCGGGGGCGGCTGATGGTATTAAAAGCTTGGGTCCGGTAACAGGCGGACCGAGTCAGAAGAAAGGGCATGAGCCTTGAGTCAGATCGCATTCTGGGGAGCCGTGGAGCTGGGGCTGGTCTATGCCTTCGTGGCGCTCAGCGTTTACCTCGCATTTCGTGTGCTGGATTTTCCGGATCTGACGGTTGACGGCTCCTTCCCTCTCGGCGCTGCCGTAACGGCGGTGTTGATCATCGCTGGGGTCAATGCCTGGCTTGCTGCGCTTATCGCCATGGTCGCGGGTGCTGCGGCAGGTCTCGTTACCGCGATGCTCAATGTGCGGTTCAAGATCCTCAACCTGCTTGCGTCGATCCTGACGATGATCGCGCTCTTCTCGGTCAACCTGCGCGTCATGGGCAAGCCGAATGTCGCGCTGATCAATGCGGACACGATGATCAGTCCGTTCTTCGGTCATGGCCTGCGGGATTTCTATGTTCGACCGCTGTTCGTCGGCGTTCTTGTGTTGGTTGCGGTGATCGTCGTTTGGCGCTTCCTTGAAAGCGACTCCGGTCTGGCGATGCGCGCGACGGGTGCGAATGCCCGTATGGCCCGCGCGCAGGGCGTCGACACAAGCCGCCAGATCTATCTCGGCATGGCGATCTCGAATGCGCTGGTTGCCTTTGGCGGCGCGCTGTTTGCGCAGACGAACGGCTTTGCCGATGTCACCTCGGGCGTGGGAACGATCGTAGTCGGCCTCGCGGCCGTCATCATCGGTGAAACGCTGCTTGGCCGTCGTGGCCTGCTGATCGCCTTGGTCGGCTGCGTGCTCGGTTCGATCCTCTACCGTATCGCCATCCAATTGGCGCTCTCCACCGATGTCATCGGGCTGCAAGCCTCGGACCTTAATTTCGTGACGGCCGTTCTGGTGACAATAGCGCTCATTCTTCCCCGTCTTCGCCGCGGAGGTGCCGCATCGTGATCACGCTCAAGGACATCAAGGTCGTCTTCGGCAAGGGCACGCCGCTGCAGAAACAGGCGTTGAACGGCGTCAGCCTGACGATCGAGGAAGGTTCGTTCGTCACCGTTATCGGCTCGAACGGCGCCGGCAAATCGACGCTGCTCGGCGTTCTTGCCGGCGACGTGCTCGCCAGCGAAGGCCAGGTTCTCATTGGCCATACCGACGTCACGCGCAAATCGACGGCCGCTCGCGCGGGCCTTGTTGCCCGTGTCTTCCAGGATCCGTTGACGGGAAGCTGCGGCTCGCTGTCGATCGAGGAAAATCTTGCGCTTGCGGCGCGTCGTGGCGAAAGGCGCGGGCTCGTATCAGCGCTCGGTCCGAAGCGGCGCGAACATTTCCGCGAGCGTATCGCCGAGCTCAATCTCGGTCTCGAGAATCGGATGCGGGACCGCATGGACCTGCTATCCGGTGGTCAGCGTCAGGCGGTGTCGCTTGTGATGGCGACGCTTGCCGGCTCCGAAGTGCTGCTGCTCGACGAGCATACGGCAGCGCTCGACCCTGGCATGGCAGAGTTCGTCATGGGGCTCACGCAAAAGATCGTCTCGGAGCGCAAGCTGACGACGCTGATGGTCACCCACTCCATGCGCCAGGCGCTCGATTATGGCCACCGCACGATCATGCTGCATGGCGGCGAGATCGTGCTCGACGTCAGCGGCGACAGCCGCAAGACGCTGCAGGTCGAAGACCTGATCGCGATGTTCCGCAAGATGCGCGGCCAGACCCTGGACGATGACGCGCTGCTGATCGGCTGAGGATAGACAGCTTCCGGGAAGCCAGAGCTTCCCGGCGATCGCTTACCGCGCCTGCGTCAGCAGGATTTTTGCCGCGAAGACGGAAAAGACGCCGGCGAAGGTAAAGTCCATGCCGCGCAAAACCCTCTTGTTGTTCTGCAGCCAGCTGGCCAGCCAGTCGGCCGCGAAGACCACGGCCGCGTTGACCGGCATGCCGATCAGGATGAAGCAGAAGCCAAGGAAGAGCAGCTTCTGCGTCACCGTCGGATCGCCGGCGCTGACGAACTGCGGCAGGAAGGTCATGAAGAAAATGATGACCTTCGGGTTCAGGAGGTTGACCCAGAATCCCGAGGAAACGTTGGCGAGTGGCGTGCCCTTTGCCGTTTCGACCTTGTTGACCGAAAACTTCGAGCCGAAGCGGATCGCCTGGACGGCGAGCCACAGGAGATAAGCAGCACCTCCGGTCTTCAGGATCAGGAAGGCTGTCGGCGACGCGGTGATCAGTGCCGAAACGCCAAAGGCGACCAGCATGGTGTGAACGACGATACCGAGGCTCGTACCGAGAACGACGAACAGCGCAGCCTTCTTGCCCTGCGCCAGTGCGCGGCTGATGGACAGCGTCATGTCGGGGCCGGGCGTCGCAGCGAGCAGCAGGGTCGCGGCTGCGAAGGCGAGAAGGGTCGGAAAGCTGGGCAGGAAGCTCATGGTACACTCTGAAAGCCGGATGAAAGCTTAGCCGTCATATCCGGCTTTCAGAAAATGTCTAATCAAACCTTCTAATACGACCTATTCCTTGCGTTCGAGATAGGCCTTGAACTTGTCGGCATAATCCTTGTGCCAGCGCGACAGCGGTGGGCGGTTCTCGATGATGTCGCCCATCGCCCAGGCCATGCGGCGTTCGTCCACCGGACGGGCGACGTCGTTGTCGGGGCAGAGGATGTAGAAGTCGCCGCGTTCCAGGCTTTCGATCATGAAATCGACAGTCTGTTCCGGCGTCCATGCGGCAGCCGGCTTTTCGGCGCGATCGCCCTTGGTAAGGCCGGTATAGACGAAGCCGGGGATCAGGAGGTGGGCGGAGATCTTCGAGCCTTCGGTATTGCGCAATTCATGCTCGAGCGCTTCGGTGAATACCTTCACGCCGGCTTTCGAGACGTTATACGCCGGGTTGCCAGGTGGCGTGGTGATGCCCTGCTTGGAGCCGGTATTGATGATCAGGCCCGGTTCGCCATGCGAGAGCATGTGCTGGCCGAAGGTCCGCGTGCCGTTGATGACGCCGAGCAGGTTGACGCCGAGAATCCCGTCCCAATTGGCCTGGGCGCTGAAGATCGATGTCTCTGGGCCGACGCCGGCGTTGTTCATGAGAATGTGCACTCGGCCGAAGCGCTGGATCACAGTCCGTTCGAGCGCTTCGAGGGACTCCTTCTGTGCGACGTCGGTTTCGACGGCGAGCACATGCTCCTCTCCCGAGATCGCTTTCAGTTCCTCTGCGGCGGCTGCCAGCCGATCGCCGCCGAGATCGGCAATGGCGACGCTCATGCCCGATCGGGCAAAGTGTTTCGCGGCGGCAAGTCCGATGCCCGAGGCGCCACCGGTGATGACCGCGACGTTTGATTTCTTGATGATGTCTTGGATTCTCGTCACGGCCAGCTCTCCTCCGCATTGTCAGGACGCTGGCAGATATGGGCTGCGCTTTCGGCCTGTCAAACATTATCTGGGTCGCCGATAGCCGCCGTTGCCCTTGCGTCGTCCGCCAATCTCGCTAAAAGTGCCCAGCCATACCGGGCTTGGCGGGCTTGCCGCTGCCCTTTTGCAACGGACCTCATCATCATGGCATCGCACAAAGACGTAAAGAAAGTCGTCCTCGCCTATTCCGGCGGCCTCGACACCTCGATCATCCTGAAGTGGCTGCAGACCGAACTCGGCGCAGAAGTCGTGACCTTCACCGCCGACCTCGGCCAGGGCGAGGAGCTTGAGCCGGCGCGCAAGAAGGCCGAGATGCTCGGCATCAAGGAAATCTACATCGAGGATGTGCGCGAAGAGTTCGTCAAGGACTTCGTGTTCCCGATGTTCCGCGCCAACGCCGTCTATGAGGGCGTCTATCTGCTCGGCACCTCGATCGCCCGTCCGCTGATCTCCAAGCATCTGATCGACATCGCCCGCAAGACCGGCGCCGATGCGATCGCTCATGGTGCAACGGGCAAGGGCAACGACCAGGTTCGTTTCGAACTTTCCGCCTATGCCTTGAACCCCGATATCAAGATCATCGCGCCGTGGCGCGACTGGTCGTTCAAGAGCCGCACCGATCTGCTGGCCTTTGCCGAAGCACACCAGATCCCGGTTGCCAAGGACAAGAAGGGCGAGGCGCCGTTCTCCGTCGACGCCAACCTGCTGCACTCCTCGTCGGAGGGCAAGGTTCTCGAAGACCCGGCACAGGAAGCACCCGAATACGTGCACATGCGCACGATTTCTCCGGAAGCCGCGCCCGACAAAGCAACCATCATCAAGGTTGGCTTCGAGAAGGGTGACGCTGTTTCGATCAACGGCGTACGCATGAGCCCGGCAACGCTGCTCGCAGCGCTCAATAATTATGGTCGCGACAACGGCATCGGTCGCCTCGACCTCGTGGAAAACCGCTTCGTCGGCATGAAGTCGCGCGGCGTCTACGAGACGCCCGGCGGCACGATCCTGCTTGCCGCGCATCGCGCCATCGAATCCATCACGCTCGACCGCGGCGCCGCGCATCTCAAGGACGAGATTATGCCGCGTTACGCCGAGCTGATCTACTACGGCTTCTGGTTCTCGCCGGAGCGCGAAATGCTGCAGGCGCTGATCGACAAGAGCCAGGAGCATGTCGAAGGCGAAGTGACGCTGAAGCTCTACAAGGGCAACGTCATGGTCACCGGCCGCGAGAGCGCGAAGTCGCTCTATTCCGACAAGCTGGTTACTTTCGAGGACGACCAGGGCGCCTACGACCAGAAGGATGCAGCCGGCTTCATCAAGCTCAACGCGCTGCGCCTGCGCACGCTCGCCAAGCGCAATCTCTCGAAGTAATCGCGAGCAGCTTGCAAGAGATCGAAGGCCCGCCTCGTGCGGGCCTTCCGCTTGTTGACAAAGCCTTATGCCCCACCCGTCGTCACCCCGGCCGACGAGCCGGGGTCCAGCACGCGCAAGTCTTTGCGCGCAAGAGGCCTTTCGCACCGCAGACGCGGTGCCGCTGGATGCCGGCTCAAGGCCGGCATGACGGATAAAACGATCGTTCCGCAAAAAAGAACACGTCCTCATCAGTCTGAAGGCCCGTCGTGCGGACACTTTTCATTCGCACGACGTGGCGTGAGGGAGCTTTGCTGCGTGCCGCGACGCGCGAACGAACCAGACGTAGCTTACGATCGAAATCAGCGCCATGATCGGGATCACCGTGCCGAAGGCGAGTAGCGGCATGCCGATGAGCGAACCCGCGACGCCGCCGGCAAAGCCGCCACCCATCTGGATGAAGCCCATCATCGCGGATGCCGACCCCGCGATATGCGGGAAGGGGTAGAGACCTGAGGTCGTCATATGCGGCGTCAGGAACGCCAAACCGAAGGCCAGGAATGCGATCGGCCCCATGATCGAAAGATAGGAGGGCGTGACGAAGTGGACCGATAGCGCGATCATGATGCCGGCAAAGCCGAGCAGGCCGAGCCCGACGCGCACGGAACCGTCGCCGCCCAGGCGCGGCGCCGCGTAGCGAAGGCAGACAGAGCCAAGGAAGTAGGAGCCTGATTGCATTAGCATGCCCAAGCCGAAGGCGGTCGGTGACAGACCGACGACCTTGATGAGGATGAATGGCAGCAGTGTCGCCTGCGCGTAGAGTGCGCCGATCGAACCGCCGAGGACGAGCGAGGCGGAGACAAAGCGGCTTTCGCGGGCAAGCTCAAGATAGGCGCGAAGCAGCGGAACTGGGAGCGCACGCCGCGGATCCGGCACGCTTGTTTCGCGCATGAAGACGATCACCCCAAAGCAGATCAGCAGTCCGAAGCCGATGAGGAGGAAGAAGACCGACTGCCAACCAAACGCCGCCAGCGCCAAGCCGCCCACGGTTGGTGCGGCGGCCGGTCCGATGGCAATCATGATGCCGATGAGGTTCATGATGCGGGAGGCTTCCGTCCCGGTGAACTGGTCGCGCACGATGGCGCGCGCCACCGTAATCCCGACGGAAGCGCCGACGCCCTGTATCAGGCGGCCGGCGAGCAACCACTCGATGCCGGGCGCAAAGGCGGCAAGCAGGCTGCCGACCACATAGATGCCGACGAACAGCAGCGTCGCAGCGCGGCGGCCGAAGGCATCGGAGAGCGGGCCGGCAAGCAGCTGCGCAACCGAGAAGCCGGCGAAATAGACTGACAGCGTCAGCTTGATCGCGGAGTCTGATGTCTGGAATGCATGGACGAGCTCCGGCATTGCCGGCGTATAGATCGACATCGAGATCGGGCCGATGGTTGCGAGAAGCGCGCCGAGCATGCTCGTTCGCCGTTCGCTCATCCGGAATGGGGGCATAGGGATACTCGATCTCTGCTAACGTGCGCGATCCGCGCGAGGCGGCACTTTTCTTCTGTCGGAAGCGGCGTGATCCGGCAATTCAAAAATCTCATGGGTTGCCATCATGGCTTGACGCCTTTCGATTGGCGCATAAGCTGCGACGGTCCTTTCCGGAGTTTCTCGATGACGCAATCCTTGCTCGCGGGCGCCTTTCTGGCAGCCCTTCTCTATGTGCTCATTCCAGGGCCTGCCTTCCTTGCGCTGCTTGGTATCGGTGCAGGACAGGGACGCCGCGCCGGTGCCCTGTTCGTCGGCGGGCATCTGGTCGGCGATCTGCTGTGGGCATCGCTGGCTTTGATCGCGATCATCGGGGCGAGGACGATCGGTACCTTCGTCTTTGACGCTCTCGGTCTTCTTTGTGGTTTCTACCTTGCCTGGATCGGCTGGAATGCGGTTCGGGCGAAACCGAAGGGGGAGGGACAGGCCTTGATGGTCGTCGAGCGGCCGTTCCGCCGCGGCTTGATCTTCGGTGTCACGAACCCGAAGGGATATCCGGTCGCGCTCGCGACGTTTACTGCCCTTGTTGCTGGCTCGGCGAGCGTATTGCAGTTTCATACGCTGCCGCTCCTGCTCGCCGTTTCGTTCCTGGGCTTCATTGTGGCCGACATGATCCTGGTCACGATTATCGGTGCGGGCACGGTGCGGCGTTTCTATCGCTCGCACGAGCGGCTGATCGTCCGTTGCTCCGGCGTGCTGTTCATGGGTTTTGCCGTGCAGGCACTCTGGCATGCGACGCCGGGCCTACTCGGTTGGCGGAAGGCCTGAGATCGCGCGTGGATTGCTTCAATCCCTAGCGATTGGTTGATTCTCTTGCCGTGAACTTTTCGCAGTCGGGCGCGGGACGTGCGTCCGATCGGCAATACCAATTGCGAACGTGCCTCCCTATATTGCCTGTTCAGTTGCCTGCCACAGAGGATCTCCGCATGCCTTCCACATCAGAATTCAACCCGGCGCTTGTCGAATGGAACGGTCTCCACGGCCTGCCGCGCTTCGATGCTCTCAATGACGGCGACTTCGCGCCGGCATTCGACGCAGCACTTGCCGCGCATGAGAAAGAGATCGACGCGATCGCTGATAACCCCGAGGCGCCGACATTCGAGAATACCGTCGTTGCTCTCGAGACCGCCGGCGACGCGCTGTCGCGGGTGTCGGCGCTGTTCTGGAACCGGGCGGGTGCTCACACCAACGATACGATCCAGGCGCTGGAACGGGACATCTCGCCGAAGATGTCGCGTCACTATTCCAAGATCGGCATGAATGCGGCGCTGTTTGCGCGCATCGACACCTTGTGGGAAGCGCGCGAAAGCCTTGGCCTGACGCTGGAGCAGACGCGCGTGCTGGAGCGGCACTGGAAGGGCTTCGTCAAATCGGGCGCGAAGCTGCCGAAGCCCGAGCAGGAGAAGCTCGCGGGCATGAACGAAAAGCTTGCCGGCCTCGGTACGCAGTTCGGTCAGAACGTGCTTGCCGACGAGAAGAGCTGGGCGCTGATCCTGTCCGACGGCGCGGACCTCGACGGTATTCCGGAATTTCTGAAGGATGCGATGGCGGCGGCTGCGCGCGAGCGCGGCGAAGACAGCAAGTTTGCCGTCACCCTGTCGCGCTCGATCATCGAACCGTTTCTCACCTTCGCCGAGCGGCGGGACTTGCGGGAGCAGGCTTTCAAGGCTTGGGTTGCGCGCGGCGAAAACGATGGCGCGACTGACAATCGCGGCATTATCCGTGACACGCTTGCGCTTCGCGACGAAGTGGCAAAGCTGCTCGGTTACGGCAACTTCGCGGAACTGAAGCTCGACAACACGATGGCGAAGACACCCGACGCCGTGAACCACCTGCTTCGGGAGGTATGGGCAAAGGCGGTGAAGCGTGCCGGCGAGGAAGAAGCCGATATCGCCAAGCTTATCGCGGACGAAGGCAAGAACCACGACGTCATGCCCTGGGACTGGCGGCACTATGCCGAGAAGATCCGGGCGCAGCGGTTCAATTTCTCCGAAGCGGAACTGAAGCCCTATCTGCAGCTTGAGAAGATCATTGACGCCTGCTTCGATGTCGCCGGCCGGCTGTTCGGCATTCGCGCCGTCGAGAAGAAAGGTGTTCCGGCGTACCATCCCGATGTGCGTGTCTTCGAGATCCGCGATCGTGAGGACAGGCTGGTGGCACTTTTCCTCGGCGATTACTTTGCCCGCAGCTCGAAGCGCTCGGGCGCCTGGATGAGTTCCTTCCAATCACAGCACAAGCTGCCGCTGAAGAACGGCCGCAACGGCGAACTGCCGATCATCTACAATGTCTGCAATTTCGCCAAGCCCGCCGAAGGCAAGCCGGCACTGCTGTCGCTCGACGACGCGCGCACGCTGTTCCACGAGTTCGGTCATGCGCTGCACGGGATGCTGTCGAACGTCACGTACCCCTCTGTCTCGGGCACGGGCGTCTCGCGCGATTTCGTCGAGCTGCCGTCGCAGCTTTACGAGCACTGGCTGACGGTGCCCGCGATCCTGAAGCAATATGCCGTGCATTTCGAAACCGGCGAGCCGATGCCGCAGGCCTTGCTCGACAAGGTTCTGGCCGCGCGCACCTTCAATTCCGGCTTCAATACGGTCGAATTCACCTCGTCCGCGCTTGTCGATATGGCGTTCCATACCCGTGACAAGGTCGAGGATCCTATGGCAGTGCAGACAGAGGTGCTGTCTGAGTTCGGCATGCCGAAGTCGATCGTCATGCGGCATGCCTCACCGCACTTCCAGCACATCTTTTCCGGCGGTTATTCAGCCGGCTACTATTCCTACATGTGGTCCGAAGTTCTCGATTCGGATGCCTTTGCCGCCTTCGAGGAAACCGGCGACGCGTTCAATCGCGAGATGGCGGCCAAGCTGAAGGACAACATCTATTCCGTCGGCGGCGCGATCGATCCTGAAGATGCCTACAAGGCTTTCCGCGGCAAGCTGCCGAGCCCGGACGCCATGCTGGTGAAGAAGGGTCTTGCGACCTTTGAAGAACTGTCCGGAAGCGATGCCTGAGGCGGCGGGTTGCGCGTCATCGATGCGCGCCGGCTAAAGTATTGACGGAAGACAGCATCTCGCCGCTTCGTCACATGACTGTCATTGAAGGTTAATAAGCAACCGGCATCGATTTTCAACCGATGCCGGTTTTTTCATGACCCCTCAACCTTCAGAGACCAATGCGGCCGTTTCGACGGCCGGCGTGGAATTGCACTATGGGGCGACACCCGTTCTGAAGGGCATTGATATTTCGCTTTCCAAGGGCAGGACGTTGGCGCTGCTCGGCCCGTCCGGCTGCGGAAAGACCACTCTTCTGAGGCTCGTCGCCGGACTGCTCGCGCCTACGAAAGGTTCGATCGCGATTGCCGGACGCACCGTTGCCGATGCCGGAAGCGGCGCCTTCTCGCCGCCGGAAAAGCGCAACCTCGGCATGGTCTTTCAGGACTATGCGCTCTGGCCGAACATGACCGTTGGCGGCAACGTCTCCTTTCCGCTCGAAATGCGGGGTATTGGCAAATCCGAGCGGGAATCCCGGACGATGCGTGCATTGGAACGCGTCGGCCTCGGCGCCTATGCCGACCGCAGGCCGAGCGATCTCTCCGGCGGCCAGCAGCAGCGTGTCGCGATCGCGCGAGCGATCGTTGCCGAACCGCAGCTCATTCTCTTCGACGAACCCCTGTCCAATCTCGATCGCGAACTGCGTGAAAACATGGTCGGCGAACTTGCCGAGCTGATCGCGACTCTCGGCCTGACGGCAATCTACGTCACGCACGATCATAGCGAGGCGCTGACGCTGGCGGATGACGTTGCCGTCATGCGTGGCGGGCTGATCGAGCAGCTGGCATCGCCCGACGAACTGATCGAGAAGCCGTCAACGCCCGAGGTTGCCGACTTCCTTCGCCTCGGCGGCGTCGCAGAGCTCGAATATCGCGATGAGCATTGGTTCTTCAAAGGCAGCGGCCTTGCGCTGCTGCGCAGCGTTGATGGGGTCGGTTGCGCCGTTCGTGTCCTCATTCCCACAGGATCGATCACAGCGGGAGAGATCTTGCCCGGCACGCTTGCCGCAACGGTGCTGCGCTCGCAGTTCCGCGGCGATGGCCATCTGGCGACCGTCTCGCTGGTCGGCGCCGAGACAATAGAATTGCAGGTTTTGAGCCGCGCCAAGCTGCGACCCGGCGAGGGCATCGGTCTGTCGATCGATCCCAGCCAGATTCGCTGGTTCGGCAATCAGGTTTATTCGTCCAAAGAGGAGAATTTGGAGCATGCTTAAGTCGTTGAAGAGCATCACTTTCGGCGTTCTCGCCGCAACATTGATGGCCGGCGTTGCCCACGCCGACATCACGGTCTATACCGCCGGTCCGCAGGGGTTGATCGACAAGCTGTCGGCCGGTTTCACCAAGCAGACCGGTGTCAAGGTCAACGTTTTCCAGGCAACCACCGGCAAGGTCATGGCCCGTATCGAAGCCGAAGCCTCGAATCCGGTCGTTGACGTTCTCATTTCGGCTTCCTGGGATACGGCAACCGACTTCGCCAAGCGCGGCTGGCTCGTGTCCTACTCCAGCCCGAACTCGGCCAAGGTTCCTGATTTCCTGAAAACCGACACGGCCGTTGCCCAGGGCATCTCTGCGCTCGGTATTGCCTGGAACACCAAGAGCGGCACGCCGAAGCCCGCCGAGTGGGCCGACCTGACGAGGCCCGAATACAAGGACCTCGTCAATATTCCGGATCCGGCGCAGTCCGGCTCGTCCTTCGAGCTGACGGCAGCTCTTGCCGGTCAGGATGACTTCAAGCTCTTCAAGGATCTGAAGGACAACGGCGCGATCATCGCCGGCGCCAACGCCGAGGCTCTGAACCCGGTACTGCAGGGTGCGAAGGCTGCCGTCTTCGGCGCCGTCGACTACATCACGCTCAATGCCAAGGAAAAGGGCGAGAACATCGATGTGATCTTCCCGGAATCCGGCACCGTCATCGCGCCGCGTCCGGCGATGATCCTCAACTGGTCGAAGAACCAGGATGAGGCGAAGAAGTTCATCGACTACATGCTCTCCGACGAAGGCCAGAAGCTCGTTGCCGATCAGATGCTGATGCCGGCTCGTAGCGACATTCCGGCAAACCGTCCGCTGATCAGCGATCTGAAGCTGCTGGAGTACGACACCGCTGCCGTCTACGGCAAGCGGAAGGAAACGCTGAAGCAGGTCACTGACACGTTCGGCGGCAAGTAAGGGCAGGGCGATGAAGACGAACGACGGTAGCGGTGCTTCGCCGGCCGCCTGGCTGGCGATCGCGGGCTTGACCGTTGTCGTCGCCGTTCCATTCATCGCCGTTGTGCTTCAGGGCATCTTCCCCAACATCGGACAGGGCTCGTTCGCGGGCCCTTTCTCCTCGCTTGCTGCTACGCTTTTCGATAGCGCGCTTATTGGCATGGCCGGGAACACCATTCTGCTTGGCAGTTGCGTGGTATTGGCCTCGGCGCTGGTGGCGGTGCCGCTCGGCGTGTTTCGGGCACTCTACCGCATTCCGCTTGCACCGCTGTGGGATGTGCTCCTGCTCGTCCCATTCATGATCCCGCCCTACATCGCGACGCTTGGCTGGATCATGGCGCTGCAGCCGCGCGGCTATCTTCAGCAGATCGCGGGATTTAACCTCGCGCCCTTCCTCTTCTCGCTCTTCGGCATGACCATGGTCATGGCCTTCAATACTTTTCCGGTGGTCTATTTCGCCGTGTCGCGCACGGTTGAGGCGGTCGGCGCGCGTTATGCGGACGTCGGTCGCGTGTTTGGCGCGTCGCCGGCGCGTGCCTTCTGGCGGATCACGCTGCCGCTGTCGGCACCCGGGCTCGTTGCCAGCCTGATGCTGGTCTTTGCCGCGGCGATCGAGGAATACGGTACGCCCGCTGCCCTTGGTCGTCGCGCCGGCTTCCAGGTGCTGGTGACCGGCATCGACCTGCGGATCTCGGATTGGCCGATCGATCTGCCGGGCGCTGCGATCCTGTCGATCCTGCTCGTCGTCATGTCTCTGCTGACATTCCTGCTGCAGCGATGGATCCTGGCCCGCCGGTCCTATCAGACCGTGGGCGGCAAACCGGCTGCCAAGGACAAGCGGCCGCTTGGGGCGATGAAGGTTCCCGTGATCATCGCCTTTGCCGTCGTCGCCTTCCTCGCGACCGGCGTGCCGCTGCTGTCGATCCTGTTCACGGCGCTGTCGCGGACGATTTCCGGTGGTCTGGCGCTCGACAACATCAGCGCCGAAAACTTCCTGTCGGTCTTCAACAACAGCGCCGGCGCTCTGGGGGCGCTCGTCAACAGCTTTTCGCTTGGCATCGGGACAGCCTTGATTACCGGGCTCATCGGCGTTCTGGCCGCCTATACTGTCGTCAAGACGAAGATCCGCGGACGCGGCGCCATCGACACGATGACGATCCTGCCGAATGCGCTGCCGGGTATCGTCGTTGCCGTCGGGCTGATCCTTGCCTGGAACATGCCCTGGCTGCCGGCGACCCCCTACAACACGGCATTCATCCTGCTTCTCGCCTATTGCTGCATTCTGCTGCCGCAGCCGGTGCGCTATACGACGGCGGCTTTCCAGCAGATCGGGGACAGCCTGGAAGCGGCAGCCCGGGTGTTTGGTGCAAGCGGAGTGACTGCTTTTCGCCGCATTCTCCTGCCGCTCGTCTTCCCGAGCCTTGCTTCGGCGATGCTGCTGGTCTTTGCGCTTGCATCGCGCGAACTGGTCGCTTCCGTTGTCGTGGCGCCTGTTGGCATGCAGACGATCGCTACCTTCATCTGGCGCCAGTTCGAACAGGGATCGATCGGGCTCGGCATGGCGATGGCCTTCATCGCTATCCTCATCACGACGCTCTTGCCGCTTCTGCTGCTGACGCTGCTTCGCCGCAGTGGTTTGGTGGCGGAATAGCGCCACACCGGCGACGCCCTCGTAGCAAAACTGTCGCTGAAGTTTCGAAAAACCGTCATGCCGCCTTCAAGCGGATGACATGACAGCCGCCATAGGTTCGGCGCGGGCCTCCCTCCCGTTAGCCGGATAGATCTTGGCATGACATTGACTGAAACGACCCGCCGACGCTTCCTCTCATCCATGGGCGCTGTTGGCGGATTTGCACTGGCAGGGCTGGCGATGCCCTATTACGCGCGCGGCTCTTCAAGTCGCCCCGTCTTTACCTCGGGCGTGCAGTCCGGCGATGTCGATGCGAATTCCGGTATGGTCTGGGCGCAGGTGAACCGGCCGGCACGACTGCATGTCGAGTATTCGACGAGCGACCGGTTCGCCAACGCGGTGCGCGTCGCGCCCATAGACGTGACACCGGGCACCAATCTTGCGGGAAAGCTGCTGCTCCAGAATCTCCCTGATGATCAAGAGATCTTCTATCGCTTTCGTGCGGCCGACCTGCAGGACATCAACGATCTGTCGGAGCCCATCCATGGGCAGTTTCGCACGGCGCCGACAGCTAAACGCAGTATCCGTTTCGCGTGGTCCGGGGATACGGCCGGACAGGGCTGGGGCATCGACGAGGAGGGGATGCGCACCTACTCGACGATCGCCTACCACCGGCCGGATTTCATGATCCACTCCGGCGACACCATCTATGCCGACAATCCTGTTACCGATGAGGTCAGGCTGCGAGACGGTAGTGTCTGGAAGAACCGTATCGTCACCGAGGCAAAGCGAGAGATTGCGCAGACGCTCGACCAGTTTCGTGGCCAGTGGGCCTATAATTTGCTCGACGAGCATGTGAAGGCGTTCAACGCGGTCTGCCCTGTCTTCTACCAATGGGACGATCACGAGGTGCTGAACAACTGGTCGCCCTCGACCGACCTCCGCGACGACGATCGTTACAAGGAAAAGTCCATCGCCACGCTTGCAGCCCGCGCAAGCCGTGCCTTTCACGAGATGACGCCAATACGCTACATGGCCGATGAGCCCGGCCGCATCTACCGCAAGGTGTCTTACGGTCCGCTGCTCGATGTCTTCTTCATCGACCTGCGCTCCTATCGCGGCCCGAACAGTCATGGGCTCGATGCCGAGTCGACGCCGGAGTCGCGGCTTTTGGGCGAGCGCCAGGTGGCGTGGCTGAAGCGGGAACTGGTGCGCTCGACCGCGACCTGGAAGGTGATCGCCTGCGATCTGCCGATCGGGCTGGTGATCTGGGACGATTACGGCCACCGGACGGGCAGCGAGTCGATCTCCAACGGCGACAATGGCGCCCCGCTTGGCCGCGAGCTGGAGTTCGCCGATCTGCTCCGCTTCATCCGCGATGCCGGCATAGTGAACATGATCTGGCTGACAGCCGACGTGCATTACACGGCTGCGCACTACTATGATCCCGGCAAAGCGAAGTTCCGCGAGTTCCTGCCGTTCTGGGAGTTCGTGGCGGGGCCTCTCCATTCCGGAACCTATGGGTCGCAGGAGCTCGACATGACTTTCGGGCCGGAGGTGAAGTTCATGAAAGCCGCACCCGGCGGTGCGGAGCAGAACCTGCCGCCGTCAGCAGGCATGCAGTTCTTCGGGCTTGTCGACATCGACGGGCAGACCGAGCAACTGACCGTGAGGCTGATGGATCGGAACGATACCGAGCTGTGGCGGACGACGCTCGATCCGCAGATATCGAGTTGACGTCCATGCATGGCAGGCAATCCGGCCTCCCCCCTTTCGCAAACGCGAAAAACACTGTATGAGCCGCCCAAATGAAATTGGCGCCTTCTCCCAGCGCGGCGCCCCAGCTTCAGAGATATAGACATATGGCACTTCGCAACATCGCGATTATCGCGCACGTTGACCATGGCAAGACGACACTGGTTGACGAACTCCTGAAACAGTCCGGCTCGTTCCGCGAGAACCAGCGCGTTGCAGAACGCGTCATGGACTCCAACGACCTGGAAAAGGAACGCGGCATCACGATCCTTGCCAAGGCGACATCGGTCGAGTGGAAGGGCGTTCGCATCAACATCGTCGACACCCCCGGCCACGCCGACTTTGGTGGTGAAGTCGAGCGTATCCTGTCGATGGTGGACGGCGCGATCGTTCTGGTCGACTCGTCCGAAGGCCCGATGCCGCAGACGAAGTTCGTCGTCTCCAAGGCGCTGAAGGTCGGCCTCCGTCCGATCGTTGCGATCAACAAGATCGACCGTCCCGATGGCCGCCACGAGGAAGTCATCAACGAAGTGTTCGACCTCTTCGCCAGCCTCGACGCCACCGACGAACAGCTCGACTTCCCGATCCTCTACGGTTCCGGCCGCGATGGCTGGATGAACGTCAATCCTGAAGGTCCGAAGGACCAGGGTCTGGCACCGCTGCTCGACCTCGTGCTCAACCACGTTCCGGAGCCGACGGTTGCCGAAGGCCCGTTCACGATGATCGGCACGATCCTCGAAGCCAACCCCTTCCTCGGCCGCATCATCACCGGCCGCATCAATTCCGGCTCGATCAAGCCGAACCAGGCCGTCAAGGTTCTCGGCCAGGATGGCAAGCTGATCGAAAGCGGCCGTATCTCCAAGATTCTGGCATTCCGTGGTATCGAGCGCACCTCGATCGAGGAAGCGCATGCAGGCGACATCGTCGCGATCGCTGGCCTCTCCAAGGGCACGGTTGCCGATACCTTCTGTGATCCTGCCATCACCGAGGCGCTGACCGCGCAGCCGATCGATCCGCCGACCGTCACCATGTCCTTCATCGTCAACGACAGCCCGCTGGCCGGCACCGAGGGTGACAAGGTCACCTCGCGCGTCATCCGCGACCGCCTGTTCAAGGAAGCAGAAGGCAACGTCGCGCTGAAGATCGAAGAAGCCGAAGGCAAAGATTCGTTCTACGTCTCCGGCCGCGGCGAATTGCAGCTCGCCGTTCTGATCGAAACCATGCGCCGCGAAGGCTTCGAGCTCGCCGTGTCGCGTCCGCGCGTCGTCATGCACCGCGACGAAAACGACCAGCTGATGGAGCCGATCGAAGAAGTCGTCATCGACGTCGATGAAGAGCATTCCGGCGTCGTCGTGCAGAAGATGTCCGAGCGCAAGGCTGAGATGACCGAGCTGCGTCCTTCGGGCGGCAATCGCGTTCGCCTAGTCTTCAACGCGCCGACTCGCGGCCTGATCGGCTACCAGTCGGAACTCCTGACGGATACGCGCGGCACTGCCGTGATGAACCGCCTGTTCAAGGACTACCAGCCTTACAAGGGTGAAATCGGCGGCCGCACGAACGGTGTTCTCCTGGCCAACGCTCCGGGCGAAGCCGTGGCATACGCCATGTTCAACCTGGAAGATCGCGGCCCGATGATGATCGAGCCCGGCGAAAAGGTCTACATGGGCATGATCATCGGTATCCACTCGCGCGATAACGACCTCGAGGTCAACGTCCTCAAGGGCAAGCAGCTGACCAACATCCGCGCCGCCGGCAAGGACGAAGCCGTCAAGCTGACGCCGCCGATCCGCATGACGCTCGACCGCGCTCTCTCCTGGATCCAGGACGACGAGCTGATGGAAGTGACGCCGAAGTCGATCCGCCTGCGCAAGATGTATCTCGACGCCAACGACCGCAAGCGCTTCGCCAAGGCGAAGTCCGCCTAAGCGACTGAAGTCTTTCAGCCTTCAACCCCGGCCATTGCGCCGGGGTTTTTTATTTGTGCAGTCTGCCGAATCTCGCTTGTCGCAATAGTTAAAAAAGCGTTAAATTTCAGTTGCCGTCCACATGTTAAGCCTGTGGGCAAACAACCCGAATGCGCCCGGCGCATATGGTTAATTGCCGACAATGGGACCAGAGTACGCGTTATGAAGACGTTGTCGATCGATGTTCGGCGGGCCGAGCCGCACGATTCCCGAGCCATCTCGGAAGTGCATCGGCTTGCGTGGCAGCACACCTATGCGGGCATTATCCCGCATCGCGCGCTACGGCAAATGATCGAACGTCGCGGCGAAAACTGGTGGCGCAAGGCGACCCGGGGACCGGCAACGCTGCTCGTTCTCGACGTGGCCGGCACGGTCGCGGGCTACGCAACGCTCGGCCTCAATCGCGCCCGCGCCCTGCCGCAGGAAGGCGAGATTTACGAACTCTACCTTCGCCCCGAGTACCAGGGCATTGGCCTAGGCCACATGCTGTTCGGCGAAGCGCGGCGGCTCCTGAAGTCGCTTGGCTGCAACGGGATGGTCGTCTGGTGCCTCGAGGAGAATGAGGCCGGCGTGCAGTTCTATCGCAGCCATGGCGGCGTCGATTACTGCGAAGGCATGGAAACGTTCGACCAGAAGCGGCTGAAGAAAATCGGCTTCATCTGGGATTGATGCCGATCGCGTAGCCTAAGGTTTTTCGCAAGAATCGATCCCGACAGGCCAGGCCAATCACAGGTTTGACCGCCTGGAGCGTCGGAGGCTGTTTGGCCGCCATTTGTGGTGAGTTCCACGCGACATGGTCGCCTGGCTTGGGCGTATGGCGCAAATTGCCGACGTGGCATGTTGCGTTGCGGGATGATTCCCAGTATCTGGCAACCATCGACTTAACCGTTAAAGGGAAGCTCTATGCGCATTGACGCGATTTCCATCGGCAAGAACCCGCCGGAAGATGTCAACGTAATCGTTGAGGTGCCCGTCGGCGGCCATCCGATCAAGTACGAGATGGACAAGGAAGCCGGTACGCTGGTTGTTGATCGCTTCCTCTATACGCCGATGACCTATCCGGGCAACTACGGCTTCGTGCCGCACACGCTTTCGGAAGACGGCGATCCGATCGACGTCCTCATCGCCAGCACGCGTCCGCTTGTTCCGGGCTGCGTCATCAACGTGCGCCCGATCGGCGTTCTCAAGATGGAAGACAATTCCGGTAAGGACGAGAAGATCATCGCCGTGCCGTCGCCGAAGCTGACGCTGCGCTACGAGAAGGTGAACGACTACACCGACCTTCCCGAGATCACGCTGAAGCAGATCGAGCACTTCTTCGAGCACTACAAGGATCTCGAACCCGGCAAGTGGGTGAAGATCTTCGGTTGGGGTGATTCCAAGGAAGCTGGCGCACTGATCCTCGAGGCGATCGAACGCGCCAAGAAGGCAAAGGCCTGATCAGCTTTCGAGAAGAGCTTGTAATTTCCTGATCAAATCCTCCGGGTCGCCGTCGATCCGGAGGATTTTTTTGCGCGACGTTTCGCCTGAGGCGAGGCTGACCGATGATTTTGCAACGCGAAGCGATTTCGCCAAGAGCGCGATCAATGCCTTGTTCGCCTTGCCCTTCTCGGGAACGGCAGTCACTCTGGCCTTGAGATGGGCTTTGCCCTCGGCGTCTGTCTCCACGCCGTCGATTGCGTCGCGTCCGCCACTAGGCGTCAGGCGAACGGTCAGAGCGATGTGGTCGTTGAAGGCCGCCCAGGGCTGGCTCATGCCACCAGCGGGAAGATCGAATTCCACATCAGCGAGCGCACGAAGAAGATGATCAGCAGCAAAATGATTGGCGAGATGTCGATGCCGCCGAGATTTGGCAGCACGCGGCGGATGGGCCGCAGCAGCGGTTCCGTCACGTTGTAGAGGAACATGCCAACCGAATTGACGAACTGATTGCTGGAGTTGATTACGTTGAACGCGTACAGCCAGGAAAAAATAGCGCTGGCGATCAGCACCCAAGTGTAGAGATTCAAAGCCAAATCAATGGTTTGAAAAAGCGCAAGCATTGCAATCTCCAGTTCGTTGTTGACAGACATGTAGACATTGGCGACTAAACCGGCAAGTGCTGTCTCGAAACGCATTGTAAATCATGTTTAACAGCGGCGTCGTGCGTTGGCGTCCGGCCTGTTTTCTGGAAAGTCTCCATGTCTTTTTCGCCAACCGGAGATCGTTTTGCCGCGTTCCGGTATCCGTCTTACACCCGGTTCTTTTTCGCGCGGTTTCTGCTGTCTTTTTCGCAGCAGATCGTCAGTGTGGCCGTCGGCTGGCAGATGTACGACCAGACCGGCAGTGCCATCTATCTCGGACTGATAGGCCTCGTGCAATTTCTGCCTTCGCTGGTCCTGATCCTTGTCACCGGATCCGTAGCCGACCGGCACAATCGACGTGCGATCGCCGCCATCTGCTCGCTCATCAGCGCCTTGTGCACGCTGGCGCTGCTATTGATGACGATCACAGGGACGTTCTCGCCGTTGCCGGTATTTGCCGTCCTGCTGGTTTTCGGCATCGAGCGCGCCTTCATGTCGCCGGCTGTGCAATCGCTGGCGCCGAACCTTGTACCGCCGGAGGATCTGTCGAACGCCATCGCCTGGAATTCGTCTTCATGGCAGCTGGCGGCAATCACGGGCCCGGTTCTCGGCGGTCTGTTGTATGGCATCAACCCTCATACTGCCTATACGGTCGCGGTCATCTTCGCCGCTCTTGGCGCAGCGCTGCTCTACATGATCCCCAAGCCGCCGCAGAAGACGATGGGTGAAGCCAAGAGCTGGGATATGATCCTCGGCGGCTTCCGCTACATTCGTGCCGAGAAAGTCGTGCTTGGAGCCATATCGCTCGATCTCTTCGCGGTGCTTCTCGGCGGTGCGACGGCACTGATGCCGATCTTTGCGCGCGATATCCTGACACTCGGGCCCTGGGGGCTCGGTCTCCTGCGTTCGGCACCTGGGGTCGGCGCGATCGCCATGGCGATTTTTCTCGCCGCCTATCCGCTCAGGCACAGTGCCGGCATTGCCATGTTCATCGGCGTTGCCCTGTTCGGCATCGGTACGATCGTTTTCGGATTTTCGACCAGCACGGAGCTGTCGATCGCGGCGCTCGCCATCATGGGTGCGGCCGACATGATTTCCGTCTATGTGCGGGAAAGCCTGATCGCGCTCTGGACGCCGGACGAACTGCGCGGCCGCGTCAATGCCGTCAACATGGTCTTCGTCGGTGCCTCCAACGAACTCGGCGAATTCCGCGCCGGCACGATGGCTTCCATTTTCGGCGCCGTCCCTGCGGTTATTATCGGCGGCATCGGAACGCTTGCCGTCGCGGCAATTTGGGCCACGAGCTTTCCGAAGCTGCGCAAGATCGACACGCTTGATGCGCCGGAGCGGCTGGAGCCGGTGTGACGGCCTTCAGGTCGAGACGATGACTTCCGCTTCAATTTCGACCGGAAAGTTCAGCGGCAGGCCGGCAACGCCAATCGCGGATCGGGAGTGACTGCCCACCTCCGGTCCGAACACCTCGATGATCAGCTCGGTGAAGCCGTTGATTACGGCTGGCGGATTGGCAAAGCGGGGCGCGCAATTGACCATGCCGAACACACGACACCAGCCGGTAATGCGGTCGAGACTACCCAGCTCCCGCTTCAGGCTGCCCAACATGGAAAGAGCCACTTTCCGCGCAGATGCCTTGGCTTCCTCGATGGAGATGTTTTCACCGACGGCCCCGAACGGGCCGGCAGGTGTACCATCGGTATTCTGCGGGCCATGGCCTGAGACGAATGCGCGATTGCCGCGCACATTCACCCACGGAAAAGGAAGGACCATGTTGGAAGGCAGTTTCAGGGGCTGCGGTAGAACCAATCCCATCGCGGCAAGTCTCTGCTCATAGTTGGCCATGGAATTCCTCCGGACATAGCTTTGGTCCGTCATTGCGCGCGCGGCAATTCCAAGACCGGATCGTGGATCGGAACGTATTCCTGCTGGTGAATATAGCCAGAGTGGTGGTACGCGCCGACCTTAGCACGACGCGGTGCCCGGCGCACCCGTCTAGGCGGGAAGCGTGGCGGCCCTGGCTGCTGCGACGGATTTGGACGTCTTGCCCTCGAAGACGATGTCGAGGAACTCGTTCAGCCATGCCTTCAGCGGCGCGTCGAAGAGCATGCGTCCTTCCAGATGCTCACGACCCTGCTGCGCGTTCGGAAGAATGAAGCGGTGGGCGCCGTGAACCACCCAGCGGTGCATCATCGCGCGCGTCAGCTCGGCATGGAACTGCAGCCCCCAGGCCTGGCCACCGTAGCGAAAAGCCTGATTGGGATAGGTATCGCCCTCAGCCAGCAGTTCGGCACCATGCGGCAGGTCAAACCCTTCGCGATGAAAGTGGTAAACCATCCTCGGCCAGTGCATCAGCAGCCGGCCTTTCTCCGTCGGGCGCAGCGGATACCAACCGATCTCCGTGGAACCATCGGCGTTCGCCTGAACCTTGCCGCCGAGCTGCCTCACCAGCATCTGTGCGCCGAGGCAGATCCCGAGTAGCGGGCGCTTCTCCCTGAGCGGCACGTCCAGCCAGTCGATCTCCGACTTGACGAAGTCTTCGGTATCGTTGGCACTCATCGGCCCGCCGAAGACAACGGCGCCCGCATGTTCGGCAAGCGTCGAGGGCAGTTTGTCGCCGAGAACCGGGCGCCGGATATCGAGCCGATACCCTTTCTCGGCCAGCAACTGACCGACCCGGCCAGCGCTCGAGCGTTCCTGATGCAGAACAATCAGGACTGGGCGCTTCTCGTGCTCCGGTAAGCGGTCAGTCGGCATCGTCCCCCACTACCTCGGTATCCGTGACCCGTCGTGCTGCTTCCTGCCGCTTCTGGATCCGCTCGCGCGCGGAAACACCGAGGAGTTCGGCAATGCGCCAGATTGCATCATCTTCCATTTCGCTGCGCTCGCCATCGGCATAGACAATGTCCCAGAGGACCCCAATCAGCTCGAGCCGCTGTTCCGTGTTGAGGTGGCGCTTGAGATCGGAGGTGAAGCGGTAGTAGTCGACAGCATCGCTTTCCGCCTCGCGGCCGGCGGCCATCAGCGCGTCAAGCTGCTTGCGGTCAAGCCCGTACTGGTCCTTCAACAGCTTGCGAAGCCGCTTCGTCTCACTGTCCTTGACCTGCCCGTCCGCCTCCATGACCTGCATACAGAGCGCGGCCACCGCGATGCGCGGGTCGTCCGGCGCGAAGCCTTTCTTTGTGTTGTCGGAAGTCAGATTCTGAAAGAATTCCTGGAAGCGTTCGAACATTGAGATCCTGTTTGTCTAGAAAAGGCGAAGCCGTGTCTTGGGTTCTGGCTCCGCCGCTGGATTGCGAACGCCGGGATCGTCCGGCAGGCCGCCAAAGAAGGGGCGCGGTTCGGGTGAAGTTGCAGCTTCCGCCGCCTGCTTGCTTGATGCCGGCGGTTTCGGCGATGGACGCGCCGCCTCAGCTATCGTGGCAGCCCGCTCGAGTTCGATGATGCGGTGATCGCTGGCCGGGCCTTCGGAGCGAGCTTCGCGCACCGGCGGCAGCGTTTTCAGGGCGCGGTCTATGGAGATCGTCTTGCTTTCATCGGCAACATTATCCACATGGTCGAACGGCGCCTTCCAAACGAAGGCATCCAGCCGACCGGTAATAGGCGAAAGCGGCAACCATTTGTCGGAAACGTAACCATCGGCGACCCATGCCGGGTCGCGCGGCGCCTTGAGGGCCTGCGCAAGCCAGTGGCGAACGCGGCCCTGATCACCTGTTTCGGCTTCCTCGACGTCGGCGAGCAGCAGGAAGGTTGCTTCGCGCGGCTCAATCCGGGCGGCAGCCTCCACCTTGGTGCGGGCCTTGGCGAAATCCTGCGTGTCGAGGGCAGCCTGCGCCACCAGGAGCAGGGATTCGACGTTGTTCGGCCGTATCCCCTCCAGTCGCTCGGCGCGCTTCAGGCGATCAGCGGCAGAATCGCCGCTGCGGGCGCGAACATAGGTGCGGCCGATGTCCGGGTGCGGGGCCGATTTCCATGCCTGTTCGAGGATGGATGCCGCCTTGCGCAGCTTGTCTTCGCGGAACAGCGCCTTCGCGGCGACAATCGCGGCAGGCTCGAAGTCGGCGGCGAGCTTCAGGGCATGCGTGGCGTCGTCGCGTGCTCCCGCCGGATCGTTCTCGAGCTTCTCGGTGGCGCGGGCGGTAAGCAGAACCGCGCGAAGCCGATCCGCCTCAGCCTTTTCGATGACGCGGCCAGCCCTTTGTTGTTCCAGCAGTTGCATCGCATCATCCCAGCGACCGGCCTGGCTGCGATACTCGAGCGTTGCCTGCGCTGCCCACGGCAGATAGGGCGCGTTGTCCGCGGCCTTTTCCGCATATTGACGCGCCGCCTCATTGGCGCCGAGCCGCTTGGCTTCCAGATACAGTCCGCGCAGCCCGAGCTCACGGGTCTCGGGATCATTGGTCATGGCCTCGAACTTGGCGCGTGCTTCGTCGTGGCGACCTTCGATCAGCGCCGCCTGCGCCTCAAGGAGGGCGATCAGCGGCTCCTGATCGGCGCGGAGCAATCCTCGCGAACGGGCGGCCATCTTGCGCGCCATCAGCGCATTGCCGGCACCAGCCGCGATGAGGCCAGTCGACAGCGCCTGATAACCGCGGTCGCGCTTGCGGGCACGAAAATAGCGAGTGACGGAGTAGGGCGACATCCAGAGTGTGCGCAGCAGCCACCACGCGGCCATCACGGCCGCGATGAGCGCGATCAGGGCGCTTGCCGCGACGACCAGCCGAGTCTGGTAAAGCTGCCCTTCCCAGACCAGCGAAAGATCGCCGGGGCGATCTGCCAGCCAGGAAAATCCGTAGCCGAGTGCGAGGACGACGAGGGCAAATATGACGAGCCTGACCATGCCTCAGCCCTCCTTGCCAGCGCTGGAGACCGCGTTGGACAGGGCACTGCCCACGAGATCCTCGACGCGGATGCGGGCTTCCAGCGATTGCTTGAAGGCGGCGGAGGCCTGTTTTGCCTGAGCAGGCAGATCGGCCCATTCGGACGCGGCGCCCTGCAGGTCGCCGTTCTTCACCTTGTCTTCCATGCGCGCGGCAATCGCCTCGACGCTCTCACCCTCAATATTGCCGACGGGGCGGATCGTTACCAGCGACTTGGCGCTTGCCATCAACCGGTCGGACCAACTCTGGTTGGGATTGGCCTGATTGACGGAACCGACGATCGCGGTTGCAACATCTGGGACCTGGCGGATCAGTTCGGCGCGCGAGGGAACGCCGGTTTCGGCGAAGTTGCGCAGATCTGCAACAGCCGGATCGTCAGGAGAAACGCCGGCAAAAGTGTCGAGCTCGGCAACAAACGGTCCGCCGCGATCGATCGCTGCCTTCAAAGCGGCGGCCGCGATCGCCTTGGCGACGGCAACGTCGCGCCGCGGCTCGTTCAGCTTCTTCTCGATTTCGGCCAGGTGTTGCGTGATATCGGCGCCGTCGGCGGCTTTTTGTTCCGTTGTCTGGGAGACCGCGGCCCGCAGCTGGTCGATCTGGCCGGTCAGGTCGGCGATCTTCTGATTGAAAGCATCGACCGCAGCCGTGTCGGCGGCAGCCGGCGGGGTCTTGGCCGTCACTTCCAGCGCAGCAATACGCTGTTCCAGCGCGCCGTTATCTGGCGTGGAGGGGGCAGCGGCGAGATTGGCGACCGATTGCTTGAGCCCGTCGATTTCAGCCGAGAGATTGGAGACATCGGCAGGGGGTGAAGCAGGCGCGGACGAGCCGGGCAGAAACCCGGCATATTGAATGGCTCCGGCGCCGACAAGTGCGATCAGGCCACCGACAATGCCGGCGGCGATCAGGTCCGATGTGCTGTTGCGCGGGAAGGTGGGCGGTGCTGGCGGTGCCGGCTCGTTCGTCTGCGGCGCGGGTTCGGCTGCAGCCTTTGGCGCTTCGTCAGGCGATGGTTCGTCGGTCATTTCAGGCTGCGCTGGAGGCTCATCCACGGCGCCGGGTTTCGGCACATCGGCCGGTTCCTCGGCTTTCGTTTCGGCATCCTTGGCAGAAGCAAATTCCTGCTTATCCAGATCGATAGTGACCGGCTTCTCGGTGCTCTTCGAGTGGCGAGGCGGATTTCCTGGTGCCATGAGACCCTCTTAATTATGCAATGCAACGAAACTAGTCAGTGATGCCAGACAAGGAAAGAGGTTAGACGAAATTTGGGCACGCAGCGCGTTCAAAGGAGCGACAAAAGGCTGCGCTCCTCCGGCATCGCCGCAATGCTCACATCGCCCTGCAGTGACGCGGGGACAACCTCTGCAACGGATTTGCTGAGGCAGAGAAGACGTATTCCGTCTACGCGATCGGGTCGCATCTGCGGCTCAGCGACACGGAAGAAGTCTTCTGCTGTCTGGCGCGAGAAAAACAGGATCGCATCCGGCTGCTGCTCAAAGATTGTGTCCAGCACTTGCTGCGCGATCGGTGTCGGCTCCATCCGGTAGCACTCCGCGACGGTAATCCGCAGGCCGATTTCGCTTGCACGCTTCTCGAAGGTCTCCGCTCTCGGCGATCCCGCCAGATAGAGAACGGAGCCCCCTGCTTTTTTCGCAATCGTCTCAGCAAGCTCGGCGCCGCTGCCGCCCGATGCCGTGACGGAGCTAAAGCCGATCGCCCGCGCTTCCTCAGCCGTCGCATCCCCGACCGCAAAGAGGGGGCGAGCGAGGTGAACGGCCAATTCGGCGTCATGGGCTGTGAGCGCCCGGATCGTTTCGGCACTGGTGATCGCGATGCTGCCCTTGGTCGTGCTCAAGCCGCGCAACGCCGCATTGGCGTCGTGAACCGGATGCGACAGGGGCAGCAGTATCGGTTCGTGTCCTAGCTCGCGAAGACGCTTGGCGGTGCGCTCGCCCGAATGCTGAGGACGGGTCACGAGCACGCGCATCGAAGCGTCAACTCCAGTCGTCGAAGAAGCTGCTGCCGGCGCGGGCGCGGATCTCCTGCCCTGCGCGAGCGCCCAAAGCGGCCGCATCGCGCCTGTGGCCATCGACGCTGATGGCATGCTGGTTGCGGCCATCAGGTGTGATGATCAAGCCGGAGAAGCGCACCTGGTCGCCTTCGCAGACGGCGTAGCCGCCGATCGGGGTGCGGCAGGAGCCGTCCAAGGCGGCAAGGAAGGCCCTTTCACAGGAAACCGCGTCGAAGGTCGCGGCATCGTTGATGGGCGCAAGCAGGCTATCGATGCGGATGTCGCCGATGCGGCTTTCAATGCAGATGGCGCCCTGTGCCGGCGCAGGCGGAAAGGTTTCGGCAGGGAGGATATCGGTTATCACCTCGACCTTGCCGAGCCGCTTCAAGCCGGCAAGCGCAAGCAGCGTGGCGTCGACCTGGCCTTCTTGCAGCTTTCTAAGCCGCGTATCGACGAGGCCACGAAAGGTGATGACGTTGATGTCTGGACGCATGCGGCGGATAAGCGCCTGACGGCGAAGCGAAGAGGAGCCGACTGTTGCGCCGTGGGGCAGGTCCATCAGTTTTGGCGCGGTGCGTCCGATCACCGCGTCCCGGACGTCCTCGCGCGGCAGGTAGGCCGAAAGACAGAGCCCCTCCGGAAGCTGTGTCGGCATGTCCTTGGCAGAATGCACGGCAATGTCGAGGTCGCCGCTCGCAAGTTGCTGCTCCAGCTCCTCGGTGAAAAGTCCCTTGCCGCCGATCTGCGCCAGCGAACGGTCGGTGATGCGATCGCCCTTGGTGCTCAGTACAACGATTTCGAACATTTCTTCCGGCAGTCCATGCGCCGCCATCAGCCTGTCACGTGCTTCGTGAGCCTGGGCGAGCGCCAGCGGGCTGCCTCGAGTACCGATCCGGAAAGGTTTTGTTTGCATCCGCATTGATCCGTTGTTACCGGAGTTCCTCGTAAACAGGTTTAAGACCCATCGCAATCAACGATCAGGTTTCATGGCGCCCTTTCTACGTATTCTCGGCATCGAAACAAGCTGCGACGAAACCGCCGCGGCTGTGGTCGAGCGAGCCGTCGACGGGCAGCCGACGGTGCGTTCGGACGTCGTCTTGAGCCAGCTCGAGGAGCACAGCGCCTATGGCGGCGTTGTGCCGGAAATTGCGGCCCGCGCCCATGTCGAGGCACTCGATACGCTGATCGACGAAGCCTTGAAACGCGCCAATGTGTCGCTCTCCGATATCGATGCCATCGCGGCAACCTCGGGGCCTGGTCTCATCGGCGGTCTGCTCGTCGGCCTCATGACCGGGAAGGCAATCGCCAAGGCGTCCGGAAAACCGCTCTATGCCGTCAACCATCTCGAAGGGCACGCATTGACGGCGCGGCTGACGGATGGGCTGTCATTTCCCTATCTAATGCTGCTCGTTTCCGGCGGCCATACGCAGCTTATTCTTGTCCGGGGTGTCGGGCAATACGAGCGCTGGGGCACGACGATCGACGATGCCCTCGGCGAAGCCTTCGACAAGACGGCGAAATTGCTGAGCCTGCCGTATCCCGGCGGACCGGCGGTCGAGCGCGCGGCCAAGACCGGTAACCCGGACCGCTTCAATTTTCCGAGACCTCTGGTCGGCGAGGCGAAGTTGAATTTCTCGTTTTCCGGCCTGAAGACGGCCGTACGCCAGGCCGCAACCGAAATCGCGCCATTGACGGAGCAGGATGTCGCGGACATCTGCGCCTCGTTCCAGAAGGCGATCTCGCGAACGCTGAAGGATCGTATTGGCCGCGGGCTGGAGCGCTTCAAGGCCGAGTTTCCGCAGGTCGACGGCGGACCGGCCCTAGTGGTTGCCGGCGGGGTCGCTGCCAATCTGGAGGTTCGCAGCACCCTGCAGTCGCTTTGCGACAAGCACGGCTTTCGCTTTGTCGCGCCGCCGCTCAGATTGTGCACCGATAACGCCGTGATGATCGCCTGGGCGGGCCTGGAGCGCATGGCGACAGGCGTCGAGCCGGATGATCTCGACGTGCAGCCGCGTTCGCGCTGGCCGCTGGATTCCAACGCCGAAACTCTGCTTGGCTTTGGCAAACGGGGAGCGAAAGCATGAGCGAGAAGATCGCCGTTATCGGAGCTGGAGCTTTTGGCACCGCGCTTGCCGCGGTGATCGCGCTGACCGAGCGCAACGCGGTGACGCTCGTCGGCCGAGACCCTGAGCTGATCGCGGACTTGAAGGCGGAGCATTTGCATGACGACGTCTTGCCAGGCATCGCCTTGCCGGAGTCGCTCGCCTTCTCTGCCGAGCCGGACGCGATCAGCGACGCCGACATCGTCCTCTTCGCGATGCCCTCACAGGCGCAGGCGGATGCGGCAAGACAATACCGCCCCTATCTCCAGAACAATGCGATCGTCGTGACCTGTGCAAAGGGCATTGAGCGGACAACCGGCAATCTGCTGACCGACATGCTGGAGCGCGAAATACCGGGTCGCCCTATCGCCGTGCTATCGGGGCCGGGATTTGCCGCCGATATCGCCAAGGGCTTGCCGACTGCCATGGCGATCGCCGCTGCGGATATCGATGTTGCCGAAAGGCTGGCGCATGCGATCTCTGGCCGAACATTCCGGCTTTATGCCTCGTCAGACCGGATCGGTGTCCAGCTCGGCGGAGCGCTGAAGAACGTTCTGGCGATTGCTTGCGGCATTGTCGAGGGCGCCGGCATCGGAGACTCTGCGCGAGCGGCACTGATTGCGCGCGGGCTTGCCGAGATGTCGCGCTTTGTCGTCGCCAAAGGCGGGCAGGCAGACACGGTACGCGGGTTGTCCGGCCTTGGCGACCTGGTGCTCACCGCAACCAGCCATCAGTCTCGCAACTTGCGCTTCGGCATTGCCCTTGGTCGCGGCGAGACCGTCGATCCCACTCATGGCGAACTCGTGGAGGGCGCCTTTGCGGCGGCTGTTGCATCGCGCCTTGCGCAGTCGCTCAATGTCAGCATGCCGATTACCGATGCCGTATCCGCTATCATCGAAGGCAAGCTCGGAATTGCCGAGGCCATCGATCAGCTCATGACGCGTCCGATTACGACTGAATAGGAGTTCCGATATGCTTTTTGCCCTCCTCTGCAAGGATAAGCCCGATCACCTCAACGTCCGCATGGAGGCGCGGCCCGCCCATGTGGAACATCTTAACAAGCTCAATGCCGAGGGCGTGTTGAAGATGGCAGGCCCGTTTCTCGACGCTGATGGCAAGCCCTGCGGCAGCCTGGTCATCATTCATGCCGATACGATCGAAGCGGCCAAGGCGATGTCGGACAGCGACCCCTACGCCAAGGCCGGCCTTTTTGAGAGCGTCGACATCAAGCCCTTCAATTGGGTCTTCAACAATCCGGAGGCTTGAGCGTGGCGCATTGGCTCTACAAATCGGAACCCGCTGCCTGGTCGTGGGAGCAGCAGAAGGCGGCCGGCGAGAAGGGCACCGAATGGACCGGTGTCCGCAACTATCTCGCCCGCAACAACATGCGGGCGATGCAGCTTGGCGATAAGGGTTTCTTCTACCACTCCAACGAAGGTCTCGAGATCGTCGGTATCGTCGAGGTCTGCGCTCTGTCTCACCCGGACTCGACAGCAGCCGGCGATGACCGCTGGGACTGCGTCGACATTCGCGCCGTCTGCGATATCCCCAAGCCGATTTCGCTGAAGGACATCAAGGCCAACGAGAAGTTTGCCAAGATGTCGCTCGTCACCTCCATGCGGCTTTCGGTCCAGCCGGTGACGGATGAAGAGTACCTCGAGATTTGCCGGCTGGGTGGCCTCGACAATCCGCCGCGGTGAGTCGCCATTGAAAACCGATCCCGAGGTCTTCATCCGCGCCAATACCAGTCCAATGGCGCCGCCGCATGTGCCCGAAATTCGGCTGCATCTGGCGGACGAAGCCCACGAGCTATGGCTGAAGACGGAAGAGGAGCTTGCGGAAATCGGCCTGCCGCCGCCTTTCTGGGCATTCGCCTGGGCGGGCGGCCAGGGGCTGGCACGCTACATACTCGACCATCCTGATGTCGTTGCCGGCAAATGCGTCCTCGACTTTGCCACGGGTTCCGGCCTTGTTGCGATTGCGGCAAAGATGGCGGGAGCGGCCAAGGTCGTTGCCGCCGACATCGACCCCTGGACCGAAACCGCTGTGCGGCTGAACGCCGGACTGAACAAGGTGGATATCGATTTTATCGGTGCCGATCTGATCGGCTGCAACGTCGAGGCTGACATTCTGCTCGCCGGTGACGTCTTCTACGACGCCGGCTTTGCGGCCGCGATCGTTCCATGGTTCAAGAAGCTCAGTCGCCAAGGCATCGCCATCTTCGTCGGGGATCCGGGACGCAGCTATCTTCCCAAGGAGAACCTGGAATTCTGCGCAGTCTACGAGGTTCCGGTTACCCGGGCGCTTGAAGACAGCGAGGTGAAGAAAACGACCGTTTGGCGCTTCACGGCCTGATAACGCAGACGCCGGCCTCGTAGGAGCAGCTGCTGCTCTTTGTGGTCACGTTGATCACCTTGGCCATTGGCGCAAGGGTGATGGTTCTTTGCTGGGCACCGATGCTATACCCGCTCGCTGTGACGTAAGTCCCGCCGTCGGCGTCATACGCGTAGGACGATCCCGCATAGGTGCCGCTTACGCCTGTGCCTGTCGGCGACTGAACGAGGATGATGACGTTGCGTCCGCCATAACCGCCATAACCACTGTTGCCGCGATACGGGAATGACGCACGCTTGATCAGAGGCGTGCGACCGAAGCGATGGCCGAACCGTTTGGATCCATCCGAAAATCGAATGCGTCCGTCGTTCCATCCAAAAAAGGGCCGACCGACGATCGTGGGCGCGTGATGCCTGAAGAATCCCTTACCACCGTGGCGAGAGAATGAACCTCGCCCAAAATCGTCCGCCGACGTCGGCAGCGCGATCAAAACAGCGGCGACAAGTGAAACGAGCGCGGACATAGTCTTCAGCATCGCGCGGATCTCCGAAAATGAAATGCTTAACAAAGCGTTAACTGCAAAATGCGCTAAAAGCCGCCGATTGTCCAGAAGACGTCTGGCCATGCTGTTCGCGCCAAGCGCGGGCCGGGCCGTCAAGCGCAGTTCGCGCCACCCAGAGACGCAAATCGATTAAATTAAATTGGGGGTGCAATTATACTTGTCGTTAGGGGCTTACGTGATTAAACGTCGCCAATGATGCGACGCACACACAAACAATTTTGTCATTCGTGTGGTCGCCTTGAATGCTCCCTGATGGAGGAGCGCAGAGAAGACGCCGCGAGGTTCTGATGGCGAATGTGACAAATAATCGGCCCCTGTCGCCGCATTTGCAAATTTACAAACCAATCCCCACCATGGTCATGTCGATCGTTCACCGCATTACCGGTGGCGCGCTTTACGTCGGGACGCTGCTGGTCGCCTGGTGGCTGATCGCCGCTGCGACTGGCCAAGCCTACTATGACTGGGTCAACTGGATCCTCGGAAGCATCGTCGGCAAGCTCGTGCTGCTTGGCTACACCTGGGCGCTTCTGCACCATATGGTTGGCGGTTTCCGTCACTTCGTCTGGGATCTCGGTTACGGCTTCGACAAGGAAGTCTCGACCAAGATGGCTCAAGCTTCGATCGTCATATCGCTCTGTCTGACCGTGCTGGTCTGGGTGATCGGCTTCCTTATTCGCTTCTGAAGGTTGTTCTCATGGATATGCGCACCCCCCTGGGTAAGGTTCGCGGCCTTGGCTCGGCCAAGGAAGGAACTGATCATTTCTGGCGCCAGCGCGTCACGGCGGTTGCCAACGTGCCGCTTTTTCTCTTCTTCATCATCTTCATGATCATTCACGCCGGCGAGCCTTATGCCGATGTGGTTCACGCCCTGTCCAACCCGCTTGTTGCGGTCGTCATGGGTCTGATGGTCGTTTCCGGCGTCATTCATATGCGTCTCGGCATGCAGGTCATCATCGAGGACTACGTTCATGGCGAATTCGCCAAGATCGCCCTGCTGATGTTGAACACGTTCTTTTCGATCCTGATGGCGGGGCTCTGTCTCTTCGCCATTCTGAAAATTGCATTCGTAGGATAACCGTATCATGGCACCGACTTCACCCGCTCAGAATGGGAAGGCCTACAAATACGTCGATCACTCATACGATGTGATCGTCGTCGGCGCCGGCGGCGCCGGTCTTCGCGCCACGCTTGGCATGGCCGAACAGGGTTTCCGCACTGCCTGCATCACCAAGGTATTCCCGACCCGCTCGCACACGGTCGCTGCCCAGGGCGGCATCGCCGCCTCGCTGCAGAATATGACGCCCGACAGCTGGCAGTGGCACCTCTACGACACCGTCAAGGGCTCCGACTGGCTCGGCGACGTCGACGCCATGCAGTATCTCACCATGGAAGCGCCGAAGGCGGTCTATGAGCTTGAGCATTACGGCGTTCCCTTCTCACGCAACGAGGAAGGCAAGATCTATCAACGGCCGTTCGGCGGCCACATGCAGAACTTCGGTGAAGGCCCGCCGGTGCAGCGCACCTGCGCTGTTGCCGACCGTACCGGCCACGCGATCCTGCACACGCTCTATGGTCAGTCGCTGCGCAACAACGCCGAATTCTTCATCGAGTATTTCGCGCTCGACCTGATCATGTCGGATGACGGCAGCCGCTGCACCGGCGTCGTCGCCTGGTGCCTCGATGACGGCACGATCCATCGCTTCGCCGCCAAGATGGTGGTGCTGGCGACCGGCGGCTACGGCCGCGCCTACTTCTCGGCAACCTCTGCCCATACCTGCACCGGCGACGGTGGCGGCATGGTGGCCCGCGCTGGGCTGCCGCTGCAGGACATGGAATTCGTGCAGTTCCACCCGACCGGCATCTACGGTTCGGGCTGTCTCATCACCGAAGGCGCACGCGGCGAAGGCGGCTACCTCGTCAACTCCGAGGGCGAACGCTTCATGGAGCGTTACGCGCCATCGGCCAAGGACCTCGCCTCGCGCGACGTCGTTTCGCGCTGCATGACGCTTGAGATCCGCGAAGGTCGCGGCGTCGGCAAGAACAAGGACCACATCTTCCTGCATCTCGACCATCTCGATCCGGCCGTTCTGCACGAGCGCCTGCCGGGCATTTCCGAGAGCGCCAAGATCTTCGCCGGCGTCGACGTGACGCGCGAGCCGATCCCGGTTCTGCCGACTGTCCACTACAACATGGGCGGTATTCCGACGAACTACTGGGGCGAAGTGCTGAATGCCGACAGCTCCTATCCGGAGCGCATCATCCCCGGCCTGATGGCCGTGGGCGAAGCCGGTTGCGCCTCGGTGCACGGCGCCAATCGTCTCGGCTCCAACTCGCTGATCGACCTCGTGGTCTTCGGCCGCGCCGCTGCGATCCGCGCCGGCGAGGTCATCGATCGCGGCGCGCCGATCCCGCATCTCAACGTCGCCGCCTGCGACAAGATCATGGATCGCTTCGACAGCCTGCGCAATGCCAGCGGCGGCACGCCGACGGCGGTACTGCGCGAGAAGATGCAGCGCGCCATGCAGGAAGACGCCGCCGTGTTCCGTACGCAGGAATCGCTGGAGTCGGGCTGCAAGCGCATCTCGGCCATCTGGCAGGAAATGCGCGACATCAAGGTCACCGACCGTTCGATGATCTGGAACTCCGACCTCGTGGAAACCCTCGAGCTGCAGAACCTGATGGCCAACGCCATCACGACGATCTACGGCGCCGAGGCTCGCAAGGAGAGCCGTGGTTCGCACGCACGCGAAGACTACACGGAAGGCGCTTTTGCCGGCCGTGACGACGTCAACTGGCGCAAGCACACACTTGCCTGGGTCAACGAGTCAGGCGACGTCAAGCTCGACTACCGCCCGGTTCACACCGAGCTCATCGCAGAGGGCATCGATCCCAAGAAGATCGCGCCCAAGGCTCGCGTGTACTAAAAGGAACCGGACATGGTTGAACTCGCTCTTCCCAAGAACTCCCAGATCCGCGAAGGCAAGGTATGGCCGAAGCCAGCGGGCGCGAAGAACACTCGCGAATTCCGCGTCTACCGCTGGAGCCCGGATGACGGACAGAACCCGTCGATCGACACCTTCTATATCGATGTCGACGATTGCGGTCCGATGGTGCTCGACGGTCTGCTCTACATCAAGAACAAAATCGACCCGACGCTGACGCTGCGCCGTTCCTGTCGTGAGGGCATCTGCGGCTCCTGCGCGATGAACATCGACGGCACGAATACGCTCGCCTGCACCAAGGGTCTCGACGACATCAAGGGCGCGGTGAAGATCTATCCGCTGCCGCATCTGCCTGTCGTCAAGGACCTGGTCCCGGATCTCACCAACTTCTATGCCCAGCACCGCTCGATCGAGCCATGGCTGAAGACGGTTTCGCCGACGCCGGCCAAGGAATGGAAGCAGAGCCATGAGGACCGCCAGAAGCTCGACGGCCTCTACGAGTGCATTCTCTGCGCTTGCTGCTCGACTTCCTGTCCGAGCTACTGGTGGAACGGCGACCGCTACCTCGGTCCGGCCGTTCTCCTGCAGGCTTACCGCTGGCTGATCGACAGCCGCGACGAAGCGACCGGCGAGCGTCTCGACAATCTCGAGGATCCGTTCCGTCTCTATCGCTGCCACACGATCATGAACTGCGCGCAGACCTGCCCGAAGGGCCTAAACCCGGCCAAGGCGATCGCCGAAATCAAGAAGATGATGGTCGAGCGTCGTGTTTGATCAATCCAGCAAAAGGGCCGCGGATGCGGCCCTTTTCTTTATCCGCTCGCGAAGCCTTAATTTGTCCGGGATTGCGCCAAATTTGTCTCGGCGTTACGGCGTTGCTCCCAGATCGACACAATTTCTCCTCGCGCTGGCTTGATTCAGTACAGCCTTTCAAGATAATTCCGCCGTGATTGCGCGGCAACTTCAGGGCAATACTGGAAAAATCAGGAGTATGATGATGCAGTTCAGACATATGGCGACAGGTCTCGTGGTTATTCTGTCGTTAGCTGGCTGCCAGCGCACCGCCTATGACAATGCAAGCTATAGCCAGCCGGCGCCGCTGACGGCCCAGCCGGTTCCTTCGGTTCAGGGCGGACAGCTTCCGCCGCCTTCCGGTGCTTCCCAATTCCCGGCCGCTCCAACGGCCACGGCGCCAGTCGCCGGCGGCCAGCCCGGCGCGATGGCTGCGAATGCGATGGATGTCACGAAGGAATCGATGGTCGGCAGCTGGCGCGTCAACGGCTCCTGCGACATGTTCCTGACGCTCACCAATCTCGGCAGCGGCTCGCGTGGCGGTACGCGCGGCTGCGTCGGCGAACTGACGGCGATGGGCTCCTGGGAAGTTTCAGGCAAGCAGGTTATCCTGAAGGACCGCAGCGGCAACCAGATCGGCAGCGTCTACAAGACCGCCGACAACGCTTTCAGCGGCCAGACCAATACCGGTCAGCCGATCAGCCTCAGCCGTTAAAAGATCCGGCGGCGAAGGCCGCCGATCCTGCATAGGCGGACCTCCTTTATGCAACCCATGCCAGACTACACCCTGAGCGTCAGCGAACAATTGAAGTCGCTGACGGCTTCCGGCGCGCTTCAAATCGATTCAGCCCAGATGCACGTGGCGAAATGCCTGGATCGGGTACTGTCAGGGTTGAAGCAGCGGCGGCCGGCGGCAAAGGCAAGCGCTCTCGGCTGGTTGTTCGCCAACAAGAAGAAGCCGTCGGAAGCAGTCAAAGGACTCTACATTCATGGCAGCGTCGGGCGCGGCAAGACGATGCTGATGGATATGTTCTTCGGCATGGCGCCTTGCGCGAAGAAGCGGCGCGCGCACTTCCACGAATTCATGGCCGACGTGCACAACCGCATCGCGGCACACCGGCTGAAGCTCAAGCAGGGCGAGACCAAGCAGGCCGATCCCATTCCGGTCGTTGCTGCTGCCCTCTATGACGAAGCCGAACTGCTGTGCTTCGATGAGTTTACCGTGACTGACATCGCCGACGCGATGATCCTGTCGCGGCTGTTTTCCGAACTTTTCCGGCGCGGGTGCCTGCTGGTCGCGACCTCCAATGTCGAGCCCAACAACCTCTACAAGGACGGCCTCAATCGGAGCCTGTTCCTGCCCTTCGTCGATCTCCTGAAGCAGAACGTCGAGATCGTGACACTGGACTCGCCGACCGACTACCGGATGGAGAAGCTCGACAGCCAGCCGGTCTATCTGACGCCGATCGATAACCGGACCGACATGGCCATGGATGCATCCTGGACGCAGGCGCTTCACGGCCGAAAGGCGCAGCCGCTGGAGATTCCGATGAAGGGGCGGTCGATCCATGTGCCGCTGGCAGTCGATCGGCTGGCGCGGTTTTCGTTCGCTGATCTCTGTGAAAAGCCGCTAGGTGCTGCGGACTTTCTGGCCATTGCCAAACGCTTCGACGCCATCTTCCTCGAACACGTGCCATTGCTGGGGGCTGACAAACGGAATCAGATCAAGCGCTTCATCATCTTGATCGATACGCTTTACGATCATGCAGTGCGGCTCTATGTCTCCGCAGCAGCGATGCCTGAAAATTTGTTGACACAAGCGCGTGGTACCGAGGGCTTCGAATTCGACCGCACTGTCTCGCGTCTTTTCGAAATGCGCAGTTTGGAATATCTCGCATTGCACCATGAGCGACGGGCTGCCGAGTAACGCTTTGATGACAATTTATATTACGTTTACGTAAGAATTTTATGATCTAAACGATTGAAATTCCTTGCTCAAAAATAATCATTTGCCATTTTTTGGCTTTGGAGCTATGCGATTGCGGCATTGGGCGATGCCCCCTCGCGCGTCGCCTGACGAATTTTGATCGCAAAGGAAACAGCGAAATGGCGCGTAACAAGATCGCACTCATTGGTTCTGGCATGATTGGTGGCACGCTGGCGCATCTCGCCGGTCTGAAGGAGTTGGGTGACATCGTTCTCTTCGATATCGCCGACGGCATTCCTCAGGGTAAGGGCCTCGACATCGCTCAGTCCTCTCCGGTCGAGGGCTTCGACGCCAACCTGACGGGCGCCAGCGACTATTCGGCGATCGAGGGTGCTGATGTCTGCATCGTCACCGCCGGCGTGCCGCGCAAGCCGGGCATGAGCCGCGATGACCTTCTCGGCATCAACCTCAAGGTCATGGAACAGGTCGGCGCCGGCATCAAGAAGTATGCCCCGAACGCTTTTGTTATCTGCATCACCAATCCGCTCGACGCGATGGTCTGGGCACTGCAGAAGTTCTCCGGCCTCCCGGCCAACAAGGTCGTTGGCATGGCGGGCGTTCTCGACTCGTCGCGCTTCCGCCTGTTCCTGTCCCAGGAATTCAACGTTTCCGTACAGGACGTCACGGCATTCGTTCTCGGCGGCCACGGCGACACGATGGTGCCGCTCGCCCGCTATTCGACGGTTGGCGGTATTCCGCTGACGGATCTCGTCACGATGGGTTGGGTCACCAAGGAACGCCTCGAAGAAATCATCCAGCGTACCCGTGACGGCGGCGCGGAAATCGTCGGCCTGCTGAAGACCGGCTCGGCCTACTATGCTCCGGCTGCTTCCGCGATCGAAATGGCCGAGTCCTACCTCAAGGACAAGAAGCGCGTCCTGCCTTGCGCGGCACAGCTGACTGGCCAGTACGGCGTCAAGGACATGTATGTCGGCGTGCCGACTGTTATCGGTGCCGGTGGCGTCGAGCGCGTCATTGAGATCGACCTCAACAAGGCCGAAAAGGAAGCCTTCGACAAGTCGGTCGCTGCTGTCGCCGGTCTTTGCGAAGCCTGCATCAACATTGCGCCTGCGCTGAAGTAATCAGACCGCGCGCTGACGCAATCCAAACAGGAATAGATCCATGAATATTCATGAATATCAGGCCAAGGCTCTGCTGAAGGGCTATGGCGCGCCGGTCGCAAAAGGTGTGGCGATCCTCAAGGTCGAGGAAGCCGAAGCTGCCGCCAAGTCGCTTCCGGGCCCGCTTTACGTGGTCAAGAGCCAGATCCATGCCGGCGGCCGCGGCAAGGGCAAGTTCAAGGAACTCGGCGCCGACGCCAAGGGCGGCGTTCGTCTCGCCAAGTCGATCGACGAAGTCGTTGCTCACGCCAAGGAAATGCTCGGCAACACGCTGGTAACGGCGCAGACGGGCGAAGCTGGCAAGCAGGTCAACCGCCTCTACATCGAAGACGGTGCCGACATCGACCGCGAACTCTATTGCTCGCTGCTGGTCGACCGCTCGGTTGGCCGCGTTGCCTTCGTCGTTTCGACCGAAGGTGGCATGGACATCGAGGCTGTCGCTCACGATACGCCCGAGAAGATCCACACGATCGCTATCGACCCGGAAGCCGGCGTCACCGCTGCTAACGTTGCTGCGATCTCCAAGGCTCTCGAACTGAGCGGCGCTGCCGCCGAAGACGCCAAGTCGCTGTTTCCGGCGCTCTACAAGGCATTCGGCGAGAAGGACATGGCTCTCCTCGAGGTCAACCCGCTGATCGTCATGAAGGACGGCCACCTGCGCGTTCTCGACGCCAAGATGTCATTCGACGGCAATGCGCTGTTTCGCCACGACGACGTGAAGGCGCTGCGCGACGAGACCGAGGAAGACGCCAAGGAAATCGAGGCCTCGAAGTGGGATCTCGCCTACGTGGCTCTCGACGGCAACATCGGCTGCATGGTCAACGGCGCTGGCCTTGCCATGGCGACGATGGACATCATCAAACTCTACGGCAAGGAGCCGGCAAACTTCTGCGACGTCGGCGGTGGCGCCGGCAAGGAGAAGGTCGCTGCAGCCTTCAAGATCATCACGGCTGACCCGAAGGTCGAGGGCATCCTCGTCAACATCTTCGGCGGCATCATGCGTTGCGACGTCATCGCCGAAGGCGTTGTCGCAGCTGTGCAGGAAGTCGGTCTGAAGGTTCCGCTCGTCGTTCGCCTCGAAGGCACCAACGTCGAACTCGGCAAGAAAATCCTCAACGAGTCGGGTCTGGCGATTACGGCTGCCGACGATCTCGACGACGCGGCGAAGAAGATCGTCGCGGCGATCAAGGCCTAATCCGGAAGGACCGAAAGAATGTCTATTCTCGTCAACAAAGACACCAAGGTTCTCGTTCAGGGCCTGACCGGCAAGACCGGCACCTTCCACACCGAACAGGCGCTTGCCTATTACGGCACCAAGATGGTCGGCGGTATTCACCCGAAGAAGGGTGGCGAAACCTGGTCGTCGGGCGTCGACGGTACCTCTCTGCCGATCTTCGCAAGCGTTGCCGAAGCCAAGGAACGGACCGGCGCCGATGCGACCGTGATCTATGTTCCGCCGGCAGGTGCAGCCGATGCGATCATCGAGGCGATCGAGGCCGAAATCCCGTTCATCACCTGCATCACCGAGGGCATCCCGGTCATGGACATGGTGCGCGTCAAGGCCAAGCTCGACAAGTCGAAGTCACGCCTGCTCGGACCGAACTGCCCGGGCATCCTGACGCCGGAAGAGTGCAAGATCGGCATCATGCCGGGCTCGATCTTCCGCAAGGGTTCGGTCGGCATCGTTTCCCGTTCGGGCACGCTGACCTACGAAGCCGTGTTCCAGACATCCAACGAAGGCCTCGGCCAGACGACGGCTGTCGGTATCGGCGGCGACCCGGTCAAGGGCACCGAGTTCATCGACGTGCTGGAAATGTTCCTGGCCGATGAAGCCACGACCTCGATCATCATGATCGGCGAAATCGGCGGCTCGGCTGAAGAAGATGCAGCACAGTTCCTGATCGACGAAGCCAAGAAGGGCCGCAAGAAGCCGATGGCCGGATTCATCGCGGGCCGTACGGCTCCGAAGGGCCGCACCATGGGCCACGCCGGCGCTGTCGTTTCCGGCGGCAAGGGTGACGCGGAATCGAAGATCGCGGCCATGGAATCGGCTGGCATCAAGGTTTCGCCTTCGCCGGCGCGCCTCGGCAAGACGCTGGTTGAAGTCCTCAAGGGCTAATCCAATCTATAACCCGGGCAACGGTTTTCGCCGCTTGCCCGGGTCTCGACTTTGAAATGGAATGAGCCGCGGACAGGCGGCTATCGACAGATGCGGCAAGCCGGTCGAGTATCCGGCGGAATCACAAGTCAGGAGGCGGACGAAAGCGTCCGCGTGTAACCATGGCACGGCAAGAAGCCAACGAGCAGTTTCAGATCACCTCGTTCCTGGATGGCGCCAATGCTGCGTATATCGAGCAGCTCTATGCGCGCTATGAAGAAGACCCGAGCTCGGTCAACGAGGAATGGCGGTCCTTCTTCAAGGCTCTGGAAGACAATCCGGAAGATGTGAAAAAGGCGGCCAAGGGTGCATCCTGGCGCAAGACGAACTGGCCCCTGCAGCCGAAGAGCGATCTCGTTTCGGCGCTCGACGGTGATTGGGGCACTGTTGAAAAGATCATCGAGACCAAGGTCAAGGGCAAGGCTGAGGCCGCCGGCAAGCCGACCGAAGGTGCCGACATCCTGCAGGCGACCCGCGACTCCGTCCGCGCCATCATGATGATCCGCGCCTATCGCATGCGCGGCCACCTGCATGCCAAGCTCGATCCGCTCGGGATCGCGGCACCCGTCGAAGACTACAAGGAACTGTCGCCCGAAGCTTACGGTTTCACGCAGGCCGACTATTCCCGCAAGATCTTCATCGACAACGTTCTCGGCCTCGAATACGCCACCCTTCCCGAGATGATCGAGATCCTCGAGCGCACCTACTGCTCGACCCTCGGCGTCGAATTCATGCATATTTCCAATCCGGAAGAAAAAGCCTGGATCCAGGAGCGCATCGAAGGTCCGGACAAGGGCGTTGCCTTCACCCCGGAAGGCAAGAAGGCGATCCTTGCCAAGCTGGTCGAGGCTGAAGGCTACGAGCAGTTCCTCGACGTGAAGTTCAAGGGCACCAAGCGCTTTGGTCTCGATGGCGGCGAATCGCTCATCCCGGCGCTGGAGCAGATCCTGAAGCGCGGCGGCCACCTCGGCCTTCGTGAAGCCGTGTTCGGCATGGCCCATCGCGGTCGTCTGAATGTGCTTTCGCAAGTCATGGGCAAGCCGCACCGCGCGATTTTCCACGAATTCAAGGGCGGTTCCTACGCGCCTGACGAAGTCGAAGGCTCGGGCGACGTCAAGTACCACCTCGGCGCCTCCTCCGATCGCGAATTCGACGGCAACAAGGTGCACGTGTCGCTGACGGCCAACCCGTCGCATCTTGAAATCGTTGACCCGGTCGTCATGGGCAAGGCTCGCGCCAAGCAGGACATGGGCGCCACCGTCTGGGACGGTGATACCATTCCGTTGTCGGAGCGTGCCAAGGTTCTTCCGCTGCTGATCCATGGGGACGCGGCGTTTGCCGGCCAGGGCGTGATTGCCGAAATCCTCGGCCTGTCGGGCCTGCGCGGTCACCGCGTTGCCGGCACGATGCACGTCATCATCAACAACCAGATCGGCTTCACCACCAACCCGGCCTTCTCGCGTTCGTCGCCTTATCCGTCCGACGTCGCCAAGATGATCGAAGCGCCGATCTTCCACGTCAACGGCGACGATCCGGAAGCAGTTGTCTATGCTGCCAAGATCGCCATGGAATTCCGCATGAAGTTCCACAAGCCCGTTGTGGTCGACATGTTCTGCTATCGTCGCTACGGCCACAACGAAGGCGATGAGCCGTCTTTCACGCAGCCGAAGATGTACAAGGTCATCCGCGCCCACAAGACGGTGTTGCAGATCTATGCGGATCGTCTCGTTGCCGAGGGCCTGCTGTCCGACGGCGACGTCGAGAAGATGAAGGCTGACTGGCGCGCGCATCTCGAGCAGGAGTTCGACGCCGGCCAGAGCTACAAGCCGAACAAGGCCGACTGGCTGGATGGCGAGTGGTCGGGCCTGCGCACGGCTGACAACGCCGACGAACAGCGCCGCGGCAAGACAGCCGTTCCGATGAAGACGCTTAAGGATATCGGCCGAAAGCTTTCGGAAATTCCGCAAGGCTTCCATGCACACCGCACGATCCAGCGCTTCATGGAAAACCGCGCCAACATGATCCAGACGGGCGAGAACCTCGACTGGGCGATGGCCGAGGCGCTTGCCTTCGGTTCGCTTGTTGTCGAAGGCCACAAGATCCGCCTTTCCGGTCAGGATTGCGAGCGCGGTACCTTCTCGCAGCGTCATTCGGTTCTCTACGACCAGGAGACGGAAGAGCGTTACATTCCGCTGGCGAACCTGTCGTCCAACCAGGCCCGTTACGAAGTCATCAACTCGATGCTTTCGGAAGAAGCGGTGCTCGGCTTCGAGTACGGCTATTCGCTGGCTCGCCCGAACGCGCTGACCCTTTGGGAAGCCCAGTTCGGCGACTTCGCCAACGGCGCGCAGGTTGTCTTCGACCAGTTCGTCTCCTCGGGCGAACGCAAGTGGCTGCGCATGTCGGGTCTCGTCTGCCTGCTGCCGCATGGCTACGAAGGCCAGGGTCCGGAGCACTCCTCGGCTCGCCTCGAGCGCTTCCTGCAGCTTTGCGCCGAGGACAACATGCAGGTCGCCAACGTCACGACGCCGGCGAACTACTTCCACATCCTGCGCCGTCAGCTGAAGCGCGACTTCCGCAAGCCGCTCGTGCTGATGACGCCGAAGTCCCTGCTGCGTCACAAGCGGGCTGTTTCCAGCCTTGCCGAACTCGCTGGCGAGTCTTCCTTCCATCGTCTCCTCTGGGACGATGCGGAGGTCATCAAGGACGGCCCGATCAAGCTGCAGAAGGATGCGAAGATCCGCCGCGTGGTCATGTGCACCGGCAAGGTCTACTACGATCTTCTGGAAGAGCGCGAGAAGCGCGGCATCGACGACATCTACCTGCTGCGCGTCGAACAGCTCTATCCGTTCCCGGCAAAGGCGCTCATCAACGAGCTTTCCCGCTTCCGGAACGCCGAGATGGTCTGGTGCCAGGAAGAGCCGAAGAACATGGGCGCATGGTCGTTCATCGACCCGTATCTGGAGTGGGTGCTCGCCCACATCGATGCGAAGTACCAGCGCGTCCGTTACACCGGCCGTCCGGCTGCCGCTTCGCCGGCAACGGGTCTGATGTCCAAGCATCTGTCGCAGCTCGCCGCATTCCTCGAGGATGCGCTGGGCGGTTAAGGGATCGGGGCGATGGCATATTTCTTCTTCAGACTTGTGCCGCCTCGCCCGCGTTTCCCCTACGACGCGACCGGGGAGGAAATGGCCGCGATGAAGCGCCATGCCGCCTACTGGCACCAGAACGCGGAACAGGGATCGGCGATCGCCGTCGGTCCCGTCTTCGAAGGTGAAGGAGGCTGGGGCATGGCAGTCGTCTCGGTGGAGGATCAGCAGGCAGCGCAAGCGCTTGCCGACGCCGATCCGATCATCCAGTCCGGTTACGGTTTTCGCTTCGACATATTGCCAATGCCCTCGATCATTCTCCGGCCGTCAGGAGCCGGAAACGAATAAACGAACACAAGCAAATCAGGATTTGAACAATGGCCACAGAAATCCGCGTTCCAACTCTCGGTGAATCCGTCAGCGAGGCAACCGTCGGTACCTGGTTCAAGAAGGTCGGCGATGCCATCAAGGCCGACGAACCGATTCTCGAGCTTGAAACCGACAAGGTGACCATCGAAGTGCCCGCACCGGCTTCCGGTACGCTGTCCGAGATTGTCGCCCAGGCTGGCGAAACCGTTGGTCTCGGCGCGCTGCTCGGCCAGATCGCCGCAGGCGCTGGTGCTGCCGCCGCCCCGGCTGCTGCTGCTCCCGCCGCCGCCCCGGCAAAGGTAGCCGAACCGGCTGTCGCAGCCGCCGCTGCTCCGGCAGCTGCTGCTTCCGCGATGCCGCCGGCACCGGCTGCTGCCAAGATGCTCGCCGAAAACAACCTGTCGGCCGATCAGATCGATGGTAGCGGCAAGCGCGGCCAGGTTCTGAAGGGCGACGTGATCGCTGCTGTTGCCAAGGGCATCTCCGCCCCGGCTGCCGCTGCCGCTCCTGCCGTTCCGGCTGCCGCCCGCGGCCCGTCGACTGTCGAGGATGCCGCTCGCGAAGAGCGCGTGAAGATGACGCGCCTGCGCCAGACGATCGCCAAGCGCCTGAAGGACGCCCAGAACACGGCTGCCATGCTGACCACCTACAACGAGGTGGACATGAAGGCTGTCATGGACCTGCGCGCCAAGTACAAGGACGTCTTCGAAAAGAAGCATGGCGTGAAGCTCGGCTTCATGGGCTTCTTCACCAAGGCTATCACCCACGCGCTGAAGGAACTTCCGGCTGTTAACGCCGAGATCGACGGCACCGACATCATCTACAAGAACTTCTGCCACATCGGCATGGCCGTCGGCACGGACAAGGGCCTCGTCGTCCCTGTCATCCGCGACGCGGACCAGATGTCGATCGCTGAAGTCGAAAAGGAACTGGCGCGTCTCGCAAAGGCTGCGCGCGATGGCTCGCTCTCGATGGCCGACATGCAGGGCGGCACCTTCACGATCACCAACGGCGGCGTTTACGGCTCGCTGATGTCCTCGCCGATCCTGAACGCGCCGCAGTCCGGTATCCTCGGCATGCACAAGATCCAGGACCGTCCGGTCGTCGTTGGCGGCCAGATCGTCATCCGTCCGATGATGTATCTCGCGCTCTCCTACGACCACCGTATCGTCGACGGCAAGGAAGCCGTGACCTTCCTCGTCCGCGTCAAGGAAAGCCTGGAAGATCCGGAGCGCCTGGTTCTCGATCTCTAAGCATTCGACTGGGCCGCGTGAGCGGCCCTTTCCACCTCAGCGGGGCGCGTAATGTCGCTGGCAATCTCCACAGGGCGTATGACCGGGATGCCTCCCTTTGCCAAGGGTAGGATCTGGGCGTCGCTCGCGTTTTTGCTGGCGCTGCCTGCGACTGCTTTTGGTGCTCCCGATTGCACGCAGGCAAGTGCCGTCTATGCCGACCGCGACGGCGCCTACGAGCTTCGCTTTACGCCGATCAATTCGCAAGCAGCCGCTGCCAGCAACCGGTTCACGCTAAAGGTTCTCAAAACGTCGCTCGAGCTGGACGGCTATGTGATGCCGTCCGACGATCCGGAACGCGCCGTCGGTATCCTGATGTTCAACTGCCCTGGCGGTGACGTGACGGGCGCCGATCTGGATGCCTGCACGATCTGGCGGGGCACGGTCTATAGCGCGAACGCCAAGGGCGAAATCGACAATCTGCAGTCCGAAGCCGCGGCAGCCGCCGAGAATATCTTTCTGCCGGGTCTCGGCCCGGCGATCCGCCAATCGCAGATATGGGGCAACGACAAGGCGACGGTTGCGCCGTGGGATGTCCTGGCATTCGAGGAGTGCGCGAAATGACACAACGACCCGTCCTTCTCGTTACCGGCGGGAGCCGAGGCATCGGTGCGGCGGTCTGCCGTCTCGCTGCCCGCCAGGGCTGGGACGTCGCCGTGAACTACGCCGCGAACCGCGCCGCTGCCGATACTATCGTCTCTGAGGTCAAGGCAGAGGGTGGCGACGCCATCGCCATCAAGGGCGATGTCGGCGATGCGCAGGATATTGTCGCGATGTTCGAGGCGGTCGACAGGCATTTCGGACGGCTGGATGGACTGGTCAACAATGCCGGCATCGTTGATGCGCAGCAGCGCGTTGACGAGATGAGCGTCGAGCGTCTTGAACGGATGATGCGCGTCAACGTGACCGGTTCGATCCTCTGTGCGGCCGAAGCCGTCCGGCGGATGTCATCGAGGCACGGCGGCAAGGGCGGGGCGATCGTCAACATTTCGTCAATGGCAGCAGTGCTGGGTTCGGCCTCGCAGTATGTCGACTACGCTGCCTCGAAGGCCGCGATCGATACGTTCACCGTGGGCCTGTCGCGAGAAGTCGCAAACGAGGGCGTGCGCGTGAACGCGATCCGCCCCGGCGTCATTGATACCGACATTCATGCATCCGGCGGCCTACCGAACCGCGCACGCGACCTCGCACCGAGCATTCCGATGCAGCGGCCCGGCACGGCGGAAGAAATCGCAGACGCGGTTCTCTACCTTCTCTCGCCGACGGCTTCCTATATAACGGGCGCCATACTTAATGTCAGCGGCGGCCGTTAGGGCGCGGAGACCATATCGCCATGCAATATTTCCTTGAGTTTCTCGGCCTGATGGCCGTCTTTTCGATCTTCATCGTCGTGCCGGGCGCCGACTTCGCCGTCATCCTGCGCCAGAGCATCGTGCATGGCCGCCGCGCCGCCATGATGACCGGCCTCGGCATGGGCTTTTCGCTGCTGTTTCACATCAGCTATACGATTCTCGGCCTCGGTCTGATCGTCTCCAAATCGCTGATGCTGTTTGCCGTTATCAAATGGGCCGGCGTCGCCTATCTCGTCTACCTCGGCATCAAGTCCTTCCGTGAGCCGGGCTTCAAGGTGAATGAGATCGAGGTGACGGACGAAGACCGCGCGCCGATCTCGGCGCTGAAATGCCTCGGCATGGGCTTCATCACCAACGCGCTCAATCCGAAGCCGGTCCTGTTCTTCCTGTCCCTCTTCTCGACCCTGGTGCATCACGATACCCCGGCGCTGATCCAGTTCAGCTACGGCATTGGCATGGCCATCGCACTCGTCGCTTGGTTCGCCGGCGTCTCCACTTTCTTCACCGTAAAGCCCATTCGCGACCGCTTCATCGCAAGCGGCAGATGGTTCAACCGTATCACCGGCGCCGCACTGGTCGGCTTCGGTTTCCGCCTCGCGCTCGCCCGCGCGGCTGACTAAGCAAATAACGAAAAGGAAAAGAAACAATGTCCTACGATGTGATCGTTATCGGAACCGGCCCTGGCGGCTATGTCGCTGCCATCAAGGCAGCGCAGCTCGGCCTCAAGGTCGCTGTCGTTGAAAAGCGTGCAACGTTCGGCGGCACCTGCCTGAATGTCGGCTGCATCCCGTCCAAGGCGCTGCTGCATGCCTCCGAAATGTTCCATCAGGCCGGCCACGGCATGGATGCGCTCGGCATCGAGGTCGCCGCTCCGAAGCTGAACCTTGAAAAGATGCTGGCGCACAAGGATGCGACGGTGAAGGCCAACGTCGACGGCGTTGCCTTCCTCTTCAAGAAGAACAAGATCGATGCTTTCCTGGGGACCGGCAAGATCGTATCGGCTGGCAAGGTTTCCGTGACCGCCGAAGACGGCAAGGTCCAGGAAATCGAAGGCAAGAACATCGTCATCGCGACCGGCTCCGATGTCGCCGGCATTCCGGGCGTGAAAGTCGATCTCGACGAGAAGGTGATCATCTCCTCAACGGGCGCGATCGCTCTCGAGAAGGTGCCGGAAACGATGATCGTCGTCGGTGGTGGCGTCATCGGCCTCGAGCTCGGCTCCGTCTGGTCGCGCCTCGGCGCCAAGGTCACCGTCGTCGAATATCTCGACACGATTCTCGGCGGCATGGATGGCGAAGTCTCCAAGCAGTTCCAGCGGATGCTCGCCAAGCAGGGTGTCACCATTAACCTGAGCTCCAAGGTGACGGGCGTCGAGAAGGGCGGCAAGGGTGCCAAGGTCACCTTCGAGCCGGTCAAGGGTGGCGATGCGCAGACGCTCGAAGCCGAGGTCGTTCTGATCGCGACCGGCCGTACGCCTTACACCGCCGGCCTCGGTCTGGAAGAAGCAGGAGTGAAGCTCGACAGTCGCGGCCGCGTCGAGATCGACGGACACTTCCGCACCAATGTTGCCGGCATCTACGCGATCGGCGACGTGGTGAAGGGACCGATGCTTGCCCACAAGGCCGAGGACGAAGGCGTGGCACTCGCCGAAATCCTCGCCGGTCAGCACGGCCACGTGAACTACGATGTCATTCCGAGCGTCGTCTATACGCAGCCGGAAGTCGCCTCCGTCGGCAAGACCGAGGAGGAGCTGAAGGCCGCTGGCATCGCCTACAAGGTCGGCAAGTTCCCGTTCACGGCGAACGGCCGTGCTCGTGCGATGCTCGCTACTGATGGCTTTGTGAAGATCCTTTCCGACAAGGAAACCGATCGCGTCCTCGGCGGCCATATCGTCGGCTTCGGCGCCGGCGAGATGATCCACGAGATCGCCGTTCTCATGGAGTTCGGCGGTTCCGCGGAAGATCTCGGCCGCACCTGCCACGCGCACCCGACCATGTCGGAAGCGGTCAAGGAAGCGGCTCTCGCCGCGTTCTTCAAGCCGATCCACATGTAAATATTAAATTTCGGCAATATGCGATCGGCCGCTTGTCTCCCGACAGGCGGCCGTTCTACTTTCGAATAATTCTAAAGTTATTCGAAAGGAAAGCCGATGCAATCCGCACCTGTCGATGCATACAGCCTGCCGCAACGCCTTCTTCACTGGGGTATGGCGCTGTTGATCTTCTTTAACCTGTTATTTCCCGACGGCATGAACGAATGGAATCGCGCCATGCGCCGCACCGGCAGTGCCACTGCCGACCAGGTCGCGGCCGCAAACATTCACGCCTATGTCGGCATTGCCATTCTGGTGCTTGCAATTGTCCGAGTTTGCCTGCGTTTTTCCCAGGGTGGACCGTTGGAAGTCGCGGAGGAACCTGCGATATTCCGCCTCGCGGCAAAGATCGTGCACTTCGGCCTTTATGCCTTCATCTTCGTGATGCCGCTAACCGGAATTGCCGCCTATTATTTTGGAATGGACGCCGTCGGGTCGCTTCACGCCGATGTGCTGAAGGTCGTCCTCTGGGCGTTTATCGCGGCGCATGTGGCCGGCGCGCTTGTTCACCAGTTCTATTGGAAGACCAATGTTCTCCGACGCATGACCGTCGGGCGCTAGGCCTGTAAGGCGTTAGTTGACGGCGGCGACGGTGAAGCCCTGCTTGCGCAACAGTTCGATCACGCCGCCGTCGCCTGGCAGGTGGAGGGCGCCGACAGCCATGAAGACGTTGCCCTTGGCAAGGATCGGCGCCGCGCGCTCGGCCATCACCTTGTTGCGGTCGAGGATGATGCGCTGCTCGAAGGCGGCATAATCGCTGTCCTCGTCCTGGCCCTCGGGCGAAACCGTCTTCAGCATCGGGATCGTCATGCCGATATCGCCGGAGAGATAGAGATCGGTCATGGTCTCGACCACATCGTTCATCTTTGAGCCAAGCGCCAGCGTTTCGATCAGCGATTTCAGGTGGAACTCGGTGGGCAACTCAGCCATGGCCTGAAGCTGTTCTGCCAGCGTTTCGAGCCCCTTGACCTGCTTACCCTCAGCAACGGCATCCGTCGCGATTTTCTGATCGAGGAACTGAACGCCCTTCGCCTTGCGGGCCATTTCGCAGCCGGGCAGGGCAACAACGCTTGATATCATCCAGGGGCGCATGCGCGAGACCGCGGCAAGTGGGATACCGCGCTGCTTCAGGCCTTCCTCCAGACGAACGTAGTCGTCGTGAGACAGAAGCTTTTCAATCGTCGTCCCGTCCGTGAACATCATCAGTTCAGGCTTCATCAGCAGAGCGGCGGAAGCCTTCTTCTCGTCGAGGATTTCGTCGGATTCGATGACGATCGTATCGGCAGCATCATGGGCAGCCTGCGCGCGCGGCGGCAGGTTCAGCACGCGGGGATCGGTCACATGCATGCTGCCGAGCAGCCAGGACGGCGCTATCCCCGCCTTTTCGATCTTCCAGAAAATGCCCTTGCCGTTCGGCACGGCATCGGCCTCCTTCACGACTTCGGCGTAGCGGGCGGGATCGCTCTGCTTGAGATCGGTCAGGATATTGTGGCCGGTACAGGCATCCTCGTCGGCCGCTGCGGCCGGGGACACCGAGAACAGCACGGCGATCAGGGTTGCCGCAAGCAGCATGTGAAAGGCGGCAATCAGCCAGAGCAGGACATTGCTCGGCGATGCGATGTGCAGGCTGCGGTGGCCGATGGAGATCGTCATGATGGTGTTCCGGTCACTATGATCGCTAAGCTCTACGCCCAGCGTGCGGATATTCCTTTAATAGAAGCCATTAACAAAAGATTACGCCCGAGGATGGGCACGGTCGTAAACTTCAAGCAATCGTGAGGAATCCACACCTGTATAGACCTGGGTGGTGGAAAGGCTGGCGTGGCCGAGCAATTCCTGGATGGTTCTCAAATCGCCGCCACCTGCCAACAGGTGGGTCGCAAACGAATGGCGCAGCGCATGCGGTGTCGCCGTTTCCGGAAGCCCGAAGGCGCTGCGCATCTTCTGCATGGTGCGCTGAATGATCGCAGCTTGCAGCTTGCCGCCGCGCGCGCCGCGAAAGAGGGGTTCTTCGCCCTCGAGATGATAGGGGCACAAAGACCGGTATTTCTCGACGGCGTCGAAGACGACGGTGAGCATCGGCACAAGGCGGGTCTTGTTGCCCTTGCCGATTATGCGCAGCGTGGCCGCGCCGCGGTTGAAGTCGCCAGGCGTCAGATCGAGCGCTTCGGAGATGCGCAATCCACAGCCGTAGAGCAGTGTGAAAACGGCGGCATCGCGTGCGGCGATCCAAGGCTCTTCGTGCAGCTGCGCCTCGTCGCTGACGACAGTGATGGCCTGCCGGTCGGATAAGGGTTTCGGCAGCGATTTCGGCTGTTTCGGCGAGCGGACGGCGCTGACGCCAGCGGCATTCACCAGTCCCTTCTTTTCGAGGTAACGCAGGAGTGAACGCAGGCCGGCGAGATTGCGACCGAGCGAACGGGCACCGGAGCCCTCCTTGCGTCTTGCTGCCAGAAATGCGCGGAAGTCGGCGGGCCTCAACGCCTGGATATCCTTCAACGTTGCGGGGCCGCCGAGATGACCCGTCAGAAAGGTCAGGAACTGACGGCTGTCGCGCTCGTAGGCATCGAGTGTGTGCTCCGACAGGCGTCGCTCGCGAGCCAGGCTATCGAGCCATGCCGAGCGCTCGGCCATCAGGCCGGGGTCGGCGATGATCAGGAGTTCGTTCACGTATCCGGCCTTGAATTTGCCAATCCTGCCGCCAATTCTGAAGGAACGATAGTTATGGAATTCCTAATGCCGGCCAAGTGCTTGTCATGCTTCTATCATATCATTCCACGTGACCGGTTTCCCAACGACGCAGGATCTTGAATGTCACGGCGCCATCCAACGACCGCAATTGGACAGTTCGCGGAGGCGATCGCGCTCGTCTCCCATGGCAAGCCGGGCCACATCGTCGATACCTTGATCGCCGAGCGTGGGCAGAAGATCGTGAAGCATCCGCTCTGGCCCGTCATGCGGCCGTTCCTCCACACACTGCTGCGCTACAACAGGGCGATCAGCTTCGCCAATGACGTTGCGAACATGCCGGGGCTCCAGTGCTTCGAGTACATGAGCAACCTGCTGAAGCTCGAGATCAATATTCGGCACGGCGAACGCATTCCGGATAGCGGCGGCTTCATGCTCGTCAGCAACCATCCGACTGGGATCGCCGATGGCGTTGCCGTGTTCGACCTCCTGAAAACCAAGCGGCCGGACATCATGGTGTTTGCCAACCGCGATGCCATACGCGTCAATCCACGTTTTGCCGAGGTCATCATTCCGGTGGAATGGCGCGAGGAATACAAGAGCAAGCTGAAGACCCGTGAGACATTGCAGATCACCAACCGTGCCGTCAAGGAAGGCAAGGCGACGGTTCTTTTTCCGTCTGGGCGCATCGCTTATTGGGCGAACGGCCGGCTGAACGAACGTCCCTGGAAAACCTCCGCCGTCGGCCTTGCGCGGAAATACAATCTGCCGATCCTGCCGGTACACATGACGGCGCGGAACTCCGGCCTGTTCTACTGGTTCGCGAAATGGTCGACCGAGCTCAGGGACATGACGGTCTTTCACGAGCTTCTGAATAAGCGCGGCGACCGATTCGACTTCGTGGTAGGCAATCTGATCCCGGTGGAGCATCTCGACGGCGACATCAACGAAGTCACCAAGGCATTGGAAGACCACACTGTCCATGCGCTCGCAGCGGATGGTGACACGCAGTTCCTGCCGTTGGTTCCGCCTGCGGAACCGGAACTGGTCGGTGCCCATTCAATTCCCTAATCGGATAGGCTAAAGCGAGGCATGCTGCTCCGCTCGATGTTCGCCCAGAACTACCGGTCCCTGCGATCGATCCGCATGGATCTTTCGGGAATCAACCTTTTCATCGGCGAAAACGGGGTCGGAAAATCCAATCTCTACCGGGCTCTCCAGCTCATCCAGGCGGCAACGCGCGGACGTCTGGCGCATGAGATCGCCGCCGAGGGCGGGATGTTCTCGGCGTTGTGGTCCGGCCGGCGCCGGGATGTCGACGGGCCGCTCCGGATTCGCCTCGAGACAGAGCTTCTGGACGAGGAAAGGGCGATCACGTTCCGGTATCGAGTCGAGGCCGGTCTACGACCGCCGGCGGCTGCGGCAGGATTTCCCTTTGAACCGCAAATCAAGACCGAAGAGCTTTCGATCGAGACCGGAACCCGACCTGTCACGATGATGAAGCGTGCCGGCCCGGCGATTTCCGTTCGCGGGCCGAATGGGCGGATGCAGGATTATCCCGAGCAGGCGCTGACCTCGGAAACCGCGATCGCACTGCTTGGCGACGCTGGGCACTATCCCGAGATTGGGACATTCCGCCGTGCGATCGACGGCTGGCGCTTCTTCCACGGCTTCCGGACGGATCGTCTCTCACCGCTGCGCACACCCTGCCTTGCGGTCACGGCGCCACTGCTCGATGAGGACGGCAGCAACATTGCAGCGGTCTTCGCAACGCTGGTGCATACGCGGGAGGATACGGTCGATCTCGATCGTGCCGTCGCCGCTGCCCTCGGCGGTGCGCGACTCGTGGTGCCGCTGCCCGAGGAGACGGCGTCGTTCGGCCTTTCCTTTCCCGAATTTCCGAACCGCGTGTTCCAGCCGCGCGAACTGTCGGACGGGCAGATACGGTTCCTCGGCCTGGCCGCGGCGCTGATGTCCTATCGGCTGCCGCCGCTGATTGCGCTCAACGAACCGGAAGCAAGCCTGCACCCCGATATGTTGTTGCCTCTGGCGGACATGATCGCGGAGGCGGCCCGCAGCAGTCAGATCTGGATCGTTACGCATTCGGAAGCGCTGGCGGCCGCCGTGCGCGAGAAATGCGGCGCCCGTGCCCGCCATGTCGTGCGGCGGGACGGCGCCACGTGGATCGAGGGCATGCGGCTCACCGGCGTAGTCGACGAGGACGAGTAGGCTGGTGGCGGACGTCTTGCAGGTTTTCTTTTCGTGCCGATCCGGGCATGGTCTCGCCCGATGAGCACAGATTCGTCCGATCTCTTTGGAGCGCTGTTTGAGACGCGGCCGGCCAACCGTACGGTTCCGGTCCTCGTCCCCATGCCGGCGCCAAAGCCCTATTCCTACGCGGTGCCCGAGGGGATGGCCGTCGAGCCAGGATCGGTCGTGCAGGTGCCACTCGGTCCGAGGCAGGTGATCGGCGTCGTCTGGGACGGCGGCGAAGACAATGTCGATCCGAAGAAGCTGAGGCCGATCAGCCACGTTTTCGATTGCCCGCCGCTCACCAAGGAGATGCGTGACTTCATCGACTGGGTGGCGAGCTACACGCTGTCGCCGCCAGGGCTCGTGGCGCGGATGGCGCTACGTGCGCCGAATGCCTTTGAACCGGAGCCGATGGTGGAGGGGCTGCGCTTCGTTGGCGGACAGCCGGAGCGGATGACGCCAGCCCGCGCCCGGGTGCTCGCCATTGCCGGCGACGGCCTGTCCTGGACGCGAAGCGGACTTGCCCATGCCGCGGGCGTCTCGACGAGCGTCGTCGACGGTCTGGTAAGCCAGGGCATTTTCGAAACCGTATTCCTGCCGCCACCGCCGGTGGTCGCCAAGCCTGATCCCGATTTTGTCGGCGCGCGGCTGGAAGGCCCGCAAAGGGAGGCGGCCGACGAGATTCTTGTCGAAGTTCGAAAGGGTGAGTTCGCCGTCTCGCTGATCGACGGCGTCACCGGTTCGGGAAAGACGGAAGTCTATTTCGAGGCGATCGCGGAAACGCTGAGACGCGGCAAGCAGGTCCTGATACTGCTGCCGGAGATCGCGCTGACGGCAAGCTTTCTCGAGCGCTTTCAGGATCGCTTCGGCGCCAAGCCCGCCGAATGGCATTCCGATCTGGCCCCGCGCACCCGCGAAAAGGTCTGGCGTCAGGCGGTCACCGGCGAGGTTCGCGTCGTTGCCGGCGCGCGTTCGGCTCTGTTCCTGCCGTTCGAGGATCTAGGTCTTATCATCGTCGACGAAGAGCACGATCCGGCCTACAAGCAGGAAGACCGTGTCTATTACAATGCGCGCGACATGGCGGTCGTGCGTGCGCGCATTGGCGATTTCCCTGTGGTTCTCGTCTCCGCCACCCCCTCGGTCGAAAGCCAGGTCAATGGGCAGAGCGGGCGTTACAGCACCATTCACATGCCGACCCGATTCGGCGATGCGGCGTTGCCGGATCTGCACTTGATCGACATGCGCCGCCATGCCCCCGAGCGCGGCGGCTTCCTGTCGCCGGTCCTGATCCGCGCGATCGGCAAGACGGTCGAAAAGCAGCAGCAGGCGCTCCTCTTCCTGAACCGGCGGGGCTATGCGCCGCTGACGCTCTGCCGCGTCTGCGGCCACCGCTTCCAGTGCCCGCAATGCTCCAGCTGGCTCGTCGAACACCGCTTCAAGCGGCAGCTGCAATGCCATCAGTGCGGCCATGCCGAGCACACGCCCGAGGCTTGTCCCGAATGCGGCACACTTGATCACCTCGTTGCCTGCGGACCGGGTGTCGAACGCATTGCCGAGGAGGTGGAACGCCATTTCCCCGAGGCGCGAACCATCGTGCTCTCGTCCGACATGATGGGTGGCGTCAAACGGTTGCGTCTTGAACTCGAGGCCATTGCCAAGGGCGAGGCCGATATTGTCATCGGCACCCAGCTTGTCGCCAAGGGTCACAATTTCCCGCTGATGACGCTGGTCGGCATTGTCGATGCCGATCTCGGCCTTGCCAACGGCGACCCGCGCGCTGCCGAGCGCACCTTTCAGCTGCTGTCGCAGGTGACGGGGCGCGCCGGCCGCACCGGCCTGAAAAGCCACGGCCTGTTGCAGACCTACCAGCCGCAACATCCCGTCATGCAGGCGATCGTGTCGGGCGATGCGAGCGCCTTCTACGAACGCGAGATCGCCGAGCGGGAGCGCGCCATCCTCCCGCCGTTCGGACGGCTGGCGTCGATCATCGTTTCGGCGGAAACGCGCCATGATGCGGAAAACCATGCCCGCGGCATCCGAAACGCCGCGCCTCATGTCTCCGGCATCTCGGTGCTCGGGCCCGCGGAAGCGCCGCTTGCGCTGGTGCGCGGCCGCTATCGCTTCCGGCTTCTCGTGCATGGACGGAGGAACTCCGACATGCAGGCGTTTCTCAGGGCCATGCTTGCGCAGGCGCCGAAGGAGCGCGGGTCGGTGCACGTGCAACTCGACGTGGACCCTCAAAGCTTCCTGTAGATCGCTCCCGAACGGGCTTTTGCCGGGCAGGCCAATCATGGCATAAGGACGGCGAAACAAGGGATTCGGGGTCGATGATGGATTTTTACTTTCCAACGGATCTTGGGGAACAGCTCGCTTTCGCAGCCGCCGCGTTCGCGGCGCTGGCGGGCTTTGTCATCATGTTCGCGCCAGGCTATGCGATGCGGTTGTTCGGCCTCATGCCGCGCGAGGGCCGCCGTGACGGCTACGCCGAGCAACGATCGGTCGGCGGTTTCTATCTCGGCTTCGGTCTCTCGGCCATCATGTTGGCGCAGAACTGGATCTACATGGCGCTTGGCGCCTCCTTCGCCATGGCCGCATTTGCGCGCATCATTTCGCTCCTTTCAGATAAGGGGAGCACGATTCTCAACTATTTACTTCTGGTTGTGCAAATCGTTCTGGCTGCGCTTCCGCTCGCCTATGTTTTTGGTTTCTTTTCCGCTTGAGTTGCGCTGATATTTCTCGCGCTGAGCACTTCGCTGCCGGGCTTTGAGCATTTTTGCGTTAGAAATCGATGGGAAAGCCGTATTCGGGCGTTACGCGTGTTGCGAGTCCGAACATCCTATGTTAGACGGACCCCGAATTTCGGAAGAAGCAAGAGGCTCTCTTGCGATTTCTGGGGGAAATCATAACGAATTCAAGATCCTAGGTCAGGCGCCCGCCGGGGACCGGATTTTGAGTTGAAATCAGGGAAATTTGGGCCAGTGGCAGACACATCCCAGCTTACTTCTGGTGTTGCAGAGCGCTATGCCTCGTCGCTGTTCGAGTTGGCGCTTGAGCAGGGCGCAGTCGAAAGCGTCACCAAGGACCTCGACCGGTTCCAGGCGATGCTCGACGAGAGCGGCGACCTGAAGCGTTTTGTTTCGAGCCCTGTTTTTTCGGCCGACGATCAGCTCAAGGCGATTGTCGCCATCAGCGAGAAGGCTGGTATCAGCGGCTTCTTCGCGAACTTCCTGAAGGTCGTGGCGCGTAACCGCCGCCTCTTTGCTCTCCCGGGCATGATCAGGGCCTTCCGCATCATCGCTGCAAACCATCGCGGCGAAATTACTGCCGAGGTTACCTCGGCCCATGCGCTGACTGCGGCGCAGGAAACTGAATTGAAGGCGGCGCTCAAGGGCGTCACCGGCAAAGACGTGGCGATTGCTGTCACGATCGATCCGTCAATTCTTGGTGGTCTGATCGTGAAGGTCGGGTCCCGTCAGATTGATACGTCTCTTCGTACGAAACTCTCTACCCTTAAGCTTGCATTGAAAGAGGTCGGCTGATGGATATCCGCGCGGCGGAAATTTCCGCAATTCTCAAAGACCAGATCAAAAACTTCGGCAAAGAGGCAGAAGTCTCGGAAGTCGGTCAGGTTCTCTCCGTCGGTGACGGTATCGCTCGCGTTTACGGTCTGGACAATGTTCAGGCAGGCGAAATGGTCGAGTTCCCCGGCGGCATCCGTGGCATGGCGCTGAACCTGGAATCGGACAACGTCGGTGTTGTTATTTTCGGTTCGGACCGCGACATCAAGGAAGGCGACACCGTCAAGCGGACCGGCGCCATCGTTGACGTTCCGGTTGGTCCGGAACTGCTCGGCCGCGTTGTCGACGCTCTCGGCAACCCGATCGACGGCAAGGGCCCGATCAACTCGACCCGCCGTGCGCGCGTCGACGTCAAGGCTCCGGGCATCATTCCGCGCAAGTCGGTTCATGAACCGATGTCGACCGGCCTCAAGGCCATCGACGCGCTCATCCCGGTCGGTCGTGGCCAGCGCGAGCTCGTCATCGGCGACCGTCAGACTGGCAAGACCGCGATCATTCTCGACACGATCCTGAACCAGAAGGCCATCCACGACAACGGCCCGGACAGCGAGAAGCTGTTCTGCGTCTACGTCGCTATCGGCCAGAAGCGTTCGACCGTTGCCCAGTTCGTCAAGGTTCTCGAAGAACGCGGCGCAATGAAGTACTCGATCGTCGTTGCCGCGACCGCTTCCGATCCGGCTCCGATGCAGTACCTGGCGCCGTTCGCCGGCTGCACGATGGGCGAATACTTCCGTGACAACGGTCAGCACGCGCTGATCGGTTACGACGACCTGTCCAAGCAGGCTGTTGCTTACCGCCAGATGTCGCTGCTGCTGCGCCGCCCGCCGGGCCGCGAAGCTTACCCGGGCGACGTTTTCTATCTGCATTCGCGTCTCCTCGAGCGCGCTGCAAAGCTCTCCGACGAAAAGGGCGCTGGCTCCCTGACGGCTCTGCCTGTCATCGAAACCCAGGGCAACGACGTTTCGGCGTTCATTCCGACCAACGTGATCTCGATCACCGACGGCCAGATCTTCCTCGAAACCGACCTGTTCTATCAGGGTATCCGTCCGGCTGTTAACGTCGGTCTGTCGGTTTCGCGCGTCGGCTCCGCCGCGCAGGTCAAGGCGATGAAGCAGGTTGCCGGCTCGATCAAGGGCGAACTCGCCCAGTATCGCGAAATGGCCGCCTTCGCTCAGTTCGGCTCCGACCTCGACGCCTCGACGCAGCGCCTGCTGAACCGCGGTGCGCGTCTGACCGAACTCCTGAAGCAGCCGCAGTTCTCGCCGCTGAAGACGGAAGAGCAGGTCGCGGTGATCTTCGCCGGCGTCAACGGCTACCTCGACAAGATCCCGGTCGCACAGGTCGGCAAGTTCGAACAGGGCCTGCTGTCGTACCTTCGCTCGGAAGGCTCGGCTATCCTCGACACGATCCGTACGGACAAGGCAATCAGCGACGATACGAAGGGCAAGCTCACGGCTGCCATCGATAGCTTCGCGAAGTCCTTCGCCTAATCGGACCCAAAGGACGGATAACGGATGCCTTCACTTAAGGATCTGAAAAACCGGATCGCCTCCGTCAAGGCGACGCAGAAGATCACCAAGGCGATGAAAATGGTCGCCGCGGCGAAGCTTCGGCGTGCCCAGGAGGCGGCCGAGGCCGCCCGTCCGTACTCGCAGCGCATGGGTGCCGTTCTGGCAAACATCGCCGGTGCGATGACGGAGGCCGACGGTGCGCCGGCGCTGATGACCGGCAACGGCAAGGACCAGGTTCACTTGCTGGTCGTCTGCACTGCCGAACGCGGCTTGTGCGGCGGCTTCAACTCGCAGATCTCGCGTTTTGCGCGCGATCACGCTCGCAGGCTTCTCGCTGAAGGCAAGACCGTCAAGATCTTTACCGTCGGCAAGAAGGGCTACGACGTTCTGCGCCGCGAATTCGCTTCGCTCATCGTCGAGCGCAAGGAATTGCGCGAGGTGAAGAAGGTCGGTTTTGAGAATGCCGACCAGATCGGCAAGCGCATCATCGACATGTTCGAAGCCGACGAGTTCGACGTCTGCACGTTGTTCTATTCCGAATTCAAGTCGGTCATCTCGCAGGTTCCGACGGCACAGCAGCTCATCCCCGCATCGGCCCCCACGGCTGTTGCAGAGGATGCGGAGCACGCCGGCGCAGTCTACGAGTATGAGCCGGATCCGGCATCGATCCTCGAGGATCTGATCCCGCGCAATATTTCCGTCCAGATCTTCCGCGCGCTCCTTGAGAACGTCGCCGGTGAAATGGGCGCCAAGATGAGCGCGATGGACAATGCAACGCGCAACGCTGGTGAAATGATCAACAAGCTGACGCTCAACTACAACCGTCAGCGACAGGCTCAGATCACCAAGGAACTCATTGAAATCATTTCGGGCGCGGAAGCGCTCTGAGGTTAGGGAAAAGAGGGTAAGAAGATGGCTAAGGCAGCTACCCCCAAGACTGCGGCAGGCTCTGCCGGCAAGGTCACGCAGGTTATCGGCGCCGTCGTGGACGTTGCTTTCGAAGGCGAACTGCCGGCGATTTTGAATGCGCTTGAAACGAGCAACGGCGGCAACCGCCTGGTTCTCGAAGTAGCGCAGCACCTCGGCGAGAACGAAGTTCGCACGATCGCCATGGACTCGACCGAAGGTCTGGTTCGCGGTCAGGCGGTTTCTGACACCGGTGCTCCGATTGCCGTTCCGGTTGGTCCGGAAACGCTCGGCCGTATCATGAACGTCATCGGTGAGCCGGTCGACGAAGCAGGTCCGTTGGTCACCGCTTCCAAGCGCGCTATCCACCAGGACGCTCCGGCTTACGTCGATCAGTCGACGGAAGCACAGATCCTCGTCACCGGCATCAAGGTCGTCGACCTTCTCGCTCCTTACGCAAAGGGCGGCAAGATCGGCCTCTTCGGCGGTGCAGGCGTTGGCAAGACCGTTCTCATCATGGAACTGATCAACAACGTCGCCAAGGCGCACGGTGGTTACTCGGTATTCGCCGGCGTGGGTGAGCGTACCCGCGAAGGTAACGACCTCTACCACGAAATGATCGAATCCGGCGTTAACAAGCACGGCGGCGGCGAAGGCTCCAAGGCTGCGCTCGTCTACGGCCAGATGAACGAACCGCCGGGCGCACGCGCACGCGTTGCTCTGACCGGTCTGACGGTTGCTGAAAACTTCCGTGACCAGGGCCAGGACGTTCTGTTCTTCGTCGACAACATCTTCCGCTTCACGCAGGCAGGTTCCGAAGTGTCGGCTCTGCTCGGCCGTATTCCTTCGGCCGTTGGCTATCAGCCGACGCTCGCAACGGACATGGGCCAGATGCAGGAGCGCATCACCACGACGACGACCGGCTCGATCACCTCGGTTCAGGCCATTTACGTTCCTGCCGACGACTTGACCGACCCTGCTCCGGCAACCTCGTTCGCCCACCTGGACGCAACGACCGTTCTGTCGCGCTCGATCGCTGAAAAGGGTATCTACCCGGCCGTTGACCCGCTCGACTCCACGTCGCGTATGCTCGACCCGATCGTTGTCGGCGAAGAGCACTACGAAGTGGCTCGTAAGGTTCAGTCGACGCTGCAGCGCTACAAGGCCCTGCAGGACATCATCGCGATCCTGGGCATGGACGAACTGTCCGAAGAGGACAAGCTGGCCGTTGCCCGCGCCCGTAAGATCGAGCGCTTCCTGTCGCAGCCGTTCTTCGTTGCCGAAGTCTTCACCGGTTCGCCGGGCAAGCTGGTCGCCCTCGAAGACACGATCAAGGGCTTCAAGGGCCTCGTCAACGGCGAATACGACCACCTGCCGGAAGCTGCCTTCTACATGGTTGGCTCGATCGACGAAGCCATCGAGAAGGCCAAGAAGCTGTCCGCAGCTGCCTGATGAGCGACGCTCTTAACGAGATCTTCTGCTGCGACGGCCTTCGGGAAGTCGCAGCAGAGCTTCCCGCACCGGCCGCGCCGACGATCTACAGATCGAACGACGGCAAGATGATGATGGTGGTGGGGCTGATCCAGACCGAAGAAGGACTTGGATATCTCGATCAAGCGATAGCGCACTGCCCGTTCTGCGGGACCAAATTGCAAGATACAGAAGCCGCCGAGAAGGTAAGTCACTGATGGCTGACAATTTCAATTTTGAACTCGTGTCTCCCGAGCGCCTGCTCCTTTCGGAGATGGTGACCGAAGTTGTCATTCCGGCAACCGACGGCGAGATGACGGTTATGGCGAACCACGCCCCGACGATGACGACCATCAAGCCGGGCATCGTCAGCGTTCGTTCGGCCAATGGCTCGAAGCAGGACTACGTGGTTTTCGGCGGTTTCGCCGATATTCTGCCGACCGGCTGCACGCTGCTGGCTGAATCCGCGGTCATCGTTCAGGATCTCTCCAAGGACGAGCTGACGCTTCGCATCGAAGCGGCGAAGCGCGAGATCGAAGACGCCGTGCATCATGAGCACAAGTCGCGCCTGGAACACTACATCATGGAACTGACGCACCTGCAGGGTGTGATCGACCAGGAGTGATCTACGCCAACGTCCGGCGTTTTGAAGCGGCCTTCGGGCCGCTTTTTTGTTTTCTGCCGTCTGTCCTCGCCACGATGTAGGCTTCCGATCGCGAAGCACTCGGCTATAGTACCTCAAGTAAACTTGAGGCTGAGACTGTGGAAGAAGGCTCCAGCAATCCATTCAGGAAGCTGCTGTCCGTCGGCGAAGTTGCCGAGCGCAGCGGCCTTGCCGTCTCTGCACTCCACTTCTACGAAGCAAAGGGCCTCATCTCGAGTATCCGCTCTCGTGGCAATCAACGCCGGTTCGGCCGCGACGTGCTCCGCCGTCTCGGCATCATCAAGGTGGCGCAGCGCGTGGGCATTCCGTTGGCGGAGATCCAGGCCGCTTTCGATACGCTGCCGCAGGGCCGCACGCCGACTGCTACGGATTGGCAGCGCCTGTCGGCCCTCTGGAAGGGCGATCTCGATGCCCGCATCCATCGCCTCGTTGCCTTGCGCGACAGGTTGACGGATTGCATTGGCTGTGGTTGCCTCTCGGTTGAAAGCTGCCCGTTGCGCAATCCCTATGATCGGCTAGCAAAAGATGGGCCGGGTCCGCGTCTGCTGGAAACCGATGACTAGGCAGCGCGCCCCGCGCGGCATCAGAACAATGCAAGAGCTGCAAACAGCTCGCTCACGCCGTGGAGGACTGGATGTTTCACCCCAAGCTGTTCGAAAACCGCAACGTGGTTGTCACCGGTGGCGGTCGCGGCATCGGCCTGGAGGTGGCGCGGCAGTTTCTCAACTGCGGAGCGAGGGTATTGGTGCACCTCGGGCGCAACGCCGCGCGCGATTTGCCGGATTTCCTGCTGACGGCGGAGGAAGACCGGCGAGCTTTTCTCGTTACCGCCGATTTTACTACACAGGGCGGCACCAGCGCATTTGCCGAAAAAGCCCTCGCAACGTTCGACCGGATCCACGTGCTGGTCAACAACGCCGGCACCATGGTCGGTCGCTTTCCGGCCGATGTGCTGACCGACGAACAATACGAAGCGATCGTACGGTTGAACCAGACGTCGGTCGTCGAGGTGACGCGTGGGCTCCTGCCGGCGCTCCGCGCATCGCAGGAAGCGTCGATCGTCAACACGGTCTCGATTTCCGCGCTGACGGGCGGAAGTCCCGGTTCGGCGATCTATTCGGCGTCGAAAGCCTTCGTCGCGACCTATTCGAAGGCGCTGGCAAGGGAACTCGCACCCGACGGCATTCGCGTCAACTGCGTGTCGCCGGGAACGATTGAAACCGACTTTCACCAACGGTACTCGTCGCCGGAAAAGCTGGAACAGACTCGCAAAACCATTCCCTTGCAGCGATTGGGGACCTCGGAAGATTGCGCGCCCGCCTATCTCTTCCTTTCGGCGCCTTCTCTGTCCGGCTACATCACCGGGCAGGTGCTGGAGATCAACGGTGGCCAGCTCATCTGCTGAGCAGGGCGCCCTTCTTGAGGTCCCAGCGTTACTCATCCGTGCACGACCTTGCTGCTGCATTTTCTGTTCGCGACGGTTTCGAGAATGCAAGGCAGTTAACCGGCCTTGTGGAGCGCTTTCCCGAGCGTGAAAATGACGCTGTGCTGCAAGTCGGCGAGGAGGCCGGATGATCGACAAGTTGGAATTCTTTATCGCGCTCGCCAACGAGAAGCACTTCGGCCGCGCCGCGGAAGAGTGCGGCATTTCGCAACCGACGTTGTCAGCCGCCATTCGTCAGCTCGAGGATCAGCTTGGCGTCATGTTGGTGCAGCGCGGCTCCCGCTTCCAGGGGTTAACGCCCGAGGGCCAGCGGGTGCTCGAATGGGCGCGGCGCATCGTCGGCGATGCCCGTACGATGCGCCAGGAGATGCGGGCGGCGCGTACGGGCCTTTCGGGACATATAAAGATTGCGGCAATCCCGACGGCGTTGGCCATGCTGCCGCGCATTACGACGCCGTTTCAGGAGCGCCATCCGGATGTGACCTTTTCGATCGTGTCGCGCAATTCGCTGCAAGTGCTGAGCATGCTGGAGAATCTCGAGATCGATGCCGGCATCACCTATCTGGAAAACGAGCCGCTCGGGCGGGTAACCAGCGTGCCGCTCTATGCCGAGCACTACAATCTCATCACCGCCGCCGGCAGCCCTCTTTCGGAGCGCGACAGCGTCACCTGGAAGGAAGTGGGCGATCTTCGGCTTTGTCTATTGACTGCGGACATGCAAAACCGCCGTATCATCAACCAGCATCTGGCCGAAGTGGGCGTCACGGCGCATCCGACGCTCGAATCGAATTCGATGATCGTGCTCTTCTCGCACGTCCGAACCGGGCGATGGGCCAGCATCATGCCCCGCAATGTCGCGAAATCCTTCGGCTTTCCGGCCGAAATACGGATGATCCCGATCACCGAGCCGCGGGCACATCATCTTGTTGGTCTGGTTGCGACGCATCGTGAACCGTTTACGCCATTGGTTTCCGCCCTGCTGCATGAGGCTCGGATTCTCGCTGAAGACGCCGATTCTTGATAGGAATCTTCTATCGACTGACGGAACAGCATTATTGATCGCTTCGTCCATCCCTGAGAAAGTTCTATAATGAACGGACGCGAGCGGTTCTGTCGGCCATAGGGTTCTGAGGAAAGCCCGCCTGCCCAGGCCCGCGACGCGCAATGTGCAGGCCGTGGGAGGGCTGCTGATGAATATCCATGTCGCCAAGGGCGATATCGCAACGCGCACCATCGCGATCATCGATCAACTCAAGCATCTCGAAGGTCCGCTTCTACCGATCCTGCACGAGATCCAGGATGAGTTCGGCTATGTGCCGCAAGAAGCGCTGCCCGTCATCGCGAAGGAGCTCAATCTCTCGCGTGCAGAGGTGCACGGCGTTGTTACCTTTTACCACGATTATCGCGACCATCCCGCCGGCCGGCATGTGCTGAGGCTCTGTCGTGCCGAGGCCTGCCAATCGATGGGCGGCGATGCGCTGGCCGAACGCGTCAAGGCGCTGCTGGGCATAGACTGGCACGGTACGACGCCAGATGGAGCGATTACCCTCGAGCCCGTCTTCTGTCTGGGGCTCTGTTCCTGCTCCCCGTCCGCGATGATGGATGGCGAGGTTCATGGCCGGGTGGATGCCGCCGATCTCGAGGCGCTGATTTCGGAGGCACGTCGATGACCGTCCGGATCTATGTCCCCTGCGATGCCGCGGCCTTGGCATTGGGCGCGGAGCGCGTGGCCAAGGCGATCTCCGAGCAAATTGCGGCGCGCGGGCTCGACGCCAAGATCGTGCGCAACGGCTCACGCGGCATGCACTGGCTGGAACCGCTGGTCGAGGTTGAGGTCTCGGGCAAGCGCATCGGCTATGGGCCTGTGAAGGCGCAGGACGTCGCTTCGCTGTTTGATGCCGGATTGATTGCCGGCGCCGATCATCCCCTCTGTCTTGGCGAGGTCGAGGAACTTCCGTTCCTCAAGCGTCAGACGCGCCTGACCTTCGCCCGCTGCGGCATCACCGATCCGCTTTCCCTCGATGACTATCAGGCTCACGGCGGCCTCGCCGGCTTGCGTCGCGCGGTTTCGATGTCGCCCGCCGATGTCGTCAAGGAAGTCACCGATTCCGGCCTGCGTGGCCGCGGTGGCGCAGGTTTCCCGACGGGCATCAAATGGAAGACGGTGCTCGACGCTCCCGGTGATCGCAAATACATCGTCTGCAATGCCGATGAGGGCGACAGCGGCACCTTTGCCGACCGAATGATCATGGAAGGCGATCCCTTCGTGTTGATAGAAGGCATGGCGATCGCGGGCCTTGCAACGGGCGCGACGAAGGGCTTCATCTACACACGCTCGGAATATCCGCATGCGATCGCGGCGATGAGCCGGGCGATCGATATCGCCCGCAGCGCCGGTATCCTCGGCACGTCGGTTCTGGGATCGGGCAAGACTTTCGACATGGAAGTCCGCACCGGCGCGGGCGCCTATGTCTGTGGCGAGGAGACGGCGCTTCTGAACAGCCTCGAAGGCAAGCGCGGTATCGTCCGTGCCAAGCCGCCGCTGCCGGCCCACAAGGGCCTCTTCGATTGTCCGACCGTCATCAACAACGTCATTTCGCTCGCCTCCGTGCCCGTGATCATGGACAAGGGAGCGGCCTATTATCGCGATTTCGGCCTCGGCCGGTCGCGCGGAACCATTCCGATCCAGATCGCCGGCAATGTGAAGCATGGCGGCCTGTTCGAGACGGCTTTCGGCATTTCGCTCGGCGATCTGGTCGATGACATTGCCGGCGGAACCGCATCCGGGCGGCCGGTGAAGGCGGTTCAGGTCGGCGGTCCCCTCGGCGCCTATTTCCCGCGCTCCCTGTTCGACACGCCATTCGACTATGAGGCTTTCGCTGCCAAGGACGGACTGATCGGCCATGCCGGTATCGTCGTCTTCGACGAGAGTGCTGACATGCTGAAGCAGGCCCGGTTCGCAATGGAGTTCTGCGCCGTCGAAAGCTGCGGCAAGTGCACGCCCTGCCGCATCGGCTCGACGCGCGGCGTCGAAACGGCGGATAAGATCGCGCGTGGTATCGAGCCGGAGAAAAACCGCAAGCTGCTTGCCGATCTCTGCAACACCATGAAATTCGGGTCGCTCTGCGCGCTCGGGGGCTTCACGCCCTATCCGGTCATGAGCGCCATGACGCATTTCCCCGAAGATTTCGTTCCCACACCTTTCATCGAAGCGGCGGAGTAAGACCATGCCTCTCGTCCATGAAACCGACTACGGCACGCCGGCCTCGACCTCCGAAACCATGGTGACGCTCACCATCGACGGCAACCAGGTGACGGTGCCCGAGGGAACGTCCGTCATGCGCGCATCGATGGATGCGGGTATCGAAATCCCGAAGCTCTGCGCCACCGATATGATGGATGCCTTCGGCTCCTGCCGGCTCTGTCTGGTCGAGATTGAGGGGCGGGCGGGTCTCCCTGCGTCCTGCACGACGCCGGTTGCACCTGATATGGTGGTCTCGACACAGACGAACCGGCTGAAGGATGTTCGCAAGGGCGTAATGGAGCTCTACATCTCCGACCATCCGCTCGACTGCCTGACCTGTGCCGCCAACGGCGATTGCGAACTGCAGGACATGGCAGGCGCCGTCGGTCTGCGCGACGTGCGCTACGGCTATGATGGCGACAATCATGTCAAGGCGCGCAACAACGGCGATCTCAATCTCAAATGGGCGCCGAAGGACGAGTCCAATCCCTATTTCACCTTCGATCCGGCAAAGTGCATCGTCTGTTCGCGCTGCGTGCGCGCCTGCGAGGAAGTGCAGGGCACGTTCGCGCTGACCATTGAAGGACGCGGTTTCGATTCGCGTGTTTCGGCCGGCATGCACGAGGACTTCGTCTCGTCCGAATGCGTTTCCTGCGGCGCCTGTGTCCAGGCCTGCCCGACAGCGACGTTGATCGAAAAGTCGGTAATCGAGATCGGTCAGCCTGAACATTCCGTCGTCACGACCTGCGCCTATTGCGGCGTCGGCTGTTCCTTCAAGGCGGAGATGCGCGGCGAAGAACTGGTGCGCATGGTGCCCTGGAAGGACGGACAGGCGAACCGCGGCCACTCCTGCGTCAAGGGCCGCTTCGCCTATGGCTATTCCAGCCACAAGGACCGGATTCTCAATCCGATGATCCGCGAGAAGATCACCGACCCCTGGCGTGAAGTGAGCTGGGACGAGGCCTTCGCGCATGTCGCCTCGGAATTCCGCCGCATCCAGTATCAGTATGGCCGCGACTCGGTCGGCGGCATCACGTCGTCTCGCTGCACCAACGAGGAAACCTATCTGGTGCAGAAGCTGGTGCGTGCCGGATTCCGCAACAACAACGTCGATACCTGCGCCCGCGTCTGCCATTCTCCAACAGGCTACGGGCTCGGCCAGGCCTTCGGCACGTCGGCCGGCACGCAGGACTTCGACAGCGTCGAGAAGAGCGATGTCGTCGTCATCATCGGCGCCAACCCGACCGACGGCCATCCGGTCTTTGCCTCGCGCCTGAAGAAGCGGCTGCGGCAGGGCGCCAAGCTCATCGTCATCGACCCGCGCCGCACCGACATCGTGCGTTCGCCACATGTCGAAGCCTCCTATCATCTGCCGCTGAAGCCCGGCACGAATGTCGCGATCCTGACATCGCTCGCGCATGTCATCGTGACCGAGGGGCTGTTTAACGAAGCCTTCATCCGCGAGCGCTGCGACTGGTCCGAATTCGAGGATTGGGCAAGCTTTGTCGCCGAGCCGCATCATAGCCCCGAAGCGTCGGAAAAGTTCACCGGCGTTCCAGCCGATTTCGTGCGCGGCGCGGCGCGTCTCTACGCCACCGGCGGCAACGGCGCGATCTACTATGGCCTTGGCGTTACCGAGCACAGCCAGGGTTCGACCACTGTCATGGCGATCGCCAACCTCGCCATGGTCACCGGCAATATCGGTCGCCCCGGTGTCGGCGTGAACCCGCTGCGCGGCCAGAACAACGTGCAGGGCTCCTGCGACATGGGTTCGTTCCCGCACGAACTGCCTGGCTATCGCCACATCTCCGACGACGCGACGCGCGACATCTTCGAGAAGCTCTGGGGCGTCAAGATCAGCAACGAGCCGGGTCTGCGCATTCCGAATATGCTGGATGCAGCGGTCGACGGATCGTTCAAGGGCCTCTACGTCCAGGGTGAAGACATCCTGCAGTCCGATCCTGATACCAAGCATGTCGCGGCGGGCCTTGCCGCCATGGAATGCGTCGTCGTTCACGACCTCTTCCTGAACGAGACGGCGAACTACGCGCATGTCTTCCTGCCGGGGTCCAGCTTCCTTGAGAAGGACGGTACCTTCACCAATGCCGAGCGCCGCATCAACCGCGTTCGCAAGGTCATGAGTCCCCGCAACGGCTATGCCGATTGGGAGGTGACGCAGAAGATGGCGCAGGCCATGGGCCTTCCCTGGAACTACACACATCCTTCGGAGATCATGGACGAGATCGCCGCAACGACACCAAGCTTCGCGCTGGTCTCCTACGACTATCTTGACAAGGTGGGCTCCGTGCAGTGGCCCTGCAACGAGGCGCATCCACAGGGGTCGCCGATCATGCATGTCGACGGCTTCGTCCGCGGCAAGGGCAAGTTCATCCGCACCGAATATGTCGCAACCGACGAGCGGACCGGACCGCGCTTCCCGCTGCTGCTGACGACCGGACGCATCCTCAGCCAGTACAATGTCGGCGCCCAGACGCGCCGCACGGAAAATGTCGTCTGGCATTCGGAAGACCGGTTGGAAATCCATCCGCACGATGCCGAACAGCGCGGCGTTCGCGATGGCGACTGGGTGAAGCTGATGAGCCGCTCGGGCGACACCACCTTGCGTGCGCTGATCACCGATCGCGTCGCGCCCGGCGTCGTCTACACGACCTTCCACCATCCGGACACGCAGGCGAATGTCATCACGACAGACTTCTCCGACTGGGCGACGAACTGCCCGGAATACAAGGTGACGGCGGTGCAGGTCTCGCCTTCCAACGGCCCGACCGATTGGCAGCGCGACTATGACGAGCAGGCACGCCAAAGCCGCCGCATCGTTGGCAAACTGGAGCCTGCCGAGTGATGAGCGACTGCCCGACCCGCATTGCCGTGAAGCGCGCCGCCCGCAGCGGCGGCGTCGTCATGCCCGGCGAGCGGATCGTTCCGGAGGAGGTACCGATCGCCTTTTCCTACGGTGGCAGCACGCATGCGGTGATGATGGGAACGCCCGGCGATCTCGAGGATTTCGCCATCGGTTTCAGCCTGACGGAAGGGATCATCTCCGACATCGGGCAGATCGCTGCAATTGATATTGTCGATGGCGAGAAGGGCATTGACGTCCAGATCTCTCTCGTTGACGAGGTCGCCGCCGCGCTGACAGTCCGCAGACGCAGCATGGCCGGACCGGTCGGCTGTGGGCTCTGCGGCATCGAGTCGATCGAACAGGCCGTTCGCAAGGTTCCCGACGTCGGCGATGTGTCACTCCAAGTCACTCACCGCGATATCGTGCAGGCCATTTCGCTGCTGAACGGTGCGCAGCCGCTGCATCGCGAGACGCGCGCCGTGCACGGCGCCGGCTTCTATGTGCCGGGCAAGGGGCTGCTGGCGGTGCGCGAGGATGTGGGCCGGCACAATGCGCTCGACAAGCTGTGTGGCGCGATCACTCGGCAACGGCAATCCGGCGCGGAAGGCATTGTCGCCGTTACCAGCCGCCTGTCCGTCGAGATGGTGCAGAAGGCGGCAATCCTCGGCGCCTCCGTCCTCGTTGCCATTTCCGCACCGACTGCTCTCGCAATTCGTACCGCCGAGGAGGCCGGCATGACCCTCGTCGCCCTGGTGCGAGGCGAGGACTTCGAGATTTTCACGCATCCGCACCGCATTCATCCGGGAAGCATATCCGATGTCGCATGATACGCAGTCCAAGCTCGTCTATATGGCCAACCAGATCGCGACCTTCTTCAAGACCCAGCCGGAGAGCGAAGCCGCGCAGGGCGTGGCGACGCATATCAACAAGTTCTGGGAACCGCGCATGCGGCGGCAGTTGTTCGAGATCATGGAGCGGGAGGGCAATGGCCTTAGTCCGCTGGTTGTCCAAGCCGCGCCCTTGATCAAACGGCCTGAGCCGGCGGCCAGCGCCCCCAACTAGGATCTCGACGGCGCTGAAGTCGACATCGACGCCAGCGTCCGCGTCCGGCCAGTCTGCCGCCCCAGTTCTCCTGCGACTGCAGCATCAACAAAAAAGCCGCCCTCTAGGCGGCTTTTTATCTGGGTAAAGAGCCGATATCAGGCGGCGAGATCGTCCGTCTCGCTTTCCTTGAACATCTTGGCGAGGTTCAGGAAGCAGATCATGCCGTTCTCCGAGGCGATGATACCCTCGCAGAAGGCACGATCGAAGGAAGCGGTGACTTCAGGAACCGGCTGTACCTGGCTGGAGGAGATCGTGAGGATGTCCGAGACGCGGTCGACCAGCATGCCGATGACCATATTGTGGACTTCGGCCACGACGATGGCGCTGCGCTCGTTGGCGACCGTGCTCTTCATGCCAAGCTTGAAGGCGAGGTCTATGATCGGGATCACCGAGCCGCGCAGGTTCATCACGCCGATAACATCGGCTGGCGCGTGCGGGATCGGCGTCGACGGAGCCCAGCCGCGGATTTCGCGGATCGTCGTGGTCTTAACGCAGAATTCCTGATCGTGCAGTCTGAAGGCAATGATCTCGAGCGTATCGCCGCTGAAATTCGTGGAATTGATTGTAGCCATGAGTATTGTCCCAACCGCCAAAAGCCAGGGCAGAAGCAACCGCGCCACCATTGGCGCGGATCGACTTGCCTTCAAACCGTGCGCGCTCGTCCGGTGGATGAGTATCGATACGGCTACTCCGGACCTTAGTGGAAGAGTGTTGCCCAAATCTAAATTGGGGTCGCTGATTTTTGGTCAGGTGGAAACGGTAGGCCGCGTCATCAGGCGTGGATCGTCAAGCAGGATGGCGTCCGGTTTGATGGCAAGGATACGCCCGAGGCCGTGCTGATCGACCTGGCCCACCGGAAAGGGCGGATATTCCGGCAGTGCGATCGAACGAGGTTGCCCAACCATGACAGCAACGCGCATTCCCGCCCCGCGAACGGCGTCAGACACAGCTGGAGTAGCCCACCCTTGCCACAATCTGAACCAGTCGGCTCCGGCTGCGCGCGCCGCATCAGCGCATGCAGGATCCTCGAGAAAGGCTAGGATCGCGACGTCTTTCAACAAGCGGCGGGTGGTGTCGATCAGTGCAATACTGCGCAGTCCAATGAGCACACGTGGCATTGCACCGCGCTGCGCAACCTCGGCAATGATTTGCGCAATCTGGCCCTCTTGGCTCAGCTTGATGTCCAACAGGATACCCAAAGGGTCGGACGCGGCCAAGGCATCGCCAAGGGTCATTATGCTTGGCAGCAGGCTGCGCAACGTCGCCAGATCGAGGTCCGACACGGTTCGTGGGTCGCCGCAAAGCCGAGAAAGATCCGGATCGTGGACGCAAACAGGAACGCCATCCCGCGTCAACCGGACATCAGTCTCTATTGTGTCAACTCCGGCAGCCGCCGCAGCCTTGAAGGCAGAGATGCTGTTTTCCGCAGCCAGTGCTGCGCCCCCGCGATGGGCGATCGCAAGCGGGCGACGGTCCGGCGAGCGCTTCCATAAGCCAATGGCCATACATTCCCCTATAGAGAGCTCGACCAACTCGATCGGGCTCACCATAGGTTTCAAACGGCCGCTACACCAGTCGTTGTTTCGCAGCGAGCTAGATGAGCACTAGGCCAGCGTCTTTTCGATCTGCTCGACCGCCCAGTCGACCTGGCTCTTGGTGATGACCAGCGGTGGGGCCAGGCGGATCGTGTTTTCGTGCGTGTCCTTGGCAAGCAGGCCGCGGTCCTTGAGGGTGTAGCAATACTGGCGGGCGCCGCCCGCTTCCGGCACGAGTTCGACCGCCATCATCAGTCCGCGGCCGCGCACGTCCTTGACGATGTTGGAGCGGATGGAGCGCAACCCTTCCTGGAAGTAGTCGCCCATCTTTTCGGCATTCTCGATCATGCCTTCCTCGGTCAGGACCTTGAGTGCCGCGCGCGCTACGGCGCATGCAAGCGGGTTGCCGCCGAAGGTCGAGCCGTGCTGCCCCGGCTTCAGGACACCCAGCACCTCGGAATTGGAAAGCACCGCCGAGACCGGATAGAAGCCGCCGGAGAGCGCCTTGCCGATGAGCGTCACGTCGGCCTCGATCCCTTCGTGCTCTTCCGCCAAAAGCTTACCAGTACGGCCGAGGCCGGTCTGGATCTCGTCGAGGATCAAGGTCACCTTGTGTTGAGTGCAGAGTTCCCGCACGCGCTTGAAATAGCCGGTTGGCGGGATGATGACGCCTGCTTCGCCCTGAATCGGCTCGATCAGCGCCGCAACCGTGTTTTCGTTGATGGCGGCGGCAAACGCGTCGGCGTCGCCGAAGGGGATCGTGCGGAAGCCGGGCGTGTAGGGGCCGAAGCCGGTGCGGGCGTCCGGGTCCGTGGAGAAGCTGATGATGCTCAGGGTCCGGCCATGGAAATTGTCGGCGCAGACGATGATCTCGGCCTTGCCCTCAGGCACGCCCTTCACCTCGTAGCCCCATTTGCGCACGGCCTTGATGGCGGTTTCAACGGCTTCGGCGCCCGAGTTCATCGGCAGGATCTTGTGCGAGCCGGTCAGCGCCGCGAGTTCCTCGTAGAGATGGGCGAGCTGGTCATTGCGGAAGGCGCGGGAGGTCAGCGTCAGCTTGCCGGCCTGCTCGACCATCGCCGCCAGAATCTTGGGGTGGCAATGGCCCTGGTTCACCGCCGAATAGGCCGACAGGCAGTCGAGATACCGCTTGCCGTCGGTATCCCAGACATAGACGCCTTCGCCCCGGGTCAACACGACATCGAGCGGCTTGTAGTTGTGGGCGCCGAGGCGCTGTTCGGTGTCGATCAGGTTCTTCGAATTGCTCATGGCCGGTTCTCCTCAGGCGGCGCGGGTCGGACGGTCGAAAATGCGGCGGCCGAAGAGGCTTGCCGTCAGCTCCACCAGGATCCGGGCGCTCTTGCCACGGTCGTCCAGGAAGGGGTTCAGCTCCACAAGATCGAGCGAGGAGACGAGGCCGCTGTCGCAGAGCATCTCCATGATGAGATGCGCTTCACGGAACGTCGCGCCGCCGGGCACCGTCGTGCCGACGCCGGGCGCGATTTCCGGATCGAGGAAGTCGACATCGAGGCTTACATGCAGCAGGCCGTTGGCATCGGACACGACGCCAAGGATCTGGCGGATCGCGGCGGCAACGCCCTGTTCGTCGAGCCAACGCATGTCGAAGACGTTGACGCCATGCTCCTTGATGAGCTCCCGTTCAGACGCATCGACCGACCGGATGCCGACCTGGAAGACGTTGCGCGGATCAACGAAGGGGCGGTCCTTCGGCAGGATCTCGGCAAGTTCGGCCTGGCCGCAGAAATAGGCGACCGGCATGCCGTGAATGTTGCCGGACGGCGAGGTCGCTGGAGTGTTGAAATCGGAATGGGCGTCGAGCCAGAGGACGAAGAGCGGTCGGCCCTGTTGGGCGGCGTAGCGCGCCATGCCCGATACAGTACCCATCGACAGGCTGTGGTCCCCGCCAAGGATGAGTGGAAAGCGTCCGGCCGCCGCTGCATCATAGACACCGGCTTCGAGCGCACGGGTAAATGCGCCGACGACACGCAGATTATGGGCCTTCGGATGGTTCGGCAGATCACGCGCCGGAACGACGTGCACGTCGCCGGTATCGACCACATCATGGCCAAGATCGATCAGCGTCTGGTCGACGCCCGCGATGCGAAGTGCAGCAGGACCCATGGCGGCGCCCCTGCGCCCCGAACCCTCTTCCAGTGGTGCTCCAATGAGCGTGACTGATCTTGCTTGTGGCTGCATGCGTCCCTCTTTAGCTCGTGTTTTCCGAAACCATATTGAGATATCGTCGCGGCGACAAATAGATGAAAAAGTGCCGATAATGCGCTACGGTTGATCAGTTTGATAAGTGCATTTTGACAAAGTGGCAGTCATGGACGATCTCGACCAAGAACTTCTCAGCGCTTTGCGACACAATGCGCGCACGCCGGTTTCTTCGCTGGCGGCAATGACCGGTGCCTCGCGCGCGACGGTCGCGGCGCGCATCGACCGGCTGGTTGCCAACGGCACCATCACGGCGTTCACCGTTCGCACTGGCCATGAAACCCGCGCGGCCGGCGTGCGCGCGATCGTCATGATCGAGGTGCTCGGCAAGCTTGCGGACAAGGTCGCCGATCAGCTCCGTGGACTGCCGCAGGTACGTGCCCTGCACAGCACCAACGGGAAATGGGATTTCATTGCCGAACTTGAGGACCGCGATCTCGTCTCCTTCGACGAAACGCTTCGCCGCATCCGGCTCATCAATGGCATCAATACGACGGAAACCAACATCCTGCTGAAAACCAGCAAGACCGGTTTCTAGTATTCGTGTTCGTAAACGACGCCAGCTTCCCCTTCGCCGTCGCCACCCGCGCCGGCGCGTAACTTCACGCCACGGCCGACATCGAAATTGATGATCGCCTTCGCGCCGCCCTTGCCGGTGGTCTGCTGCAGTTCGAAATAGGTCCGGTCATTCAGGTAGCGGCCAACGCTGACGGTGGTGCGGCCCTTGGCATCGGTGCTGATGTCGAAATCGTCGACGCCAAGCTGATTGCGCAGGCCCTGGAACAGCGATCCGGAGCGCCCGCCGGCCAACTGGGCGACGGCATCGGCAAGCTGGGCGATCTGAACCGGCGACAACCTCGACATCGATTGACCGAAGATCAGTTGCGCCAGCACTTCGTCTTGCGGAAGGGCAGGAGACGACGAGAAGGTGATCGAGGGATCGGTTGCGAGCCCGCTGACATCGACCGTCAGCGTCGTGGAACCGGAGGTGGAGCTTGCCTCCAGCTCAAGGGCGGGGGTGAGGTCACCGGCAAAAGTGATACGGCTTCTATTGGTGAAATCGAGGCGCCGGTTGAGAATTGTCAGGCGGCCGCGCCGCATGGTGAAGCCGCCGGAAACGATGGGCTCCGCCGCCGTTCCCCTGATCGTGACGCTACCGCCCAGTTCGGCATCGATACCGCGACCACGCACAAAGATCTGCGAGGGAGCGTCCAGCTGAAGATCGAGATTGATGGAGTTGGATTTCGCTCGGGCGCCCTGCTGCGACTCGTCGCGCAACTGGGCGAGAACACCCTTGGGGGCGTTGACGTGCTTGACGTCGATTTCGCGCAGCGAGGTTGGCAGCCTCTCGGGGACGGTGATCGAGGCTCTTTCCAGATGCAGCCTGCCATTCAGGGTAGGGTTTGCGAGCAGAGGACCGCGCAACCCGATCGTGCCGTCGACGGTTGCTACCACGAGCGTTCCATCGACGTAGACGGCTCTGTCGAGCCGGACGTCGATGTTTGCAGGGAAGTTGGAGGCAGGTTGGATTCCGATGCTGCCGGATGCCGAGATGCTGCCACCGCTGGCAAGCTGGCCAGTCAGGCGCGAGATCACGGCTTGGTTTCCGGTGAACCGGATGTCTGCCGCTAGATTGTTGATCGCAAGGTTCCGGCGGACATCGACGATCCTTGCGCCGCTGGTCGTCACCGTACCGTTGATCGACGGTGCGGCCGCGGTGCCGCCAATCTGCAGATCAAAATTGGCCCTGCCATCGGCAACGAAGCCCTGGGCGGCAAGCTGCGCGCCGAGCACGACGAACGGCAGGTTGCCGGAAAAGCGCAGGTCCAGCGCGCGATTGCCTGTAATGCCAACGTTGCCGCCGCCCCGCAGGGACACCCCGCTCTCGCCGGTCACATTGGTGTCGATCGTCAGCCGGTTGTCTTGCAGCCTTCCGTTCGCAGCGATGCTGAGCGGCGAAAGCCCGGCGCTTCTGGTCTGGCTGGTGGCGGCGCCCCTCCAGTCAAGGTTGAAGTCCACAGCGGGCAAGGGCAGTCGGCCCGATGTCCTGACGGTGCCCGAAATATTGCCTTCGGCGGCAAGTCCCGGAACGAATGCGTTGGCAAGCCCGGCGGGAAGATTGGAGATGTCGGCATTAACGGCCAGCGACTGGGCGTTCGATCCACTGATGACGAAGTTGCCACCAGCTCTCATCGACACGCCGCTGCCGCTGAGGTTCGTCGTGAAGTCGACCCTGCCGTCCGCAAGCCTTCCGCTTGCATTCGCCGAAAGCGGCCGGATACCGGATGCCCTCGTCTGCGTGGTTGCGACATTCCTCCAGTCCAGCCTGAAATCGATGATCGGGTTGGTCGCTGTTCCCGACGTCCTTGCCGTGCCCGAGATGGTTCCTTCCGCTCCCAGGTTCGGGACGAAGCCATTCGCGAGGCTCGCGGGCAGATCCACGATATCGGCATCGACCGAGAGGCCCGCGACTCCAGCGCCTTGGAGGTTTGCCGTACCCCTTGCCCTCAGCAGGGTGCTGCGAGTGCTGTTCAGCGTTGCGTCGAAGGAGAGCCTGTTGTCGGCGAGGTTGCCGGCCGCGTTCAACCGAAGGCCAGAAAGGCCGGCAGCCCTGGTCTGACGAGTCCCGGCGTTGTTCCAATCGAGCTTGAAGTCGACGCCCGGCATCGGGAGCGATCCGGACGCGGTTGCCGTTCCCGAGATTGTTCCTTCGGCCCCGAGATCAGGCATGAAGTTGTTTGCCAGCGCGGCAGGAAGGTTGCGAAGCGTGGCATCCGCCTGCAGGCTCTTCACGGCCGTACCTTCGACAGTAACCTTTCCCTTCGCCGTGAGGGCGGAGCCGCCGTCGCCGTCGAGATTCGTCTCGAAATCGAGTGTGTTGTTGGCGAAGGTGCCCTTGGCGCCAAGCGCGAGGGCGGAAAGGCGTGCTTCCCTCGTCTGAGTGGTTGCGAGGTCCTTCCAGGCAACGTCGAAGTTTGCCGTCGGCTGCTGCAGCGTCCCGGAAGCGGATGCTGTGCCTGATATCGTGCCACTGGCGCCGAGGTTCGGGACAAAGGCGTTTGCCAGGCTTGCGGGAAGGTTGCGTATCGTGGCGTTGGCCGTCAGGTCCTGGATTTTCGTTCCCGCCAGGGAGACGTTGCCGGAGGCGTTCAACGCCACCCCGCCGTCCGCGCTAAGGTCGCTCTGGACGGTCAATTTTTCATCCGCGAAATTGCCCGTCGCCGTCAAGTTGATGCCAGAGAGGCGGGCTGCCTTGGTGTGGCTGGTGGCCGCGTCCTTCCAGGCAAGGTCGAAGGTTGCTGTCGGTTTCGGCAACTTGCCGGAGGCCGATATCGCGCCCGATATCATGCCTTCCGCGGCTAGATCCGGCACAAAGCCGTTGGCCAGGGCAGCCGGAATGTTGGCAAGCTGTCCATCGAGTTTCAGCGTCTGAGCGTCGGCGCCTGCCACCGTGTAGGTGCCGGTCGCCTTTAGCGACATGCTGCCGCTACCGCGTGCGTCGGTGTTGAAGCTGAGAATATTGTCCTTGAGGTTGCCGCTTGCCGTCAGCCCAAGCGACGAGAGCTTGGCGCTTCTGGTCTGGCTCGTCGCGGCATTCTTCCAGTTCAGTTTGAAATCGAGCGCCGGGGCGGGCAGCTTCCCGGCCGCCGTGACGTTGCCCGAGATCGAACCTTCGGCGGCAAGATCCGGAACAAATGCATTCGCCAATCCGGCCGGGATGTTGACGATATCAGCATCCACCTTCAGCGACTGCGCGTTCGGGCCACCGGTCACGACATTGCCAGCGGCCTTCAGCGATACGCCGCCCTTGCCGCTGAGGTTCGTTTGAAAATTGAGTGTGTTGTCGGCAAAGGTCCCGTTTGCACCGATCGCCAGCGGCGACAGGCCGGCGCCCTTTGTCTGGCTGGTGGCGGCATCCTTCCAATTCAGGTCAAAGTTGGCAATCGGCGCTGCCGGTGTGCCGGTCACGACAACCTTCCCCGAAATTGTGCCTGCGGCATCGAGCTTCGGCACGAAACTATTGGCAAGGCTTGCGGGCAAATTCCGGATGTCCGCCTTGATATCAAGAGTCTCGCCGACGGTACCGCTCAGGTGGACCGAGCCATCGCCGGTCTTCAGTTCCATGGCATCAAGCGTCACGGTGCCGCCGATGATCGACACTTCCGACGGCGATGCAAGCTCCACCGGAATGTTGCGCGGTTTCGCCGAGAAACGGTCGAGACGAAGCAGCGTCGTTCCGGCGTTCACTTCGACGTTCCCCGATGCGACCAAGGGGTTGGCATCATAGCTGGCGCCGAGATCGAAGTTCGTCCGGTTCTGTTGCTGCGTGAAATTCAGCTCCAGGCTTTCAGCCTTGTTAGGACCGGAGGCGAGTTCCTCCGCTTTGATCGTGCCCGTTGCGGCAAATGCTTTGAGGTCGGTGACCGCGACGTTGATGTCTGGCCTGACGATGGCAAAGGTGTCACGTTTCAGGCCGCTGCCAGATGCTACGACCTTGAGGGCGATCCTGCCGTTGTCGTTGGCGATATCGACCGATCCCTTCAGGTCGCCTTCTGCCTTCTGTCCGGCAAGTGCCGCGAGAAGGCTGATATCCGGGAAGTCGAACGTCGCCTGTCCGGTCGGCGCGAATGCCGGCGACAGTTCGACGTGGCCCGTCAAGCGGTTGTTGCCGACGTCGGCGGCGATCGACTGCAGCCGGATGTTTCCGTCCACGGCTTGAACAGCGGTGCTGACGTTGATCGGCTGGTTGTCGATCGTGCCCTTGGCGGTGATGTCTGCTTGCGGCGCTTTCGCGTCCGCCGTTCCGGAAACGTTGATGTCGAGGTCTTTGACCTGCCGGCCGGCCATTACCAGTGATGGCCCTTTGATATTGGCCGCTATTGCGAGAGCCGAAACATTGCCTTTTGCGCTTAGCTGGTAGTTCAATTCGCCCGCTGCGCCTGCCAGCAGCGGCTGAATATCCGGAATACGACCCGAGAGGTTGGCATCGAGCCTATCTTCGTCGAGCACGATTGCGCCGGTCGCCTCGAGGGAGTTCGACTTGATGGAGAGGTTCGAGACGTTGAATTTCGAAGGAACGGTTCCTGCAACCTGGCCCTCGATCACGATTGGTGCGTTGAAACGCGTCGCGACCGCAGGCGGCAGCGCGGCTGGCTGGATGGTCAGCTTGGCATTGCCGGTCAACGCGCCGGCGCTCAATTTGTAGGAACCGTTGAGGGCTGCTGTTGCCGAAGCGCTTTCGATCGTGGCGCCGTTGAAGCCGAGCGCATCCGGCGAAATCTGCAATGGCAGGGTGATGGTAACGGGGCCTTGAATTGCCCGGTTGATGTCGGGATTGACGAAGGACGTATCACCGGCGGCGAGCGTAATCTGAACGCTTCCGGCGCGACCGGCGAGATTGAAATTGTCGCTCTTTGCCGTCAGCTTCACGTTGCCAATCGTCGCCTGGGGCAACATGGCGGAATCGAGGGAGGCACTGGCGTTGAGGCGGGAGGCCTTGGCGTCGCCGGTCAGGGAAAGATTGATGCCGGAAATTAGAAACCGCGCTTCGCCTTCGGTCAGCGGCCAGCGGAAATCGACGGGTCCCGATGTTCCCAAGAGATTGGCGTTCAGGCTGTTCTTGCCTCGTGGATCCAGCGTGCCCGATGCGGCGATGACCATCGCGCCGGTTGCCAGATTGCCGGTCTGGATGTCGATCTTGCCCCTGTTGTCGAAGTTCGCGGCGACATCGATGTTCGTCTGCCCGGCAAAGAGCGGACGGAAGGCCGCTGGCAGCAGCGAGCTGAGGTCGCCACCACCCTTGAGGTCGAGGTGGTGAAGGCTTTCCGGCGTCAGCGTGTGGTGCGCTTCGATCGAGGCGCGTTGCTGTCCGTCGAGTGCTGCCTGCAGCTGGCCTCGCCAATCCGAGATGGGTCCATCTCCGGTCAGGCTGATTTCCACCGCCGGGTTGCCGGGCAGCGCCAGGACACCTGCGAGCAACCCGCCCTTTGGTTCCGATAGCTTTGCCTTCACCCGCAACTGGTTGCGATCCGGCATGAAGACGACATCGGCGATCAGCTTGGCATCCGGAACATCGTGACGGCGGACATTGATCGAGGCATTGCCGCCTTCATTGTCGGCACGCAGGCTGCCGTCCGCGGCAAGTGTGAAGGCCCGCCCGATCAGCGGTTCGGCGAGGTTGATCTCCGGCAGGGCGATCTTGTCTATGTCGAGCTTGATCGGCAACGAGAAGCCGCTGTCGCTTTGACCCTCTGCAGCCGGACGGGACGGAAGCGTGCGCACCGGTTGTCTGAGGACGTGGATTGCCGCGGCTTCGACGCTTGTGGCGTGGAACCGGCCGGTTAGGAGCGCCAAGGGATTCCAGTTAATCGCCAGCCCGTCGACCCGAGCGAAGACGCCCCTGGTGTCGGAGAGCACGATCTGGCTGGCGCGCAGCCCGCCAGTCAGAAGCCCGCCGGGATCCTGAACCTTAATGGTCATATCGCGATTCGAAAGGCTCGAGGCGACCCTGTCGGTGACGATGCGCGCGCCGAAGGACGTGAAGCCGAAAACACCGATGGCGATGGCAAGAAGGACCAGCACGACACCAGCCGAATAGCCCAGCAGTCGCACGATCCAGTTCAAGATTTTCGCCAGTGTCTGCATGGCCGCGGACATTACTCCGTTTCTATGGCGGCTCAAGGCGCGCGAGGCGCCACGAGCCGCGAGCGGGTTTAGAATGACTGACCGATGCCAGCGTAGATGCCGAAATCCGTGCCACCCTCGTACTTGTTGAGCGGTACTGCAAAATCAAGCCGCAGTGGACCAAATGGCGTCGCATAGCGAACGCCGATGCCTGCACCGGCCCGAATGTCGGAAAAATCGGGTGCGATGTCTGCTGAAACCGTCCCGACATCGATGAAGGGCACTATGCCGATCGTATCCGTAACCCTTATCCGGGTCTCGAACGACGCAGTGACGTAGGATGCGCCACCGGTCTCTTCATTGTTGGCGTTGCGGGGCGAGATCTCCTGGTAACTGAAGCCGCGAACCGAGCCGCCACCGCCAGCAAAGAATCGGCGTGTAGCAGGTATGTTCTGGAGGTCGTCCGCCCCCACAAGAAAACCTGCTGAAAGCTTGCCGGCAAGAATGATGCGATCCTCCGCTCCCAGCGCGTGATATCCGGTGATCAAGCCCTCGAAGCTCGAGAAGAAGGTCCCGTTGTAGGTCTCGTAACTTGGCGTTGCCTTGAGCATCCCCCGATAGCCTTCGGTCGGATCGAACTTGTTGTCGCGCGCGTCGCGGTCATACTGGAAAGGTAGCGAGAAGGTCAGGTAGCTGTTGTTGCCAAAGGCATCGTCATCGCGTTCCCAGCTCACCTCGCCGGCGCCGGTGATCGTATCCAGGTCTGACAGCTCGTAGGAAAGACCGAGGGAGGCGGTGACGAGTTTTGCAGTGTAGGCGTCGGGGTTTTCGGTTTTGGCAAGGATACTGGCCCGCAAGGTCGCGGCCGGTGCAAACGCGCCGGGTTTGGTGAAGGTAATACCGGCTGAATAGTCGAGATCGCCGATGTTGGTCGTTTCGCCCAAGCGGCCCACCGACCCTTCGATGCGCAGCGCCTCCGCCTCTCCGAAGAGATTGCGATGACCCCAATAGCCGTTGATGCCGAAGCCGTCCGTTGTCGAATACTGGGCGCCGATGCCGAGATAGCGCCGCTTGCCTTCCGACACCTCGATCGTCATCGGCAGGGTGCCATCTGGCGCCAGTTCGTCAGCCTCGTGGATGGTGACGCTCGAGAAGACGCCCAATGCGCGCAGTCGTTCGCCTGCCTTTCGCAGTGCCTCCGGCGAATATTGTTCACCCTTGTTCAGCCGCGAATAGCGCTGAATGAAGCCCGGCCGAACGGCCTTTTCGCCCGTGACACCGACATCGCCAATTGGGGCGACCGGACCACCCTCGGCAGCGAGCACAATGTCAGCCGTGCTCGTCCTGTGGTCGGCTATGACCTTGCGGGTCGTCAACTTCGCCAGCGGCCGGCCTTCGCTTTTCAGCTGCTCAACGATTTTGTCGCCAGCCTTGATGATCGTCAGCGAACCGGCTGTCTCACCCGGAGCAAGATCGTAGTCTGCCGGATTGCGTCGTGCAGCATCGCCGCCGAACTGCACCTCACGGACCTTGAAGACGGGACCTGCGGCAACATTAATCGTCACGGGCACTGGGCGCGAGCGATTGAAGGTGGGATTGGGCGGCAGGTCATCGATGTTTCGACCATCGACCCTGATCGTTACGATGCCGCCGTAGCGGGCCTTTTCAAAGAGGGCGGCCAGCAGGCGTTCGCGGTCGTCCCTGGCCTTGACGACGACGCCCAGATCACCCGAAACGGGCCGATCCTTGTCGCCGACCAAACGGGAACTGTTTTCCAGTGCTTCCTTGAGATCGGGATCGCTCGCGTCGGTCGTCAGTGTCACATCGTAGCGCACCGGATCGGGCACCTGGTCGCCGGCCGATTCGTCGTCCTTACCCCACAAAGTGATGCCGAAAAGCTTGAAGGCGAAAGCATCCGAGACGAGAGCCGGCGAAAACGCAAATGCAGCCGCGACCACCAACATGGTGCCTACGCGCCGATACGCTATACCCGGTTTCGGTGCCGTCCCTCTAATCTGCATCCACCGCTTTTGGTTACACTAGAATTAAGCTTCGCGCCCCCCGGCCGGCGGCAACCTTAGCGGCAAAATTCCTCGACGTGTACCGTTTTAAATCGCTTAGCCGCTGAAATGGTGGAAAAAAAGAGAAATCCCGGGCGCCGAACCCGGGATTCGAGATGATTTCGGACCGGCTCAATAGTCGCCGCGGCAATCGTCGATATACCGGCGGCCATACTCGTCGCGGTAGTAGCACTGTCCCGGCTGCTCCGCGACGCGGCCGATGAGAGCGCCCGAAACGCCGCCGACCGCCGCGCCAACGGCAGCCCCGCGTACATTTCCCGTCACCGCGCCGCCGATGATCGCACCGGAGGCGGCGCCGATGCCGGCCCCGCGCTCGGTCGGCGTGCAGCTTGCGATCGACAGGCCGATCAAGGCGAATGCGACAATCTTCTTTATCAAAATATTCTCCTAGGTTGGTCGCCCTCAATAAGAGCTGTGGCCGTCCCTGATTCTTTTTTGTCATGCTAGCCGTCAAACTGTGGCGCAAAAGCAGCGACCCTGCCTTTGGCTTCCGCTTTCGCACAATTGGTGGTGCAATTGCGCGCAAATGCGCCACAACCGAACGCGCTGAATTTTAATTAGCCTCCCTAAAGTAGTGGTTGATCCCAAAGCGAAAACGTCAAATGATACCGTCCGCGCCTGGAGGAGGCGCGAGGAGGAAATCATGGCGAAAGTGAAACTGACGGTGAACGGCCGGGCAGTCAGCGGTGACTGTGAAGAGCGTACGCTTCTTGTCCATTTTATTCGCGAAAAACTGGGGCTGACGGGAACGCATGTCGGCTGCGATACCAACCAATGCGGTGCTTGTGTCGTTCATATGGATGGCAAGTCGGTGAAGAGCTGCTCGATCCTTGCCGTCCAGGCGTCGGGTTCGACGATCACCACCATCGAGGGGCTTGCCAGCAACGGTGAGCTGCATCCTGTTCAGGCTGCCTTCAAGGAACACCACGGCCTGCAATGCGGCTTCTGCACGCCAGGCATGGTGATGACGGCCGTCGACATGATTTCGCGCCACGGAGGCGATCTGGACGAGAAAACGGTCCGCCACGAGCTCGACGGCAATATCTGTCGCTGCACCGGCTACCACAACATCGTCAAAGCCGTTCTGTCTGCCAACGAGCAGATGCATGGCGTTGCCAAGCAGGCGGCCGAGTAGCTCTCAGGATTGTCTGGCTGACTGCCGAACACGATTCTCTTTGGCGGAATGCTAGGCCCGAAACCCCATTGGGAGGACATTATGGGTGTTGAAGGAATTGGTGCACGCGTCGCACGAAAAGAAGACAAGCGGTTCCTGACCGGCAAGGGCCGTTACACGGACGACATGGTCGTGCCGGGCATGAAATTCGCCTATTTCATCCGCAGTCCGCATGCGCATGCCAAGATCACGAGGATTGATGCCGCCTCGGCAAAGGTCATGCCGGGCGTTATCGACGTGCTTGACGGCAAGCAGCTGCTCGCTGACGGGATCGGCAACCTCATCTGCGGCTGGATGATCCATTCGAAGGATGGTTCGCCGATGAAGATGGGCGCGTGGCGCCCGTTGGCGGTGGAGACCGTCCGCTATGTCGGCGATGCCGTCGCCATCGTTGTCGCAGACTCGCTTGCCGAAGCGCGCGATGCCGCGGAAGCCGTCGTCATCGACTACGAGGAATTGCCTGTGGTCGTCGAGGCGGTCGAGGCGCTGAAACCGGGCGCGCCGCAGCTTCATCCGGAAGCTCAGAACAACCTGATCTTCGACTGGGAGCTCGGCGATGGTGCGGCAACCGACAAGGCCCTTTCTGAAGCGGCGCACGTCACCGAGATCGAGATCCACAACAACCGGCTGTCTCCCAATGCGATGGAGCCGCGCGCTGCGCTCGGGATCTATGACGCTGCCGAAGATCACTACACCTGCTACACGACGAGCCAGAACCCGCATGTCGCCCGTCTCGTGATGAGCGCGTTCTACAATGTCGCGCCCGAGAACAAGCTGCGGGTGATCGCCCCGGATGTCGGCGGCGGCTTCGGCTCGAAGATCTACATCTATCCTGAGGAGATCGTCTGTCTCTGGGCTTCCAAGAAAACAGGCGTGCCGGTGAAATGGAACTCCGATCGCACGGAGGCCTTCCTGACCGATGCGCATGGCCGCGACCACGTCTCCAAGGTCAAAATGGCTTTCGATAGCGACCACCGCATCATCGGGCTGAAGGTCGACACCATCTGCAATCTCGGCGCCTATATGTCGCTGTTTTCGTCGGCGGTTCCGACCTATCTCTACGCGACGCTGCTGTCCGGCCAATACGATATTCCGGCCATCCATGCCAACGTGCGCACGGTCTACACCAATACCGCGCCGGTTGATGCCTATCGCGGTGCTGGTCGCCCGGAAGCCACCTACCTGCTCGAGCGGACAATGGAAACGGCCGCGCGCGAACTCGGCATCTCGCCGGCGGAGCTGCGGCGGAAGAACTTCATCCGGGCCTTCCCGCATCAGACGCCTGTCATCATGAACTATGACGCGGGCGACTACGAAGCATCGCTCAATGCGGCGATGCAGGCCGCCGACTGGAACGGCTTCCAGGCGCGCAAGGCGGAAGCAGCGAGCCGCGGCATGAAGCGTGGTCTCGGCATGAGTTGCTATATCGAGGCGTGCGGTATTGCCCCCTCGCAGGCGGTCGGCTCGCTTGGTGCCGGCGTCGGCTTGTGGGAATCTGCCGAGGTGCGGGTCAATGCGGTCGGCACGATAGAGGTGCTCACCGGATCCCACAGCCACGGGCAGGGGCACGAAACGACCTTCGCCCAGCTGGTTTCGGATCGTCTCGGCGTTCCGCTGGAGAGCGTGTCGATCGTGCATGGTGACACCGACAAGGTGCAGATGGGCATGGGCACCTACGGCTCGCGCTCGGGTGCCGTTGGTATGTCCGCCGTGGTCAAGGCGCTCGACAAGGTCGAAGCCAAGGCCAAGAAGATCGCCGCCCACCTCATGGAAGCCGACGAGGGCGATATCGTCATCGAGAATGGCGAGGTGAAGGTTGCCGGTACTGACAAGAGCCTCCCGTGGTTCCAGGTGGCGCTGGCCGCTTACACCGCGCACAATCTGCCCGGTGGCATGGAGCCTGGGTTGAAGGAGACCGCCTTCTACGACCCCTCCAACTTCACCTTCCCGGCCGGCTGCTACATCTGCGAAGTGGAAGTCGATCCGGAGACCGGCAAGACCGAGATCATCCAGTTCGTCGCCGCGGACGATTTCGGCAACATCATCAATCCGATGATTGTCGAGGGCCAGGTGCATGGCGGTATTGCGCAGGGGATCGGTCAGGCCTTGCTCGAGGGCGTGCATTATGACGAGAACGGTCAGTTGTTGACGGCAAGTTTCATGGACTACGCCATGCCGCGCGCCGACGACTTGCCGTCGTTCAAGGTGTCGCATCAGGTAACGCCGTCCCCGAGCAATCCGCTCGGCATCAAGGGGTGCGGCGAGGCTGGCGCGATCGGGTCGCCGCCGGCACTCATCAATGCCATCACCGATGCCATCGGCAACAACATGCTGACGATGCCCGCCACACCACAGAAAGTGTGGATGGCAGCGCGCGCGGTTCATTGAGGAGGAACGACGATGTATCAGACCAATTATCACCGCGCGTCCTCGGTCGATGAAGCCGTCAGGATGATTTCGGGAACATCGGAAGGCAAATATGTCTCCGGCGGCATGACGCTCATCCCGACGATGAAGCAGCGTCTCGCCGCGCCGAGCGACCTCGTCGATCTGAGGCATATTCCGGCGATGCAGGGCATCAAGGTCGATGGTCGCAAGGTGACCATCGGGGCGGCCACATCGCACGCCGAAGTTGCCGCGTCGGCAGCTCTGCGTGCGGTTTGTCCCGCCATCTGCGACCTCGCCGGCATGATCGGCGATCCGCATGTTCGTCATATGGGCACGATTGGCGGTTCGATCGCCAACAACGACCCCGCGGCGGACTATCCCTCGGCCATGTTGGCGCTGAATGCCAGCATCGTCACCAACAAGCGCGAGATTGCTGCTGATGATTTCTTTAGCGGCTTGTTCGAGACGGCCTTGGAAGATGGCGAGCTGGTCACCGCGATCAATTTCGAGGCGCCCGAAAAAGCGGGCTATTCGAAGTTTCCAAATCCGGCATCGCGTTATGCGATGACGGGAGTCTTCGTTGCCAAAGGTGCCGGCGGCGTTCGGGTTGCCGTCACCGGGGCGGGAGCCAACGGCGTTTTCCGCGAAACCGCCATGGAAACCGCCCTCAACGCGAACTGGTCCGCCGGCTCGATCGCTGGCATCGATGTCAATCCTGCCGGACTGATGTCGGATTTGCATGCGAGTGCGGAATACCGCGCCAACCTGATCAAAGTGATGGCCAAACGCGCCGTCGCCGAGGCGGGCTGACACAAACGGTCGGATCGCGAGGCGGCGTGTCTGCCTCGCGATCCTTCGCTGCGTCTGGCCAAAACGAGCTTTTTCGAATTAAAATAATTCAAGGCTATGGGCCTTTTGCCGCAGTTGATGGTAAAGCGATGGCAAAGGGTTGACGTGCGTGCGTCGGTTGGCAACAAACGCTCGCACGACACTGGAGCATGACATGGATTTCG
>UBOA01000011.1:0-125094 GCA_900466985.1 Hyphomicrobiales bacterium
GGCCGTTGACGACGATCTTGGCCGCGTCAACCTGATTGTCGATCAGCTGCAGCTTGCCCTTGATCGGCGTGCCCTGGTCGGCGAGCGTGCCAACCTCGACCGGGATCTGTTCGACGGCGGGAACGGCGCCATCGCCAGCCGGTAGCTCGGCGAGCGCCTTGGTGACCATCTCCGAAGGCGGCACATCTCCCGCCCTGACGACGCTCGTGTCTGTCACAATGGCCCAGCGCCAATTTTTGAACGTCATAATACTCTCTCATTGGGCGTTATCTTCGATACACTGATCGTTGCGAGCGAGTCTTGGGCAGCCCTTGATCGCATCTATTCCGCGCCCCTCGCGTGTCGGATCGATGAAAAATCGGATGAACCGTATTGCAATTGTACGATTTGCTGTGTTCGCTTGGCCGGGTTTCCAAGTCCGACGGCCAGTGTAGAAAGACGGCGCTGCACACCGCGGGATCGCGCGCTATAGGTCGTCGTCATGATGCGGCGCTTCTCGGGATCTAGACCTGCGTGATGCGAGATCACGATCCGTCTACCCAGTTCGTCAGGTCGAACGGGACGACACGTCCCACCAAAATTCAGGCCGACGGTAAATGCTCAATTGCAAACGCGGAAGCCATCCGACAAGAAACATAGAGTCCGAAGACTACGGACGATGAGCGATGAGAAAATACGCGGGAGTCCCGAGGCTCGTCGGCAGCAGTCCTGCCGACGACTGGAGCCGCCCTTGGGCAAGTCGAAAAAAATGCGGCTTTGTTCCGCGCTCCGATGGCAACTATGGAGATGCGCAAGATCGGATATGGTGCAAATTGCAGATGAGCCCAGCAAGCAGGCCGCTCGCCATTTCGGCTATGAAAGTTTTCACCTCAGAGGCCGCTCAGGCCGCCGCAGAGGTTTTAAGCGCGATGCGCGTGCCCTCATGCCAAAGTTATTTGGCAAAACCGGCGCGTTGATGATCATCATGGTTCATGATTTTAATCTCTCCTGTTGTTCCGCACTAAGAGAGCTTTCCCAGTATGGCGGACTTCCGACATGGGCGATGATTGCCGCAGACAAGGCGCGAACCTTTCGCGGCAGAAACCGGTTCTGTGGGTAAATGATGCAGAGATCGTCAGGCACGAGTTGCCAATCAAAGTTGACCAGCTCGATTTCGCCCTTGGTTATCGCTTCGTGAACGATGAAAAGCGGCAGCGCAGCAATCGCTACCCCTGCCTTGACTGCGGCCAATTGGATGTCACCGCTGTTTACCCGCATGCGGCTTTTTGGTGTAACGCTCTTTAGCTCTTGGCCTCGACGAAAAATCCATTCCGACTGCGGCGTGATATTGGCGTAGCTTACGGCATAATGGTTTTCCAAGTCATCGACGGTCTCGGGCTTGCCGTTTTCTGCGATGTAACGAGGTGAGCATACGACCACTCGATGACTGTGCCCAAAGCGGCGCATGATGAGGGCTGAATTCTTTAGCCTTCCGATCCTGATTGCCATATCGTATGAATCACCGACCAGATCATGCACTCGATCATCAAAGTCGATCTGCAGATCGATTAGCGGGTTCGCACAAAGAAACTGCGAAAAAACGCCCCCTAGATGCAGTCGAGCGAAGCTTACTGGCGCCGCAATACGTATTGTACCCCCCAATTCATCTTGTTGTTCACAAATCTCCTCAGCTGCCGCCTGAAATTCTTCCACGACCTTCTGACATCGATCAAAGAAGTATCGGCCTCTATCTGTTAGAGCCTGCTGACGTGTTGACCGACTGAGCAATCTGACGCCCAATGCCGCTTCCAAAGCACTAAGACGCTGACTGACGACCGACTTGGAAATGCCAAGTCTGCGTCCCGCCTCTCGCATGCTTCCCGCTTCGACAATTGCGATAAACGTCGTAATAACGTCGATGCGGAGACTGGCGGGTTTCATACCGCTTTGCGCGTGCTCATCGGCAACTGCCCCTCCCTTTGTCCGATAAATTATACATATATGTATATCAATTGAGCGCGGACATGTCCTCCGTCGTCAGTCCAATGACCCTTCTAAACGAAACCACCATAAGGCTTCCGCATTCATACTCTTATCGCTGATCCATCGAAGGATCAGCGGATGCGCCATCGATCTCAGCGAGCGAGCCTTGCGCAGGGTGGCTTTGCAGTAGATGACGCGGGGCAAGGCCGCACTTCTTTCGAGTGGCCCAGGGCGGCTCCAGTCGACAGGACTGCTGCCGACGAACCTCGGGACTCTTGCGTATTTTCTCATCGCTCATCGTCCGTAGTCTTCGGACTCTATGTTTCTTGTCGGATGGCTTCCGCGTTTGCAATTGAGCATTTACCGTCGGCCTGAATTTCGGCGAGACGTGTCGTCCCGTAGAATTCATCGGAAACCAACACTCCCACTTTGGAAACGCAATTGTAGCTGCGGAGACGAAAAAAGTATGCGGCGACGAAAGGTGCGCCGGAAAGGAGAACGATATGTTTAACTCGAAAGCGAAACACCGTGGAATATTGCATCGCTTTGGGCAAGTCTTTCGAGATTTGCGTGCGCATCGCACCATGATGGAACTTCAAAGTCTGGATGATCACACGCTCGCAGACATCGGACTTTCTCGAAGTGCCATCGCTTATCTAGCCCGGAATGGCCGCAAGTTTGGTCCCAGGTAACCTCAGCAAAATCGGCGACCAGCATCATTTGGTCGCCGCATGCTTACGTATGCGATTGGGGCGAGCAGTCTTGCGACACGGCTCTACCGTGTATTTCAGGGTCGACGTTTGTCTACAACGAACACTTCAATTGCAGCATACATTGCAGGGTTGAAGTGTCGTAGCGGGCCTCGCGTGCTGCGCGCCGATCAAGCGCTAAAGGATCGTAATGAAACATATCCTTGTCATCGATGACGACACCAAGATGCGTGGCCTTCTTATCGATTACCTCTCGCAGCATGCATTTCGAGTGAGTGGCGCGAAAGACAGCTATCAACTCGGCCAGGTCCTTCAATCGGAACTGATCGATCTCGCGATCGTCGACCTTAATCTCGGGCACGAGGATGGTCTTGAAATTGTGCGAACATTGTCCGGAAAGTCAGACGCGCCGATCATAATCATCAGCGGCGACAGACTCGACGAGACGGACAAAGTTGTCGGACTTGAACTCGGCGCGTCCGATTACGTGACGAAACCGTTTTCGTTGCGGGAGTTCCTGGCGCGGGTAAGATCCGCGCTCCGCGTCCGCCCAGTCGCGACCGACAAGAAGGACCGAAAGGTCTATTCATTCAACAAATGGGTGCTGAACGTAAAACAGCGCCACCTCAGCGATGGTGAGAGCGAAGTCAAACTGACCGCTGCCGAATTCAATCTTCTGACCGCTTTTCTCGAATCTCCCAGGCAGGTTCTGTCCAGAGAGCAACTGTTGTCGGCCACCCGCATGCACGAAGAGGAAATATTCGATCGAAGTATCGACGTTCTCATCCTTAGGCTGCGTAGAAAGCTTGAGACTGATCCCTCCACTCCCAAGCTGATACGCACGGAGCGCGGAGCGGGCTACATCTTTGACACTCATGTCTCGGTCGAGATGCGAGGGCGGTCAACGTGAAATCTCGGATGCCGCACGAAGCAAAGGCAATTTCCAGATTCATTACGCTCTCAGTCGGCCGCCTGCTTGGCGTGGTGAAGGGCTCGGCAAAGTGGCTCTGCTCCATCTGACGCCCGGCCTCGACGGTACGTCCAAGGCCTGCAACGAGGCCGTGCGCGGAATGCTGATCGCTGCAAAACCGGTCACGTTAAAGGCGCTGCGCAGGTCATCAGAGCTTCGCGTACTGTTCGGCCCAGTCCTGAATTTCGATGGAATCCTTACCATGCAAAGGCGCAACCTAGGGCACTCTCGGAAGTAGCAGGAAGTCGAGATCGTCCGTGAAATGAAACAGACGTGAGATAAAAGCCCTACGGAAATCCTGGGCGGCGAATTAATCTCGGAGGTTGACGGAACGCGCCCGATCAAACCGTCCCGAGTTTCCGGTTTGTAGCCGTCCTGATTGTTTCTGCTGCCCATGTAGCGGTGAAGACTTGACTCTGTGACCCACATCGTGGGGCATCCAATAGTGAAGCGATGCCTCTTAAAATGTACGCGCGATGTGCCCCGCGCCTTCATTCAAACCAAGCATCGGCTAGACCGGCGTCGGAGCTGGACGAAACGCTAGATGCCGTTCGATTTCAGCGCGTGTTGGCTCGAGCGATTCAGGCAGGCACAACGACTGACCGAGATCTTCCTTGTCCTCATCTATCGTGAAATCACTCGGCGTCGAGACGGCGCAAATGTGACCGTCAGGATCGCGAAAATGGAAGACCTTCGAATAAATTGCATCTTGGATTCGGGACACGTCGACACCCGCTCTCTTCAGACGCTTACGCTGATCGGCAAGGGCAGGTTCATTTTCGACCTCAAGCGTGAAGTGATGCGAAAGTCCGGTTCCGAGGCGGCCCGGCACATAATTTGGTAAGCCAAAGAACGTAATCACCGAACCTGGAGACAAGTCTTCGTCGCAGGCGTAATAGTAATGGGTTGCGCCCGCTTCATCAAGGTAATCAGTCTTTTTGATCAGGCGTAATCCGACCGTTTCGACGAAGAATTTTTCCGTCCGCTCCGCATTGCTAGATATAGAGGTGATGTGGTGGAAACCACGCAGCGCATAATCGTCGGTGACGGCAGGCATTGGCGACGGCCAAGTTTCGGACGCGACGCTCAACTCGCTGCGGCCGCCAACGAGGTTTTCTTCCGGCTGCCGCTTGAACTCCGAGCCCAGAACTGCCTCATCGTGACCGAAACCCGGCTCCGATGTCGCGATTTCGATGATCGCGCCGTCCGGATCGCGAAGATAGATCGAGTGGAAATAGTTTCGGTTATATGGGCCGGTAACATGGATCCCCAAATCCGTAAGACGGCGCTTCCACTTCAACAGACCATTCCGGTTAGGAACATGAAGAGCCAGATGATGGTTCGTACCGGCGCCCCAGCGTCCCTTGGGATCACCAGCGCGAGGATTGGACACGGCATCCGCTACCAGGGCTGGATCGGTAAATCCATCCTTTGGCATCATGTAGAAAATTGGGTTCCATTCTAGATAGGTGACAGCCTGCGTGCGCGGAAGCTCTTCAGCATGACCGTTGAACCCGAACGTGATGACAGGTAACCGTCCATCCAGATGGCTGACCGTACGCTTCACGACCCGAAGTCCGAGAACGACAGTGTAGAAGTATTCGATGCGCTCGAGATTTGAGCAGACGAACGTCTGACTGTTTACGCCGTTGATAATCATCTGGTCCATGATTTCTCTCCTGCTGTGCCGCGCTAAGGTTTTTCCCAATAGTTGGCTAACGACGGACTTGGAAACACCACGTCCGGCCTCGACGATTGCGATGAAGGTTGTGATGACGTCGATCCGAGGTTGGCGGGTTTCATACCGCTTTGTATCCTTGCACAGCCGCCCCCTGTGTTGTTCAGCCGGATTCGGAAATTCTCCTTTGGCGCCAACCCAGTGACGCCATCCATTTGAGATTAGTGTACCGCCTGCACCACCGTTCGATAGCCGTGCAATCAAGGACACAGTTTCTTGGAAGCGCGGACACTGAGATCCAACGAAGCTGCCATCTGGAAAAGGCTGATATTTCGTGGCGCTGCTTGGAGGCGCAAGCCAGTTCGAATGCGTCGGCCCGCTTGATGTGCCAGGGCAGGAAAATGCCATCGATGGCTCTGCTCTGGTCGAGCGATAATCGCCTCTAATGTCGAGGCCATGCGCCTCTAACAGGTCCACTGTCCGGGAAATTGAGATCGTGAGTCCTGTTATTCGGCCCTACACCGACTAGCCCGCGCACAGTATCTTCTGTCGTCGCTGCATTTCGATGATGTGGTGACCCAATCTCGCACGAGCCGACGCTCCTCGATCAGACGGGCGTACACAAACCGGGAGATGATTTCATGGCGGTATTCGTTCTTGTTCATGGAGCGTGGCATGGCGGATGGTGCTGGGAGGATGTCGTGCCGCTCCTCGAGGCGGCTGGGCACAAGGCCTATGCACCCGACCTGCCGGGGCTCGGCGAAGATCACACGCCGCCCGTAGAGGTCTCGCTTGCGCGCTGTGCTGGCCGAATATCGGAGCTGCTCGCGACGATCGGAGAGCCCGTCGTCCTTGTGGGGCATAGCGCCGGTGGGGCGGTGATCAGTCAGGCGGCGGAAGATGCGAGCGATCGGATCTCGGGGCTGATCTATGTCGGCGCGTACGTGCTGCCTGATGGCGACAGCATTGCGACGGCGAGCACGCGCTCGGCCGGGCCGCAGGCCGGTGCCGAGTTGCTGATAATGCAGCCGGACGGGAGTGCGTTCGTCGATCTGCGGATCGCCCCGCAATTTTTCTATGGCAAATGCCCATCCGATAAAGTGGAGCGCGCACTCGTCCGGCTGAGGCCTCAACCGTTCGCTCTCTTTACGGACCTAATACAGACGGGCGAAGGCTTTGCGCATCTGCCTCGCGGCTATGTCGAACTGGCCGACGATGCCGCGATCCCCTTGCAACAACAGCGTGACATGCAGGCCGTCCTACCCTGCTCGCCAGTAATTACCTTGCCGAGCGATCACTCCCCGTTCTTCTCGATGCCCGACCGGCTCGCAGAGGCACTGATGCAGATTGCTGAAGACTTCGCGTCCGGTACTTAGCGTGATGGCTGCAAACCCGGGCTTTCATCGTGGCAGCTGAATGGATGGGCAAGGGCGTGCGGCCGGTACGCCCGCTAGTGTGATGAATAGCCAGACAAGAGGCCGTCATCCCAGGCGCCTCCGCAAAACAGGGAACCAAATGCGATGAGTAATTTTGATCCCAATTCCAATTCTTCGGCGGGAATAGACGAAACGATTGTCGCCCGCGCCGGTGAGCTTGTACCGGAAATTCGCCGCCGCTCTGAGGAAATTCACGCGCTCGGCAGAATTCCACGCGATCTTTTCGACCGCATCCTTGAGAAGGGGCTGTTTGATCTGTCGACGCCCCGAAACTATGGCGGCTTACAAACAAATGTGAAGACCAGAAAAGCCGCAATCACGGAACTGGGACGCGGCGATCTATCCATTGGCTGGGTTGCGGCTCTGATGAACAACGCCGCATGGATCCTTTATGCGTTGTTTCCCCAGCATATCAAAGACCGGCTGTCCGCCACGCCTGGTGGCTTCCGCGGATGCGTTGCTGCGTCCCTCGTCAAGGCCAAGGTCCGTAAAGCATCAGGAGGCTATGTCATAGAAGAAGGCCGATGGGCCTTCAATTCTGGGGTCTATCATGCCAACTGGGATCTGCTTGCGATACCTCTGGTAAACGAGGCTGGGGACATCACTGACCTGGGCTTTGCTCTCATACCCATCGAAGACATTACAATTTTGGACGATTGGGACGTCATGGGTCTCAGAGGCACGGGTAGTTCCGGCGTGCTTGTCAAGGACGTCTTCGTACCCGGAGATCTTGTGACGCCGGCCTCTGCATTATTTGCAGGCGAGACTCAAGCAGCGCTGGCAACCGCGCCGCTCTATCGCACTGCTGTAGATCCTTTGCTTACGATTTCGCAGCTTTTCCCGATCTTGGGCGCGGCACAGACTGCCCTTGACATCTTCCTTGATCGATTGCCCGGCCGCGTAATCTTTGGCCTCAATGAAACGAAGATCGAATCCGCAGTGACACATTTGCAGGTCGGCGAAATTACCGCGAAAATCGATACGGCGGATATCCTCGTGCGGTGCGCGGCCGAAGCTCTTGACCTCAATGCAGAGTCCATGGGTGAATACATGCCACTGCTTGACCGCGCTCGCATTCGCCGCGACATCGCACTAGCCGTCCGCCTCATCATCGATGCGGTAGACATGTTGGCATTGGCGTATGGCGGATCGGCTGCGGGAGCGGCCGACAATTTGGGACGCGTTTGGCGTGATCTTCGCGTAGCCACTCTGCATGGATTGTTGGTGCCTGCCACCGGCTTCGAACTCTACGGCCGCCTCCGTTGCGGCCAGCCCCTGAAGACGGCGATGGTGTGATAAATTTGGGCTGGTCCCTAAGATTAGGTCGCCAGTCGCCCTTGTTCGTATCAAGTTATCTTCGCTCCTGGCCGCGAGGCTTCAATACCAGGAATGCCGTCGCGCCTGAAGACACTCGCCGTTCTGCGCAAACACGTCGCGGAGGACACTCGAACTGCTCGTCCATTGACAATCTAGCAGCATGAACGTCCTGCAGTTCGCGCTTGCGCAAGCATGTGGACCATCTCGAAGGATTGAAAGCCGAGCATCGGTCTGACCGGCGATCTAGCGGGTATAACGCGGCCGTGAGCCATCACGTCCGGCTCAAAAGCGACCGCGCCTGCAAGACAGTGGCCGTCTCCTACGATGAACTAGCCGAGCAACATGACCACGACCATTCCCCAGATCGTCAGCAGCGTATTGCCGATCGCATAGGTCACGGTATAGCCGAGCGCGGGAACCTGGCTCTTGGCCGCGTCGGTGATCATGCCGAGCGCCGCAGTGGTGGTGCGCGCCCCGGCGCAGGCGCCGAACAGGATGGCCGGGTCGAACTTGAACAGGTATTTGCCGGTGTACATCGCGAGGATCAGCGGGATGGTGGTCGCAACGACGCCCCAAAGAAACAGGCTTGCTCCAAGCTCTTTCAGTCCCGCGACGAAACCGGGGCCGGCACTGATGCCGACCACCGCGATGAAGACGTTGAGGCCGACCGAGTTCATGAACCAGACGGTCGAGGACGGGATCCGTCCGAAGGTCGGATGCACCGAGCGAAGCCAACCGAAGACGAGGCCGGAAATCAGCGCGCCGCCGGCAGTGGACAGCGTCAGGGGCACGCCACCGATGTTGAGGACGAACGCGCCGACCAACGCGCCGAGCGCAATCGCGGCGCCGATGAAGGCGACGTCGGCGATGTCAGTGGCACGGTCGGGGTAACCGATGTCTTTCGTCGCCGCGGTGATGTCCTGCGGGCGGCCGACGAGGGTTAGAATGTCGCCGCGGTGGATCTTGGTGTCGGGGAGGATCGGGATTACGGTCGCGGTTGCACCGCGAACGATCTTGCGCAGGAAAACGCCGCGCACCGTAGGCGAGTTGGCGAGTTCGGACAACGTTTTGCCGTCGACTGCCTTGGACGTGACGTAGATGTCGACGCCCTCGGTGCGGACGTTCTGAAGCTCGGGATCGTTCACTTCCTCGGCGGCCTGGCCAAGCACCTCGACCAGTACGTCGCGTGGACCGGCCACGGCTACGACGTCTCCGGCCTTGAGTACCGTATCGGCGGTCGCCTCCTCGATCCGGCCGTCACGGCGGATGCGCTCGACGAAAACGCGTGCGTCCGGCACCATCGCCTCGGCTTGCTTCGCGGTCATGCCCACGGCGCGGCCCTCCGGCTTGATATGGTAGGCCCTGAGTTCGAAGCGGTGCCAGGCCGATCCCGCTCCGCCGAACTCCGAAGCGGCGCTGTGGCGCGTCTCGTAATCCTTGCAGGCGGCGACGAGGTCGATTCCAAGGAGCCGCGGACCGACGAGTGCCAGAATGACTGCCGAGCCCGCGGTGCCAAAGATATAGGTCACCGCATAGGCGATCGGCATGGCGTTGAGTGTCGCCTGGGTCTGCTCGGCCGCCTGGCCGAGGCGGTTTATCGCATCGGTGGCCAGTCCCATGGAGGCGGAAATGGTTTGCGAGCCCGCATAGAGGCCGGCGGCCGAGCCGACGTCGTAGCCGGCGATCATTGCAACCACCACCGGAACTATCAGGCAGTAGATGCAGACGACCACGGAAAAGGCCGCCTGCGGCAGGCCGTCGGAGGCGATGCCGCGCACGAATTGCGGCCCGACGCCGTAGCCAACCGCGAAGAGGAACATCAGGAAGAACACTGATTTGACGTTCGGTGAGATCGTGATGCCGAGCTGTCCGATGATCACTGCAGCTAGCAGGGTTGAGGTGACGGCGCCCAGTCCCAACCCCCTGTAGGTGAACTTGCCGACGAAATAGCCGATCGCCAACGATAGAAAGATCGCGATCTCAGGATATTTCTGAAGCGTTCCGGCTAACCACTGCAACATAGCGACGATCTCCTGCGTAGGGTCTCTGCGACGTCGTTTCGTAAAGCACGAGCGGCGGCCGGCCTATGGCTGGGCCGTCTCGCCCTTGGCGGCGCGGTAGGCCTGGAGGTAACCTCTCGCCACCGCGCGGATGGCCCGGCCGATCGAATCGTAGGCCTCGTCCGGCAGGTTGGCGAAGGACACGCGCACCGACCAGTTCGGCGCCTCGAAGCCCGATCCGTTCAGCACCACGATGCCGTGGTCCTCGGCGAGCTTGAAGGCGATGTCGAGCGGGTGAATGTTCTCCTTCACCCAATCCGTTACCTCGTCGCCTACATATTTGCGCGCCCAATATTCATAGTCGATGATGCCGTAGTAGCGGTCGAAATAGGGGCGAGCCTTGAACTCGATCCCCATTCCATTCATCAGCCTGTCGAACCGGCGCTGGCAGATGGCCATGCACGCCTTCTGATAGATCTTTTCCTCGTCCATCATTTCGACGAGGCTGAACAGCGACATCATCACCTGTTGCGGGAGCGACAGGCCGGCCGTGTGGTTTAGCGCCACATCGCGGCTATCGGCGACGATGCGATCGATGAACTTGAGATCGCGGGGATGCGGCGTCAGAGCCTTGTAGCGTGCGTCGAGAAGTTTTTGCGTGGCCTCGGGCATCTGTCGGAGCATCTTGTCGAAGATGTTGTCCTGGGCGACGGCGACGACACCGAGGCGCCAGCCGGTGCATCCGAAGTACTTTGAATAGGAGTAGACGCCGATCGTGTTGTGAGGCAGATGGCCCATGACGGATTCGAAATTCGGAACGAAGGTGCCGTAGACGTCATCCGTCAGGATCATCAGGTCGGGGCGCTTTGTTTTGACGAATTTGACCAGTCGGTTCATGCTTTCCGGATCGATCGCGACCGCGGAAGGATTGCCAGGATTGACGATGAACAGCGCCTTGACGGACTTGTCCGCGAGCGGCTTCAGGTCTTCTTCGGTCAACTGGAAACGGTCTTCCGCCTCCGCCGAAACGTGGATCTGCTTCAGCGAATAGTCCTCGAGATGCGGCATCTCGAGATAGGGCGTGAAGATCGGCGTGACGAGTGCAATGGTATCGCCGGAATTTAGAAGGCGAGCATTCTTCAGGGCTTTGAAGATGTAGCACATGGCTGCGGTGCCTCCCTCGACCGGGTAGAGGTCGAATTTCGCGGAGGGGCGGTGGCCCGCGCACATGGCCCACATCAGATATTCATGAGTGATTGCTTCGTTGTGCAACAGTGCGCGGTCGGGAACCGGATAGTGGTCGCCGATGATCGAATCCGTGAGTTCGTTGACGAACTTATCAGGCTCGAAGGCAAATTTCTTGATGGCGAAATCCACCACAGCGTCGAGCGTCTCGGCGCCAGGCGTGTCCGGATCACCCTTGCGCTTTTCCACCCATGCCTTCAGCCGCTTGTAGCATCCGTCGATGGGCGGCATTCCCGCGAGACCAGCTTCTTCATCAAAGGAAACACGCTTGGCCTCGGTCAGTGCGAACTGACCGAGAAGGAAGAAAGCTTCACGCGCCTTGGTTGCAATCCAGTTGGGGTTGCCTCGCCCGGCGTTGAGGTATGTTCGACCCGACTTGTCGGCCTGAGCTAGCCTGATGAGTTCGTCCTTGATCTCAAAGGGGCTGAGATCGACAAATTTTGCGTAGATTCCCGCTTCCATCATCATCATTCCTCCCACTGTCGCATTCCTGCGGGGCATTGGACACATCGAAATGCGGACTTCGAGTTTTGCTAGTTGGAATGGTATCCGATGAGATTGCAACGGCAAAGAATGTTACATCTCCAAGTAGGGTAGTATACGGTATCTTACACCCCCGCTGCGGCATGCATCGCCGGTGGAACGGCTCCTGCGCTTCACCCTCTTGTTCTCTTGGAGCAACTGACACGTCCGGGTAATGGGGCGATGGTTGACTTGCGGTCAGCGGGAAGAGGCGCCCTACGCATTAGCAAATTGTATTTGTCACATGAAAACAACAATCATTTGAAATGGCGGTCGCAGGCAATGATTTTGGCAGGCGGCGAATTGATAGATCTAGCAGAGGGTGGGATGACTATAATCAGATTCGCTGATTCACGCGAAAGGTGAATTATTGGAATGCCCGATCCTCGTGGCGGCGGTTCCATCGAAGGGAGATGGATTTTCAAATGAACATACGGATGGCTTTGCTGACCTCCGCCGCAGCATTTGCTGCTGCGTCCACGCCGGTTTTTGCTGCTGACGCAATCGTCGCCGCTGAACCCGAGGCAGTTGAATACGTCCGCGTCTGCGACGCGTACGGCACGGGCTACTTCTACATCCCAGGCACCGAAACCTGCCTCAAGGTCAGCGGTTACCTGCGTTTTGAAGTCTATGGCGGCCCGGATCAGAAGGGCACCTCGGACTGGAACGCCCGTACGCGCGCTCAGGTTCAGTTCACCGCCAAGAGCGACACCGAGTATGGTCCGCTCACCGGCCTCATTGTCATTCGCAACAACGGCGACAACACTTCCTCCAACTCGATCCTGGACTCGGCATACATCGATATCGCCGGGTTCCGCGCTGGTCTGTTCTACAGCTGGTGGGATGACGACCTCTCCGGCGAGCCGGACGTTCTCTCCAGCTTTGAAACGCTGCACAACTCCATTCGCTACCAGTATGAAAACGGTGATTTCTACGCCGGCATCAGCGTAGACGAGCTGGAAGACGGCTACTACAAGGACGGCGAAAACCCGAACAACTTCGGCGTTGCCTTCGGCATCGGGGGCAAGGTCGGCGCGATCAGCTACCAGGTGATCGGCGGTTACGACACCGACAACGAAGAAGGCGCTGTCCGCGGCATGCTGTTCGCTGATATCGGCCCCGGCAGGCTTGGCCTTGCAGCTGTCTATGCGTCTGGTCCGAACTCCTACTACGCTCAGTCGGAATGGACCGTTGCCGCCGAATACGCCTACAAGGCGACCGAGAAATGGATCATCACCCCGATGGCACAGTACTTCGGCAATTACGTTGAAGACACCAGCAACGGTGCTATTCCGGACTCTTTCGACGGCCTCGGCGATGCCTGGAAGGTTGGCATCACGGTCGACTACCAGATTGCCGACAACCTCTATGCCAAGGCGACCGTCGACTACACCGATCCGGACGATTTCGACGACGTGACGAAGGGTTTCTTCCGTCTGCAGCGTTCATTCTAATTCGAGACCCGGTGGCCCGAGGCAAGCGCTGGTCGAGTGACGGTCGTTCGTGTGCCGCTTGGCCGCATGATCCTGCCGACCTTCACCTGAACGCGCCGCCAAGCCAAGCGCGAGCAAGCAGCAGCGATAGAACGGCGTGCAGAACGACGGCTGGCCAAAGCAGAACTCCCGTAGTGCCACGGGACAGGCCAAGATATGCCAGATATAGCGTCACCAACGTGCTGTAAGACAGCATGCCTTCAAGGGGCTGACTTCGCCAACAGGCAATCCCCAGTCCGATCAGCGCCATGCCGGCGACACGTGCCGCCGCAGCCCCGACGCCAATCAGAGCCTCTCCGAGCAGCGCTTCTCCGACGAGCGCGGGGACTGCGACCAAGGCGAGCCCTGTCGCGATTTCGCCGATGGCCGCGATAGCCAGCGCCTTATTCACCGTACTGGTTCTCCTTTGACAATCGCGTTAGGAAGACGCCGCAACACTAGCACGGCGGCAGGGGGTAATAGCCGCAGGCCCGTGGCGGATAATAGGGACGATCGTAGGCGGCAGCTGCAGCCCCGGCCGCTGCCGCGCCGTACCAGGCTCCCCTGTATGCAGTGCGGCGTGCCACGCCCGCAAAGGACATCGGCGTCCTTGGCATGCCAATAATGTCGATGAAGATTGATGCCGGGCCATCCGCCTTGGCAAGATCGCCCTCGAGCACATCGACCTTGAACGTCAGGTTCGTGCCCTCGAACTTCGGTTCCTTGAGAACGACGACGGCATCCTCGACGTCGGATGCGTCCCTGTTCAGCACCGAGATGGTGGCATTCGGCGGATCCCTTTCGAAGCTGCCGCTGCCGCCCTGAGCCCACTCTTCCAACAGGTGCGTGGTCAAGGCATGTCCGGCAGAGCGGACAGGCCGGTCGGCGAACAGGATCGAATTGCTGGAGATACCTGTCAGCGTCAGCGTGTCGCCTACCAGAGCCGCGCCGTTGGAATTCATCACAATCAGCGACGGGACCAGTTCCGTCTTATGCGTGCTTGAAGTGCCGATGGACTTCGCCGCCGGAGCGGAGATGGCGTTTTCGGCAACCGATCCGGACGCCGCAAGAATACCGAACAACGCGGCCATCGTAAGGGTGTGGGAGGTGTGCCTGAGGCTCATTGGTTGCTCCTATCTTAGCTCGAAGGTCAGCTTGTCGATCTTGCCGGTGAACTTGAATGGCGCGTCGTAGCGGTATTCCAGTAGGGCCACGCCGGTGCGCGTGTCTTGGCCGATGTCAAAGGTTTCGTCCTCGGGGAACGTGACCGGAATTCCATGTTCTATGGAATTCTTGGCCACTTCCTTGCCGTCGACGGAGAGCACGCCCGTGCCGCCCCCACCAAGTTCGGTGCCGGCCGCCTTGTAGTCGAAGACGATTGTATGCTTGCCAGGCTCCAGTTCCGGCCCCTCCCACGTCGTGCGCTTGAGGTCGAGAAGATTGTATAGGAACACGACTCGGCTTCTGCCGACGCCGAAATCCCCCTTGCTGAGGAAAAGGCCGTAACCGCCGAAGCGCCCGCCCTGTGTGACGATCATTCCTTCAGCGCCGCCTTCGGGTATCTCAACCTCGGAGGTGATGGTGTAGGACTTGTTCAGGATGCTCGGGGCGGCGCTTGCCGGCACGCCGGTTAATTCTCCGGAATAGGTGAATTCCGTCCGGCCGGCAGTCAGGCTCGGACGCGGCGTGTTCCAGCGGGTGAGCGTCGAATTGTCGAGCGGCAGCACGTTGTACTTCTTCGCTTCCGAATAGAAGAGGTCCTGCATTTGCCTGAGCTTGTCTGGCATTTGGCTCGCGAGGTCGGTCGACTGCGTGGGATCGTCAGTGACGTTGTAGAGTTCCCAGTTATAGCCGGTGATCACGTCCGGGGGCGTCTTCGTGCTCAGTTCCCACGGAAGCGTCGCAGGTGTCGTGGCCGCAACCCACCCGTCGTGATAGATGGCGCGATTACCGAGCATCTCGAAGTATTGCGTCGTGTGCCGCGTCGAGGCGTTGGCATTCGCCTTGTCCCACGTGTACATCATGCTCATCCCTTCGATCGGGCTCTGCTTGACGCCGTTGATCGTGTCCGGCTGGGGGATGCCGGAGGCCTCTAGGACGGTCGGTACGATGTCGATGAAGTGGTGGAACTGTTGGCGGATGCCACCCGCGTCCGTGATATGGCCAGGCCACGACATCACCATCCCCTGCGCGGTACCACCAAAGTGCGACGGCACCTGCTTGACCCATTTGAACGGCGTATCCATCGCCCAAGCCCAGCCGGCGGCGAAATGCGGGAAGGTTCGTTCCGACCCCCAGAACGGATACCATAACAATTGGTCCTTGACCGGCACCGACACGCCGTTGAAGGTCGTGAACTCGTTCGGCGTGCCGTTGAGCATGCCCTCGGCGCTCGCGCCATTATCGCCACCGATGTAGATGATAAGCGTGTTGTCGAGTTCGCCGAGATCGTCAACCGCTTGGATGACACGACCGATCTCATTGTCGGCATAGGCGAGGTACGCCGCGTAGATGTCCGCTTGCTTGATGAAGAGCTTCTTTTCTTCGAAACTCAGAGCATCCCATTCCGGTAGCCCTTTCGGCCAAGGCGTCAGCTTGGCGTTCTCGGGCATGATGCCGAGCCGTTTCTGGTTGGCGAAAATCGTCTCCCTAACCTTGTTCCAGCCCTCGTCGAACAGGTGCATATCGCCGATCTTCTTGATCCACTCCGGCGTCGGGTGGTGCGGTGCATGGGTGGCACCGGGCACGTAGTAGACGAGCCAGGGTCTGCCGGGAGCAAGTTCCTTGAGCTGTTTGATGTATCCGATGGCCTCGTCGGCCATTGCCGTTTCCATGTTCCAACCTGGATTGCCCTCGAACGGATAGATGGCGGTCGTATTGCGAAACAGGTTCGGCTGCCACTGGCTGGCATCGCCGCCGACGAAACCGTAGAAGTAATCGAAACCCATTCCGTTCGGCCATTGATTGAATGGTCCCGCCTGGCTTGATTGATAGGACGGGGTGTTATGGTCCTTGCCGAACCACGCGGTGGCGTAGCCGTTTTCCTTGAGGATTGTGCCGATCGTGCCCTTTTCGATGGGGATGATCGAGTCGTACCCCGGATACCCCGTCGCTATTTCGCCGACGACCCCGTAGCCAACCGAGTGATGGTTGCGCCCGGTGATCAAAGCCGCGCGAGACGGCGAGCAGAGTGATGTTGAGTGAAAGTTGGTGAAGCGCAAGCCCTGGCTGGCGATGCGATCCATGGCAGGTGTTGGGATGACGCCGCCGAAGGTGCTCGGTGCACCGAACCCCTGGTCGTCCGTCATGATGAGCAGCACATTGGGCGCGCCTTGGGGCGGCACGATGCGGGGGGCCCACCATGGCGTCGAGTCCGATGCCTTCTGATTGATCACCCCACCGAATTTCGGATCAGGCGGCGGGAGTTGCTTTCCGGTGACGCTGGTGGTGGCTTCGGGCGAACCCGGGGTACCGATGACCTGTTGAGCCCATCCTGAGACACAGCCAAGAGCTAGGAAACCCGCACCCGCAAGCATGTTCCGGCAGATCTTCATGACGGCTCCCCCTCTTGCCGCAGATGGAAGGTAAAGGATAAATTAGTATATGCTAAAATGCATCAGTTAGTTCGTCCGATAGTGCCGCGAAATCCACTACCGTACATAGTTCATGGTGCACTCGAAGCCGGGACCTTGTGATCGCGCGGGCGGGATGTCGCCGGAAGCAGCTTACTCCTGACCACCTCCGTTACCAGGCAGTTGGAAGGGGAACAGTGCACAACTCCCGCGATTTCCAAGGCTCAATTCCCGGGAGCTGAAAAATGTTCGGTTAGAGCCTTTCAGGGTTAAATTGAAGCGCCGGCAGCAGGTGGCCTGATGATAACCATGAGCCTTCGCTTATGGGTTGATTTAGCCAGGCTGAGGCGGCAAGGCGCGATGAGTCTAGGGTATACATGGTAGGACGCCACTACAGCCCCCAGATCACCGCTTCTTCGTGCCGCTTGATCAGATGGCGTAGGCTCTCGAAACCCGTGCGGATGAAGCCCGCGAACTGCTCGACGGCCGGTGAACGGGGAGCGTCGGTGCGTTTCAGGATGGCGAGCGCCCGTTCCGGATGCGGGATTGTGATCGGCAGCGCCGTGATCGCCTTTTCCTTGCGTTGCGCAAACACGACGCTGTGCGGCATGACGGTCAGTGCGTCGGCGGTTTTCAGATAATTGATGACGCCCATCAGCGAGCCTCCGGAATAGCGGATCTTGAGTTCGGTGGCGCCGAATGACAGAAGCAAAGCGCGAAGATCGGCGAGCAGCGGACTGCCGGGTGGCGGCGCTATCCAGGGAAATTCCAGAAGGTGGCTCGGCTGCGGCCGGCGCTTCAGCAGCAGTGGATGGGTGGAACGGCAGGCAATGACGTTGCGTCCCGGCAGGATCTGCTGGAACTCGAGGCCCGATCCCTCATCGAGAATGTCGATGGGGCAGATGGCAATGTCGATCTGGTCCGCCTTCAGCGCCGCCCGGAGATCGGGAAAATAGCCATAACTCTGGTCGATGCGCACATCGGGATGGGTCTGCTGGAACTCCGCGCAGAGCTGGGCGATCAGCGCGTCCATGAAGAATGGCGTGCCGCCGACCCGCACCGTGCCGCTCCGACCCACCCTGAAGCTATCGACGAGATCGAATGCCTTGCGGGACGCGGCAAGCATCACCAGGCCATGCTCGGCCAGCGACAGGCCGAAGGGTGTCGGCTGCAACGGCCTGCGGCCCTTGACGAAAAGCGGCTCCCCGACGCGCTTCTCGAGCATCGAGAGCGTCCGCGAGACGGCGGGCTGCGCCATGCCGAGCAGAGCGGCGCCTTCGGTGACCCCACCGGCCTTGACGACGGCAGCAAGCTGCATCAGATGGCGTTCGTCGAGCTTCATAGCAATCTGTTATATTGAAGTGAGATTAAATCATCAATGTGTCTATTTCTGCATGCTAGTGTCCTCTCATGTCCATCGGGAGGAGATGAGCATGGCTGCGCAGACCCAGGCGCTCACATTCAGCGAGGCGACGTCGTCGGAAGCCTTTGCCGAGCGTTTCCAGGCGAGCAGGAACGGCAAGCTCGCCGAACTGATCGCGGCTGCCGTCATGCATGTCCACGAACTGATCAAGGAATTCCGTCCCAGCCAGGACGACTGGCGCAAGGTTCTGCTGTTTCTGACCGAGGTCGGGCACGCTTCTGATGAACGGCGCCAGGAATGGGTGCTGCTGTCGGATCTGATCGGTGCATCCGCACTGGTCGAGGAGATCAATTCGCGCCGTCCCAAGGGTGCCACGCCCAATACCATCCGTGGACCGTTCTATCGCGACAACGCGCCGGAGCGCGCTTCCGGGTCATCGATCTCCATTGACGGCAAGGGCGAGCCGCTTTTTGTCTCGGCTCGCGTCCAGGATCTCGACGGTTTACCGATCGCCGACGCCGAGGTCACCACTTGGCAGGCCAATGCCGAGGGCTTTTACGAGAACCAGCAGCCGGATCTGCAGCCGGAGCATAATCTGCGCGGGATGTTCCGCACGGATGCAGAGGGGCGCTTCCACTATCGGTCCGTCGTGCCGGCAGGTTACGGTGTTCCGAGCGATGGCCCTGTCGGCCGTTTGCTGTCGCAGGCGGGATATCCGTTGCATCGGCCGGCCCATCTGCATTTCGTCGTTCGCGCCGAGGGCTTCGAGACGATCACCACGCATATCTATGATTCCAGCGATCCCCATCTTGGCGAGGACGCGCTGTTCGGCGTTCGACCGGCGCTCATTGCCCGCTTCGAGCCCGGCGAGGTTGGCGGCCAGCGCGGCAAAGCGGTGGAGTTGACCTTCGTGATGGTGCGTTCCAAGCCGGGGAGGGGATCATGAACAGAACGTTTTCCTTTGCGGGCAGTCCGGCACGAATCGTGTTCGGCGCCGGTTCCAAAGCAAAGGTCAGCGAGTGGATCGTTAAAGCCGGACGCAGACGCGCCCTGGTTCTGGCGACGCCGCATCAGAAGGCCGATGCGGAAGCCTTGGCGAGGGAGCTCGGAGAGCTCGCCTGCGGCGTCTTTGCCGGTGCGGTCATGCACACACCTGTCGATGTCACCAATGCGGCAATGAAAGTCGTTGTCGAGACCGGGGCTGATTGTCTCGTTTCACTCGGTGGCGGATCGACGACAGGTCTCGGCAAGGCAATCGCTTATCGCACCGACCTCCTGCAGATCGTTGTTCCCACGACCTACGCGGGTTCGGAGGTAACGCCGATCCTCGGGCAGACGGAGAGCGGGCGCAAGACGACGGTGCGCGACGCAAGGATCCTGCCGGAGATCGTCATCTACGATCCGTTACTGACGCACGGGCTACCGGTATCGATGAGCGCAACCAGCGGTCTGAACGCGATGGCGCATGCCATCGAGGGGCTCTATGCGCAGGATCGCAATCCAATCTCGACGCTGATGGCGCTCGAAGGCTTGCGCGCCTTCGCCCGCAGCCTGCCTGTCATCGTCAAATCGCCGGAGGACGAACAGGCTCGCAGCGACGCGCTTTACGGCGCCTGGCTGTGCGGCACGGTGCTCGGCACTGTCGGCATGGCCCTGCATCACAAGATCTGCCACACGCTCGGCGGTTCCTTTGATACGCCTCACGCGGAAACGCACGCGGTCATGCTGCCGCATACGGCTGCTTTCAATGCAACGGCTGCGTCGACGGAGCTTGCGGGCGCGGCCGAGATCTTCGGCGGCTCGATCGGCGGCGGGCTCTGGGATTTTGCCAAGGCAATCGGCGCCCCGCTTTCGCTCAAGGAATTTGGATTGACGGAGACCGATCTCGATCGCGCCGCATCGATTGCCGTCGAGAACCCATACTGGAATCCCCGGCCGATCGACCGGGGTTCGATCCGAATGCTTTTACAGGATGCTTGGGAAGGCCGGCGCCCGGCTGATTGAACGCCGCGCCGCGCGCTCTTTGGGAGGAGAGTGAAATGGGAGGAAGCATGTTTACGAGACGCGATTTTCTGAGGACGACCGCTGCCGGAGGCGCGCTTATCGCGACGTCCGGTCTTTCAGCGCCGGCGATCGCCCAGGACAAGGCGATCAAGCTCGGCTATGTGAGCCCGCAGACCGGCCCGCTCGCGGGCTTCGGCGAGGCCGATAAATTCGTCATCGACTCGTTCCTGGCGACGACGAAGAAACTCGGGCTCAACTATGAGGTCGTGGTCAAGGACAGCCAGTCGAACCCCAACCGCGCCGCCGAAGTGGCAAAGGAGCTGATTGTCGACGACCAGGTCAATCTGATGCTGGTCTCGTCGACGCCGGAGACGACCAATCCGGTTTCGACAACCTGCGAAGGCGAGCAGATGCCGTGCATTTCGACGGTTGCGCCCTGGCAGCCCTGGTTTATCGGCCAGCAGGGCAATCCAGGCGACCCGGCCTCCTGGAAGCCTTTCGATTATGCCTACCACTTTTTCTGGGGGCTCGAGGATATCATCGCTGTCTTCACCGGCATGTGGGGACAGATCGAGACCAACAACAAGATCGGTGGGCTGTTCCCGAACGACGGCGACGGAAACGCCTGGGGCGACAAGGTCGTGGGCTTCCCGCCGGTTCTGGAAAAGCTCGGCTACGCTCTTACAGATACCGGCCGCTATCAGAACCTGACCGATGATTTCTCTGCGCAAATCAATGCCTTCAAGCAGGCCGACACCGATATTCTGACCGGCGTCATGATCCCACCTGACCTTACGACGTTCTGGAACCAGGCGAAGCAGCAGGGCCTGAAGCCGAAGATCGCCTCGATCGGCAAGGCGCTCCTTTTCCCGCAGACGGTCGAAGCGCTGGGCGATGCCGGTCACAACCTGTCAACCGAAGTCTGGTGGACGCCGAGCCATCCGTTCAAGTCGTCGCTCACAGGCGAAACGACTGCGGCGGTTGCCGATGCCTTCACCAAGGCGACCAACCGGCCCTGGACGCAGCCGATCGGCTTTGCGCACGCGCTGTTCGAGCTCGCCGTCGATGTCATGAAGCGTTCCGAGGATGTCGGCGACGGCGCCGCGGTGGCCAAGGCCATCGGTGAAACGAAACTCGACACGCTTGTCGGGCCGATTGCTTGGGGCAACGAGAAACTGCCACCCTTCGCGCAGAAGAACGTCGCCAAGACGCCGCTGGTCGGTGGCCAGTGGCGGCTGAAATCCGGCGGCGGCTACGATCTCGTAGTCGTTGAGAATGGTCTCGCGCCGAACGTGCCGCTTGGTGGCAAGCTCGAGGCACTCGCCTGAGGGCAGCAGAACCGCCCGGCTTTCGGGCCGGGCGGTCGTGTGCGGAGAAAACCATGCCCATTCTGGAACTCAAGGATGTCTCGAAATCCTTTGGCGCGCTCGTCGTCGCCGAAGGGATCGGCTTTTCCGTCGCGCCCGGCGAAGCCTTCGGCGTCATCGGTCCGAATGGGGCCGGCAAGTCGACACTGTTCAACCTGATCAACGGTAATCTCGCGGTTGCAGGCGGTTCGATCCATTTCGATGGCCGCGACGTTACCCGCGTGCCTCCGATGCAGCGCTGCCTCCAAGGCATGGGACGCACGTTCCAGATCCCGCAGCCCTTCGAGCGTTTGACGGTCTACGAGAACCTGCTCGTTGCCGGCGCCTTCGGAACGCAGCAAAACGAGAGCGACGTCGCCGCCATTTGTGCCGACATCCTTGTCGAGACGGGGCTGATCACGAAGGCAAATGGGCCTGCGTCGTCGCTGACGCTTCTCGAGCGCAAGCGGCTGGAGCTGGCAAGGGCGCTTGCCACCCAGCCAAAGCTTCTGTTGCTCGATGAAATCGCCGGAGGACTGACCGAAGGCGAATGCCGCCAGCTGGTGGCGATCATCAAGCGCGTGCATCAGCGCGGCATTGCGATCATCTGGATCGAGCATGTGCTGCACGCTTTGACCGCGGTCGTCGAGCGCATCCTCGTTCTCAATTTCGGTCGGGTGATCGGCATCGGCGAACCGGATGCGATCATGGCGTCGCGCGAGGTTCGTGAAATCTACCTGGGGATGGAAGTCTGATGGCAAGCCTCATCGAAACAAGAGGGCTGACGGCCTTCTACGGCGATTTCCAGGCGATCTTCGGCGTCGATATCCGGCTGGATGCTGGCGAAACCATCGCGGTCATCGGCGCCAATGGGGCGGGCAAATCGACCCTGATGCGGTCGATTGCCGGGTTGATCGCCAACCAGCCCGACATGGTCCTGCATCGCGGCGCGGCCATCGGCGCGCTCGGTGCCCCCGACGTCGTGCGCCGCGGCATCGCGCTGGTGCCGGAGGGCCGCAAACTCTTTCCTTCTCTCAGCGTCGAGGAGAATCTTCAGATCGGCGGCTATGGCAAGCGCGCGGCCGGACAGTGGAGGCTCGAAAGCATCTATGACCTTTTCCCAATCCTGAAGGAGCGCCGCCGCAATCCGGCAACGGCGCTTTCCGGCGGTCAGCAGCAGATGGTGGCGATCGGGCGGGCGCTGATGTCCAACCCGGAGGTTCTGCTCTGCGACGAGCTCAGCCTCGGCCTTGCACCGGTGGTGATCAAGGATATCTACGCCGCCTTTTCGAAGATCAAATCCTCCGGTGCGGCCATCATTATCGTCGAGCAGGATATTGCCCAGGCGCTAAAGGTCGCCGACCGGGTCTATTGCATGATGGAGGGCCGTATCACTCTGACGGGACGTCCCTCGGAGCTTGAACGCGCCAAGATCCATGCTGCCTATTTCGGAGCGGAAACCCATGAACTGGCTTGATACGCTCTTGCAGGGCATCCTGCTTGGCGGGCTCTACGCGCTCTTTGCCGCCGGGCTCAGCCTGGTCTTCGGCATCATGCGGCTGGTGAACCTTGCCCATGGAGATCTGATCGTCCTGGCGGCCTTCCTGATCCTGCTGATCGTCTCGTCTCTTGGTCTCGATCCATTTGTCGCCGCGTTGATTGCCGCGCCGCTGATGTTCGGCATTGGCTGGCTCATGCAATACCATCTCCTCAACCGCACGCTCGGCAAGGATGTGCTGCCGCCGCTGCTCGTCACCTTCGGGCTCTCGATCGTCATCCAGAATGGGCTTCTGGAAGCGTTTACGGCGGACAGCCGGAGAATTTCGGCGGGTACGCTCGAAACCGCGTCGATGCAGGTTGGCGGCGTCAATGCCGGGCTGATGCCGCTGATGACCTTTGCATCGGCCGTGATCGTCATCCTCGCTCTGAACCAGCTCATCTACCGGACGGCCCTCGGAAGAGCCTTCCGCGCCACGGCGGACGATGTCGTGACCGCAAGCCTGATGGGGATCCGGCCGAACTCGATCTTCGCCATTGCCACCGGTCTTGCGATGATGGTTGTCACCATCGCCGCGCTCTATCTCGGTATGCGCGCGAATTTCGATCCAACCGCAGGACCCGCACGGCTGATCTATGCTTTCGAGGCCGTCATCATCGGCGGACTGGGCTCGCTCTGGGGCACGCTTGCCGGCGGCGTCATTCTCGGGGTTGCGCAGACCGTAGGCGCCGCAATCAATCCGGAGTGGCAGATCCTCGCAGGGCACATCGCCTTCCTGCTCGTCCTGCTTTTCCGTCCGCGCGGTCTCTTCCCGCGGGCGGTGGATTGAGGCCCGCCATGACCACAGGTTTCGAAACGATGACACCCGAGAGCGATGCGCCGGCAGGCTGGAGAAGCGAGACAGGCACGCGACTTGCCCGGATCTTCGGCCTTGGGGCACTTGCCGCCGCGGTTGCTCTCGCTGCCGCTCCCTTCATTGTTTCGCGTGGCGTCGTCCAGGATCTCTTCTTCATCCTGACGATGCTGACGCTCGCCCAAAGCTGGAACCTGCTGGCCGGCTATGCCGGTCTGATCTCGGTTGGGCAACAGCTTTTTGTCGGCAGCGGTGCCTATGCGCTCTTCGGCCTGGTGATCCTGCTCGGGCTCGACCCGATCCTGGCGATCCCTCTCGCCGGGCTGTTTGCCATGCTGGTCGCGGTGCCGACGGCCTTTTTCGCCTTTCGCCTTTACGGTCCCTATTTTGCAATCGGCACATGGGTGATCGCCGAGGTCGGCCGCCTGCTTCTGGCACAATGGAAGACGCTTGGTGGCGGAACCGGTACGTCGCTCCCGCGCGACGCCACGCGTGACATGTTCGGCATCTCCGCTCTCGTCGACTGGTTCGGCATGCGCCCGCCGGCTGCCGCCGATGCTTTGGCCTTTTGGCTGGCGCTGGCATTGGCGACGTTGACGATCACCTTCATCTACAAGCTGCTGCGCAGCAAGCAGGGGCTCGGCCTTGCCGCCGTGCGCGACAACGAAACCGCCGCCCGCGCGCTCGGGGTCGATGCGCGCAGGCTGAAGACGCTCGTCTATCTGCTGACCGCATTCGTCACCGGCATCGTCGGGGCCCTCATCTACCTGCAGAAGGCCCGGATCTCACCAGATGCTGCCTTTTCGCTGACCGATTGGACCGCCTACGTCATCTTCATCGTCGTTATCGGCGGCATCGGCACGATCGAAGGCCCGATCCTCGGCGTACTGGTGTTCTTCGTGCTGCAGAATGCCTTTTCCAGTTACGGCTCCTGGTATCTCCTGGCGCTCGGGGCGCTGGCGATCATAACCATGCTGTTTGCACCCCGGGGGCTCTGGGGGCTGATATCCGACCGCACCGGTTGGGAACTCTTTCCGGTTCGCCGCATCCTGAGGGGCGGAACCATTAGACATGATGACAAGGGAGGGCCGAATGGCTGACATCACCACCGACGTTTTGATCATTGGCACGGGGCCGGCGGGTTCGGCCACGGCCGCGCTGCTTGCGACCTACGGTCTCGAGCCGCTGGTGATCAATCGCTACCGCTGGCTCGCCAATACGCCGCGTGCACACATCACCAATCAGCGGACGATGGAGGTCCTGCGCGATCTCGGCCGTGACGTCGAGGATGAGGCCTATATGTTCGCCACCGAGCAGGATCTGATGGGGCAGAACGTCTTTTGCACGGCCGTTGCCGGAGAAGAGATCGGCCGCATGCAGAGCTGGGGCAATCACCCCCTGTCGCGCGCCGAGCACATTCTCTCGTCTCCTGGGCGGATGAACGACCTGCCGCAGACCTACATGGAACCCCTGCTATTCAAGACGGCATGTTCGCGCGGTGCGCAGCCGCGCATGTCGACCGAATACAAGAGCCATGTCCAGGATGCCGAGGGCGTGACGACCACCTGCCTCGACCGGCTGACGGGCAAGGAACTGACCATCCGCTCGAAGTTTCTGATCGGCGCTGATGGCGGCAACTCCAAAGTTGCCGAGCATGCGGGCCTGACCTTCGAAGGCAAGATGGGTGTCGCCGGGTCGATGAACATCCTGTTCGAGGCTGATCTCTCCCGCTACGTCGCGCATCGCCCCTCGGTGCTCTATTGGGTGCTGCAGCCGGGCGCGGATGTCGGCGGCATCGGCATGGGCCTAGTGCGCATGGTCCGCCCCTGGAACGAATGGCTGATCGTCTGGGGCTACGACATCAATCAGCCGGCGCCACAGGTCGATGAAGCCTTCGCCGCCAAGGTCGTGCGCGAGCTGGTGGGTGTTCAGGAGATCGAACCGAAGATCAAGTCGGTCTCCACCTGGACGGTCAACAACATGTACGCGACCACGATGTCGAACGGGCGTGTGTTTTGTATGGGCGATGCGACCCACCGCCACCCGCCGTCCAACGGCCTCGGCTCGAACACCTCGATCCAGGACGGGTTCAACCTCGCCTGGAAGCTTGCCATGGTGCTGAAGGGGCAGGCCGGTATGGGACTGCTCGACAGCTACCAGGCAGAACGTGCTCCCGTTGCGAAGCAGATCGTCACCCGCGCCAACAAGTCGATCGAGGAATTCGGGCCGATCTTCAAGTCGCTCGGTCTGCTCGACTCCGTCGATCCGGTGAAGATGCAGCAGAATATGGATGCGCGCTGTGACGACACGCCGGAAGCCGAGCGCCAGCGCAACTCAATCCGTGCCGCCATCGCTCACAAGGTCTACGAATTCGACGCCCATGGCGTCGAGATGAACCATCGATACTCCTCGAACGCGATCGTCAAGGACAGCCAGCCGGAGCCGGCTTTCGAGAGGGATGCGGAGCTGCATTTCCAGCAAACGACCTGGCCGGGTGCACGGCTGCCGCATGCCTGGATGTTCGGCGCCAATGGCGAGAAAGTGTCGAGCCTCGATCTCACCGGGCATGGTGTCTTCACCATTCTGACCGGAATCGGCGGCGATGGTTGGATTTCCGCTGCCAAGGCGCTCTCCAAAGAACTTGGCATCACCGTTGCCGCTCACAAGATCGGCCCGCGCCAGACTTGGCAGGACCTGACCGGGGACTGGGCCCGTGCCCGCGAGATCCGCGATTCGGGCGTGTTGCTGGTGCGGCCGGATCATCACGTTGCGTGGCGGGCGGAGGGAGCGGTTTCCGATTCCGAAGCGGAGCTGCGCCGTATCCTTAAAACGATCCTGGACCGGTGAGGTGCGTCATGGCTCACGAGGAAAATGGTTATTTCACCGAAGAGAATTCTGTCGAGGTCGTCACCAGCCGCAATGCCGGCGCCAAGAGCGAACGGCTGAAACAGGTGATGGAGGTCGTCACCCGCAAGCTGCATGAAGCGGTCAAGGAGCTCGAGCCGACACAGCAGGAATGGATGGATACGATCCACTTCCTCACCCGTACCGGGCACATGTGCAACGAATGGCGGCAGGAATTCATCCTGCTGTCAGATGTGCTCGGCGTTTCGATGCTGGTCGATGCGATCAACAACCGCAAGCCGTCGGGCGCCTCGGAAAGCACCGTGCTTGGCCCCTTCCACGTAGCCGATGCGCCTGAGCTGCCGATGGGTGCCAATATCTGCCTCGACCAAAAGGGCGAGGACATGGTGATTGGCGGACTTATCCTGGATACCCAAGGGAGACCGATAAAGGACGCCGTCATCGACGTCTGGCAGGCAAATGACGAGGGCTTCTACGACGTGCAGCAGAAAGGCATTCAGCCGAATTTCAATCTGCGCGGCGTCTTCCGCACCGATGAAGACGGACGTTACTGGTTCCGGGCCGTCAAACCCAAATACTATCCGATCCCCGACGACGGTCCCGTTGGCCAGATGCTGAAGGCGCTGGGCCGTCATCCCTATCGGCCGGCCCATCTCCACTACATCATCAAGGCCGAAGGCTTCGAGACACTGACGACCCACATCTTCGATCCTGACGATCCATACATCCACTCGGATGCGGTTTTCGGGGTGAAGGAGAGCCTGCTCGCCAAATTCCAGCTGACAGACGATCCGGCGCATGCCCGCGAGCTCGGCTTCGACGGAAAATACTGGAAGGTCGAACACGATTTCGTGCTCGCGCCAGCAAAGTCCTAGAGCCTTTCAGGGTTAAATTGAAGCGTTCTGTTGGCTCAAACGGAGTCGGATGGTCGACCGGCCGGCGCGCGTCGTAGCCATGCTCTACGGCCAAGCCGGCCGGTCGATCAGGCGGCCCGTTTCAGCCAACCCCGGTGGTTTGCCTGCAAACCAGCTAGGGCCGGGCATCTTTCCGTCAGGATCAGAGGCGATCGGCTCGGACGTACCTTGGGGTATGCCCTTCGCCAATCGCCTCTGCCCTGTCGAAAACCTACTCCGGCAGAACGCTTCAATTTAACCCTGAAAGGCTCTAGGGTTGGATGGATCGTCGCGCCGGAATCTGTCGCGTGTCAAATCGATCGGGGGATCGCGACCAGTAAGGTCTCTCGAATTCGCGACGCCGTTTGGGCCAAAGTGGTCCGAAATCTGATTTCAACCCCTGTCGCTGCGAGCCGCTCTCAGGCCAACGGCGCCACCCTACACATACACAATGTCGCCCCTTGCTGCTTCGTCTAAAGCCTCTGTGCCAGAAGGAAGCCAGAGCCGCCACCCAGGCCCGCCCCCGGATGGGTCGACGCACCGATATGGTAAAGGTTCTTGACGTTGGTGTCGTGGTTGACGCTCCCCTTGAACGGCCGCCAGAGGAAGGCCTGATCGATCGTCGCTGAGCCGCCGTAGGGATCGCCGCCGACCAGGTTGATATTCATTGTCTCGAGATCGGCAGGCGAATAGGCGCGCCGGGCTATCACGCTTTCCTTGAAGCCCTTGATGTGGCCAGCGAGGATCGCCTCGACTCGGTCGGCAAAGGCCTCCCGCAGCGCTTCAGTCCATTTGCCGTCAGCCGGCGCTTCTAGCTTGCCAGCCGCATCGCCCATGATATGGCGCGGCGCCTCGGGCAGCTGCAGCCAAAGGATCGCCTTGCCCTCCGGGCAGCGCGATGGATCCAAGGCGTGCGGCTGGCCGACGCAGATCGTCGGCACCTCCGGCAGCATTCCGCGCACCGCCTCGTTGCAGGCCTTGGACGTACCGTCTAGGCCTGGCGTCAGATGAAGCAGCGCCACTTTGCCGAGCTCTTCGCCGGGCCAGGCGGGTGGCTGATTGAGAGCGTAATGAATCTGGAAATTGCCTTTGCCGTAGCGGTATTTCCTAACGCACTCGGCACGTTCTGCCGACCTCTCATCTGCAAGCAGCCGATCGTAAAGCTGCGTCGGGGTGACCGAGCAGATCACACTCCTTCTGGCAGCGATTTGCTCGCCTGACGCGAGTCGCACGCCAACGGCGCGGCCATTCTTTCGGACCACATATGCCACGTCTGCGCCGGTGCGGATTTCGCCACCACGTTCCTTGATCAGGGCCTCGAAGGCTGCGATGAAATTCCGCGCCCCTCCCTTCACGATCGGCGCGCCAGCGGCTTCCAATGCGAAAGCGATGACTTTGGCGATTTGGCCGGAGAATGCGTCTTCGGGGTCGAGTCCTGCATGGAGAACCCATGGCGCCCAGAGCGCGCGCATCGTCTCGGACTGATAAGAGCTTTCGAGCCAACCGCGCGCTGGAACGAGCGCCTCTCCGAGAAAGGCGGCAAAGTTTCGCGGCCCGCGCCGCCATGCCTCACGAGCCAGAAGTTTCAGTGTCGGTCGTGACCACAACCCGCCGCCCAGCAGACCGAACAGCAGGCCCGCATTCTTTCCGATCTCGCCAACGTCGCGGCGATACTGGTCGCCGTCGCCCGCTGCCGCAGCATTGAATGCGGCGATATTCGCCGCCTGATCCATGCGTTGGATCAGATAGCTGCCGTCCTGCCTGAGCACGCCGGTCGGCGTATCCGTGTTGCAGAACTCCAGCCCATGCCGCGCGAGGTCCTTGCCGAGCGCTGCATAGGCCGGCCCGGTGGTGAACAGCACGAAAGTCGTGGCCATCACATCATGGATGAAGCCGGGCGCTGTGATCTCTTCAGTGCGGATGCAGCCGCCGATCCTGTCGTTGCGCTCAAGCACCAACACCTTTGCACCCTTGTTCGCAAGGAGGGCTGCGCAGACAAGTGCGTTGATACCGCTGCCGACAATGATGTGGTCTGTTTCTACCATGACTACGCTCCAATTCAGACGACGCAATGCCGCCCATTCTTCGTTAGAAGCCAAGCTCCGACAGTCCTGGTGGTCATCAGACCTGGGGCCGATCTACGCGAGGGGTTGTGCCATTGGTTGTCGGGCGCATTCATAGAAGCTACTATGTACGAGCTAAGCGATGCTAGGACCGGATAACAGGACTCAGGATTTCGATTTTACGGACAGTGCACGAGAGGCACAAAGCCCGAGCCGTGAAGTCGATTATCGGTCGACCTGAGCGTAGACGTCGATGGCATCTTCAGCCCTGGCACATCAAAGACCCGACGCACTCCAGTTGAGTTGGCCCCCAGTGCCACGAAGTCACGAGAGAGTAATGTCGAACTCTCCACAGTCTTCGTAGGCTTCTCAAGCCACGATGACCTGCCACATAGGCCTGGCCTTCAATCGGCCCCTATTGCAGACATCAATCATCGCCGGGCAATGTACCCGCCGGCGACCTCGATTGTCCGGTCTTCGCGGATTCAGAATATGGATCCAAAGCGCTATTTGGACCGCTTGCGCTTCCTTATTCTTGTGGCGCTTCCGCTAGGAAGAATTCACGACGAAAGGAAGATCCCATGCCGACCAATTTCCTTCAACATTTCTCACCCGACGACGCGGCTCTCGTTCTTATCGATTTCCAGCCGCAGATGTTCATGGGCGTTGAAAGCCATGACCGCCTGAAAATCAAAAACAACCTCCAGATCATCGCCAAGGCTGCCAAGCTGTTCAAGCTTCCCACGGTGCTGACGACTGTCACCGCCAACACCTTCGCCGGTCAATTCGTGCCCGAGGTCGCCAAGGATGTATTTCCCGGGCACCCAATCCCGGATCGCACGTCGATCAATGCCTGGCTCGATTCCGGCTTCGTCTCTGCCGTGGAGGCAACCGGACGCAAGCGGTTGGTCATCGCCGGTCTGTGGACCGGCGCCTGCACCGCATTCAACGTCATCGAGGGTCTTCGCCGCGGATACGAGGTTTTCTTCGTTGCCGATGCTTGCGGCGACACCGACATTCAGGTTCACGAGCGGGCCGTCGAGCGCATGATTCAGGCTGGTGCAGTTCCGACCACCGCCCAACACTTCGTCTATGAGTTACAGCAGGATTGGGCACGTCAGGAAACTTACCAAGGTGTGATGGACATCATGAAGGAGCATGCCGCCTTCGGTATCCAAATCGCCTACGGGAAGTGGGCACTCGGCCCGGAAATCAAGCACAAGTAAGGGAAAACGAAATGAGCGCCGATGACTGTTCAGCTTCCGCTGCAGTGAGGTGACAAAGAACCCGGCTGGTGGCGAACATCGGCCAGGTTGATTGGTTTTATCTGTTCAGAGCTCGGCTATGCCACGGCCGCTTAGAAGAGCGGACGCTGAAAGGCGTCCGTCCGATCTGCCAAAGCCGGCAAAACCGCAAATACTCAGTGGCGTCGTAAACTTGACGGCAACGGCCCCAAACCATAACACCGGCCATATTTTGTCATGCTTGAGCGATTTTCGCCCACAGGCCCATCGCTGCTGCACGCAGTTCGCGATGATGGCTGGAGGTGATGTCGTGGCGCCGGATGTGGAACAGGTTGGCAATTGGGTCATGGACGGAGACGACGCGTTGTGGATGTCGCTGTGACTTGAACCCGCTTCATGTCCGCTCTCGCCGCCGACGGCGCTTGCGGATCACGCAAACGCCTGAGGCGAGCCGGCGTCGACGTCTCCGGAATTCAAGACGCAATTTACTCGAAGATCTTCCATTTTCCGCGATCGCCATCTCGACCCCAAGTGACCTCGCGGTCGATGAGGACAAGGAAGATCTTAGTCAGTCCTTCGGCCTTCCAGAGACGCTCGAACCGAGACGCGCTGAAATCGAACGGCATCCCGGGTTTCGCTCCGGCTCCAACGCCGGTTCTGCCCGAATGATTTTTTGCTTGAGGGCCGGGCAGCGCGTCCTTAAAACCTTCTGCGGCGGCCTGAAGCGGCTCACTGAAGAGAAAATCTACATAGCTTAGAGCGGCCTGGTTGTTGGGCTCATCTACGATCTGCTCCATATTCGATCTCGCGCACCTCCGATGGCCAAGCGAACACAGCAAATCGTACAATTGAAATACGTTTCATCCGGTTTTTAATCGATCCGACACGCGAGGGGCGCCGAATGGATGCGATCAAGGGCGGTGCCCAAGACGCACTCGCAACGATCAGTGTATCGAAGATAACGCCCAATAAGAGAGTATTATGACGTTCAAAAATAGGCGCTGGGCCCTTGTGGGCGCCGGCCTGGGACTTGTTGCGTCCGTTTCGGCCGCAGCCATCTTTTTCGTCGATGAGCACGACCGCGCGCCCGCGGGCGGCGCGCACTAGCGGCTGCACAATCGGATGAAGAACTGAGTCTACCTTCGCGAGCGAACATTCCCCGCGAACCCGCGAATACCAACACCTTTGTCAATCCTCATAGTCGCCGTCTTCGCTCGTGAATTGCGAGTGATCGTTGTGGCGTCAGCTCGCTTTGCCGACGAAGCTCTCCTGCAATCGTCTGGGCAAGCGCCTTGGAACACAAAGGCTTTCGCAACTGTGCAGCGTTCAGGGGATCTGCCGATTGGATCCGTCCGCTACGCGACACGAGAGCGAACGGCGTGCCATGGGTACTAAGTTCGATATCTCGCAGAGAATAGTGGGGAGGAATCGACAAGGCGTCGATGATGATGAAATCGGCAGCCTGCTCAGCGAGCGATTCTTTCATTCGACCGACATCCGAAAACCCAACCGGCTCGTACCCGAGGGCGGCCACCTTCTCCTCACACATCGCCAAATCGTGGACATCCCGGTCAAGTATGGCGATAAGCTGGCCGTCGCCGAGCGGCACGCGCTCGGCAGGAATGAACTGATGAGTAGGAAACGGCGCGAGAGTCGATCGCGGAAAATAGAGGTCGAAACATGTTCCGTTTCCGAGTTCGCTGGCGACATCGATGCAGCCGCCCATCCCTGTCACCAGGCTGTTAACCGCCGCAAGGCCTAGTCCTGTTCCACCAGAGCTATCTCTTGTGGTGAAGAACGGCTCAAAAATGTGCGGCAACTCTTCCGGAGCAATGCCTTTGCCAGTGTCTGCGACACCAATGCGCACATATTCGCCTGGTTGAAGCAAGCCAAGAGAAAGCGACCTAACCCCTTCAACCTGCAATATCGTGACCTCAATATTGACGCGCGCGCTGGCGACGGATGCCTCAAAGGCATTCCTGCAAAGGTTCATGATGATCTGCTGGATCTCCACCGGGTGGCCGAGCACGACGACCCCTTCGGATGGCAGTGAGCAACGCACCTGGAGATCCGGGAGCGAGACTGATAGGAGCGTGAGCGCATCCGTGATAGCTTCGTCGAGACTGAATGGCCGCCTCTCCTGCTCGCGCTCGCGGCTCAATGTCAAAATCTGGCTGACGATGTGCTCGCCACGCTTCGACGTCGTGAGAATTTCCTGGACATATCGCCGCATGGGATCTGCTCCGCCGTCTGCAAGGCGCAATGACAGCTCCCCGTAGCCGAGAATTACACCGAGAATATTGTTGAACTCGTGCGCAATTCCGCTAACCAACGTGCCTACCGTCTCCAATCGCTCGGCGTGCTTGACACGCTTTTCAAGATCTTCGCGCTCCCTGCGCTTGCAATGATTGACGGACATTTGAATGACGGCCGAAAGGCCGTCGCGCAAAAGTGCGATCTCGCCTTCCCTGAAAGTTCGGCGAGGCCGACTATAGGTTAAGTTCAACACCGCAACTCGCCCCAGGGGGGTCGAGACGCCCACGGCCACATCGGCCGTGGTTCCTCTTCGCGGAGACCCTGTTTTCATGTTGCTCAGGTCGACGAAATGGCACGGGCGAGAGCCTATGGCTTCGTGCAAGGGGCAAACCTTGCTAAGAAAGTCAGCCTTGACTTCAGGTGCGACAGGGGGAGGGGCTTGCCTGCTCGCGAACTGCACCCCGGTTGCGCCTGTGATCGGGTCTATGCTCTCCAGCTTGAACTGATCTGCCCCGAAAAAATGCGCAAACGCCGACAAGGCCCTTGTGGCCACAGGGCCGAATTCCTCGGTTGACGAGACGCTGTTGATGTCCACCCGCAACTTGTCCAGCAACGTCTCAAACCTCCTCTGCCGGCTCGAGTGGTGTGCCCGGAAGAGTAGCCTGAGCGCACACACCGAAGCGTAACCGAACAGTAGGATGGAAACGGAGCCGATCGCTATTCCACCTATCCGCGCAATGCGTTCAGCGCCAATGGAAGCGTCAAGAAATTGCGCAAGGTCAATTTCCCGCAGCGTATCGATAATTGAGTGTTGAACAGCGCCACGGGCGCCCGGATCGAGCGCAAAAGATATGAGGACCACCGCGCCGGCACTTGTCACCGTGAGGGCCCGGGATGCGCTAAGGAGGATGGATTTTGTAAGCATCATAATAGCCGCCTAAGTTCGCTTAAGTCATGCCCGGGGGCAATAACCGCCCCGGTTCCGATCAACTCACATTCGACTTTTGGTGACACCTCGAGATAATCGATCCGGACGCGCATAGGTCCCTGACCGCCTGACTGAGCATTTTTTGGGGGATGCCCACACCGGCGCGACCTGTCGCACGAAACCAACACCGATCATTTGCTAGCAAGCAGGTCCAAGTCCATCTCGGGAGAAACAGTTGTTGAAGACATCTGCTGGTTGGCAGAGTTCAAGTATTGTCTCCTGTATACGAAAGGGGTGCGTAGTGTGTACCTCAAGGTTCAGCCGTAAGGTATACTGAACCAGCGCCGACGGAAAGGAGGTCTGCACATCGTAGTCATTGTATTAGGTTACATTTGAAGCTGAATATCTGACTATTATTACAGATGTAATCATAAATTGCTTTGTGTGACGGCCTGTAAATACTAGCCTGTAAATACTAGGAAGATTCAAGAGGCGATTGAGATTACTGCGCCCATGCTCCTCGTCGTGCCGCGAGGTCTGCAGGGGGCTATCACGGGGGAGTGCAGAGGCGCGTGGACCTTCATCGTTGCGCATATTTCGCGCCGCCGGTTTGGGCTTGCTTGTGGCGTCATCTGCGCGGGGCTCGGCCGTCGATGTCTTCGGAGTAGGCGGGCGCCAAAGCTCAATTCTCGCTCGCGGCTGGGGTCGCTTAGAGCCTTTGTCCATTATACTCGTCGGCGAGGGCGTTCATAAAGGCAACTGCGTTGCGGGTCCAACGGAGTTGACTGCATCCCATTATCTCAACAGTTCCGTGTGGCATCCGAGATTTCACCTTGACCGCCCTCGCGGCTCGACCGAGACATCAGTGTCAAAGATGTAGCCCGCTCCACGCTCCGTGCGTATCAGCTTGGGAGTGGAGGGATCCGTCTCAAGCTTTCTACGCAGCCTAAGGATGAGAACGTCGATACTTCGATCGAATATTTCCTCTTCGTGCACGCGGGTGGCCGACAGGAGTTGTTCTCTGGACAGAACCTGCCTGGGAGAGTCGAGAAAAGCGGTCAGAAGATTGAATTCGGCAGCGGTCAGTTTGACTTCGCTCTCACCATCGCTGAGGTGGCGCTGTTTTACGTTCAGCACCCATTTGTTGAATGAATAGACCTTTCGGTCCTTCTTGTCGGTCGCGACTGGGCGGACGCGGAGCGCGGATCTTACCCGCGCCAGGAACTCCCGAAGCGAAAACGGTTTCGTCACGTAATCGGACGCGCCGAGTTCAAGTCCGACAACTTTGTCCGTCTCGTCAAGTCTGTCGCCGCTGATGATTATGATCGGCGCGTCTGACTTACCGGACAATGTCCTAACAATTTCAAGACCATCTTCGTGCCCCAGATTAAGGTCAACGATCGCGAGATCGATCAGTTCCGATTGAAGGACCTGGCCGAGTTGATAGCTGTCTTTCGCGCCGCTCACTCGAAATGCATGCTGCGAGAGGTAATCGATAAGAAGGCCACGCATCTTGGTGTCGTCATCGATAACAAGGATATGTTTCATTACGATCCTTTAGAGCTTGATCGGCGCGCTGCACGCAAGACCGCTACGACACTTCAACCCTGCAATCGTATGCTGCAATTGAAGTGTTCGTTGTAGACAAACGTCGACCCTGAAATACACGGTAGAGCCGTGTCGCAGGACTGCTCGCCCCAATCGCATACGTAAGCATGCGGCGACCAAATGCTGGTCGCCGATTTTGCTGAGGTTACCTGGGACCAAACTTGCGGCCATTCCGGGCCAGATAAGTGATGGCACTTCGAGAAAGTCCGATGTCTGCGAGCGTGTGATCATCCAGACTTTGAAGTTCCATCATGGTGCGATGCGCACGCAAATCTCGAAAGACTTGCCCAAAGCGATGCAATATTCCACGGTCTCTCGCTTTCGAGTTAAACATATCGTTGTCCTTTCCGGCGCACCTTTCGTCGCCGCATACTTTTTCCGTCTCCGCAGCTACAATTGCGTTTCCAAACTACGAATATTCGTTTCCGCTGAAATCTACGCGACCCAGTCGCCGCTCGGCTGCTCTTTCAGACCAAGCTAAGTGCAAGTCCCAATACGGAAGTGCTGTCGTCAGTTGCGAAATGCTGCAAGTCAGTCGATGATCCAGGCAGAGCCAATTGCCCGCGGGAGTCGAGGATCAGGCGCTGGCCAGGCCACCGGACTGATCCGATGGCCGTTGCCCGCCGATTCTCATGGTCTCGTTCAATGATGCCGAGCCGGAGTGAGAAGGTCGGAGAGGCCGACGCGGTGGAGCATTTCGGCCCTGAGGCGATCAAGGACGGCGAAGCCCACGCTGGCGCCGTCCTCCGTCGGATCGTAATGGATTCGGAATGGTCGCTTGCCGAATGGCATACCGACCGCTTCGACGATGAGGTCGGCGACTGGCGCCGGATCGGCGTCGTCTGGAACGATGTTGGCGAAAGCCTGCACCACTTGCTCACCGAAACCCTTATAGGGGCCGGCCTCATATTCTGCTGCGCGCGCTTGGTCGGCCGGCTTTCCGGAATTGGCGAAGTGATTGGTACCCTTGGTAAAGGCGCCCGGAACGACGATGGTCGTCTCGATGCCCCAACGGCTGAGTTCGCGGGCGTAAAGTACGGCAAGCGAGTCCATGCCCGCCTTCGCCGCGAAATATGGTGAAAGATAGGGCGGCGTACCGCCGGCCGAGCTTGAGCTCGACACCCACACCAGCAGGCCTTCACGACGAGCGCGCATATGCGGCAGGACGGCACGGTTGACGCGCTGAGTGCCGAGTACGTTGACGTCATACTGTTGGGCGAATTGTTCCGGCGTGAAGGCCTCCGCGGGGCCGAACATCATGTGACCGGCATTATGAACGACCACATCGATCTGGGCGCTCTCGCCGATCACTGTCTTAATCGCAGCATTCACCGAGGGTTCCGACTGGACGTCCAGTTCGAGCGGCCGTAGGTCGACGTTTTCCCTGGCAGAAAGCGCTCTCATCTCGGCCGCGTTATCGGCATTGCGGCCGGCGACGTCGCGCATCGAAGCGTAGACGACATGACCCGCACGGGTCAGCGCTTCGGCCGTCAGACGACCGAAGCCGCTGGATGAACCGGTGACGAGAATAATCTTCTTGGACATAACGAAAACTCCTTTGTTTGCGGTGTCCGCGCGTTGAAGCCGCAGAGGCTTCGATGCAGAAGGGCTAGATGACGCCGCCATTGGCGCGTAAGATTTGGCCGTTGATCCAGGCTCCGTCAGGGCCTGCGAGAAAAGCCACGGCGTTGGCAATATCCTCGGGCTGTCCGAGGCGTTCCAGCGGCGCCAGTTTGGTGAGTTGATCGATGACCGCCTGCGGTTTTCCATCCAGGAAAAGGGCAGTGGCCGTCGGTCCTGGCGCGATCGCATTGACCGTGATGTTGCGCCCGCGCAACTCCTTCGACAGCACGTGGGTCATCGCTTCGACGCCCGCCTTAGTGGCTGCGTAAACGCCATAGGTCGGCTGGTAGAGCCCAACGACGCTCGAAGACAGGTTGATGATCCGCCCACCGTTACGCAACCGCTGAGCGGCGAGCCGCATGGTGTTGAAGGGGCCTTTCAGATTAATGGTGACATGGCTGTCAAAGAAGGCATCGTCGCCGTCGGCGATTGTTGCCAGCCGCATTATACCAGCGTTGTTGACGAGAACATCGACGCCGCCGAATGCTGCTTCGGCCGAATCCCACATCCGAGCAACGGCCTGAGGGTCGCCAACGTCTGCTCGCGCGGTCAGCGCGCGACCGCCGGCTTTCTCGATACTCGCAGCCAATTCTTCAGCTTCGGCGACATTGCCCGCGTAGTTGACAACAACAGTGAAGCCGTCTTTGGCAAGGCGACGGGCAATCGCCGCGCCGATGCCCCGGGAAGCGCCCGTTACAAGGGCGACATTTGCAGTGCTGGTCATAAATGCTCCTCCTTGTTGATCAGCGCTTGGTGCGCGCGATAGAACATGCTCTTAAACGGGGTGAATAAACATAGCCGCCCGCAAACCCCGCCATCGGACAGATTGGAAGGAAATGCGGTTCAACTGGTACGGACGATTTGCAGCAGCGCGGCCGGTACCTTCATTTGATAGACACAACCTCCGATCCCAGTAATCGTGAACGTCGATCCCTTTCTGAGCCTCACACGCTGTGACGTTGCTTTATGGATGCGGCAGCACGTTCACCAATAATCACACATGGTGCCATCGTATTGCCGGTCGTCACCTGTCGAAGTACTGATCCGTCAGCGATTGTCAGGTTTTCGACACCGTGAACCTGGAGCCTGCTATTGACGACGGACTCAGCATCGTTACCCATCTTTGCCGTGCACGTAAGATGATTTAAGCTGATGATTGAGTTGCGTATATCGCCTTCAAGCGAAGCGCTGGTTAGCGAGCCGGGAGCAACTCGCCGTTTTACAAACGGCTTGAGGGCTGCCGAGTGCGCAATTTCGTCAACCATTCTTACAGCTGTTGCCAGTGTTGTCAGGTCCTCCGGGTCGCTCAGCGTATTGGCCCTGATAACGACAGGATCGCCCGGATTTCCGCCAGTCAGGCTGATCCGCCCATGCGATCGCGGTCTCGCGAGGATGGTGAGCATTGTCCACGCCTTTTGCGGGATCAGATATCGTTTGGAAAGGTCTTCGCTTGCGAAAGGAAGGCCGAGCTGCATCAGTTGAATATCCGGGGAGTCCCTCAACGTCGAAGTGCGCATGAACGTGTTCGCTTGCGGAATAACCCCATGGGGAATGTTTGCGGTTTCCAACGACTCAGGGCACTCGTAAATGCTACCGGCGACCATGGCGTGATCCTGGAAATTGCGGCCCACGCCTCGCAGTTCCTGGATTATCGGGATACCGAATCTGCGCAATTCCTCTGGATCATCGATACCTGATTGCATGAGAACCTTCGGTGAATGTACGGCCCCCAACGAAAGAATTACTTCGCTCGATGCCGTAAACCGCCGCTGCTGGCCGTTGACGACGCATTCAACACCGGTCGCACGTTTTCCTTCGAACATCACGCGCGTGACGAATGCTTTGGTCAGAACAGTTACATTGGGTTGGTCCATGATCGGGTAGAGGTATGCACGGAAGATCGACATGCGCTTTCCACCTTTCATGCATACATCCGCCATTGATGTCCCCCCTGGTCCCTCCATTATATTGCCGTTTTGATTCTCAAAGACCGGCATGCCCAATGTATTCCCCGCCTCCATCCAGGCGAGAGGAAGTGGAGACAGGACCGGGGCGGGCTCAACATGCACAAGACCGCCTTCTCCCCGGTATTGTGGGTCCGGTATACCGTGCCAATCTTCAATTCGCTTATAAAGTCCCAGTACCGACGCGTAGCCCCAGTCAGGATCTTGCACGTCGGAAGCAAGTCGGTCCCAGTCGGATTTGTGCCCCCTGGACCAATGCATCGCATTGATGCTGGAGCCGCCTCCAAGCACTTTGCCCATATGCAGCGCGATTGCGCGGTTGTTGAGATGAAAATTACTGCTCGCGACAAAAGACCAATCGCGTGCAGATGCCAAGTTGGCTACCCACGCATCGGCGGCATGGATTTCGGGCACATCGTCATCACCACCAGCCTCCAGGACCAGTATCGATGTGTTTGGGTTTTCGGCAAGCCGACGTGCCACGACCGATCCCGACGTTCCCGATCCACACACTATGAAATCGAACCGGGTCTCGTCATCAGCAGACAGAGCCTCCTGATTTCGAGCAACGCGGTCACGATGATTGGAACCTTGTTCCACCACTTCATTCGACAATGCAGTTTCCTTACCGTAGATGAGCGTTCAACTGTTCGCGCGGCTCGTTTACCAACTGGTTTTTGCCACGCGCTCGCTGCGAGCGGTCCCTAACTGTGCGATCAATTGGCCGACACTGACTGCATCGGTCAGAACAAAGCGATATTTATCACGGTGCGCTGGGTGAACTGTTCCAGCCCCTCTTGCCCCATCTCTACGCCGATACCCGATTGTTTGGCGGCACCGAGCGGGACATCGGCTTGGACATCGAGATGCTTGTTGATCCAGACCGTGCCGGCATTGATCCTGGCTGCCACCTTCGCGGCGCGATCGGGATTTGACGACCAAATGCTGCCACCCAATCCGTAGAGTGAACCATTGGCCCGGACGATTGCATCGTCGACGTTGCTGTAGCGCATGATCGGCAAGATCGGACCAAACTGCTCTTCCTGCACCAGCCTCGTATCGTCGCCGATATCCCGCACGATCGTCGGCGGAACGAAATAACCCTTGCGATCCAGCACCTCTCCGCCAGCGACGATCGTGCCTTCCTGTCTGGCCTCTTCCAGGAACCCCCGCACTCTTTCGAACTGTGCCTTGTTCTGTAGCGGCCCCATGCCCGTTCCCGGTTTCATCCCATCGTCGACGACGATATCGCGGGCCAGCCGGCCTAGTTCATCGCAGATTTCATCATATTGCGACTCATGGACATAAACGCGCTTGATGGCGATGCAGCCCTGACCTGCAAATATTGTCGCGCTGGCCAGTAGTTTAGGAGCCACCTCCTTGGGATCAGCGTCATCAAGCACAATCGCGGCATCGTTGCCACCGAGCTCGAGTGTCAGTCTCTTCAGAGAGCCGGACGCGGACGCCATGACCCTCTTTCCGGTCGCGGTCGAGCCTGTAAAGGAAACCTTGGCGATGTCCGGATGACTGGTCAACGCATCGCCAAGGTCGTCTTGGTCGACAATGATATTGACGACTCCGGCGGGAAGGATGTCGGCGCAAAGCTCGCCAAATTTCAGAGTCGTCAACGGTGTCGTGGGCGCCGGCTTTATCACCACCGTGTTGCCGGCCAGGAGAGCCGGTGCCGCCTTTACGACGAGGAGTATGACCGGCACGTTCCAGGGGGTTATCGCGGCGACGACGCCAAGCGGCGTTCGTTGTTGAATAATCTTCTGTGTCGGATCTAGCTTCAGGATTTCGGACGGCAGGTCCATCGATGCCACATAACGCATGTGGTGGATCGCCTTGCTGACCTCAAACGCGGATTCGCGCAGTGTCTTGCCTTGTTCTTCCGTGAGAAGCGTTACAAATTCATCTTTGCGTGCTTCCATGGCATCGGCCAATTCGACCAACAATGCCCCGCGCTCCCGAAGCGGCATCGCCGACCAGGCCGGGAAAGCGGCCTTGGCAGCCGCAACGGCTTCTTCCAGCTGCGCCAAATCCGCTTTCGGGGCGCGCGCAAATACTTCCCCGGTTGCCGGATTGATCACATTCAGCTCATCGGCACCAGGGACCAGCTTGCCATCGATCAGTAACCTGAAATCACTCATAGCAGCTCCTTTTTCAGCGTCGCGAGGGACGGCGGAACTCAGCCGGAATAGCCCGGACATGAGTTCTGGCTTGCACTGCAGCCATGGACTTACTGTACGGCGTCTTAGGCGTTCATGCTTTCACCATCGGCTCAAGCTTTCACGAAAGTGCTATTCTACGAAACGAACTGGGCGTCGTGCCGAACCGCTGGCGAAACAGCCGGGTAAGATGCGAATGGCTCGCGAACCCAGTCATGAGCGCGATCTCCAGAATGGACGCCGAGCCGGACAGGAGCTGCTCACGCGCACGCTCAAGCCTCAGGTCGCAGAGATATTGATGTGGTGTCTTGCCCGTCGCGGTTCGGAACATCCGGATGAAATGAGCACGGCTATAACCGCTCTCGTCGGCAAGCTCGGTCAAGCTTAGGTTACGATCGTACTCGCCTCTGATCTTATCCAGAACGCGGCGCAGGCTTGGTTGAGGCAATGGATTTTCCACCGGCTTTTTGCCACCCTCGAAGGAAGCGACATGCAGAAACCGACTTATGATCGCGTAAGAAATCGAGTTCGCGTAAAGAAGGCCATTCGGTCCGCCTTCATTAGCCTCACGCGCCGCTAGCTCAAGGAGCGTCGCTAGTGTCTTGTCGGGCGTTCCCACATGCTCATAAAGCTTGCGATATCCTCCTTGGTCGGATTCATCGAGAACGCGCCTTACAGTCATCGGGTTCATCGTGCATACGATTGCTTTCAGGGAATCTCGGCTCCGGATAGCGGGGAGGCGTCCAGCCAACCCCATAGAGACGGTCCCTGGTCGTTTGACTTCTCGAGTGAACCGGCCCGGCCGGTATTCGCGTTCGCTAATAAGGGGTTCCTGAAAAAGAACTATGTGATGATGTTCGAGGGTACTTTCTGCTTGATCTATCGCCGGAGCAGCTCGCCCCTCGATGATGACTCCGTCCCAATTCAACTCAATACTTGAGCGACCTTGGATTCTTGAGCCCTGAATCAAGGTGTCGCCCGGTCCCACTTGCGTGTTGTCTCTTGGTGGGTCAGTTGTTTCGGCTGGAGCATCTCTACTCGGGTAGTGCATCATCTAATCCTCTGGTCTCGTGGACTAGCCTTGTGAGCGAGCCACGGGACACGGCCCTAAGGATAGTGCTGTATATGAAACTGCAGTGCGTCACTCGGCGATTTGATTGCAGTTGAAATCGTTTCTACCGGCGGTCACGCGACCTTTCCTGCACCGGCTATTTTGCTTAGAGCCGGAAGACTTTTTGCGCGAATAACCCGGTACAGTCTCCGTCGGCGTCAGTTCAATCCTGACGCCCTAAGCGGCACCGCGCTGCGTACAGAGGGCCTGCGACAAGAGCGTCCAGAGTTTCTAAAGCGGCAACTTGAACAGGCTGACCCATAGGAAAATGGCGTTTTCGTTACGCAGTACTGCGACCGATGGTGAAAAAGGCTATGGCGCGACCGACTAACGAGTTGCCTTGACGCGGGCCGAACGCTCGATTGCATTCGAGTTTACGAGCGTTTCTGCTGTAGCCGAAAAAACATACCCTTTATCGCAGGAAAAGCATACCTTTTTTTCGCAGGATGATCATCCCGCAGTTCACCCGCCGTTTAGAGCATTCGCGCAGGAGGACCTATCGATGAGCTTTATGGAATTCCAAACGCCAATCTTCGTAGCATCGGTTCACGGTGTTAGAGAGATCACCGGACTGGAAGATGCAGTTGAATTCTTTGCTACATGGCCGAAAGCAACAAGCGATCTTATGTCAGAAACTGTTGAAAAAGCCTGCCGAGATGCAATTCGCGGGCGTTATCCAATCCATGCCGCTGAGCAGAACTTTCGGTGTTTCGCCCGAAAAAAGAACATTCTATGTCGATCGCAGGACGCGAGTTGAATACCGCTGGCTGCGGCCTTGCTGGCGCGTTTCAGACAGAGTGCATGACTCCGTTTGCCGCTATGAAAGCTTAGGTCATTTCTAATCTATCGGCAGGCATGGGCCAACGACAGATACCAGGCCGTTGGACCGGATAGCGCAATGATCTGAGTAGAGCTTTCAACGGAGCGTGTTGATGTTGCGTCGCTGAGCGATCCAACTGCCAATTTGCCGTCTTCGCCTAGGGAGGCGGTCCTCGAAAAACCGCAAGTCGTCGTTAAGCTAGGCCTATTTTCGACGCCTTTTAATCGGCTCCCAAAAATTCCTTGAGGTCGAGCTGGAATCAGATTTGCGCTAGGCAAACCCGGGGTTCCGGAAGGCTCCGAGGGGTATGGCACGCGAGCGGCGCGCCCGGAGCATTCCGGTGTCCGAGGGGCTTGGACGGCATAGAATTATCCAGCTTCCGCCGGCTCGGAAAGTTGGACCAAAGTCCCGAAGGCACCCGAGCCGAAGTCCCAGATTGATCGGACTTAGGTCCGATATTCAGGAACAAGGCTAATGGCTTATTAAGGTCCGAGGCGTGAGACGCCGCCTTCTAAAATGACTACGCTGAACCGGGATGGGAATAAGACATGAAAAAGCTCGCTATCGCAGCGCTGGCGTTTGCGACTGTGTTGTCAGCGTCGCCGGCATTCTCTCAGATCTACTTTGAGTACGGCACTGGACCTCGCTACTACGATGATCCGCCAGCACCACGGTATTATCGTTACCCGCCTCGCTACGCATACGATGACGACTATGACGGCCCGGGATATCGCTATGCCCAACGTTGCTGGACGCAGAAGTACTACGGATACCGTTACGGCCACCGGGTGGTGCGATACCGGAACGTTTGCGACTAGAGAGCACGCTGGCCTTTGACCCGTGACCTGCCGCCAATCAGATGTTTGGCTGTTCGGGATCGGGGTCAATCTCCTCGATGATGTCTGCCGTGTCGTTCCTTGGCGAGCCCACCTTCCTATCGATCGGCCACATCTTCATCAGTTCGGCCGGGAACGGCTTCAACAGGTCGTTCGGATCGGGTTCTGCCGAGAGCCAGCGGTTATAGTCGTCACGATGCAGGATGACAGGCATTCGGTCATGGATCGTTGCCATCATCTCGTTGGGTGGGCATGTGATGGTCGCGAAATTGCGGATCTCGATGCCGGTGGCCTGATCCCGCCAGGTTTCCCAGATGCCAGCGAGTGCAAACGGACTGTCGTCGGCCATGGCTATCGCATAGGGCTGCTTGTTCTTTCCAGTGCCGAAGATGTCCTTCCATTCGAAGTAGCCGTTGATCGGCACGAGGCACCGGCGCGTTCGGTAAGCGGCCTTGAAAAGGCCGTTGGTAGCGATGCCCTCGCACCTCGCATTGATCGGTGGCGGGCGGCCTCCAGGCTTCATCCAAAGCGGCTGCAGCCCCCAACGGGCAGAAACGAAAACCGGCCCCATGATATCGGGTTCGCGAACCATATCGCGGACGATGATCGGGTAGTAGAGGGAAGGGGCGCCGTTGTATCTCGGGAACTGGTTGCTCAGGCTCCCGACGTCGCCGCGACCAGCGAAAGCGAAATTCTGCAGCATCTCCTCGAGAGTTGCCTTGATGTAGATGCGTCCGCACATTGTTCCTTTCCCCGAGGTGATCTGGCGCGAGCGATCCTATCACCAAGCTGGAGCTATTATAGGTGCATAACCGCTATCGATCCTAAGCGGGCTTACGAACCAATGTTTCGCGTAAACCCATCAAAGTTTTTCAGCCGTCGTCACCAGGCGTCCTGAATTTGAAATTGGCGACTACCTAATCATCGGCAAGCCAATGCATAAGCTGGCCATTCCCCCTCTCTGAAGGCGTGGGATCGATTATCTCGTTCGTGCTAGCCGGACCTTCGTGATCGGTGCGATGATCGTCCTGTATTCGTCGCCATCGCCTCTGGCGGTCGGTTTTCCGGCGAGTAGGCTCGACACCCGAATTTCCTGACACCCTATCTGACGACACTTCTCGGAACCGCTGGATTGCACGACCCCACCTTCTTTTCCGCCCAGGGAACCGCCGCCGGACCAGATGCCGCTTGGAAACGAGGGCGAAAGCAGCGCTTGCGATCGAAGCGTTTGGATCGCTTCACTCGAAAGAGATGCTGCCGACGCCCACCGAGCGCCTTTCCTTTGCAGACGCGCGAGGCTAATGGGATGCACGATGGTCGGTCTAAAGGGACCGATACAAAACCGTCCGATGCTGGTCAGGCAACGGGATGCAGGCCAGCAAGGAGGTTTGAAGTGCCCAGCCAAATGACTGCGGATTCTATCGGAAAGTTCCTGGGCGATCGTCGCCTGGCGGAGCAACTGGCGTTCATTCTGGAAGTCGAGAAGCTCAAAACCGTCTTGCGCAGAACCCCACTTCTGGATCGGTCTCGTGTCGAGAACGATGCCGAGCACACTTGGCAACTGGCACTGATGGCGATGGTGCTCGCAGAGCATTCAAGCGAAGCTGTCGATCTGCTGCGCGTTCTGAAGATGCTGCTCATCCACGATGTCGTCGAGATCGACGCCGGCGACACTTTTGCCTACGACAGCGTCGGTGCTGCCAGTCAAATCGCGAGGGAACTCAGGGCTGCTGAGCGGATATTCGCCTTGTTGCCGCAGGACCAGGCGCGGGAGTTCCGAGCGCTCTGGGACGAATTCGAGGCAAAGGCGTCTGCCGAGTCCCGTTTCGCCAACGCTATCGATCGCTTGCAGCCCTTGCTTCACAACTTCTTCACGGATGGCGGCACCTGGAACACCGCCGGTGTGACGTCGTCCGACGTAGAACGCCGCATGCGGCCGATCGGGGAAGCTTCCGCGACCTTGGGAAGCCTCAGCGCGAGACTTATAAAACTTGCTGTCGAGCAGGGGATTCTTGCCCCAGTGCCGGCGTCGAAAGTCGACGCCTGATGCAATGGCATCATGGTGCGAGCGCTGAAACGGCATCAGGTAAACCTAAGCCTCGATCACCGGTCCTCGACGTACCACTGTCGGAGGTAGTCGCGAACTTGGTGATATCTTGCGTCGCTGTTCGCTTCCGCCACCACGGGAGCGTCCGTTCGAGCTGACGGTGGGGTCATCGACGCTCTCTAACAGCAGACTTTTCACTTCCTATCGATGGCCCCTGGCTGCAGCCGACAAAGGCAGAAGGATAGAACACCGACCATGCTCACGAAGTGGATTGGTTGTTGCCATGCGTCATATTGCTCCTTAGTGACCTACATCCAGTCGACGACCTTGCCGTCAATATTCTCTTGAATGGCGATGTGGCTCATGGCGTTGTTCGGGGCAGCGCCGTGCCGGTGCCTCTCGCCGGGTTCGAACCACACGACATCTCCCGGTCGGATTTCCTCGACAGAGCCGCCTTCACGTCGTCGGCCGCGCAGAAGAGCGGCTCTCCTCTCTATGGCATATGGTCGGTGGCTTTTGGGTATTTGGTGGCAATAAGCTTGGCCGTCCATTTCCGGTCCGTGGTTTACGTTTGGCGGTAAAGGCAGTTTTTTAGTTGTCAGTAATACAATCGTCCGGCAACATTGCTTGCTATCTGCTAGAATTGAATAGTATTGCCATCAGCATGTTGGGGAGACGGGCATGTGCGCAGAGCATGTTGAACGTCGATTGGCGGCGATACTGGCCGCCGATGTGGTGGGCTACAGCCGTCTCCTGGAGTCCTACGAAGAAGACACGCTCAACGCCCTTCGTCTGCATAGGCGGGAGCTCTTCGATCCCGCCGTCGCAAGCCACGGCGGGCGGATTATCAAGGTGATGGGCGATGGTTTCCTGGTCGAGTTTGGCAGCGTGCTAAGTGCGGCACGCTGCGCGGTAGAAATCCAGCGCGGTATGCTGGAGCGCAACATTGGGATTCCACCGGACAGGCACATAGCGTTCCGGATCGGCTTAAATCTCGGCGACATCGTTTTCGATACGGATGACTTTCATGGGGATGGCATCAATGTGGCCGTGCGGTTGCAGGCTCTTGCAGCTCCCGGCGGCATTGCCTGCTCGGCAGCCGTACACCATGAAGTCGGAAATAAGCTTGGTCTCGACTTTGCAGATCAGGGCGACAAGACCGTCAAGAACCTTTCCCGTCCGGTGCACGTGTATTTTGCCGATTGGGGCAATGTGGCCCGGCGCGGGGAGGTTATGCCTGTCACAAGCGGCCACACTCAGGCATCCCTCACCAGGCCGTCGGTTGCGATCCTTCCATTCGCCAACATCAGCAATGATCCTGCCCAGGAGTTTTTCAGCGACGGCATCACTGAGGACATCATCACCGACCTGTCGAACGTCTCCGGTCTGTTTGTGCTTAGCCGCAATACTGTCTTTGCGTTGAAAGGCAGGAACGAGAACCTCCAGCGTATCGCCAGGGAACTCGGCGTCGCCTATGTTGTCGAGGGGAGCGTCCGCAAGGCTGGCAACCATGTGAGGATCAATGCCGAATTGATCGAAGCCGCTAGCGACGGCCACGTTTGGGCCGCGCGTTACGACCGCGACCTCACTGACATCTTCGAAGTCCAGGACGAGATCGCCAAGGCCATCGTCGAGCAACTTAAGGTCAATCTGCTCCCGGAGGAGAGGAGAGCAATCGAGCAGGCGCCGACAAGGAGCGTGGAAGCTTACACCCATTATCTGAGGGGGCGCGAGTACTTCCACATTGCCTCGAGCTCAAATCATTTAATGGCTAGACAGAGTTTCGCCAGAGCCATCGAATTGGATCCAGACTATGCCCGGGCCTATGCCGGTGTCGCCGTTTGTGACGCGCGTCTGCGGTCCCAGTTTGGCGTGCACATCTCCGTGGACGATATTCTTGCGAACGCGGCGAAGGCGCTCGCTATTGATCCCAAATTGGCGGAGGCACATGCGGCTCGGGGGGTTGCGTTGGCGGTCGCCGGCAATCGCCCGGAGGCGGTTTCCGCATTCGAGCAGGCATTGTCACTCGGCCCCAATTGTCATGAGGCCAATCGGTATTACGCCGAGTTTTGCGTTACCGACGGCCAGTTCGAACTAGCGTCCACGTACTTTCAGCGCGCCCTCGAAATCAAGCCTGCGGATTACGGGGCGCCGTTTATGCTCGTGAACGTCTTTCGTTCGCTCGGACAGATGGACAATGCCTATAAATATGCTCGGGTCGCAATAAAAAAGGCTGAGGAAGAACTGCGACTACACCCGGAGAATGCCAATGTCGCCTGCCTTGGAGGGACCGCGCTGGCCTTTCTCGGTGACCGCGATCAGGCACTGGAATGGTTGGCTCGCTCACTGGCCACCGATCCCAGCGACATAAACATTCAATACAATGCGGCCTGCACCTATGCGCTGCTGGGCGAGATCGACCGAGCGATTGACGTCCTTGAGGACTGGATGCCTAAGGTCGGAGGAGAAATGAGGCTCTGGTTCAAGAATGATTCTGACCTCGACTCCATTCGAGCCCACCCACGCTATTTGAGGTTGCTAGAGCTTTCTCAATAATACCCCTTTACATTTAGTTAGCAATTTCTAATAGTAGATTTGCGAATGTCTAAACTGCTTAGTCACAAGTGTTGGATGCAATTGGCAAATATGAAGTCTTTTGGAGCGGTGGATGGGCACCCGGTTCAGACTTTTTGTACAGCCTCCATTTCAGGATGCTCGATCCAGTCCCGAGATTGTTGAGGTGTCCTCACCAGAGGGCAGCCTGAGAGCCGGTCCGGCCGATGATCGCATGTTTGTAGTGGAGCCCGTCGGCAAGACCCGTCCTTACGGCGTGAACCGCGGGCCGTTGGGAACACCGTACATCTATCTGCCACCCTGGACCGGAAAAATCCTCGAGCCGGCTGCCCCTGACGCGAATGGCAATTTTGATTATTTGCGGCCTTCGATGCCAGGGTTTGAGGCTGCGCATGTCTTTGGTTGTGTGCGGTTCACACTTGACGTGTGGGAGCGCTATCTCGGACAGCCGTTGGTCTGGCATTTTCGTGATAACTATGACCGGCTGGAAATCTCGATTCTGCCGCAATGGGACAACGCGCAATACGGCTACGGCTTCCTTGAAGTTGGGAGCCAGTTCGAGAAGGATGGACGCGTCCTTCCCTTCAGCCTGGATTTCGACGTTATTGCCCACGAGGTGGGGCACGCGATCATCTTCAGTGTACTCGGGGTGCCGCACCCGGGAACCGAGTACCCGGAGTATCTCGGCTTCCAGGAGGCCTTCTCAGACTGCGTGTCGCTGATCGCAGCCATGCATTTTCCGTCCGTCATCGACAATGTTCTCACGGAGACGCGCGGCAACCTCTACCTTGCCAATCGCCTGGCGCGCTTTTCGGAATTTTCGCCGCATCGGCAGATCCGTTCGGCCAACAACAAACGGACGATGGCCGAATTCGCTCGCGGCTGGAAGGACGAACATGAACTCTCACAACCGCTTACCGGCTCGATATTCGACATCCTTGTCGATATCTTTCATGAGAGCCTGGTGGATCGTGGCTTGATCTCGCGTGCCATTGAGGACCTCGCAGATATTGCCGAGTTTGATCCTGAAGCGGAGGCGCCGGTACAGGATGCTTTCGACCGCGCATTCGTGCTGAATTCGGATGGATTTGTCGAGGCGCTGCTCGATGCGCGAGATATCGTCGGGACCAACCTGACGGAAACTTTGTGGGCTCTTGCTCCCGACTTCCTGGACTACGGCGACGTTGCGAGAACGATGCTTGCGGTCGATCAGGCCGAAACTGGCGGCGAATTCGCAAGGATCATCAGTAGAAACTTCAAGCGCAGGAAGATCGGCGAACTGCACGCGGGCGTGCACGTCAAAGGCTGCGAGCATCGCAGCCATGTCCATTCTGCACGCACGTTATTGCCAATCGATCATCTCGCTTTTCCGAAGATGACCTATCGCGAGAAATTTCTGCTGTCGAGATCAATTTAGGGCTCAATAATCAGGTGGACGGAGGGAAAAGTGGCAGACAACGAAACGTTACTCAGTGTATCGGCGGTGCATCTGTTCGGGCGCCCGCTTAGCGATTTGATACTCAGAGGCGGCCCCATTTACCAGAACCTAAGTGTACCCGTAGTAGGAAGAAACAATTTTCTAAGGGACCAGCTCGGCTCGGACAACGCGGTTCTGGCTCGAATCTATGCTTTCTCCTTCGAGGGGGCTTTCATCGAACTCAGTCGGCCCGCAATCTTCGTTGTTCACGGTCCCGGAGCCGATCCGGACGATCCGCCTCCGAGGAACGCCGATGACGATATCTCGTACGACAGATTGTCTCGATCCCCCAGCTCTCCTGCACGAACGGGCCTCGGTTCCCAGATTGGAGCCCTCGCCAAGGATATGAGGGTTTGGATCTATGATAAGGGCGATTTTTCGATGAGACTCGATACCGAAACGGGAACTCTGGAACAAATCCTGCTTTCGGCCGAGGTTTCGGCCGATCCTAGGGGAATGGCGAGCGGAGGAATGTCCAGATCGGGAGGTGCCCTGTCGCGTTCCGGCGGTGTAATGTCAAGGTCAGGCGGCTTCATGCCTCGCCGATCGGACAACGACTAATATATGGACCAAGGAGGCTAATATGGCCGACGATAAATCTAAGCCTAAACTTCGGCGTCTAGACCCACAGCCTGTAGATGCTCCATTGCATGGTGACACGCCCTTCAAGCTCATAGGCTCCGGCTTTTGCCCAAAGATCGTTGTATACGTAAGTCGGGATTCTGACGGCGAAGATGCCGTTAAGGAAATTAAAATAACCCCGGATTCCTCAATCAGTACAGACAAGGTGTTGTCATTGATAGCAACGCCGGAATTTGGCGCTCCAATCAAAACCGACTTGTGGGTCGCTATAAAGTTGAACGGCGCGGTTATCGGTGCCCTGCCAGGGTTCAGGGTCGCCTGACTTTTGTGAGAAATCATGACAATTGCGGGCTGGCGGTCTGATCCTGCCAGCCACGCCTCGCGCGATTGTCGATTTCTATCCCGGTCCGTCGGCCTCGATCTGCGTTTTCCGACGCCGGCTAGATCGGCCTGGCGTTAGCATATTCACATGTAGCAGGATCGACTGCCTTGTCACGCAAGCACGCCACGGCGCTCGGGAGCTCCCCTAAGCTGGGCCGGTCGTCCGGCTCAGGGATTCTGGTGCCGATCGCCAAGATGCAGGCAGGGCCGGCTCCGCAACCTCAGACGCAGTGCTGTCCCCGGTTTTCGCGTGCTGATGGCCGAGATCCGCAGTCAGTCGCGCTGGTCGGTTTCGGCGCGGGCCCCGTGAGGCACCGCTTCCCAGAAGAGACGGCTTACCGGACCACCAAGACAGGCACCGGGCTACTCGCGAGGACTTCCGATGTTTGGCTCCCGAGCACCAGCTTTCTTAAACCCCTACGGCCGTGTGATGCCATGACGATCAAATCGCAGTCGAGAGCCTTGGCCTCCTCAACAATCGCTTCGGCCGGATAAGCCTGCGGGATATGGACAGTGTTCGCCTGCACGCCGAGCTTTTCTGCCGCCCTCTTGACCCCAGCCAGCACTCTCTCGGCTGTTTCCTTTTGACCGGCTTCATACTGGGCCATCTCTGTCGGCCCGGGAATATAGGCGCCGGCAATCCCGGCATGGGCGTAGACAGGGAACCGCTCTGTTGCCATGATTATCGTCACGCGGGCCTTGAGGCTGCTTGCAAGCGACAGCCCATGATCGACACCCTTCTGCGCTACTTCCGATCCATCGGTAGAAATGAGAATATGGTTGTACATACTTGTCGTCTCCCGTCTGGTCCAAGGCATTTGTGCCCACCACGCAAGGTACTATCGTTTCGCAACTAACGATACGGTTGTAGACGCAGAAATCGCCAGAGCGGACTGGCGGAGGTTGGCCATCGCGCCGGCGCATGCAACGCACCTCCACTGTGGACGGATTACACCGCTGGGGACCTGCGCTACCGCGTCAGTCAACGTATGCCTGTGCACAGCGACATTCTCAAATCTGTCATATCGGCTGGTTAGAAGCGGCGTGGCACTCAGGCCCCGATGAAACGGGGCTGCTGCACTCTCCTTTTCGCGGAATGACACCAATGCAGAACAATTCGGCAGTGATTATCGAGGGCGCGACCGTCATTTTTGGCGACCGTCTGGAGCCCGCTTCCGTGCGCATCGAAGACGGCCGGATCACGGCGATCGACGGTGCACGCGACGGAGCGGACATTGTCGATGGACGCGGCTATCTCCTCGCTCCGGCTTTCGTGGACGTTCATGGCGATGCCTTCGAGCGGCAGATCATGCCGCGGCCGGGGACGATGCTCCCTGTCGCTCCTGCGCTGCTCGAAACAGACCGTCAGCTTGCCGCCAATGGGATCGCGACTGCCTACCACGCCCTGACGCTGAGCTGGGAGCCGGGGCTTAGGTCTGTGGAAAACGGTTACGCCGTCGTCCGCGCGCTCGACGCACTCGGCCCGCGTCTGACGGTGGACAATCGTGTCCAACTCCGTTGGGAAACCTTCTGCTTCGAGGCGATCGAGCTTATTCGCGAGGCGCTCGCCGGACCGCGCCTGCCGTCGATTGCCTTCAACGACCACACATCGATGGCAATGCTGCATCCCTCGACACCGTTGCAGGAACGGCCGTTTGACCTCGATCCGGCCTTCCCGGCAGTCGATCCTGAAACGCCTGCATTCGCGGAGAAGATGGCGGAACGTGCCAAGCGGGCCAAGATCCCGGTGTCGGACATGGTCGCGCTCGTCAGGAACATGTGGGATCGCCGTCCGCAAGTGCCAGCCGCGATTGAAGGGGTGGCGACCCTCGGCCAGGCCGCCGGCGCACCGATGCTGTCGCATGACGATAGCCAGATTGAAACGCGCGACTTCTTCCGCGTCCGTGGCGCACGGATCAGTGAGTTCCCGATGAACAAGCGGGTGGCGCGGGCCGCCCGTGAGGCTGGTGACTTCATCGTCTTTGGCGCGCCGAACGCCACGCGCGGCGGCAGCCACATTGCTTCGATCGGTGCCGCCGATATGATTCGCGAGGGTCTCTGCGATATTCTCGCCTCGGACTATTATTATCCCGCGATGCTGCTTGGCCTGGCCAGGCTCAAGGCCGATGGCGTGGCACCGATCCACGCGCTCTGGCCGCTCGTTTCCGGCAATCCGGCGCGTGCGTCCGGGCTCTTCGATCGCGGCGTGATCGAGGTCGGCAAGCGGGCGGATCTCATATTGGTCGATTGGCCAGAGGGCGGTGCACCCGTGGTGCGGCGCACCTGGGTCGCCGGCCGGGAAGCCTATTGCGCGGCGCCGTTGGGCTAATTTAGGGACATATGGGCTGGAAGTGAAACTTTGTGCCGTCACAATGGGCCGGTGCCGAGTAGAGGCGCGGGCGAGCAATGTGATCCAAAGGTAGGACAAGGCCGGTCGAGAGTTCGGGCTCGTCCGCCCATCTCGCGCAACCTTCAGCCTCCGTCAGGCGCAGCGAAAGGTCGACAAGAGGAGCGGATCATCAGGCGGCCTGAGAGCACGATCTGCCGGGGAGGGCGGTCCGAGCGATCGGCAAGGCGGTCGAGAATGAGCTGGGATGCGTGTTCACCGATGGCCTGTACCGGCTGGGCGATGGTCGTCAGGTTTGGCTGGAAAACGTCCGCCCAGGGAAAATCGTCGAAGCTCGACACCGAGATGTCATCGGGACAACGCAGCCCCATGTCCCGGATCGCCTTCATCACGCCGATGACCATCAGGTTGTTCGCCGAGAAAATGGCACTTGGCCGCTCAGGCATCACGAGCAACTGCATGGCGGCATTATAGGCGTCTTTCTCACGAAAATTTCCGATCCGCACCAATGCGTCGTCGTGCGGAATGCCGGCATTCTCCAGCGCGCCGCGATAGCCGGCCAGCCGACCGAGGCCGGTGGAGGTGTCAAGCGATCCCGAGATGTAGCCGATCCGGCGATGGCCGAGGCCGACGAGATAGTCGATCGCGTCCTGCACCGCGCGCTGGTTGTCGAGGACGACGGCATCCGCCGCGATGCCATCGCTGATGCGATCGATCAGTACGGTCGGGATGCCGGCGCGCTGGAGGACACGCTCGAGCGCATGGTCGTCGCCGGCCGGCGCAATGATCAGTCCGTCCACCATCCTGTCCAGGAGAAGCGAGATCTGCTCCTCCTGCTGCTCGGGATCTTCGTCCGTGCAGCAGAGCATGACGGCATAGCCCGCGCGATGCAGCACATCCTGGATGACGGCGACGACGTCCGTGAAGAACGGGTTGGTAATATCGGCGATGACGAGCCCGATCGTCTTGGTGGCGCCCGTCTTCAGGCTCCGGGCAATTGCGTTGCGTTTATAGCCGATGGCCGCAATCGCATTCTCGATTCTGCCACGCAATTCGGAACTGACCGGAGCAGTGCCGTTGACGACCGCCGAGACCGTGGCAACCGACACGCCTGCCGTCGCAGCGACGTCTAGCATGGTCGGCTGGGATTTTCGTCTTTTGGAAGAGATCCGGTCCATAATTCAAAACGTTTAGATCGATGCGTTGTCCAACATGTTACGAAAATGGCAAGTTCTTAGCAAGATCAAAGCGTTGGAGGACGACTGGTCTCTTGACAGATTCGAAACGTTTAGATTAGCTTCTACTGTTGCTTACAGCCGCGAGACAAAGATGGAAGGGAGGCCGTCATTGTCATGCAGGAAGAAGTGGGCCATTTGTCTTCGCGCGCCGACGCGCCACCTTCGTCCACCGCGCCTGTGCTGGAAGCGGTCGACGTCTCGAAGTCGTTTGGCGGAATTGCCGCGCTCAATCATGTGAAATTTGATCTGTTCGCCGGTGAGATCCACTCGCTGATGGGCGAGAACGGCGCCGGCAAATCGACCCTGATGAAAATCCTGTCCGGTGTCTACGCCGACTATGATGGCGCCGTCATCATCGACCAGGCTCCGGTTCGCTTCGTGACGGTGCGCGACGCGGAGGTTGCCGGTGTCGCCATCATCCACCAGGAACTCAACCTCGTCCCTGAACTGTCGATCGCCGACAATATCTTCCTCGGCAGGGAGCCCTTGATCGCCGGGTTGTTTGTCGATCGCCGGAAAAGCATGAATGCCGCCCGGACCTTGCTCACGCGGCTCGGCATCGATCTTGATCCCGAAGCACGGGTGTCGTCGCTCAGGATCGGCGAACAGCAGCTGGTCGAGATCGCAAAGGCGCTGTCGCTCGACGCCCGGATGCTCATCATGGACGAGCCGACATCGGCGCTGTCACCGAATGAATGCAAGCGGCTTTTCACCATCATGCGCCAGCTTGCATCCGAGGGGGTGGGCATCATCTACATCTCGCACCGGATCGACGAGGTAATGCAACTCAGCGATCGCGTCACGGTGTTCCGGGACGGCCGGCACGTCTGGACCAGGCCGAAGTCGGAGATCGATGAGGACATGGTCATCGCCGGCATGGTTGGCCGCAATCTCAGCCGTGCCGAAACCATCAGGCACGAAGCGACCACCGTTGGCGATGCAGTGCTGTCGGTGCGAAACCTGTCATTGTCAGTGGCCAACCGGCACGGCTGGAAGCAGGTCCTGACCGGTGTCAATTTCGATGTCGCCTCGGGCGAAGTCCTTGGCATCGGCGGCCTGCTCGGGGCCGGGCGTACGGAGATCCTGCAGGCGATAACGGGCGCCAGCAATGGGGAGGCCGGCGGTGAGATTCGGATCGACGGGCAGCCGGTCACGATCCGCTCGCCGACGGACGCGCGCCGACTGGGCATTGCCTTCGTCACCGAGGACCGCAAAATGCAGGGACTTCATCTGCACGATACGATCACGGAGAATGTCGCGCTGCCGCTCGTCAGCCGAATGGCGCGCTTCGGCCTGCGCGACTTTGCGGCGGAAGCGGCGGTTGCCGCCGACGCCATCAAGACGTTGGGTATTCGGGCCTCGGGCATTGAACAGGTCGCGGCAACGCTCTCCGGCGGAAACCAGCAGAAGGTGGTGATCGGCAAGTGCCTCGCCACGACGCCGCGCATCCTGCTGCTCGACGAGCCGACCCGCGGCATCGACGTTGGGGCGAAGAGCGACATCTATGACCTGATCTTCCGCCTGGCCGAAGCGGGTATGTCGATCGTCGTCGTGAGTTCGGAAATGCCGGAACTCCTGCATCTTTCCGACCGCATCCTCGTCATGTCCGAAGGGCGCCAGACCGGCATCCTGAACCGCGCGATCGCGACGGAGGAGCGGATCATGCAATTGGCGGCACCGCGATCCGGCAACAGGCAGGAGAAGGCATCCGCATGAATGTCATAAAGCTTGTTTCCCGCACGAAACTGTACTGGGGCCTGATCGCGATCTTCCTGATCGGTGTGGTCTGGTCGCCGGTGACGTCGTCTGGCCGGAACATATTTCTTTCCAGCGGCAACCTGCTCGACGTGCTGCGTCAGGTCTCGACGACGGGGCTCATCGCGACCGGCATGACGGCCGTCATCATCACCGGCGGCATCGACCTGTCGGTCGGTTCGTTGATGGCAATCTGCAGCGTCGTCTGTGCCATGTTGTTGACGGTCCCGGGGGACACGCCGGCCTTCCTGCTCGGCGTGCCGTCGGTGCTGCTTGCCGCCCTCGTCATCGGAGTCGCCGTAACCCGGTTCATCTTCTCCAATCTTGAAAAGAGCCGCAGTGGCTTCAGCCACAGCCGCGACCTGACGCTCGACCGCACGCGGGGCATCTATGTCCCGGCGCTGGTCGGCATCGCCCTCTGCGCCGTGCTGTTCTTCTATATCGTGCCGCAGAGCGAAACCAAGTTCGGTGTGCTCGGCGTGCTGCTCGTCGTACCGGCCGTCGGCCTTCTGTTTGGCGCCATCAACGGCATCATCATCGTCGTCGGCCGCCTACAGCCCTTCATCGTCACTCTGGCGATGATGGTGACTGCGCTCGGCATCGCCCGGCTGACGGCGGGTCAGAACAATGCGGTCCTGCCGGTTTATACCGGCTCGAACGCCACGGCCGATTTCGATATCCTCCGCTCGCTCGTCTTCGGCATTATTCCCATGCCCGGAATCTTTTTCATTGCGGCGATTGCGATTTATGCGGTCGTGCTGAAGTTCACTCCATTCGGCCGTTTCGTCTATGCGATCGGCGGCAACGAGGAGGCGGCACGGCTTTCCGGCATCGACAGCGGACGGGTCAAGATCGTCACCTATGCCGTCTCCGGCCTGCTCGCGGGCATCGCCGCGATCCTCTACGTTGCGCAGTATCGCCAGGGCAAGCCCGATGCCGGGGCGGGGCTGGAGCTCGACGCCATCGCCGCGGTGGTCATCGGCGGCACGAGCCTGATGGGGGGCCGCGGCAGCCTTGCCGGCACTTTCTGCGGCGTGCTGATCTTCGGGCTGCTGTCGAATATCCTGCAGCTCCACAACATCAATTCCAACCTTCAGCTGGTGCTGAAGGGGCTGATCATCATCGGCACCGTGCTCGTTCAGGAGCGCAATGCCCGCGATATTCTGGCGCGGTTGCGGCTGACACTGCCGCGGCCCGCGAGATCGGAGGCGTCCGGGGAGGAGCGTCCGCGCAAGGAGACCATGTCTCTCAACACTGGAGGAAACGGAAATGAAACGTCGTGACATGTTGAAGTTCGCGGTCGTCACTGCCGCGCTTTTCACCACTACATCCCTTTTCGCTACGCATGGCGCGCTGGCGCAAGACAAAAAGTGGCGCATCGGGTTCTCCCAGGCGACCACGATCGAGCCCTGGCGGGCGCAGTTCAACAAGGACATCATCGCGGAAGCCGCGAAGCATCCGGAAGTCGAGCTGATCATCACCGACGGTGAGGACAAGACTGAAAAGCAGGTTGCGGATGTCGAAAACCTGATCCGCCAGGAAGTCAATGCGCTGCTGATCTCGCCGAAGGAATCTGCCGGCCTCACCGGCGTTGTCCAGCAGGCGATCGACGCCAAGATTCCGGTCTTCGTGCTGGACCGCAACGTCGAAACCGACAAGTACGTCCAGTTCGTCGGCGGCGACAACAAGCTGATCGGTCGGGCTGCGGGGGAATATGCCGTTGAACTTCTCGGCGGGCCTGGCAAGGCGCAGGGCAATGTCGTCGAGATCTGGGGCGGCATGGGCACCCAGCCGGCGCATGACCGACACGACGGCTTCCACGAATTCACCGACAAGGAGCCCGGTATCAAGAACCTGCTCGATCAGCAGTCGGGCGACTGGAAGCAGGACCAGGCCTACAACATCATGGCGACTGCTCTGCGCAACAATGAGAAGATCGACCTCGTCTACGGCCACAACGATCCGATGGCCTATGGCGCCTACCTCGCTGCCAAGGATGCCGGACGTGAGAAGGACATCAAGTTCATCGGCATCGATGCGCTTCCTGGAGAAGGCGTGACCTGGGTGAACAATGGTGAACTCAGTGCGACCTTCCTCTATGCAACGCCGGGCGCGGAAGGCCTGCGTCAGGCGATCAAATATCTCGGCGGCGAGAAAGTCGAAAAGAATGTCGTCTTGCCGACGCTCAAGGTGACAAAGGAAAATGCAGGCCAAATCATGAAGGACAACGGCCTCTAACTCCGCGTAAGCCTGACAATGAAAAAGGGCCGGCTATTCCAGCCGGCCCTTTTGTGTCCATACGGGTCCGCACCTGTTCGACGGTCGGTCCGGTCCGCTAAACCACTGTAGTAGCCGGCGGCATCCGCGCATTCGTCGATAGGCCGGCGGAATAACGGGCTTGGGGAGAGCTTGGATGGCTGCCTGGGGGGCGAAGGCTGCGTAAAACTCGAGGGGATTGTGAGGCTTCCGAGGTTTGCGGCTTTCCACCGAGGCTCAACCGGTGGACGACTGGAGCACTTTGTCCAACCGTGAAACGGTCGCTCACCCACACCTCTGTATAATTCGCTCCTTCACGCATTTCGGATATTAGCGGGCGGAGCCGTGTCGGAGGCAAGGAAGCGCAAGTCTTTTTGCGTGTTCGCATGAAAACCGCTTGTCTTTTCCGTAAGCTCTCTAGCTGTCAGCGCAGCGTTTCATCACAAGCGATTTTGGAGGTGTCATGTCTGTCCCCGACGATCAGATCCTCACGCTGCAGGTTGCCAATATGCCACCGCAGGATACGGGAGCGAGCATTGCCCGCGTATCCACGAAGGCGATGACCAAGCTCGGCGTACGAGAGGGCGAGCTTATTGAGCTCATCGGCAAGCGGCATACGGCCGCGATCGCGATGAGGCCCTATCCCGATGATGAGGGCCTGAACCTGATCAGGCTCGACGGTCTTCAGCGCGTAAATGCAGGCGCAACAAGCGGCGACCATATCGAAGTTCGCAAGGCGGAGGTCAGGCCGGCGACGAAGGTTGTCCTCGCGCCGGCGCAGAAGAACCTGGTATTGCAGGGCCCGGGTGAAGCTTTGCAGCGCACCTTTCTTCACCGCCCGATGGTGGCCGGCGACGTTGTATCGACCTCGGTCCAGCAACGCGTGAGAGATCCCCGCGCTGCGGACCCACTGCTGCGCAGCGTACTCGATCTTCCCGCCTACGGTTTGCAGGAAATCAGGCTCGTCGTTGTCTCGACACAGCCGAGAGGCATCGTCCAGATGAACGAGCAGACGGTTGTCGAATTGCGTTCGCAGTTTGAGGAACCGAAGGAAGCACGCCGAGCTGATGTAACCTACGACGATATCGGCGGACTCGGCACCTCTGTCGAGCAAGTCCGCGAGATGGTGGAGCTGCCGCTGCGTCATCCCGAGTTGTTTCAGCGCCTCGGTATCGAGCCGCCAAAGGGCGTGCTTCTCTATGGCCCCCCGGGGACCGGCAAGACGCTGCTGGCCCGTGCTGTCGCCAATGAGACAGAAGCCAACTTCTACCACATCGCCGGTCCCGAGATCATGGGCAGCCGCTACGGGGAGTCCGAGGAACGTTTGCGGCAGGTCTTTCAGGAAGCCTCGCAGAATGCGCCATCGATCATCTTCATCGACGAAATCGACTCCATCGCGCCAAGGCGCGAGCAGGTGACCGGAGAAGTCGAACGGCGAATTGTCGCCCAGTTGCTGACCCTGATGGATGGGCTGGAGCCGAGGCAGAATATTGTTGTCATCGGCGCAACGAACAGGCGCGACGCGATTGACGAGGCGCTCCGCCGTCCCGGGCGTTTCGACCGCGAAATCGTCATTGGCGTACCGGACCAGCGCGGCCGGCGCGAGGTGCTCGCGATCCACACCAGAGGCATGCCACTCGCCGAGAATACCGATCTCGATGAGATCGCGAGGACGACCTACGGCTTTGTCGGTGCGGATCTCGGTGCGTTGGTTCGCGAAGCAGCGATGGATGCGCTGCGCCGTGTTCTTCCCGATATCAATCTGAAGCAGGGTATCCCAACCGAGATTCTTGAAAAGCTCACGGTTTCTCAGGACGATTTCACGTCCGCCATGAAGCGCATTCAACCTTCGGCGTTGCGCGAAATCATGATCCAGGCGCCGAACGTCCGTTGGGACGATGTCGGAGGTCTGGACGAAGCCCAGATGAGATTGAAGGAAGGGGTGGAACTGCCACTCAGGTCGCCACAGTCCTTCAAGCAGATGGGCATTCGCCCGGCAAAGGGATTTCTCTTGTTTGGTCCTCCGGGGACCGGGAAGACACTGTTGGCAAAGGCCGTGGCGCGCGAAGCCGAAGCGAACTTCGTGGCAACCAAATCGTCCGATCTGCTTTCGAAATGGTACGGCGAGTCCGAGCAGCAGGTTTCGCGGCTCTTCGAACGCGCACGACAGGTTGCCCCGACCGTCATCTTCATTGATGAAATCGACTCATTGGCCCCCGTCCGCGGCGGCGGGCTGGGAGAGCCGGCGGTAACCGAGCGGGTCGTCAACACGCTCCTCGCCGAGATGGATGGGTTGGAAGACATGCAGGGTGTCGTCGTGATGGCAGCGACCAATCGGCCGAATTTGCTCGATCCGGCACTGCTGCGACCGGGGCGCTTTGACGAACTGGTCTATGTTCCCGTGCCGGACGCAAAAGCGCGACGGAAGATCCTTGGCATCCATACGAAGAAGATGCCGCTCGCCGATGATGTTGATCTCGATGAACTCGCCGACAAGACGGAGCGGTTTACAGGGGCCGATCTCGAAGACCTGACACGGCGAGCAGGGCTGATTGCACTGCGTCAGTCTCTGACTGCGTCGACGGTGACGAAGGAAAACTTCGCCATGGCCCTGCAGGAGGTTCGGCCGTCCGTCACGGCAGAAGCCGAACGGGAGTATGAGGAGATGCTGCGCACGCTCCGCCAGGAAAATCCGCAGCGCATGCCGATCGGCTTCACGCCCCTTAGGCAGGCTGGAGAGTAGCGGCGCGAGACTAAGTAGTGATCGGCCGTGGCGGCTCTCCCGGTCCAGTGCGGGGCGGCCGGGCTTGCGCGCTCCGTGCTAGGCCAGGTGAAGCTCAGTGACGACCACCTGTTCTGCGCCGCGTCGGTGGCTGATCGGCCGTTCGTCATCTCAGCAACGTTGATTTCTTGCGGGGTGTGGGCTTCCGCGGCTTTGGCGGCAGGCCGGCATCGCAATTCCGCTCGATCAGGGCTTCTGTGACGGACTCGTCGGCATAGGTCTCCTGCATCCGGACGTATATGGCAGACAGGCTCGGATCGAGGGAAAGCGCTTGCCGAACCAATAGTTCAGCCTTTCCTCGGTTGCCGCAGGCCATGCTTGCCGCGATCTGATAAAGCAACGTCCGCCTGGTCTGGAAGGGCAGTGTCAGGGCGACGCGCATCATGTCTTCGAAGCGGTCCAGTGCGTAGAGGGCCGCCACCCGCTCTTCAGTGATCCAGACTGGCAGAAAGGGATCGAGCGTCTCGGCGCGATCGAGCATTTCGAGGGCGTGCTCAGCCTCTCCGACGTAGACATAGAACGCGGCGCTGCGGCCGAGAATATAGGCGTCGTTCGGAGCGAGTTCCTTGGCACGTATGTGATGGTAACGCGCCGAGGCGAAGTCGCCTGATTTCATCTTGATCGCGCCCATGATGCGATGGGCTTCCGGGTCGGTCGGATCGAGTGCAAGCGCATGCGCGACCTGCTGTTCGGCCTCATGAAGGTCAAAGCTTGGCAAGTTGCTCCAAGAGCAGACGTGCATGGCGAAGGGGCGGCCGAAACCGGGATCAGCGGTCATTGACCGCTCGAACCAGGCCATGGCTTCGTGTATGTGGGTGTCCGACACGCCAACCAGCCGGTGATGGTCCAATCCACGCAGGTAATACTCGTAGGCCGTCATGTTCTCCGGACGCTTCAGCCGCGCCGCCGCAAGTTCCGACTGCTCGACCCGCCCAGACACGGTTGCTGCGACACGCGCGATGATTTCATCCATGACATCAAGCAGTTCGCGAAACGGACGCGTTATCCGATCGGACCAGATGACCAGACCCTCTCCGGTTTCCGTCAGCGAGATGTTGACCCTGAGGTCGTCGCCGGCTTGCCGGATCGAGCCGCTGATGACGTAACCGACGCCGAGAAGGCGGCCGATCTCGACCGGGTCTTTGGTCGTCAGTGCGGTCGCGGCCGAACGGGAACTAACAAACAACCCTTTCAGCCGGCTCAATTCAAGAGTCAGGTCGTCGGTGATGCCGTCCGCCAGGAAGGATTGATCCACAATGGCGCCGGGCGCAATGTCGAACCGCGCCACGGCGATCGAGTTTGTCCGGGGAGGCTGTGCAGCATTGGGAGAGGATCGTGTTGGAGCGAACTGATAGAGGTGGCGGTCCACCAGTTCAGTAACCCGGTAAATCCGTATCGGCTCGAAAATTCCTTTCAGTCGACGTTCGCCGATGTCTTCAAATCCACAAGGCGAGACACGACGGACCTGGTCGTAAAGCAGCCCCGAAACCTCGATTGCGCCAGGTGGCGCAGACGCCTCAATTCGCGCGGCTATGTTCAAGCCATCGCCGCGCAAGTCCGAGCCCACGACGACGACATCCGCGACATGCAGGCCGAAACGCATGTCGCCGCCACTCGAGCCAGGAAGGGCAGCGATCTCGGCGCGCGCCTCGATGGCGGCCCTAAGCGCATTGACTGGGCTGCCGAACTCGGCGAGCAGGGCATCGCCCGCGGTGCCGAAGACGCGGCCGTCATGGCGCTGGATGACCATGCGAACAGTGTCGAGGACAGCGTCAATCCGGGTGATCGCTCCTTCCTCGTCCGTTTCCATCGCAGGGGTGGAGCCGACGAAATCTCCGACCATGATCGTGGCCAGCTTGCGCTGCATTCTCGATCCCTCCCGCCACAAAAGCACGTGGTGACAATGTAGCACATCAGCAGGCTTGGGTGTTTTACGATTGCCAACGACAGCGGCGGGTGCGAACGGTGCTGTGGGAGCACGCACATCGACGTGCAAGCTGCCTGCAGGACTAAGGACGATAGGGGCCCGGCGGATTTGCGATGAAATCGAGATCATAACGTGCGACTTCATCCGAGACAGTCTCGATCAAACTCAATCTTGCCAGGAGCCGCCGCACATCGGCCTGCATCGCGATCATGTGCGGGGTTCGCCTATGGAACTCGTGTGCCTCCGCATCGCGAAAGCCTTCGATCAGAACCACCACGTCGTCTTCATCCTTGTGCCGATGATACTCAAAAAACACACAGCCTGGCTCAGCGCGCGTGGACACAACATGCGGCTCCATAGCGGCAAGGAACGCCTCTCGCATTCCCTGCTTGCAGGTGAGCCAACCCGTTATGAGTTTCATATGGGCACCTCGAATTTCTGTATCACTCGCCCTGACACGGAGGCTACTAACATTCGACGTGGGTGCCGACCTCAAGGTCCATGTCCAGGTTGTAACTTATAGCGCAGGCTGCTTCGGGCGCGAAGTGGACACCGTCCGCCACGGGGCGAGCGAAGACGAATTCTTGAGCGCGCCAGGAAGTGTCTCGACATTGCGTATATGCTAATCTGAGTGGCCATTGGCTGACTTGATGGGGGTGGGCGACAATGAAGCAACGGCTTTCTGTCATCATGGCCTCTGACGTGGTCGGCTATAGTCGACTGATGGGGATCGACGAGAAAGGCACACTTTCCGCTCTAAAATCGCACCGACACGAACTTTGGGACGTGAAAATCGCGTCGTATCAGGGCCATACAATCAAGCTTGTTGGCGATGGGATGCTGACGGAGTTTCAGACTGCTGAAGAGGCGGTCCTGTGCGCGATCGAGATCCAATCGGAGATGCAGAAACGCAATGCGCCCGTCTCCGGCGATCGCAGGATAGAGTTTCGGATCGGTATAAACATCGGCGACCTTATCTTCGACGACGACGATGTTTACGGCGATGGCGTGAACGTTGCAGCTCGCATTGAGAATGTCGCGAAACCGGGAGGCATAGCGATATCCGCATCGGTGCGCGACACCTTGGGCAAGCGTCTGGGCATCCGCTTCGAAGATGTGGGCGAGCACGCACTGAAGAACATCGAGCGGCCAATTCGCATCTTCAATATCATCGTCGACGACGGTGCAGAAGGGGCGAGTCCTGAGTTTACTGCGACACCCAAGCCTGCCGTGCAGTCGGTCGGAACGCGCCTTGGGCCGGAGTTTTCGCCGAACAGAACATTGCTGTACGTTTCGAAGTTCTCAAATCTCAGCGGCGATCCAGACCAGGATTATTTCGCGGCGGGATTAACGGAAGATGTCGCGGCAGGTTTGGCGCGGTTCTCCAGGCTGATCGTTGTCGCTCAACAACCGCCCTCAGAGCAACAGCACGCCGAGTCAATCCCGCACTACGTCCTCGAGGGGAGCGTGAGGCGACTTGGCAATCGTGTCAGGGTGAGTGCCAACCTCATCAATGTTTCGGGTGAGCGAATCTGGGCGGAAAAATACGACTTCGACCTTATCGACATCTTTCACATTCAGGACGAGCTGTCCCGCTCCATACCGGCCGCGCTGAGCGTCAAGATAGAAGAGGCGGAGCGTCAACGCGCCCTGAGCAAGCCTGTTACCTCGCTGAAGGCCTACGATCTGTATTTGCGGGGCCGGCATCTTCATCAGGGCTCGAGCGAAGAGGATGTGCGACTTGCGCGGGAAATGTATCTCGCCGCGATAGCCGATGATCCGGAGTTTCCGCGGCCTTACATCGGGTTGGCCTGGATCGAGCTTCGGAAGCTGAAATGGAACGAAATCGTTGAAATCGATACCGCGCTTGCGACCGCATCGGCCCTGCTAAGCAAGGCCCTGAAGCTAAACCTGATCGACGCTGATACCCACTGGGCTCTTGGCGTCGTTCACCTTTGGAGGGGAGAGGCCGAGCGAGCCGTAGCCTGCTATGAGCGTGCCCGAGAACTGGCTCCCAGCAACTGTGACCTCCTCGCCGAATATTGCGATGCCCTTGGTTATCTTGGGCGCCTTGACGATGCCGTTAGGATGGGAGAGCTTGCCGTCCGCCTCAATCCGAGCCGCCCCGACTGGTATCTCTGGGATATCGCCGCCGCCAAATTTCTTTCGGGAAAATATTCGGAGGCACTGTCCCTTCTGGAGAAAATGGCCGAGCTTGGGCCCGCCTATCGCCTGCTTGCAGCGACCTACGCCCAACTGGGCCGGCTTGAAGAGGCGCGCCAGGCCGCGCGCGAACTTCTGAAGGTCAATCCTGACTTCTCGATCGAGCGTTACAGTTCGCGTGCACCCTATCTCGATAAGACGCTCATGGCCAAATACATCGAAGGCCTGCGACTAGCGGGTCTGCCGGAGTAGGTTGGCGATCTGAAAGTCTAATGGACATGTCGACAAAGCAGCTCAATTGACGAAATGTTGCATATGCACTACAAAACGAGATCCGATTGAATGCTGGGGCGAGATGGCCATGGATCGACGCGATTTCAACTCCGATATCGTCAGCGAGGTCGTGTCCGGGTGCTTGATGACGAGGACTAGGCGCATCTCTCGTGTGATCACAAACATCTATGATCAGGAATTGCGTGACTACGGCCTCAATGCATCGCAGTTCTCGATGTTGATCGTGATTGCCAAACTGGGTGGTGCGAGCCGCGCCGAGATCGGTCGCGCAAACTTTCAGGATCGGACGACCTTGACCCGCAGTCTTGCGCCGCTTCTTGCGGAAGGCTGGATCCAAGAGCTTCCGACGGACGGCGGCCGCAGTCGACCGGTCGTCATTTCGGATGCGGGAAAAAAGCTCCTGAATGACGCCGCGCCTGCCTGGCGGGAGGCGCAGCGGAAAGCCAGCCAGCTCGTTGGCGATGTTGGTGCTAAAGCCATCATTGACGTTGCCGAGAGTCTTCCGAGAGTAGACGAGCCGAAGTGAAGACGATCTTGGCGCCTCGGTTCCTTACTTTCTCAACGTGAAGCAACGCCTCGGCGACGCCGTTGATCACAGTCCTGCCCGATAGCCTGCGCTCATCGGGCTGAGCCGTTTTCTTTCAGACCACGCTTCGCGCGAATATCGTCGGCGTTACTCCGCCGCCCGAATTTCAGCGACAGTATTCTGAGGTTTCTGGAGGTGCGGGTAGTGGCCGATACCCGGCAGAACGGTCATGGGCGCGCCGGTTCGCCGCGCAAACTCCTCTCCCATCTCTTTCCTGATGTAGAGGTCCTTCTCGCCCCAGACGACTTTGACGGGAGTCTTGAGTTCGCCAAGGTGAGCTTCGAGATAGTCCTGGTCGCGGGTGAAGTGCGAATAGTAGTGGAAGAACGCGTCGGCGGACGTGATGTCGCCGTGCCCCCATCCCTCCGTCATGTCCTTCAGCACCTCGGCCGGAAGGTCGAACTGTTCCTCGGGCGGCAGGCCGCGGCGATACGCGTTTGCGAGGATTTCCGCGCTCGTCCCGTTCATGTGTATACGGGTCTTGGATGCCGCCGGCTCGCTCTTGAGGCTCTGGAGGCTCTCGTACATGTATTCGGGCCTGTTGAGCGGAGCGAAGTCTCCGACGACGATGTTCTTGGCGATATCAGGTTCCTCGATTGCTGCCAGGAGCGCGGGAAGCGATCCGATATCGGTCGCGTAGATTGTCAGCCTTGAGCGATCGACATGCGCTGACTTGATGTAGGCTCTCAGGATGTCAGCGTAATCTCGTGGCGAATACGAGAACTTCGCGACCGCGGGTCGCGATGACATTCCGTAGCCTGGCCAGTCGATGGCATGGACTTCGTAGTCCCGCGCAAGCTCGTTCGCGATATCCTTCCAGACCAACAATGTTTCGGGAAACCCATGCAGGAAGAGAACGGTCCCCTTGGGCGCGGCACTGTGGGCGACCATGCGTCGAAGGGTGATGTCGGGGGCTACCTCTATGTATCCGATCTCGGCATGGATGCTGCTAGGAGCAGCGCCGGCTGAACCAGCCGATGCCGCGCTCAGCATGAGCGAGGAAAGGAGGGGTATCGAGTGTTTCAACATTTCAAGGCTCCTTCGTGTGTTGTTGCTCGCCTCTGGAGGCGGCGATCCTGATGGCAGAAGCTTGGCGAGACCGTCGCTAGCCACTTCTGTACCAACGTGCCTGCATGTTGCGTACGCAACAGAATAGTCGTTCTACGTTGATGATATTGTACAGGAGAGACCGTTGGGCTCATCCCTTGTAAGCCACAATGATGCATACGCAACATATCGTCAAGCCCAGTCGGATGTGCCACGGCGGACGATTTTGTATTGCATTGTATCCAGACCCTCGGTTGGCTTGGTTCCGATACATTTGCGACCGGCATCAGAAATATCCGGGATACCGAACGGTCCGATTTTGGCTCGCAAGCATGGGGCATTGGTCGCACCTGCTAGTGCCAACGAAGGAGCAATCCATGAACGCACGGTTTATCGTCTCCGCGTCTCTTGTCGCTGCTGCCGTCATCTACCAGCCCGCGCAGGCCCAGCAGCCCGAAATTCAGCGGGCCGATCTGGTGAAGGAAGACATCAGCGTCGCCGGCAAGGAAGTCGCCCAGGTGCGCGTCGATTTCAATCCCGGCGCCTTCGCAGTGAATCATAGACACCCTGGCGAGGAAGTTGCCTACGTTCTCGAAGGGACACTTGAATACAAGCTAGAGGGCAGGGAAGCCGTGACGCTCAAAGCTGGCGAGTCCCTGTTCATCCCCGATGGCGTTGCCCATTCCGCGCGCAACGTCGGCGAAGGCAAGGCTTCGGAATTGGCGACATACATCGTCACCAAGAATGCGAAGCTCCTTGAGACCGTGAAATAGTCCGACAAAGGAGGAGGATACGTCATGACAGCAAGTGCCAAGGCAGAAGCCATCGACCTTTCTCGTCGGACGCTGTTGTTCGGGGGAACGGCTATCGCCCTGTCGACCGCGGTGTTGCCGTCGCTTGCGAAAGCGGCAGAAACCAGAATGGCGAAGCCGGGCTGGAACGGCGAAATTCGCCCTTTCAAGGCCGAGGTTCCTGAAGCGGAATTGATTGACTTGCGGCGGCGGCTCGCCGCCACGCGCTGGCCTGACGGTGAGACCGTCACAGATCGATCCCAAGGCGTCCAGCCGGAAAAGCTGCGCGGTCTCGTCGAATACTGGCAGACCGGCTACGACTGGCGCGACGCCGAGAGGCGGCTGAATGGCTTTCCGCAGTTCCTGACGAACATCGACGGGCTTGATATTCATTTCATTCACGTGCGTTCCCCGCACGAGAACGCGCTGCCGTTGATCATGACGCATGGTTGGCCGGGCTCGGTGTTCGAACTCCTCAACGTGATTGGCCCGCTAACCGATCCAACGACGCACGGCGGCAAGGCCGAAGACGCCTTCCACCTCGTGCTGCCGTCCATCCCGGGCTTCGGTTTTTCGGAGAAGCCGAACACGACCGGATGGAACCCCCAGCGCATCGCGAGCGCTTGGGACGTGCTCATGAAGCGTCTCGGCTACAAAAGCTACGTCTCCCAAGGCGGTGACTGGGGCGCGATCATTTCCGATGCCCTTGGCCGGCGGGCACCGCAAGGCCTGCTCGGCATTCACGTCAACCGGATCGAGCGGGGCACCACCTTTCCGCCGGACGCTGCCCAGGCGCTCAAGAACGGCGCCCCGGCCCCCGCGACCCTTTCTCCCGACGAGAAGAAGATCTTCGACGATGCCAGGGATTTCCTGAACAATGGCTTCGGCTATGCCGCCATCATGAATACGCGTCCGGAGACGGTCGGTTACGGTATTGCGGATTCTCCAGTCGGGCTCGCTGCCTGGCTCTACGACAAGATCGCAGACTGGGTCTTCACTCGCGGTGAACCGGAAAAAGCCCTGACAAAGGACATGATCCTCGACAACATCACCCTCTACTGGCTGACGAACACCGGGCCTTCGAGCGGACGCATCTACTGGGAGAACACGGTCTCAGGCGCGAAGCTTACGGCCATTCAGGTGCCCGTCGGCGTGACTGTTTTCCCCGGTGAGGTCTACAAGCCCCCGAAGGAATGGCTCTCCCGCGCCTATCCCAAGCTGGTCTACTATAACCGCGCCTCGAAGGGAGGCCACTTCGCCGCCTGGGAGGAACCGAAACTGTTCAGCGAAGAGATCAGGGCGGCATTTCGGAGTATGCGATAGGTGCTGTCGATCGTTGAGGGACGCCGTCGCGGAATAGAACGCCCGGACTGGTGTGCGGCGGCCCTCTATCGATGTTTAACGAGGTCCTCGGACCGCGCGATCTTGAGGAAGGCGTTGACCAGCTTGGCTCCGGTTCGCTCCTTGAGACAGATCAGGGCCTCGTCCATAAGCATGTCGGCCCCCACGATTTCCAAAGGAACAAAGCGTCCGTCCCGTCCAAATTCGGCCCGGGAAATGAAACCAACACTGCCGCTGGCCGCAACGATCTCGCGAACAGCCTCCCGACCCTCGGCTTCGATCGTCGTCGTGGGCGGGCGGCGTTCGCCCGCACGGTCGCTGATCTGCTGGATCATATTCTCCTGTTTGTGTTCCGGGCCCGTGGTCAGTGCAGCCCGAACTCGTTCAGGAGTTGCTCGCGGAACTTGACGAAACGCGCCTCGCTTCGGTTGCGTGGTCGTGGCAGGTCGATGTCGATCTCGCGCGTCCGGCCGCCTTTCTCCTTGGGGAGAATGAGGACCCGGTCGGCAAGGTAGACGGCCTCCTCGAGATCGTGGGTTACCAGGATCATGGTGACCTTTTCCTCTCGCCAGATGCGCGCCAGCTCTTCCTGCATCGTGATTTTGGTCATGGCATCAAGCGCGCCGAAGGGCTCGTCGAGAAGCAGGATTTCCGGTTTCACCGCTAGCGCCCTTGCGATGCCGACACGCTGCGCCATGCCGCCCGAGAGCTGGGTCGGCAGCGCCTCGGTGAAATCGCCGAGACCGACAAGTTCCACGTAGTGTCGGGCGCGATCCCGTGCCTCTGCTTTTCGCAATCCGCGGCTTTCCAGCGGAAAGGCGACATTGTCGAGCACGCTCAGCCAAGGGAGAAGCCGTGGCTCCTGAAAGATCACGGCACGATCGGTGCCCACACCATGGACCGGCTGACCGTCTATCAATACCTCGCCTCGGTCGGCCTCTTCGAGGCCGGCGAGAACCCTGAGCAGGGTCGTCTTGCCGGAGCCAGAGGCTCCGACAATAGCCAGACTCTCACCGGCGCGAATCTGGTTGCTGACCCCCTGGAGCACGCTCAGATGACGCCCGTTGATCGAGAAGGATTTGGAAAGGTTGCGGATTGTCACCTCTCCACGCGTGGCAAGTTCAGCGAGTGCCATCTGGTTGCTTCCTCAATTCGCGGCGACGGCGAAGTTCGCCGGATCGTAAAGAATATCCTCGGCCTTCAGCTGTCCCGGCTGCAGGACGCCGCCGCGGGCGAGGATGTCGATCCAGAATTGCAAGTCGCGTGGAACGGCCTTGCCGCCCTCGCGCACGCCGTAACCGGTGAAATACTGCGCGATATCAGGGTTCTCGTTGCGCGAGGCAAGAACCTTGGCGATGACAGCTTTCGTTTCCTCGGGATGGAGGCGGGCATATTCGAGCGCGGCCTGCGACTTCTCGACGAAGGTCTTGGCGGCGGCCGGATGCTGCTTGATCCAGTCGCGGCGCAGCACGACAAAGCCGCCGGCGATTTCGCCGAGAACATCCGTGTCACCGAAAACCTTCTGAAGCGGGCCGTTCTTCAGCGCGGCGCCTTCAAAAGTCTTCTGCCAATAGCCGAAGGCCGAAATGTCGACCTGCTTCGAGCGCAGGACCTGTTCCAGCTGCGGTCCGGGCACGACCACGAGTTTGGCCGCGTTTTCCGGCAGACCGACGGAGTGCAGCGCCTCGCGCACGGTATAGTCGAGGTGGGCGCCAAGCGTGTTGACGGCGATCGTCTTGCCGGCGAGATCCTTGATTGATTTGATCGGGCTGCCTTCAAGCGTGTAGAAAATGCTCTCGGTGGTCTTGTTGATGCCGTTCGACGCATAGGCGGCGACGAAGTCATTGCCGCCGGCAATCGAGTTCAACACGGCAGCCGTCGCCGCGCTGCCGAGTTCGACGTCGCCGGAAGCCAGCGCGAAGAGCGAGGCAGGCCCGCCCTGGGCATAGCCGACATTCTTGAAGGTGATGCCCGTATCCTTGAAATAGCCGAGTGCTTCGGCAAGCTCGTGACCGGAAAGGCCGCCTTGGCTCGCGAGATAGCGAATGGTGACCTGCTCGGGCTCGGCGGCGAAGGCGGTGCCAGCCGTGCCTGCGAGGAAAAGGCTAGCGGCGGCGGCCATGCGGCCGAAGGAGCGACGGGAAATCTGCATGTTAATCTCCGTTGGAAAGGGTGGAGTGAAAAGGCTTGATATGCGGATGATTAGTTCTTGACCTTGGACCAGCGGCAGAGCCGGGCCTGCAGGGTCTCCAGAATGAAGTTCGCCGACAGGCCGAGGAGGGCGAGCAAAAGGATGGCGGCGAACATCAATGGAATCTGGAAGTTGTATTGGGCGTTCATCACCTGAAAGCCGATGCCGGAATTGGCGCCGATCATTTCGGCGGCGATGAGCAGCAGAAGCGCGGTCGTGGCGCTGAGACGAAGGCCCACGAAGATTTGCGGCAGGGCCGCCGGCAGAACCACACGACGGAAGACGGTGAGCGGCTTGGCGCCATAGACCCGTGCCATCTCGATCAACTTCGGATCCACCTGCTTCACGCCGCCGATGGTGGCGAGGAGGATCGGGAAGAGCGTCGCCCAGAAGATCACGAAGATCTTCGAGGTTTCGCCGAGACCGAGCAGCAGGATGAAGACCGGATAAAGCGCGAGCGCCGAGGTCTGGCGGAACAGTTGCAGGATGGGATCGAGGCTGCGCTCGATGATCCGGATATGCCCCATGAACAGGCCGAGCGGAATGCCGACGCCGACTGCCGCGCCAAAGGCCGTGCCCGCGCGCTGCAGGCTGATGAGAATGTCGCCGGAGAAGGTGCCGACGGTAACGCCGTTCCAGAGGGCCCGCAAAATCGCGCCCAAAGGCGGCAACACGGCTGGATTGGTCCAGCCGAGCGACGGCGCGATCTCCCAAAGGAGCGCAAAGACGATTAGCAGACCATAGCGCGACAGGAAGTTGCGCAAGAATGCCAGGGCCTCCCGCACCGGCTTCTGCCGCCAGAAAGAGGTGATATTGTAGCTCTGCAGGGCGATCTGCTGTTCCGTATCCAGGGCCATGGCCAGTGCTCCTTTTGCGGTTTTGCTTACTCGGCGGCTTCGGTGTAGGCGGCACTCCACCTCGTGTGGGGGAATGGCAGTCCGAGATTTTCGCGCAGCGTCTTGCCTTCATAAGCAGTGCGGAACAGCCCGCGGCGCTGCAGCTCGGGAATGACGAGATCCACGAAATCGTTAAGGCCAGTAGGCAGCCAGGGCGGCAGAATATTGAAGCCGTCCGCGCCCTCGTTCTCGAACCATTCCTGCAGCGTATCGGCGACTTGTTCGGCCGAGCCGACGATCGTGAAATGGCCACGCGCGGACGCGATCCATTGATAGAGCTGGCGAATGGAAAAATTGTTTTCGTCGGCGATGCGGCGGATCAACTCCTGCCTGCTCTTCATCCCCTCTGTCGGCGGCGCCGGCGGCAGCGGACCATCGAGATCGTAGCCGGCAAGGTCGAGTTCGCCACCGGTCAGCGCGTTGATCAACGCCAGTCCGTCCTCCTCCACAATCAGGCTCGTCAGCCGCTCGTATTTTTCACGAGCTTCGGCCTCTGTCCGGCCGACGAAAGGCGAGACACCAGGCATGATCAGGACATGGGACGGATCGCGGCCGAAGGCGCGGGCACGGTTCTTGACATCCCGGTAGAATTCCCGCGCGCTTTCGAGCTTCTGATGTGCCGTGAAGATGACTTCGGCGGTCGCCGCCGCAAGTCCGCGCCCGTCGTCGGATTGTCCGGCCTGCACGATCACCGGATGTCCCTGTTGCGAACGCGGAACATTGAGCGGCCCCTCGACGGAAAAGTGTTCGCCGCGATGATTGGCGCGATGCACCTTGCCGACATCGAAATAGACGCCGCTTTCGCGGTCGCGGATGAAGGCGTCATCCTCGAAACTTTCCCAAAGCTTCTTCACCACCGCGACATGCTCTTCGGCCCGGCGGTAGCGTGCGGCATGGGGGATCTGCTTTTCGAGGTTGAAGTTCCGTGCCGCGGCTTCGGTTGCGGTGGTCACGACATTCCATCCAGCGCGTCCGTCGGAGATCAGGTCGAGCGATGCGAATTTACGGGCGACCGAATAGGGTTCCTCGTAGGTGGTGGACGCCGTCGCGATGAAACCGAGATTCTTGGTGAAGGGTGCCAGAGCTGAAAACAGCGTGACGGGCTCGAACCCGGCTACCTTTGCATTGCCGCCTTCGACGCCACCGCCGAAAGCCACCGCCAGCCCATCCGCCAGGAAATAGGCATCGAAGAGACCGCGTTCGGCCGCCTGCGCAAGCTCGATGTGAAACTTCAGGCTCGTCGCCCCGTCGAGCGGCTGATCCGGATGACGCCAGGACGCTATGTGCTGCCCGCCACCGGGAAGGAATGCACCAAGCTTGATCTGTCGCGTCATTTTCAATCTCCCGTTGCTGCTTTACGCCGCTGCCGGACGGGCAGGCGGGCAAGTCGGGAAAGACTGGCACATAGTATATAGATTACATAGATTTTATTTTTTCGTGTTTGGGGGCATAGGGTGAAAGATTTTTCCTCGGAAGGCTCCCTGCAATGGTTTTCCAACTACCACGCGTGCCTGCCGCCAGACGAGCAAGCGGGAGAAGTTGGAAGGAGGCAGTTGTCTGCCATTGCGCTACCGCTTCGCCGACATTGATCGGTCGCCGATTAGGCAGAGGTCTGGGACCGATACGTCGCGCCAAAGCGGGTTCATCGGCGATTGGAATCGCGCGGGTAAGGACGGAGGGCCCTGCTGCCCCTGCTGGTTCGTCCCCCGTCCGATGCGCTGATGCTCGACAAAGCACTGCGAACGAGATCAGTGGCCGTCGTCCTGTTGTGATCCGGCGCGGATGGCGGCGAGCACGTCCTTCTGCAGGGCGATGAAGTCCGGCGTGGCGATCATGTCCTGATGCCGTGGCCGGGCGAGGCCGACGTGGAAGGTCGCGTTGATGCGGCCGGGATTGATGCTCATGGAGACGATCCGGTCCGAAAGGTAGACGGCCTCCTCGACATCGTGGGTGACGAAGAGCACGGTCAGGCGGTGCTCTTCCCAGATCTGGGTCAGAAGCTCCTGCATCTGGTGGCGGGTGAGGGCATCGAGCGCGCCGAACGGCTCGTCCATCAGCAGCATCTTGGGCCGATAAGACAGGGCTCTGGCGATCGCCACGCGCTGCTTCATGCCGCCGGAGAGTTCGGAGGGAAAGCTGTCGGCGAAGCGACCGAGTTTCACCAACTCGATATGGTGGCGCGCGACGTCGCGGCACTCCGCACCCGTGAGCCCCGCTGCGCTCAGTGCGAATTCGACGTTCTGCTGCGCTGTCAGCCAGGGTAGTAGCGTATAGGATTGGAAGACGACCCCGCGGTCGAGGCCCGGTCCGACGATCGGCGCCCCGTCCGTCAGGAGCACGCCGTCATCGAAGCCCTGCAGGCCCGCGACGATCGACAGGAGCGTGCTCTTGCCGCAGCCCGACGCGCCCACCAGTGAGACGAATTCGTTGTCGGCCAGTTCCAGGTCGATGTCGCTCAGTGCGTGCATGCGGTTCTTTTTCGAACCGTACCACTTGTTGAGGGACTGTAGCTTCAGTTTTGGCTCGCTCATCTCAATGCCTCGACGCATAACGGAAGAGGACGCGCTCCAGCGCCTTCATGCTCTGGTCGGTGATCAGGCCGAGCACGCCAAGCAGAAGGATGTAGCCGATGATCGTCTGCGTCTGGAAATAGCGTTGCGAGACGACGATGCGGTATCCCAGCCCCGACGTGGCGGCGACCAGTTCCGCGAGCACGAGCCAGGTCCAGGCCCAGCCGAGGCTGATGCGCAGCGTATCCCAGATGCCAGGCAGCGACGAGGGCAGCACGATACGTGTCAGAATGCGCGTCTCTGAGAGGCCGAGCGTGCGACCGAGCCCGACGAAATCCGGCGGTACGCGCTTGACGCAGTCCATCACCATCAACACCTGCTGGAAGAAGGTGCCGATCCAGATGATCACGAATTTCTGGATGTCGCCGGTGCCGGCCCACAGGATGGTCAGCGGCACGAAGGCTACGACCGGCATGTAGCGCACGAAATCGACGAAGGGTTCGATCGCCGCTTCCCAGGTCTTGAAGCAGCCGATCATGATTCCGATCGGGATCGCCATCGCGGAGGCGAGCGCGAAGCCGACCGCCATGCGGTAGAGGCTGACGCCGGCATCGCTCCAGAGCGTACCGTCCAGCGCCAGTTCCGCCATCTTGGAAAGGACGGCGCCGGGGTGCGGCAGGAAGATCGGCTTGACCCAGCCGGTCCCCGTCGCCGCCCACCACAGCGCAAAGAGCAGCACAAAGACGCAGACCGCAATCGCGACGAACGCGTGCGCGCCGAGCGGATCGCCGATGCGGAAGGCGCTCGGCGGTCGGCCGACGCCCGCGCGCGGTTGCGCGCGGGAGCCGTCCCTGGGTGTGGAGGAGGCTTCGGGGGCAGACATGGCTTATCCGTTTCTTGAAGCGCCGTTACTTGTTGGCAGCGTCGACGAAGGAGGGATCAATGATCTTCTCGGCCGATACGTCGTCGGTCAGAATACCAGCCTGCTTGGCCGCCTTGAGCACGTCGCCGAAGGTCTTGCTGGTGAAGTCGCCGGCAAAGGCTTTTGCTGCTTCACCGGTCGAGTAATACTGCACGCCGTCGAAGGCGGTCGCGAGATCTTCCGGCGAGGCGCCAACCGCCTTGGCGATGATCGTGCGGTCTTCCGCCGTGTTGGCCTTGTAGTCGGCAAGAGCGGCGTCCCAGGCCTTTAGCATCGCCAGCACCTGGCCAGGCTTCGACTTCAGCACTTCCTCACGCACCACGAAGACGTCCGAGACGAGGCCCGGATCCTTGCCGGCCTCGAACAGCATCTGGATGTTCTTGTCCTGGGCGCGGGCGGCGGAGATATAGGGCTCGTAGGTGACGGCAACGGGGACGCGGCCGGCAATCAGCGCCGAGCCCGCATCGGCGGCCGGCATCGGCACGCGGGTGATGTCGTCGATGGTGAGGCCGTGGCTGGCCAGCGCGTAGTTGAGGAGGATGTCGCTCGTCGTTCCTTCTTCGAAGGCGATATTCTTGCCCTTCAGGTCTTCCACGCTCTTGATGTCGCTGCCGGCGAGGATCGCGTCGGCCGAGAGGCTGAAATCGAGGAGCGAGACGATCTTGACCGGCAGGCCTGCGGCGACCATCGCCATGGCGGTGTGGGTCGCGATGTTGGCCGCATCAAGCTGGCCGCTCGCCAGCGCTGCGTTGATGTCCTTGTCCTCGGTGAAATTGACGATCTGGACGTCTTCGAGGTCCTGTTTCTTGAAGAGGTCCTTGGCGGCTGCCACGTGCCACTGGCCGTAGCCGAGCCAGGGCTCGATGCCGAGCTTGAAGCTGCCCGCCTCCGGCTTGGCCGGAATGTCGGCAGCACCGGCCGGCAGCGCCTGGGTCAGCAGGCCGACGAGGCCGACGGCGAAGGCGAGGCGTGAGAATTGGCGTCTGATGGACTGGTCTGTCATGGTTACCCTCTCTTTGTCCTTTGAGTTGTTGATTTCGGCATAATCGGCAACGCCACTGCTGTCTATCTTCAGCGTTCGCCATCCCCTCGCAGATAGGTGTCGCGGACCGGCGAGACAGCGTGGGCATGCGAGGAGAAGCCCTCGTAGACGGCAAGCCGGTGGGCATGTTCGGCGAACTCAGGATAGGCCGGCGCCGTGACGTAGCCGATCGAACTGCGCTTGACGAAATCGGTGACCGAGAGCGGCCCGAAGGTGCGCGCCCAGCGGCTCGTGGGCAGCACTGCGTTCGGCCCCAGGCAGAAGTTGGCAATGCTGACAGGCGTGTGGAGGCCGAGCAGTATTTCGGCGGCCTCGGTAATGTGGCCGAGATGGGCGAAGGCGTCGCGCGACAGGATTTCCAGGTGCTCGGGCGCGAAGGCGTTCACGAATTCATAGCTCTCTTCGAGCGACGAAGTCAGCACGATGCCGCCGCAGGTGCCCGAGAGGACCGTCCGGGAAAAGGCGACGCGCTGTTCGGTCATCCGTGCCCAATGCTGCGGCAGGGCCGCGAGCGCCTCTTCCGCGACGCGGCGACTGTGGGTGACGAGATAGGCGGAGGAGTCCGGCCCATGCTCGGCCTCGATCAGGAGGTCGAGTGCCGCAAGGCCACCATGCACGGTATCGTCGGCGAAGATCATGGCTTCCGATGGCCCGGCGGGCAGGCCGGTGTCGATGACGCCGGCAAGGCTGCGCTTGGCTGCGACCACCCAGGGGCTGCCGGGACCGACGATCTTGAGCGCCGGCTTGATCGTCTCCGTGCCGTAAGCGACGGCGGCAACCGCCTGCGCGCCGCCGACCTTGTAGACCGTCTCGACGCCGGCAAGGCGGGCGGCCACCAGCGTTGCCGCGTCCACCGTGCCATCAGGCGCCGGCGGCGTGACGATGGCAAGTTCGGGAACACCAGCGACGACGGCCGGCACCGAAGTCATCATCGTCACCGACGGAAAGGAGCCCTTGCCGCGTGGCACGTAGAGCGCCACCGACCGGATCGGCGTAAACCGGTCGCCGGCAAAGGCGCCGCGCCGGATTTCATTCAGCGACATAGCGGGTGGTTTCTGCTCCTCGTGGAAGGCGCGGATATTCTCGATGCTGAACTTGATAGAGTCGATCACAGCGTTATCGACGAGCTTGAAGGCAGCGTCGAACTCGGCTTCGCTGACCTTGATGCGATCCTCGGAGATATCGGCCTTGTCGAGCTCGCGCCCGAAGCGCGCCACCGCGCGGTCGCCTTCCGCGCGCACCGCCTCGAGGATCGGCCGCACCTTTTCGATGAAGCCGGAAATATCCGTCTCCGACCGGCGCAGGAGATTAGCCTTCTCCTCCGCAGTCAGCCTGGCATAGTCATAAAAGGAAACGTCGCTCATTGCAGATGCCCTCGTTTGCGCCGGAAAAGGCGCGGATAGTCCTCGCACGGTTTGCGCTCATGCGGTCCCTGCGCTCCACCGTAGCCGTGCTTGCGTTTTTATGTACGTACCTCTCGTCATCGGCGCCTTCAACGCCTTTTTCGCAAGAGGACGAGGTGTTTCACGATCGTCGCCGCAGCCGCCTTGCCCTTCGCCCCGCTTTGGCCCGTCTATGGCACTAACATGCGAAAATACTTATGCAAAAGGCTGCTGCCGGTATTGCCGGGAAGGTAGTCCCATCTTGGGCGGCGTCGCCCGCTACTCATTAGCCGAGCAAGCCGCGTACCGGTTCAGATAAGGCCGGCCGCAGGGCTGAGTTCTGCGGAAGATCTCTCAAATTGACGCCAGGAAACCGCCGTCGACCGGCAGGCAGTGGCCGGTGATGTAGGCGGACGCGTCGCTGGCGAGGAAGACCACGGCGCCGCCGATGTCGGCGGCTTCGCCGAAGCGGCGTTGCGGGATCCGATCCAGCATCCGCGCCTGCCAGGCCTCGTCACGATAGAAGTCCTCCGTCATCGCGGTACGGAAATAGCCGGGCGCGATAGCGTTGACGCGGATGTTCATTCCCGCCCATTCCGCGGCCAGCGCCCGCGTCATGCCGAGCAGTCCGGATTTCGACGCCCCGTAGGGCACTGCAGTCGGAATGCCGACGAAGGAGGTCAGTGAGCAGAGGTTGACGATGCTGCCGCCCGAGGCTTGCCGCGCCATCTGCCGGGCCGCCGCTTGTGCCCAGAAAAAGGAGCCCTTGAGGTTGGTATCGATGATGCGGTCCCAGAGTTCGCCATGGACATCCAGTGACGGGGACACCTGCTCGACGCCGGCGTTGTTGACGAGAATGTCGATATGGCCGGCCGAATCCGCAAAGGCTGACAGGGTCGTTTCGATTGAGGCGAGGTCGGTCACGTCCTGCGCCGCGATATAACAGCGCCTGCCGCGCGCCTCGATGCGCGCCTTGGCCTCAGCAAGGGCAGCTTCCTCGCGCGCCGTCACACACAGATCCGCGCCGGCATCGGCTAGCGCCAGCGCGATCGCCTGGCCGAGCCCACGGCTGGCACCGGTCACGACGGCGATACGGCCCTCAAGGCTGAAAGATGATACGGACATTGCTGCTCCCTTCGCAAACGGCGCTCTGCGTCGTCCGGCTCAACGCGCCGAAGCAGCCTATGAAAACGGCGGCCATGCAATCACCTTTTCGCCGCCATATCCAGTGCGATGCGATCGGGGTGCCATCGTGTCCCGCCGGCATTGAGGTCTGCATCCGATCCTGAACAATTTCGGGACCGATGAGTTTCTTCAAGACAGCGCAACCGATGGAGATCGTCATGCCCGGCAAGGACAAGGAACTGTCGCGTGAAGAAGACTATCGCGATTTCGAAGAGCGCAATATCGATGAAGGCTGGCCTTATGCCGATAAGGGGCCAAAAGGAGCCGCTGCGGCAAATCGCGCCTATGGTTCGGATGACTCCGACCGAGACGACAATAGTGGCGTCCGGGTGGACGGTGTGGACGAGGATGGTAATGAGAATCCTCTCAAGGATTCCCTGCGCCCAGGCATAATCGATCGCGACGACAGCGATGAACTGGAAGCGAAGGTGACTGAGAACCTCGAGAACATCCCTGACCTTGATATCGACAGTATCGATGTTCATGCGGACGGCCATACCGTGACCCTTGAGGGACAAGTCGAAACGATCGGAATGGCACGCAAGGTTGAACTCGCTGCCCTCGCTGTCGATGGCGTGCGGCATGTCCGGAACAACATCGAGGCAATCGCGGCTGACTCGCATATTCCGACTGACGATTGACGAAATGGCGCGGCGAGATCCAGACGGTCGAGCGCTTGCGCTCTTCCGTCAGATACAGTGGCGCCACAAGTGCGTAGGTCCGCGAAATCCGTCCGGTCACCTGAGGTCGGACCTTCGCATTCTCAACGGATGCGGCCGAAATAGAGGACGATCATCCGGTCACAGATATACTCCACCACTGCCAGGTCGTGCGAGATGAACAGCATGGTCAGCCCGAGCCGCTGCTGCAGATCGCGCAACAGGTTTATGACCTGCGCCTGGATGGAGACATCGAGCGCCGACACCGGCTCGTCGGCGACAATCAGTTCGGGGGCCAGGGTGCTGCGGGGAGCGGATTCCATCAAGCTCATAGGTTTTAGTTATCGTAACGATCAGTAAATCCAACTTAGAATTATCGCCCTTTTCCGATATGAAGGAGGAAAGGGAGGATGCATGTCGATCGGTGTACCTTTGGCTTGAGTGCTGAACCTCGTTTTGAAACGGCGCAGCTCCGCTGGCCGGTTTGGCAGATCCCCCTTTAGACGGCAGAAAATTCAAGGTAATCAAGGAGAACGTTATGGACCAGAAAACCGACAGCGCGGGCAAATGTCCTGTTGCGCATGGCAACACGCCCCGTGGTCGATCCAACCGCGACTGGTGGCCGGACCGGCTGGACGTTCAGATTCTTCACCAGCATTCCGACCTGTCCGACCCGATGGGGACGGCGTTCAACTATGCCGAGGAATTCAAGACGCTCGACCTTGATGCGGTGAAGAAGGACCTTCATGCGCTGATGACCGATTCGCAGGACTGGTGGCCGGCCGACTTCGGTCACTACGGCGGCCTGTTCATCCGCATGGCATGGCATAGCGCCGGCACATACCGCATCACTGATGGCCGCGGCGGCGCCGGTGCCGGTCAGCAGCGTTTCGCGCCACTGAACAGCTGGCCTGACAATGCCAACCTCGATAAGGCGCGCCGCCTCCTGTGGCCGATCAAGCAGAAATACGGCAACAAGATCTCCTGGGCCGACCTGTTGATCCTGACGGGCAACGTCGCGCTGGAATCCATGGGCTTCAAGACTTTCGGTTTTGCCGGTGGTCGCGCGGACGTATGGGAACCCGAGGAACTCTTCTGGGGTCCTGAGGGAACCTGGCTGGGCGATGAGCGCTACAGCGGCGAGCGTGAGCTCTCTGAACCGCTTGGCGCCGTGCAGATGGGCCTCATCTACGTCAATCCCGAAGGCCCGAACGGCAACCCCGATCCGGTCGCGGCTGCCCACGACATCCGCGAAACCTTCGCCCGGATGGCCATGAACGACGAAGAGACGGTGGCGCTGATCGCCGGCGGTCACACCTTCGGCAAGACGCATGGTGCCGGCGATCCTTCGCTGATCGGCGCGGAGCCGGAAGGCGGTGCGATCGAGGACCAGGGCCTCGGCTGGAAGAGCAAGTTCGGTACCGGCGTCGGCAAGGACGCCATCACCGGCGGTCCTGAAGTGACCTGGACGCAGACCCCGACGCAGTGGAGCAATTACTTCTTCGAGAACCTGTTCGGCTTCGAATGGGAGCTGACGCAGAGCCCGGCCGGTGCGAAGCAGTGGAAGGCCAAGAATGCCGAAGCTTCCATTCCTGATGCTTTTGATGCGTCGAAGAAGCAGCTTCCCACCATGCTGACCACGGACCTGTCGCTGCGCTTCGACCCTGTATACGAGAAGATCTCGCGCCGCTTCCTCGAAAATCCTGATCAGTTCGCGGATGCCTTCGCGCGCGCCTGGTTCAAGTTGACCCACCGCGACATGGGTCCGAAGGTCCGTTACCTCGGTCCGGAAGTCCCGGCGGAAGACCTGATCTGGCAGGATGTCATTCCTGAAGTCGACCACAAGCTCGTCGACGATGCGGACATCGCCGCGCTGAAGGAGAAGGTCCTTTCGACCGGCTTGTCCGTGCAGGAACTGGTCTCGACCGCCTGGGCTTCTGCCTCGAGCTTCCGCGGCTCCGACAAGCGCGGCGGTGCCAACGGGGCGCGCATCCGGCTTGCGCCTCAGAAAGACTGGGAAGCGAACCAACCCGCGCAGCTCGCCAAGGTGCTCGGTGTCCTCGAGGGGATCCAGAAGGACTTCAATGCCGCCCAGACCGGTGGCAAGAAGATCTCGCTCGCCGACCTGATCGTTCTCGCCGGCGCTGCCGGTGTCGAGAAGGCGGCAAAGGCTGGCGGTCATGACGTCACCGTGCCGTTCACGCCTGGTCGCATGGATGCCTCGCAGGAACAGACCGACGTGGCCTCCTTCGCCGCATTGAAGCCGCGTGCTGACGGTTTCCGCAACTATGTCGGCGGCCGGCAGTTCATGAAGCCGGAAGAGGCCCTCGTCGATCGCGCCCAGCTGCTGAGGCTGACCGCGCCTGAAATGACCGTTCTCGTCGGCGGACTGCGTGTGCTGAAGGCTGGTCAACCCGAGCATGGCGTCTTCACGTCTCGTCCCGAGGCGCTGACGAACGACTTCTTCGTCAATCTCCTCGACATGGGCACCCAGTGGTCCCCGGTCGCGGGCAAGGAAGGCGTTTATGAAGGACGCGACCGCAAGACGAACGAACTCAAGTGGACCGGCACCCGCGTCGACCTGATCTTCGGTTCGCACTCGCAGCTCCGCGCCCTTGCGGAAGTCTACGGCCAGTCCGATGCGAAGAAGAAGTTCGTCAAGGATTTCGTCGCAGCCTGGAACAAGGTGATGAACTTAGATCGTTTCGATCTGATCTGATCGATAACAATTGGTGGACGCGGCGGTAAGCCGCGTCCATGCATCCGTCTTGGTTGTCGCCGTGCTCGGCTGTGGCCGAGGTCTCGGTCGCTGGTCGAGCCGCTTACTGCTTTAATAGGGAAAACGGCCGACGACCGTATCCTTAGCCAATGCGTCAATTGTTATTGTCGGCGCAGGTGTCCTCCGCATTTTCCGTGTTGCTGTTGCCGCCTTGCGTCTGCAGCGAACCCTTGCCGGTGATCGACTTGCAGTTCGGCTTGTTGAAGTTCTGCTTGGTGCTGCCGGTCGTCGACTTGTCGACCTTCTTCATCTTCATCTTGCTGGTCGTGGTGCTGGCAGCTCCGTGGTTCTTGTCCATGGTGGAGCCCGCCGGAGCGGGGTTGGATTGGGCGAATGCCGAACCCGCCAGGCCGATGGCAAGAAGCGAGGTTGCGATGATCTTGAAGCGCATTGTCTTCTCCTTTTGGAGTTTTGCTGGTTGCACCTTTTTGGGAAACTTTGGTGCCTCGCCATTGTTCCGCGCCTGCAGACGACCGCGGATCGTTATCGGCAGTCACATCGGGAGTGATGACGACGTGACGGTGCTGAAGTGCTCGCACCAGAAAATCACCGAAAGGTAGGCCGCTTTACCGCCAATGAGGTACGTGCAGTCAATGCGCGGTTGTGGTTTTATGGGGTCGGCCAGATGCGGCCGCTTGTATTGCGTCTCGGGCCCGTCAGGCATTCTGGCGGGCCCATGCAATTGGTGGCGCTTGCCGAATTAGTCCGGTGCAGGCGCGGAACATCAAGCGTTTCGAACGGTTCTCCAACAAACCAATGATGGAGAACGCCATGCGCACTTCTCTTGCCTTATCCGCATTGCTGTTTGTCGGGCCGTCCGCGCCTTGCCTCGCGCAGTCGCTCCCCGACCAGGCAGGTCCATTGCTCGGGCGGTCGAGCTCCACCCAGGCACAAGAGGAAATCACCAATCCAGGCGGATTTGGTCGAGCGCCCGCAGACAAGGCGCTTGACCGCAGAACCACGCAAAGCACGACCAAGCCTCGCTGCGAGCAGCTTTGGGATCTGAGATCAAATCCACGTGCCAGCCGATCATCAGTCCGTAGGGACTGCATCCGCTAGGTGTATGAGGAGGATGAGATGCAGGTGCGTCGTCGACCGCCGGCACTGGCTCACGGGAGCAAGACTAGGTCTGTTCGGCTAGCGGGCGACGCTTGATTTGGCCACACGAGGACGCGTGGCATTCCGGCTATCGCGCAGGCCCGAGCTTCCAATCCGAGTCGCCAGACGGACAGGCGAGACCCTTGAATCGGGTTTCTCCCTCCAGCGTCCGCTGGGTCGTTACAAAGGCGCGGCATGAACTTTCAGGATCAACGCCAATTTCCTCGATCACCCCCACACTTCCCGTCGACGGATTCGCCCAGGCAAGGGGGTTCACTCCGACCGCGCCGCGACTGACCGTATCTGCGATGACCGCCTGATCCGTCTTCGCAGGCGTCGGACTCGACTGCGGGATCGCGGTGGTTTCCAAGGGTTCTACCTTGGTGCATCCCGCCAACAGCAAGGCCGCGAGGGCCAATTGCAACACGCCTATGTTCTTTCGCGTCATCTAGACTTTCCGATGATCGTTCTCCCGCATCGTAGCGTGCAATTCTGACAGCTAGCTGAGGAAGTACTATAGAAATGGGCGCGGTGCCAGCCGGTTCCGTTCATTCCGACGCATTGCTTGTGAGTTCCACCGACTGCGCACCTGCCCCAAGTCGGTTTTCAACAATGCTGCCAGTCCATCCCGACCGGCCTGGTGGCCTTCTTCGACAATCTGTTGATTGTGGATTCACGGACTGCCCGGCGGATGCCGGTTGACTTTCGTCTGGCCTATCGTTCCTGGCGCGCGGCGTCCGCGAGCCAGCTTTTTACGGCCGCCACGGATGCCGGATGACGGGGCTTTCGCGGCGCAATGACGTAGAAATCGGACCCAACGGTAAGTTCCGTCGGCAACACGCGGAGAAGGCGGCCCGACGCGATGTCGTCTTCGACGAAAAACGTGCTCGTCAGGGCAAGGCCCTGGCCAGCAATCGCGGCCTCGATCGCTAGCGACGTCTGATTGAACCGAATATTCTTGGCGGTCGCCGACGCTCCGTTTGGGAACGCCGATTCCAGAAACTGCGGCCAGAGATCGTGGCCGTCGTGAAGAAGCGGGTAGCGCGCGAAATTGTCCCCTTGGTCGGGGAAGCCGAGCTTTTCCACCAGTAGCGGGCTGCCGACGGCAATAATCACGTGATCGAACAGCAGCTCCGCATTCAAGTTCGGTCCGAAGGGTGGCCGGCCATGACGGACGGCGAGATCCACCGCATCGGTTTGGAAATTGGCGATGCGATCGCTCGCCAGAATGCGCAGATCAATGTTGGGGTGAGCCGCGGTAAAATCCGGCAGGCGAGGGATCAGCCATTTCGAGGCGAATGTCGGCGTCACGCTGATTGTCAGGTGAAGCGGTTCCGGTTTCAATGTCTCGGTTGCCTCCGAGATCAGCTCGAAAGCACGGCGGATGTTGGTCACATAGCTCTGGCCCGCCTCCGTCAACGCCAGCGTTCGCGGAAGCCTGTCGAACAGCTTCAGGCCCAACTCTGCTTCCAAGCCCCGTATCTGTTGGGCGACAGCGCCCTGGGTGACCCCGATTTCCTCGGCTGCCAGGCGAAAGTTCAGGTGCCGCGTGACGACCTCGAACACGCGAAGGCCATTAAGCGAGGGAAGACGTCTGATACCTTCTACCATTCAATAGATTTTCTACTGCTTTCTGAGAACGAAACTGGCTCGCACCGATGCCACACGAGTGATATCACGCTTTGCAGGCAACTGTAGACCGCAATTGCATGCGGGTCCTCTTTAAGGCAGGAGAGTACGATGTCAGTAGAAAAGGTAGCGGTGATCACGGCCGGCGGCAGCGGAATGGGCGCCGCCGCGGCGAAGCGTCTTGCAGCCGATGGGTTCAAGGTGGCGATCCTGTCATCGTCGGGGAAGGGCGAAGAGCTTGCAAAGGCGCTGGGGGGCGTCGGCGTCACCGGCTCCAACCAATCAAATGACGATCTGCGCAAGCTCGTTGATCTCGCGATCTCCACTTGGGGACGCATCGACGTGCTCGTGAACAGCGCCGGCCACGGTCCGCGCGCGCCCATCCTCGACATATCGGACGAGGACTGGCACCGGGGCATGGAGGTCTACCTTCTGAACGTCATCCGTCCGACACGGCTGGTGACGCCGCACATGCAGAAGCAGAAGGCCGGCGCGATCATCAATATTTCGACCGCATGGGCGTTTGAGCCGAGTCCGATGTTCCCGACGTCGGCCGTGTTCCGCGCCGGGCTGTCGTCCTTCACGAAGATATTCGCCGACACCTATGCGGCCGACAATATCCGCATGAACAACGTTCTTCCGGGCTGGATTGACAGCCTGCCGGCGACGGAGGAGCGCCGCGACAGCGTTCCGATGAAGCGCTACGGCACGAGCGAGGAGATCGCCGCGACCGTTGCGTTCCTGGCATCGCCAGGCGCAGCCTACATGACAGGACAGAACATTCGCGTTGACGGCGGACTAACCCGTTCGGTTTGATGCCGGCGGGCACTGCCCCGGGGTGAAAGGCCCCCGGGCGGTGTATCAGGAAACGGCGATCAGAAGCGGATGATCGCTCCGAAAATCGGGCCGTGCTCGATCACGTCGTAGGTGAAGCCATCGTTGCTGTAGTTGACGCCGAGGGCGCGGTAACCGGCAACGGCTGAGACGGTGTCGTTGAACTTATAGCCAATGCCCGCCAGCACGTCCCAGTCCAGATCGGCACCTCCGCCGCCGATCATGCCCCAGCCCGTGAGATAGACCGTGTCGGTCAGCGAGTAGTTGCCTTTGATGCCCGCGACTCCGTCCACCCAATTGGCGCTATCGGTCCGCGACACGTTGCCGATGAGGCCACCGCTTAGCCCTATCGTTGTTTCGGCATGCCAGTATCTGGCACCGGCAACCACATCCAAGCGAGCCTTCGGATCTTCGTAGACGGTGTATCCGACGCCCAACAGTGCGCTGAATGTGACTGACTTGACATCGACCTCGTCAGCAACGACGCCGCGCGGTGTTGCCGCGTCCGTCGTTATGCGAGCATAGATTATGTCAGTGAAGACGCTGAACCGGTCATAGCGGGCGTCACCGGCTGCCATGAAGGCAAAGTCCAGATCCTTCAGGATGTCGCTGAAATTCTGATTGATGTCGACGGTCGGGAGGCCGAACACCTGAGTCTTGCCGTCGAGGCCCGCAACCCAGAAGTAGGGTGCGAAGGAAAACGTCCAGCCATTCGGTTGCACGGCCTGAGGTTGTGGCGCCGTGGCGGGCAATAGATCTGCTGCATGCGCGGGTGTGACGAACGCCATTGCGGCAGCGGCGCATGCGATCAGTGAAATCCTGCTACTCATGATGAACCTGTCCCCTCTCGCGTTCAGGTCACAATAGCCCCGATTCATCGACCTGAACTTATATCGCAGATTGCACTAAGTCTCGCCGTCCGCAAAGTGCTTATATTCTGTTCCTGATATCTCACATGAGAAGAGTACGCTCGGCGCCAGGCGATCTCGGCACGCGGCGTGGGAGAGCATCCCGGCAGCGCGGAGCGGCTGCTTCATCCCCGCCAGAACCTTTTTCGCTCCATCAGTTCGTCCAACGACGATTGAGCGGCGGTGATCAGTTTTTCGCTGTTGCCAGCGACCATCAGGGATTCGACGTCGGGATGTGATTCCAGCTCCAAATTGTGAATGACAGTCGGCGCGGTTACCATGTCGTTCAGGAAACCGAGTTCGTCCTGCAATTTCTCCATCGTTTGGATGAACTTTTCGTACCGTCGCTCGGCCTGCTTGCTGGAGAACAGGGAACTCAGGAATTCACTCGCATATCTAAACTTCTTTGCCGCCTTGCGGGTTTCGTGCCGATGCTCGTCGTCGGCTTCGACCAGAGACTTGCCGCGTTTTTTCAGTTTCTTGCGTTGACGGTCGAGGATGTCGATTGCGAAATCGACCACCGGTCCGTTTCGAATCTCCGCCGTTTCCGGCAGCGCGAGATACTCTCCGCAATGCAGCCACTCGTTAAGGTCGAGCATGAGGGCCTTGGCACGCGAGCTGAAAAGCGCATTCAGCACCTGCTCATAGGCGCTGTCGCGTGCTTCGAGCAAACGACTTTTTACGTCGCTGTTTCCAACCCTGGCAATCAGTACATCGATGTTGCGTGCCTCTCCGAGAACGCCCGCCAGCCACTTCAACTCGTCCTTCAACCGCTGAGATTCGGCGTCGACCAGGATCACCTTGTAGAGCGAGAAAGCAGATCGCAGCCGCCTGAGTGCCACGCGGGCCTGATGAAGTGCCGATGGGTTCGGGCGATTTATGACGATCGATTCGTTCAGCCGGAACTGCCGGAAACATGCTTCAGCAATGACCTGGAACGAGGCCGAGACCCGCAGGTCGCGGTCGAGATGCACGGGTTCCGCCTTGTATGCCGTTTGTTGCTCGCGGAGCAGGCGGTATCCCCTCTCCGCTTTCGAAGCGACACCGAAACGGATCGGGACAAGCGCCTCGATTCTGCGGGCAAGGGTGAACAGCGTATGTGGCTTGCCGTCCTTGAGTTCCAGCTCCAATTCCCGGATCTGCATCTCGCGGTCGCCGGCAACGATCGAGCCCATGTCTAGGGCAACTTCAATCTGGCTCCCGTCCTGATCGACGTTCCAACGATGTCGCTTTACCAGGGTGGAAAACTGCCGGACGAGAGTGCCGTCCTCGATATCGAGTTCGGACCTCAGCGGGGTCGTGTAATCGATCACAGGTGTGTTGCCCGTGAGCGGCGTTTCCCACTCGGAGCGCGCAAAGATGGCCCTGTTCGGTCCCGCAGCCTTGACCGTTTGGACGTGCGCTTCGCCAACCGTACGGATTCGCAGGGAATAACCGCCCCCCCATGCCTGGCGGTCGGGCGTGTCGAAATAAATGGAGGTCAAGGGATCGACAGAGATCGGGCTTCCCAGCAAGCCGGATCCCATTAATGTGTCCACCGCGTCGGCGCTCAGTTCAAGTTTCAGTTCTGTTTCGGTTGCCAATTAGCCTCTCCGCTCGGTTGCACAGTCCTAGGTGGAGGCAACTCTTTCACGATATAGAGCGGTGGCATCGGGATAAAACGTCCTGATGACAAAAAGCTGAGCGGGAATGCAACCGCAGCGATCTTTCACAAGAAAAGAGATCGCCGCACCTTGCGATCTACAAGCAAGGCCCGAAACGGCAATTCCAACTCGAGTTCGTAGGCGAGAGGAGGAGCCACCTTCTTGCACCGGTTGACACGTTGCTCGATCCACGTCGGCGCTAGGAGCCGGATTGGCGAGCCGCTGTGTCCAGCGCTGTAAAATCCGCTTCATCGAGGGCGATGCTTGCCGCCTCTACGTTTTCCTCAACATGCTTTACCTTGGAGGTTCCCGGTATCGGCAACATCACAGGGCTGCGTTTGAGCACCCACGCCAGAGCAATCTGGCTGGGCGTCGCGTCGTACCTCTTGGCCAATCTGTCGAGGATGGACCCTGGACGGGCAAGCTCGCCTGCGGCCAGCGGGTACCACGGAATGAAGCCGATTCCCTCGCGCTCGCAGTAATCAAGCACGTCCTCGCTGGCGCGATCGACGAGGTTGTAGCGGTTCTGAACCGTCGCGACAGGAAAGACCTTTCGGGCGGCCTTTATGTCTTCAACCGAAACTTCGCTTAGGCCGGCATGGGCAATAAGACCCTGATCGAGGAGCATCTTGACCGCGCCGAATTGCTCGTCGCGAGGAACCTTCGGGTCTATGCGATGCAATTGCCACAGATCGATCCGGTCGACGCGGAGTTTCTTGAGGCTGCCTTTCGCGCGCTCGAGAAGATAGTCCGGTCGCCCGTTTGGCGTCCAGAGATCCGGTCCTTCGCGGGTCAGTCCTGCCTTCGTCGCGATCAGCATCCCCTTGTAAGGATGCAGCGCTTCGCTGATCAGCTCCTCCGAAACGTCGGGGCCGTAGGAATCTGCCGTGTCGATGAAATTGACCGCGATCTCGGGCAGGCGACGCAGGGTTGCCAGTGCTCCGGCCCTGTCCGCAGGCGGTCCCCATATGCCGGGGCCGGTAATGCGCATGGCGCCGAAGCCGAGACGGTTGATCGTGATGCTACCGATCGAAAATTGGCCCGATGCAGCCGCTGAGATCGTGGAATTGTCTGGCACTGATCTTCTCCCGATTGCCTGTTAGGTGGATTTGCTCGGGCTTTAAGGTGGAGCGGGCAGGGAGCAATGCAAGTCAGGACTGTTCAGACTTGACCGCGCGCCCGGAGATCAGGCACAGCCACGGCGGCAGGTGGAAAGCGCACATCAGCAGGTACATCATGGCCATGCCATCCATGGGAAAGACGTTCTGCATTGCGGAGCAGATTGTCTCTGCTCCGCCGCTTGCCATGGTGACAGCCGCCATGATGGCGAAGGTTGGCGCTGCCGCAAGACACAGCCAGTCGGCGATGCTTGCTGCATTGTCGGCCGGCGTCTCGACCGATGCGCTGCGCCTTGTCTGGTCGGAGGAAAGCATCGGCTTTACCTCCGGCCGTATTCGTCATGATGCCGCCACCAGATACCTTGCTCATTGCGGCCGAAGGGCGCGCGGTCGAGCCATTGATACACGCCCCAAATGCCGTCCAGGCCGCGGGCATAGCTGGAGTAGGTGTGGTAGACGACGCCGTCCTCGAGCACGAAGGCGCTGAGGCCCGGCCTGTCGCGCGTATAGGTGGCGACGTCGGTTCCAGTCATCGCGGCGATCTGGCCGACCGGGGTCTCGCTGCCGCGCAACTTCCATTCCTGTACGGTTTCGCTCTCCTGCGGCCCCGGTGCCGGCGGTTCACGCCGGTAGTTATATTCTATCCCGCCTTCGCGCTGTTGCTGCTGGCTAAACAGGACGCTGAAGTCGAGGTTGAAATCGCTACCGAAGGAAGAGGCCCAGTCGAAGGTCCATCCCATCCGCTCCTTGAAGGCCTGCAGTTTGGGAAGCGGCGCGCGGGAAACGGCGGTGAAGGCGACGTCATGGTTCTCGAGGTGAACGACGACGCCGTTGAAGCCGTCCGCGATCGAGGAGCAAGAGGGGCATCCGGCTGTATAGTCGGGGCCGAACATGAAGTGGTAGATGAGCAGTTGCGAGCGGCCCTTGAAAAGGTCGGCCAACGAAGCGCTGCCGCTGTCGGTCTCGAACCGGTAGTCCTTGTCGATCCGTACCCACGGCAGTTCCTGACGGCGTTGTGCCAGCATGTCGCTGCGACGCGTCAGTTCTTTCTCTTCTGCGAGCAGGTCGAGCCGTGCCGCAAGCCATTCTTCGCGTGTGCCTGTCATGTGCATCGTCATCATACTTCTCCTCTTGGTGCCTGTTGACGTAGCATGCCGCGCCTTGCGGCTGCTCGGTGATCGTGAGCAGACTAGTGCCGGAGTGGGCGAGGGTGGGAGTTACAAGTTTGACGGGATTTCGATGGACTCGATGATCATCGCCGCGGCGAGGCTGCTTGCGACAGGCGATCTTCTCGGTGCGCTGAAGAGGGTGGCGCTGCGGAATGACGCGCCCGCGCTCGCCCTTCGCGGCATCGCGATGGCACAGCTTGGGGATCTCGCCCGGGCAAAGGTTTTGCTAAAGACGGCTGCCCGTGCATTCGGGCCAAGGGAACCGGTCGCACGGGCGCGCTGCCTCGTCGCCGAGGCGGAAATCGCTCTGGTCTCGCGCGATCTAACCTGGCCTGCCAAGACACTCAGCTCCGCTCGGGAAGTGCTCGAAGCGCATGATGACCGCTTGAACGCCGCACATGCGCGACATCTCGAAGCCAGGCGGTCGCTGCTCATCGGCCATCTCGACGAAGCCGAACGGCTGCTCGCCGGGGTCGATCCGACACCGCTCCCGCCGCCCTTGCGGACGTCGTACGAACTCGTCGTCGCAGGGATTGCTATCCGCCGTCTTCAGACCGGCGTTGCGCGCGCGGCACTGCTCCGGGCGGAAAATGCGGCGAGGGAGGCGGGCATCCCCGCCCTTCGGGCGGAAGTCGAAGGGGTTTCGGAGGTTCTGAAAGCGCCGGCGGCGCGACTGACCAGCCGCGGCGAGGAGCGGTTACTGCTGCTGCAAGAAGTCGAGACAGTCCTGTCGTCCGGCGCGCTTGTCGTCGATGCGTGCCGTTACGTCGTGCGGGAGGGCGACGCGTTCGTGTCGCTGACGACGCGCCCGGTCTTATTCGCGCTCGCCCGTGCACTGGCGGAGAGTTGGCCGGCAGACGTATCGCGGAACGTGCTCGTTGCCCGTGCATTCAGGGCGAAGGACGCCGATGAATCACATCGCGCCAGGTTGCGCGTCGAAATCGGGCGGCTGCGCGGCGAGCTTCACCGCTTAGCGGATATCAAGGCAACCAAGGATGGTTTTGTGCTCGCGCCGCGTCGCGCCGACCAGGTGGTCATCCTGGCGCCGCCGGTCGAGGAGCAGCATGGCGAGATCCTTGCATTCCTGGCCGATGGAGAGGCCTGGTCGAGTTCGGCGCTGGCAATCGCGATTGGTGCGAGCGCACGCACCGTGCAACGCGCGCTTGATGCCCTCGCGGAAACGGGCAAGGTGCAGTTTTTCGGACGCGGGCCGGCACGCCGCTGGACGATCCCGTCACTGCCGGGATTCCCGTCAACTTTGTTACTCCCAGGTCCACTGCCCAACGACTAGGATAAGTCCATGAAACACTCCCAAGCTGAAATCCTTCGTGAATATGGCCCCTTTCCGGATGTGAAGCAGGTGGGCGGCGTGACCTTTGACGGTCGGAATGTCTGGTTCGCGTCCGGCGACAGGCTGAATGCCCTCGATCCCGACGTCGGTGAGGTCGTGAATACGATCGCCGTTGCGGCACACGCCGGAACGGCTTTCGATGGGCGCTATCTTTTCCAGATTGCCGAGGATCGGATCCAGAAGATCGACCCGAAGACCGGCGAGGTACTCTCGACGATCCCGGCCCCCGGCAATGGCGGTGATTCCGGGCTCGCCTGGGCGGAAGGAACGCTTTGGGTCGGAGAGTATCGCGGCCGGAAGATCCATCAGATTGATCCCGAAACCGGCGCTGTCCTTCGCAGTATCGAGTCCAACCGTTTTGTTACCGGGGTGACCTGGATCGGCGATGAGCTCTGGCATGCCACCTGGGAGGGCGACGAAAGCGATATCAGGCACATTGAACCAGAGACCGGGCAGGTCCTGGAACGCGTCGAGATGCCTGTTGGCATCGGTATATCGGGACTTGAGTCCGATGGCGCGGACCGGCTGTTTTGTGGCGGCGGAAACAGCGGCAAGATCCGGGCCGTCCGCCGGCCAAAATAATCAGACCGTCCTCGCACATGTGCGCGGTCGACGCGGGAAACCGCGAATTCCGCCTCTGACTAGTCCAACGTCCGGCGGAAGCGGCGGACGGCGATGAGCATGGCGACCGCCATCAGGCAGGCGAGCGCAGTGGTGTCGTAGGCAAGGGTCTGGATGCTGGCGCCCTTCAGCATGATTGCCCTGACGATCCGGATATAGTGGGTCAGCGGTAGTGCCTCACCGATCCCTTGCGCCCATCGCGGCATGCCAGCGAACGGGAACATGAACCCGGACAGCAGGATATTCGGCAGGAAGAACATCATCGCCATCTGCATGGCCTGCAGCTGATTGGCCGCGATCGTCGAGAAGGTGTAGCCGATCGACAGATTGGTGACGACGAAGAGGGTGGTAGCAGCCGCGAGCGAAGCCGGGCTGCCGAGGATTGGAACGCCAAACACGAGCAGGCCGGCCGCAATAATGAGCAGCGACTGGACGAGGCCGATCAGCACATAGGGCGCGATCTTGCCCAGCATGATTTCCAGCGGCTTGATCGGCATGGAAAGCAGGTTTTCCATTGTGCCGCGTTCCAATTCCCGGGTGACCGAAAGAGCCGTGAAGATCAGCAGCGTCATCGTCAGGATCGTGCCGAGGAGGCCGGGCACGATATTCAAAGTCGACGAACCGGCCGGATTGTAGCGCCGATGCTGAACGATCGAGAAGGTGGGCTTGGTCGGTTCGGAAAACTCGACCTGCCGGTCGTTGGCGAGCGCCGACGTCACGATGCCGGATAAGGCACCCAGCGCCGAGCTCGATGCGACCGGATCGGTGGCATCGGCAGCGACCAGTAGCGAGGGCGTATCGCCGCGCCGAAGCGAGCGTTCGAACCCTTCAGGAATTTCCACAACGAACAAAGCCCTGCCGGATTCCAGAAGCGAATCCATGTCTTCGGCTCGGGTAACGACAGAGCGGATCTGGAAGAAATCGGTGTTCTCGAGCGCGGCCAAAATAGACCGACCGACATCCGTGTTCTCGCGCATCAACACCGCGGTCGGCAGATTGTGCGGCGTCGTGTTGATCGCAAAGCCGAACAGGAACAACTGCATGATCGGCAAGGCAACCATCGTCGCCAACGTTATCCGGTCGCGGGTCATCTGGATGAATTCCTTGATGGTCATCGCCCAGAAGCGCCCTAATGAGATGCCGTTGCCGTTTGCCGCTCGTGTCGTCATTGGAAATTATCCTCCGCGCGACGCATCAGGTCGATGAAGGCATCTTCCAACGTCGCTTCACCCTCTTGCCACTTGAGGTCGGGCCGTTCGCGATAAGGCGCGATTGCCTTTTCGAGCGCCTTCGGATCGCGGCCGGCAACATGCAGGCTGGTCCCAAATGGCGCCATCATGTCGATGCCCGGCACATTCTCAAGTTCGGACTGGAGACGATGCACCTCGGGCCCGGAGACGGTCCACGTCACGAGGCCGGTGCCGGCAATCACGTCGTCCACCGTTCCCTGCGCCAGCAGTTTGCCGTAGGCGATATAGGCGATCTCGTGGCAGCGCTCGGCCTCGTCCATGTAGTGGGTGGACACCAGGACAGAGAGGCCGTCAGCGGCAAGCGCATGGATCTCGTTCCAGAAGTCGCGGCGGGCTTTGGGGTCGACACCGGCGGTCGGCTCATCGAGGAGGAGTAGCGCCGGTTCGGGCAGGATACAGGCGCCGAGCGCGAGACGCTGTTTCCAGCCGCCCGAAAGTTCCCCCGCAAGCTGCTGCTCGCGGCCTTTCAGCCCGAGGCGCTCTATGGCGGCGCTTGCCTTGCCGCGGGCATCGGCCAGACCGTAGACGCGGGCGACGAACTCGAGGTTTTCCCGGATCGACAGATCCTGATAGAGCGAAAACTTCTGCGTCATGTAGCCGACACGGCGGCGGATGCGATCGCTCTCTGTCAGGATGTCGAAGCCAAGACATGTGCCATTGCCGCTGTCCGGCGTCAGCAGACCGCAGAGCATGCGGATTGTCGTGGTCTTGCCGGAGCCATTGGGGCCAAGAAAACCGTGGATGCGACCCTTCTTGACCGTCATCGATACGTCATCGACCACCTTTCGGCTGCCGAAACTCTTGGTGAGGTGATGGACGTCGATGACGGTTTCCGGAGGATCGACGGCCATGGCTGTGTCGCTCATGGTCGCGCTCCCGCGGTGACATCCACCGGCTGGCCAGGACGCAGCGCCGTGGGATCGGTCGGGATCGCCTCGATGCGGTAGACGAGTTTGGCACGCTCTTCGAGGCTGTAGATTACCGGCGGCGTGTATTCGGCGATCTTTGAGATGAAGCTGATCGTCGCGTCGGTCGGCTGGCACGCGCTGCAGGCAACGCGGATCGGCTGGCCCAGCGAGAAAAGCGCAAGCTCGGTTTCGGGTACGAAGAAGCGGATACGGACGTTCTCCGGCGGCAGGAGCGCCACGATCGGCCGGCTGGCAGGGACGACCTCACCCGTGCGATAGTAGATGGTCTCGATACTGCCTGTTGCCGGCGCCGAGACGAAGCGACGGGAGAGTGCGGCTTCTGCAGCGGCGAGATCGGCCTTTGCGACCGCGACCGCTTCCCTCGACTGACGCAGAGTCTCAATGCGGGCAGGCAGGTTGGCGAGTGTGATCTGGCCGCGGACATTATCGAGGACGGCACGGTTGGCGGCTTCGGTGGCCGTCGCCGTATCGAGGTCCGCCTTTGTCGCGGTGCCGCGCTGGACCAGCACCCGGGTGCGGTCGAGCTCCTGTGCGGCAAGCTCCAGCCGGGCGATTGCCTCACGTTCGCTCGCGCGCAGTACATCGATCTCTTCCGGTCGCTTTTGCGCGGCCTCGGCGAGTTCCAGTTCTGCCTGCAGGCGCGCCAGCGAAGCGCGTGCGGAGCCGACGGCTGCCTCCTCGCTCCGCGAATCCAGGCTGAAGAGCGGCGAACCGGGCGCAGTCGCCTGGCCTTCGACGACGTCGAGCTTGACCAGCCGTCCGCTAGTGTCGGCGCCGATGAAAAGCGTGTCGGCCTCGACCCACCCCTGGTAGGCACGTTGGGAATTGTCAGAAAACAGGAGGGGCAGAGCGGCAAGTGCCGCGGCGGCCACGAGAGCGACGATAAGGATTCGTTTCATATCGCGCCTCCTTGGGGCACGAAGAGCGTGTCGAGGAACGTGTCGAATAGCTTCTGAGCGTCGAGGTGCTCGTAGCCTTCGAAGAGCGTCGCCCAGACGATCGACATCAAGGCCGGCGCCATAACCAGTTGCGGAACATCGGCGACGGCGGGATTGCGCAGTTCACCGCGTGCGGCAGCGCGGGCAAGCACGATCCGTAGGATCGCAAGGCCTTTGGTGATGATCTCGCGGTAATAGAATTCGGTCACGACAGGGAACATCGGCCCTTCGGCGAGGATCAACCGCAGAAGGTGCCGGCGCTCTGTCTCCAGAACTTCGCGTTTGAAGATCGAATAGAACATCGCAACGGCGGCCCGCGCCGGGACCGCATCCTTCTCAACCATGCCGCCGACCTCGCCGAGGATCGGCGAGGCGATGCCGGAGACGAGCTCGATGAACAGCCGCTCCTTGTCGGGAAAATGCAAGTAGACCGTTCCCTTGGCGATGCCCGCGCGCGCCGCGACGTCCTCCATGCGGGTCGCTGCGAAACCGCGCTCCGCAAAGCAGGCGAAGGCGGCGGCGAGGATCTCGGCGCGGCGCTGCTCGGGGTCTCGTTTCTCCCGCTTTCTCTCTGCCATTCTCTTGCATCCAATTATGACTGACTGGACAGTCATTAACATAACGTGCGATTTTTCGCAAGCCGAGTCCGATGTGAAGCGGCCCTACGATGATGACAACGAACGGACATTCCGCGCTAGGGGGGCGAGGCCTCATGATGGGGCGTCCTCACTCCAGACCGTCAACCGGTAGCGTCTTCGGAACGTGGCCATCGTCTCCTCACGACGGAGATGCGGATCGTCGACGACGGATCGCGTTTGTTGCCATTTCTGGTCAGCAGGTATCAACTGCGCCAGGCAGACACGAAAGAGGTTCAATTTCCCATGATCGTTCAGGCCTGCATCAACGGCGCGCGGCCAATCGACTATCATCCACAATTGCCTGTCACGGTTGAAGCGATCGCAAGGGATGCCGCCGCTGTGGTCGCCGCCGGCGCCGCGGAACTCCACATTCATCCGCGTGCCGTTGAGGGAAAGGAAAGTCTTGGCGCTGTTGATGAGACCATTGCTGCGGTTCGGGGCTCCTGTCCGGGTTCGCTACTCGGCGTATCCACCGGTGCCTGGATTGAAGGCGACGCGCACCGCACCCTTGAGGCCATTCGTTGCTGGAGTGTCCTGCCCGACTATGCGTCGGTGAACCTCTCGGAGGACGATGCCCCCGCCGTCATGGCATTGCTCCGCGATAAGGGAGTTGGGATTGAAGTCGGGCTGGCGTCAGTCGCGGATGCGGAGCGGTACATCGGACTTGAAGCCCATGAGCGCGTTTTGCGCATCCTCATCGAACTTGACAACGAACAGGACCTGAGGGGCGCTTTCGATGTCGCTGACGGGATCGTCGGCACGCTACAGCGTGCCAATGTGCAGCGGCCCGTCCTGATGCATGGCTTCGACGCCACCGTCTGGCCGTTTGTCCGGCTGGCGAAGGAGCGACGCTATTCCACCCGCGTCGGCCTCGAAGATGGAAAGCTCCTTCCCAGCGGGATGATCGCCGCGAACAATGCCGAGCTTGTCGCGGCGGCCGTCGAGATCTTTCGCAGCGAGAGCTGATCCTCGAGCCCGTGCCACGAGCGCCTGCTCAACGCGGGCAGCTGGCGATGTATCGCCGACCGTAACGGTCACGGAAGTAGCACTGACCGGGCCGCCCAGCGACATTGCCAATGACCGCGCCAGCGGCACCACCGATCGCCGCGCCCACGGCGGCACCGCGCACGTTGCCGGTCGCCACGCCACCGATGACCGCGCCGGAGGCTGCACCAATTCCCGCGCCTTGCTCGGTGGGCGTGCATCCGGCAATCGTGGCCCCTGCCAGAAGCAGCAAAATCGACGTGCGTTTCATCTCGCTTTCCTTCCTGTTCGATTTAATTCGCGCGAGGGTAGATAGAGGGATTTCGGAAAAGACAATTGTTGCTTTTAGTTCGCCGCCAAGCCTGCTTCGTTCGGTATCTCCATTGCCTATTGGACCGCTTGCTCCAATTAAGATTGGGTTTCCACCAAAAGCAGGGTCCCATCATGAATGAGCGTGAAGAGAAAATCCGTCGTCGTGCTTATGAAATCTGGGAGCAGGAGGGGCGCCCACACGGCCGGGATATGAAACATTGGCTACAGGCGTTCAAGGAATTCGGCCAGCAGGCAGACAATGCAGCCAAGCCGACGGCCAAGGCCAAATCCGCCAAGCCGCGCGCCGCGCCGAAATCCGCTGCCGACAAGCCGACGGCGAAGAAGACAAAGGCCGCCGCGATCGCGATAACGGCCGCTCCCGGAGAGAAGCCCCGTCGCACGCGTTCTCCAAAGTCCGTCACGACACACTAATCGTCAGCCCGCCTGGGGCCAACGTGGTTTGACACAGGGCGTTCGGATGTCGGGCGCAGCTGTTGGACTTTGCGCAACTGGGCGGCGAAGACGACCATGATCATCAGCGGCCTTCGCCTCGGAGCAAGTCAGGCCAAAACCTTGGCCTCGACCGCGGCTGCGACAAAGGCATCTCTGGCGGCTTCCAGGTGTGCAAGGTGGTTCATGGCTTCCACGCACCGACGCTTCGCCGCCTCAACGTGCATGCTGCTTTGCAGCGGCCACCTGTGCTCCAGATAGTCAACAGCTTCAGCCGGACCATGAATATGTTCAGAGGGGCGCGTTCCAATCCGGATAGCCACCGGTGCGGCCCACCTCGGTTCGGTTGCATGGCTGATCGTGTTCATGATGAACCTCCTCTCTGCCAACAAGCGATAAGCGGGATGTAGGTGTTCGCGGGAGCCGTTCAACACCTGTCCCGCCTTCAAGACGATGCCTCGACAACATATCGATGCGAGGCTGTTTCGGCAGCCAACTCGAAGCGAGTCAGTGGACACTTGGTAGTCTTGCCGATACGGCGAAGTCCTCCGCGACAAGTTCGCTGATTGCGATCAGAACCTCTTCAGCGGTAAAGCCAGATGCTATTGTCGTTCGGATCAGATCCTGAAGATCCGGCTCGATGACCTCGCGGCAGTCCTCGAGTCGTTCATCGGAGACAGTCAAGCTATGCAGTTCTTCCATAATTGACCCTTTCTCGGGGTGGGATGCCGCCGAGGACTCCCGGCGGTGATTTGATAACGTTATCGGCCGGATGAGCGGCGCTTCGGCGAGGCCAGGAGACGTTCGCGCTGCAACTTCTTGCGGTTGGCCTTGCGTTGTCTGGCGATCGCCTGTGCTCGTTCGCGCACGCGTCGCTCCGATGGCTTCTCGTAAGCCCGGCGTTCCTTCATTTCGCGGAAAACACCCTCGCGCTGCATCTTCTTTTTCAATGCGCGCATGGCCTGTTCGACGTTGTTGTCTCTGACAATAACCTGCATCTTTTTCTCCTTGTTGTTGAGGTTGAGTGTCTCTCAGCCAAGCTGCTCGGCGATCAGCTCCTGCAGCTCACGACGGGTGAGAAGGCAGGGGTAAGGTTTCCAGTTCTTGTCCGGGCGGCGAGCGGCGTCATCGCGCTCGCGCGGACTCGCCGCTGGGGCGGCGGCGGTAATGGGTTTGTTCAATTGAAGTCCTTTGCCGCACTGGCGGCATGCTCGACATGGCGACCTTTGTTTCCATCACGCAGACCGGAGGAAACGCAGTGAGATGCGACGCACGATGCGTCGACCATGTCAGGTTCGAATTTTTCGGGTGACCGCCTTAAGATGGGAACGCGAGCGATGCGTTGCAAGGCTTCGTTGCGTCATACGCCCGTCGCCTACGCCGTCGACGCTGCTTGCTCTATGTTGCGGGCGACATTGCGGCCAAACTCTGAGAAGGCGTCTCTAAGCGTCGGTCCGCTGAGATTTTGGCTGGGATTTTGGCGAGGTCACCGCAAAACAGACGATGTGAGTTTTGCAGTGACCTCTTGATGACTAGGAAATGTAATCATCCAAGCACATGCTACCTGAAGTATGGAAATAGGGAATTTATCACATACGGTAATCCACATGAACTTTGGGAGCTGTCACCTGTTTCGCGGATGTCCGCTATGAACCTTTCGGGGAATGCCGGGCTCGAATGGTGATCCGCCGTTCGTAGCCGACCCCAATTCGGATGATGCTCTTTCCGCTGCGGGTCAGGATGTCCCGGGCCCGTATTTTCGAAGAAAGCCGCGGCGACTGTCTGTGTCCTACTGGCGCCGAGTGATCTTCGCAATTTTCCGCGACGCATACATCGCATCCGATTAAATCGCAAATGTATTGACCTCGCGATCCGGTTTGTGTATTTAAGGCGCATCCGAGTTATTCGCGTACGAAATAAATCAGCAGAAAGGGACTTTGCTATGAGGCAAGGGAAAAGGTTCATGCCGCCAGCCGTCGATGCCGTCCAAGCCGATGAACGCGCGATGGGCGGCCAACACCCAAACGCGCCCCAGGCCTATAGTGAGTTTTCGCGAGTGCTTGACCCGTCTATCTATGAGGCGCTGCCCGACGATTGGCTGGTCGGCATAACAGACGTCGTCGGTTCGACGTCCGCGATCAAGTCCGGGCGCTATGAAGACGTCAACTATGCCGGCGCATCGGTGATTGCCGCGGTTGGGAATGCCTGGGGCGACTTTGATTTCCCCTTTGTGTTTCGCGGAGACGGTGCGGCATTCGCGCTGCCACCGCAGGGGATCATGACCGCGACATCAGCGTTGCGGCAGGTTGTCGCCTTTGCCAAGACCAATCTTAACCTTGCTCTCCGAGCCGGTCTCCTGTCCGTGGGTGAGATACGTGCCAACGGACGCGACGTACGCGTCGCACGCTACGCAGCCTCTGAAGACGCGACATATGCGATGTTTGCCGGCGGCGGCCTCAAGTGGGCGGAGCGCCAAATCAAGAACGGCCGATATCTGGTGAAGCCAGGCAGCTACACAACCGAGCCCGATCTGACCGGCCTGAGCTGCGATTGGGAGCCGTTTCCGAGCCAGAGGGGCGAAATCCTGTCGCTACTGGTCGAGCCATCCGAGGACAGAAGCCCCGAAGCCTTCGCGGCATTGGCGAAGTGCGTGCTTTCCGTTCTCGACGCTGGCACGCGGCAAGCCCATCCCTTGTCGCGGGATACCGCCATCACCAAGGACAGGGCGAGGTCGGTCAACCTCGAAACCTGGTTAGCGGTCGCCTCCAACTCGGACTTCCGCAAATACGACGATGGCCTGCGTCTGACGTTGGATTGCACCCGCGAACAGATTGAAGCGGTCGAAGCCATCCTGGTTGCGGCAAAGGCGCGGGGTGAGGTCAACTTCGGACTGCATCGCCAATCTCACGCGCTCATGACCTGCTTCGTGCCTTCGGGCAAACCAGATTCGCATCTGCACTTTCTGGACGGCATGGGTGGCGGATACGCCAAGGCGGCCGAGATGATGGAGGCAAACGAGCTTCCGATGGTGTCAGCTCGCTAGAGCAAACGCTGCCCGACGCGCGTCCCATTCAGGAGAACTGCCGGCATGCGGCCACCGCAGCTCCTAACGGTGGCTGCGCGCTAGGTGGGCGCTCCGGCGGAGAGAGGTTGTGGCGCGCCGCGCTGGCACCTCAACCACGCCGGGCGGCTTCGATCACCGCAACGTCAATCTTCTTCATGGTCATCATCGCATCAAACGCACGCTTTGCCTGATCACCGCCTGCCGCAAGCGCTTCGGTGAGCACGCGCGGTGTGATCTGCCAGGACACACCCCACTTGTCCTTGCACCAGCCACACTCGCTCTCCTGACCGCCATTGCCGACAATGGCGTTCCAATAGCGGTCGGTCTCCGCCTGATCCTCCGTTGCGATCTGAAATGAGAAGGCTTCGGTCTGCTTGAATACGAGACCGCCATTCAAGGCGATGCACGGAACGCCCGCAACCGTGAATTCGACAACCAATACATCTCCCTGCTTGCCGTCCGGATAGTCTCCAGGTGCGCGAATGACGGCGCCCACTGCGCTATCGGGAAAAGTTTCGGCGTAAAACCTGGCGGCAGCTTCGCCATCCTTGTCGTACCACAGGCAGATCGTGTTCTTTGCCATTGCGCGGTCCTTTCGGTCTCCGTTTCGGATCTCCTTCCTCAGATAAGGGGCAACCCGCCTTTCTCCACCCCATAAAGGCGATTTCATGCGCGTAGTTGCCAAGCGCCATGCCCTTGGTGGCATCTGCACCTGAGGCGGCGGAGCGCCGAATACATCGACGCTCACAGGCGCGGTAGAGATCAATCCTTTGCAGATCCGTCCTGCGTTCCCTTCAGGAGGTTGTTGCGCAGCCGCACCACGGATTTCTGCACGACCGGGAAGTCCTCGCCGAGACCGGTCGCATCGACCAGCGGCGCGCCAGGATCCGCCGCGACAAGGTCGCGCCCAGCCGCCGTCAGGCTCAATCGTACCTGCCGCTCGTCAGCGGGATCGCGTTTGCGGCGGATATAGCCAAGAGATTCAAGTTTCTTGAGCATGGGGGTCAGCGTGTTCGATTCCAGGAATAGCTTTTCGCCCAGTGTTCCGACCGTCTGGTCGTCTTTATCGGAGAGGGCAACCAGCGCGATGTATTGAGTGTAGGTCAGGTTCAGCTTGTCCAGGATCGGCTTGTACGCGCGGCCGAAGGCCAGGTTTGCGGAATAGACCGCGAAGCATAGAAAGTTCGAAAGCTTGTTGTTCTTGCTGTCGGCCTCGCCGGGAACGGGCGCCTCTGTCTCCAGGCTCTTGGCGGTTTTGGATGCGGACATGGGAGATCCTACTCGGTTGCTTTTCGCTTCTCTCTATATAAATCGCATCCGATTAAATCGCAATGGTATTGACAAGGCCCTTCGAGCAACATATTTAGATCGCATCCGATTAAAGCGGATGCGATTAAAGAGCTAACCCGAAAGGATTTTACCATGACTGAGAAGCTCCTCTTTACCGGCAAGACCCACAACAAGGGTGGTCGCGACGGTTTCACACGTAGCAGCGATGGCGAGCTCGATCTTCGCCTGTCGCAGCCGCATCCGGCTGCCGAACGCCTTTTTGGCGCTGCATGGTCTGCTTGTTTCATTGGCGCCATCGAGCTCGCTGCGGCCCAGAGAAAGATCAAGCTGCCCGTCGACCCCGAGATCGACACGGAGATCGATCTGAACGCCGACGGTGGTTCCTATTTCCTGCGTGCACGCCTCAACGTCAGCCTGCCGGGCATCGACCGAGATGTCGCGGAGGAACTGATCCACGCGGCGCACGAGATCTGCCCGTACTCCAAGGCAACGCGCGGCAATATCGACGTGGCGCTCAATCTCATCTGAACGGATGAAGAACGCGCCCGACGCGGCGCCACAACAGCGCCGGCCCTGCTGAGGTAAACTCATGTCACGTTCCGGCAATCCGCCGGAGCCCCCAAGGAGAAACAGGAATGCGTGATGTCGTCGAATTGCAGTTCGATCTCACCCCTCCCACACAAGAACAGATGCAGCAGCTTGTGGCGGATCTCGGTGAGGACGATCGTCATCTGCTCTTGGAGCATGGCGAGGAGGCGCCGTTTTGTGGCGTCTTCCTCCACGAGCGACGCGAGGGGCTCTATACCTGCCGCCTCTGCGGTCTTCCCCTGTTCAAGGCCGTTTCCAAATTCGAAAGCGGGACAGGCTGGCCGAGCTTCACTGCGCCTGCCGCCAAGGATCACCTGCGGCGCATTCGCGATACCCGCTACGGCATGGTCAGAACAGAGATCGTTTGCGCACGCTGCGGCGCGCATCAGGGGCACGTCTTTCCCGACGGCCCGCCTCCGACAGGCGAGCGCTTCTGCATAAACTCAGGCTCGCTCGAGTTCACGCCGAAAGGGCAGCCGCTCCCTGACAAGCTTGGACGCGGTGGTCCAGAGGGCGAGCCTGCGCGGTAGTTGCGGGTTCGATAACTCAGACGATCGGCGCCAGCGTTAGGCGGTTATTAACGCTGGCGCACGACTTCAGCTCCATTTGCGAGCAAATGGAGCGCGGGTCCGCCCACTGGCGATTGCGCTATGCGCAGGTCCGTCTATCTTGGCCCGGAGCGCTCAAGCGCAATGCAACCGGGGCAGGGATCATGAAAGCCGCCTTCCACAAGACCTTGATGATCCTCGTCGCTTTAGCGCCGTCGGTGGCCTTTGCGCAGTCAGGCGGCTGGCAATCCGACGGCAGAGGCACGAGCACCTGGCAGGTGTCGCCATCGGAAGGCACCTGCAACGTCAGCCAAGCGCAAAACAGGGCACGGCGAGCAGGTATCCGTCGGACTGACCTGGTCTATCGCGACGAGAACGTCGTGACGCTGAGAGGGCTGACCGAGTGGGGTGAGCGCCGCGATATTACCTTTGCCAACATCCGAGGATGTCCTGAGATCGGCTTTCAGGATCTGCAACCGAGCCAACCCCGGCGCTGACGCTGAGCACAATCGGCGAGTAGACGCCGCTTCTCTGGAGGCCACTGAGCGCGAGGGTTCTCCCTGGGCTCGCCGACGCTGTCGGCATGCTTCCAACTTATAAAATGCTTGTGACCTGAGTGGGGCCTGCAAATAGCCTTCCAGCGGGTTGCGGTCGTTATTGCACGTCGCTCCATCGCGGTCTCGCCCGACCCGTGTCGAATTCCGTATGCTACCGTAAAATACGTTGGTGCCGTGGACCGAATGCACTTATGCTGCACGTGCGAACAAAGCGCATGAATGACGGTGCGGCTAACTATTCACAGAGCAGACGCAGATCGCGAATACACTCCGAGCATAAGTCTTTGACCTCTCGCTGAGAGGGTGAACGAGGAGATTTGGCATGCGGTACCCTTCGTATCTTCCGACAGCTGATTTCGCCACTCACTTCGGTCCTGCGGGCTTCTTTTTCGACTATGCCATGGATGCCACCCAGCGCAGCGTGCTGTTCTGGGATGTCATGCGAAAGCGCGGCAACCAATATCGGGCTCACGCCGACGCGACGGCGCCGCATGTGCTGAGCTTCACGCCGGAGATCGTCCTTGATGGACGTTCCCTCCCGAGACCCGTCAACTACGCGCTGGTTCGGATCGTCCCGCCCAAGGGGATCGAGGTTGACGACACGCGCCGGCCGTTCGTTGTCGTCGATCCGAGAGCCGGACACGGGCCCGGCATCGGCGGCTTCAAGGCGGACAGCGAGATCGGTGTCGCGCTCAAGGCCGGGCATCCTTGCTATTTCATCGGCTTCCTCCCGCAGCCAGTGCCGGGGCAGACGATCGAAGACATCGCGCAGGCCGAGGCTGCTTTTCTTGAAAAGGTGATTTCCCTGCATCCTCAGGCGGATGCCAAGCCCTGCGTGATCGGAAATTGCCAGGCGGGATGGGCCGTCATGATGCTGGCCGCCATGCGCCCGGAACTGTTCGGCTCGGTCATCATTGCCGGCGCGCCGCTGTCCTATTGGGCCGGCGAACGCGGCAAATATCCGATGCGGTATTCGGGCGGGCTGCTCGGCGGCAGCTGGCTGACGGCGCTCACCAGTGACCTCGGACATGGGCAGTTCGACGGCGCATGGCTGGTGCAGAATTTCGAAAACCAGAACCCGGCCAACACGCTCTGGACCAAGCAATATAACCTCTACTCCAAGATCGATACCGAGGCGCCGCGCTATCTCGGCTTCGAGGAGTGGTGGGGCGGGCACGTCAGCCTGAATGCCGAAGAAATCCAGTTCATCGTGGACGAACTCTTCGTCGGCAATAACCTCGCGGCGGGCCGCATAAAGACATCGAATGGTGAAGCGATCGACCTACGCAATATTCGCGCGCCGATCGTGGTCTTCTGCTCGAAGGGGGACAACATCACGCCGCCCGCGCAGGCCCTCGGCTGGGTGCTGGACCTCTATGACGATGTGAACGAGATACGGTCGCACGGGCAGACGATCGTCTACACGGTACATGAAACGATCGGCCATCTCGGGATCTTCGTGTCCGCGAGCGTCGCCCGCAAGGAGCATGGCGAGTTCTCCAGCAATATCGACCTGATCGATGCGCTGCCGCCCGGTCTCTACGAAGCGACCTTCGAAGCAAGGACCGACGAGACCATCGGCGGAGACCTGGTCGAGGGCGATTGGATCATGCGATGCGAGGCAAGAACGCTCGACGATATCCGTGCGCTCGGTTGCAATGACGCCGAGGACGATCGCCGTTTTGCGACCGTCGCAAAGGTCTCGGACATCAACCTGTCGCTCTACAAGACGTTCCTCCAGCCTTTCGTCCGCGCCATGGTGCCCGACTGGGCGGCGGAGCAATTGCGGGCAACGCACCCGCTTCGGCTGCAGTATGAGCTGTTCTCCGACGTCAACCCCTGGATGGCGCCGATTGCAGATCTCGCTGTCGAGGTGGCGGACGAACGTCGCCCGGTTGCTGCGGACAATCCGTTCCTGGCCATGGAGCAGGCATTCTCGCGCCAGATGGTCGCGGGGCTGGACGCCTGGCGCGAGGGGATGGAGGCACTGAGTGAGGCGACCTTCCTCACCGTTTATGGGTCTCCGCTGCTGCAGGCTGCGGTCGGCATCGATCCGTCCGATGCAACGCCACATCGGCGCGCCGCCAAGACCGGCATGCATGTCCAGATGCTCAAGGCGAGGATCGAGGAACTCAAGGCCCAGATCGGCAACGGCGGGCTTCGGGAGGGCATGGCGCGCAGCCTGCTTTACGTCGCGATGGCAAGTGGCGCGGCCGATGAGCGTGGCTTTGCCGCGATCCGCCGGATGCGGCGTGCCGAGAACGGAATGCCGGCAATGACGCTCAGCGAATTCAAGGCGTTGATCCGCGATCAGTTCTTCATGCTGCTGATCGACGAGGAGGCCGCCGTGAACGCGATCCCCCGTCTGCTGCCGGCGGAGGAGGGCGTTCGCCGCCAAGCATTGGATTCGCTTCGGCAGGTTCTGAATGCGCGGGGTCCGCTTTCGGAAGAAGCCGAGCAGCGGTGGCAGAGGATCATCGGGCTCTTCGACGTTGGCAAAGAGACGGTCACCGAGCCCGTAACGCCGCCGATGAAGCCCACCCCGGTCAAGGCTGTCAGACGCGGGGCTTGAACCCGGTCTTTTTAACAGGGAGCGACGCAGATGCCGGATCTGGACAACGCCAGGGAAGAAGCCGGGAGCCATGAGAAATACGAGCGGCTGATCGCTAAAGCAAAGCAGGTTCCGCGGATGCGAACGGTCGTTGTTCATCCTTGCGATGAGACGTCGCTGCGCGGCGCGGTCGAAGCAGCCGAGGTCGGGCTGATGCATCCGATCCTTGTCGGGCCGGCGGAAAAGGTGCGTGCGGTCGCAAAATCGCACGACCTCGATATCTCACCGTTCGAACTGATCGACACGCCGCACAGCGACGCGGCCGCGGCAAAGGCAGTGGAAATCATCCGCGAAGGCGGCGCTGAACTCCTGATGAAGGGCAGTCTGCACACGGACGAGCTCATGCGGGCCGTGACCTCATCAGCCACAGGACTGAGGACAGCGCGGCGGATCAGCCATGTCTTCGTCATGGACGTCCCGCATCATGCGGAAACGCTGTTCATTACTGACGCGGCCATCAACATCGCGCCGGATCTCGACGCCAAGCGGGACATTATCCAGAACGCCATCGACCTTTTCACGCAGATTGGCCTTGGCACGCCGCGAGTGGCGATCCTTTCGGCCGTCGAGACGGTCACGTCGAAGATCCCTTCGACAATCGACGCTGCCGCGCTCTGCAAGATGGCCGAGCGCGGACAGATTACCGGCGGTATTCTCGATGGACCGCTTGCCTTCGACAATGCGATCGATCCGGAAGCGGCGAGGATAAAGGGTATCCAGTCTCCGGTTGCCGGCCATGCCGAAATCCTCGTCGTTCCCAATCTGGAAGCCGGCAACATGTTGGCGAAGAACCTGACCTTCCTGGCAAGGGCAGATGCGGCTGGCATCGTGCTCGGTGCGCGCGTGCCGATCATCCTGACGTCGCGGGCGGATTCGGTACGGGCCCGTCTTGCCTCTTGCGCCGTCGGCGTCTTGCTTGCCGATGCGCGCCGCCGCACGGCACCGATACAGGGTGGTTGAGGCCATGGACACCATACTCGTCGTGAATGCCGGTTCGTCCAGCCTGAAGTTCGAGGTATTTTCGGTCGCGGACTCGCTGGAGCGGCTGATCAAGGGCCAGATGGAGGGGATCGGCACCGCGCCGCACCTGACCGTCAAGAGTGCCGGTGGCGAGCGGCTGGCGAACGTAAATCATCCACCCGAAGCCGTTCCCGATCTGCCGGCGGCGATGCGCCTGATGGGGGAGTGGTTGCGTCAAAGGCAGCAAGGCCGGCTGGTTGCCGTCGGCCACCGGGTTGTTCATGGCGGTCCGAACCATTCGCGTCCAGCACGCATAAATGACGATTTGCTCCGCGAATTGGAGCAATACACGCCGCTGGCGCCCTTGCACCAGCCCAACAACCTCGCGCCGATCCGTGTGCTGCTGGAACGCCAGCCGCAGCTTGCGCAGGTCGCCTGCTTCGACACTGCCTTTCATCGCGGTCATGATCCAATGACGGACCACTATGCCATTCCGGCGCACTATTTTGACGAGGGTATCCGGCGCTATGGTTTTCACGGGCTGTCCTACGAATATGTCGCCGGACGGCTGGCTGAGATCGCACCGGATGTTGGCAGCGGACGGGTTATCGTCGCGCATCTCGGGAGCGGCGCATCCATGTGCGCGCTGTATAAGGGGCAAAGCGTCGAGAGCACGCTCGGATTTACGGCGCTCGACGGGTTGCCGATGGGCACGCGATGTGGGCAGATCGATCCTGGTGTACTTCTCTACCTGCTTCAGCAGCATGGAATGACGGCACCGCAGTTGCAGGATCTCCTCTATAAGGAGTCAGGGCTCAAGGGGCTTTCCGGCATCAGCAACGACGTGCGCGACCTGCTTGCCAGCGACGACGCCGGCGCGAAGCTCGCGCTCGACCATTTCGTGCATCGCATCGGCCTCAATGCCGGCGCGCTGGCTGCGGCCCTCGGCGGGCTGGACGCCTTCGTGTTTACGGCGGGTGTCGGTGAAAATTCGGCGGTGATGCGCGCCCGGATTGCCAAAAAACTTGGCTGGCTTGGAGCGTCGCTCGACGCGGCGCGAAACGAGGGCGGTGAGTTGCTGGTCTCGGGCGACGACAGCAAGGTCGCTCTTTATGTAGTGCCGACCGACGAGGAACTAATGATCGCACGGCATACGTTCGCGCTTATCGCTGCATAGGCGCGTGCCACACCTTATTGAGCTGAAGAGAGGGCTGACATGATTCCCGAGGTAAAGGCCAAGCTTCTCGAAGGAAAGCGCGGACTGGTGGTCGGCATTGCCAACGACCAGTCGATTGCCTGGGGTTGCGCCAGGTCATTTCGCGCCTTGGGCGCGGAGCTTGCAGTGACCTATCTCAACGACAAGGCCAAGCCCCATGTCGAGCCGCTGGCCGAGGCGCTGGAAGCTCCGATCTTCATGCCGCTTGACGTCGCGGTGCCGGGACAGCTGGAGGCCGTGTTTGACCGCGTCGCGGAGCAATGGGGCGAGCTCGATTTCCTGGTGCATTCGATCGCCTTTTCGCCAAAGGATACGCTGCAGGGACGCGTCGTCGACGTGCCGCAGGATGGGTTCCTGAAGACGATGGACATTTCCTGCTGGTCGTTCATTCGCATGGCGCATCTCGCCGAACCGCTGATGAAACGCGGCGGCAGCCTGTTCACGATGACCTACTACGGCAGCCAGATGGTCGTGAAGAACTACAACGTCATGGGGGTCGCCAAGGCGGCGCTGGAAAGCGCCGTTCGCTACATTGCCGCGGAACTTGGACCCAAAGGCATCCGCGTGCATGCGATCTCGCCGGGCCCGTTGGCAACGCGGGCAGCCTCGGGCATTCCCGAGTTCGACGAACTCCTGAACAAGGCCCAGGAAACGGCCCCGGCGCGCAGCCTCGTATCGATTGACGATGTCGGCATGGCGACTGCCTTCTTGGCGCATGACGCGGCGCGATTGATGACGGGCGATACCATCTACATCGATGGCGGCTATCACATCATAGATTGATCCGACACGGGGTGGCGCCATCGGAAGTGTCGTCGCTATAAAAGCCGAACCCGTCGCTCACAGTGCGAGCGACGGGATCGGCATAGGTCTCGGACAGCGTCAAGATTTAGCCGAGGCGCGCTGTTTGCGGTATTGCACGGTCGGCAGACCGCCCCAGCCCCAATTGTCAAGATCGACTTCCTCGATCACCACATAGGTCGATTCAAGCGGCTTGTTGAGGACGTCGAGCAGAACCTGGCTGACGCCCTCGATGATTGCGGCCTTCTCTTCGGCCGTGACCGAATTGCGATCAGGCGTGGTTCCTTCGCGGGTAACTTGTACAGTGACGATAGGCATTTCCGTCTCCAATGAAAGAGGATTGGTTGTGTCTTTGACGGCAGCCGCGCTGTTGCAGCGCAGCTGCGCCATAGTGCTGGCTACCAGCGGCCCGCGTTCGAGCCGCCGTCGACATGGAGGATCTCGCCGGTGATGAAGCCCGCGGTCTCCAGATAGAGAACGGCGTCGACAACATCGCGAATGTCGCCCATGCGGCCGACTGGATTCAGCCCGGCCAGTGCCGAATGCTTTTCAACCGCATGCATCGGCGTCTTGATAATCCCTGGAGAGACCGCGTTTACACGAATGCCGCTCTTCGAGAACTCCATCGCCAGCGACCGGGTGGCCGCGTTCAGACCGCCCTTGGTCAGGGAAGCAAGCACGGAGGGCACGCCAGCGATTGGCTGGTCGACAAGGCTGGTGGTGATGTTGACGATGTGCCCCGACCCCTGTTTCAGCATCTCCGTGGCGGCGCGTTGGGTGATGTGGAAGAAGCCAGCCACATTGACACCAAGGTTATGGTCGTAGTCTTCCTGGGTCATTTCGACGAACGGCTTCGCCAGGAAAACGCCTGCATTGTTCACCAATGTGTCGATGCGGCCGAAGCGCTCTAGCGTTTCGCGCACGACCCGCTCCGCGGTCTCCGGTTTGCCGATATCGCCTGCGACGTCAATGATGTCCGCATCGACGCTGGGCTTGATCGACCTGGAGGTGGCGACGACGCGATAATTCCGGTCGCGGTAGGCCCGCACCAATTCTGCGCCGATGCCTTGCGATGCGCCGGTGATGATGGCGACCTTCTGTTGCGTGCTCATGATGTGATCCTTTCAATTGCCGCGGCCGTTTCAGTTGAGGCCGCCCTCCGCCCTCGGCGTTGGTGCAATTGATTTAGATCCATTCGACATCTGAGAGAATTGTCGCTGTTCGGACGACAATCAACCGAATGTCGGCATAATCAGGCGAGAGTGCCTGCTGCCGCTGCCATATTGGCGAATTCGGAACGGAGGCGAGGTGTCGCGAAATCGACAAAGGCGCGAACCTTCGGCACCGACATGCGGCCCTGCGGCGCGAGCAGGTGCACTGGAAGGGGCGGGTGTTCGGCGTCGGCGAGCACGATCTTCAGGCGTTCATCGCGCACATAAGATGCCACATGGTAGGAGTAGAGCCTCGTCAGGCCGCCGCCTGCAGCAGCGGATGCCGCTGCTGCACGAACGCTGTTGACGATGCAGCGCGGTGTGAAGTGAACCGTGCGCGGAATGGACGAGCCCTTCGCCGGCGTGAAGCTCCAGGAATCCAGGCCGAAGTTGCTGAACGCGACAATCTGATGTTTCGCCAGGTCGGCGGGTTCGACGATACGAGGATGGTTGGCCAGATAGCGAGGGGAGGCGACGACGACGCGTCGCACGTCGCCACCGAGACGGGTGGAGACATGCGAGGAGTCCGGCAGGTGGCCTATGCGCACGGTAAGGTCGACGCCCTCGTCAACCAGGTTCACCAACCGATCCAGCATCAGAAACCGGACAGAGACCGTCGGGTGAAGTTCGAGGAAGTCGTCCACTATCGGGCGCAATACCTCTTCTCCCAGGATCGGTGGCGCCGAAATTGTCAGCGTTCCGCGCGGTGCCGCGCGCTCGCCACCGGCAAGCATGTCGGCTTCCTCGAGATCCACCAGCACACGCCGACAGGCGGCCGCATAGCGTTGACCTGCCTCGCTCAGCTTCAGCGTCCGGGTCGTCCGGTGCAGTAGTTCGACACCGACATGCGCCTCCAGGAAGCTCAGTGCGCGGCTGACTGCCGTTGGCGATCGTTTGAGATTGCGGGCGGCTCCGGCGAGACTGCCCTCGTCAATTGCCGTCACAAACACCTTCATTGCGTCGATGCGATCCATTCTGCCGCCTCGCGGAATAGTGATTGTTCGGCGGCGAGTATTCACCCGAAGTCGGTGGGAAGTAAATACGCATGGGCCGGGAGCAACAGGCTTCTGGCACGTATACCAATCCAAGTGGCGCAAGGAGATTGGCAGCGGGAAGTGACTACCGCCATTTGGCAATTGGCGCGGGCCAAGTTGGGCGGCTTTCGCCATTGATCGGCGGCTGCTGAGGTCGCTTGCATTCTGATACAATTCGGGGGGAATGCGACACATCCGGGATACTTCGGACCGGTCCTATGCAGGCACCATCAACGACCAGTGTGTGAGCATCGGTCAACTGCAGGGGATGACGACATGATCCTATTCCTGATTGCTTATCTCGCAGGGGCGCTGACCATCGTCAGCCCTTGCATTCTCCCGGTCCTGCCATTCGTCCTGTCGCGGGCAGGTCAGCCGTTTACACGAAGCATCCTGCCGATGTTACTCGGTATGATCGTGACCTTCGCCGGCGTGGCAACGCTTGCTGCGGTCGGCGGAAGCTGGGCTGTGCATGCCAACGAAATCGGTCGATACGCTGCCGTCTCCCTGATCGCCGGCTTTGGCGTGACGCTGCTTTCGCCGCGTATCGCCGCGGTGGTAACGCGGCCGGCCGTGGCCCTGGGCAGCCGCCTGTCGCAGCAGGCGAGCGGCAAGAAGGGGAGCGTGGGCACGTCCTTCCTTCTCGGCGTCGCGACCGGCCTACTTTGGGCGCCCTGCGCCGGTCCGATCCTCGGGCTGGTCCTGACTGGCGCCGCCCTGCAAGGGGCGAACGTTCAGACGACGCTCCTGCTGGCGGCCTACGCCGCGGGTGCTGCTACCTCGCTCGCAATGGCTGTCCTTGCCGGGGAGAAGGTCTTTGCCGCGATGAAGCGATCTCTCGGCATTGGCGAACGTCTGCGGCAGGCGCTTGGCATCGCCGTGCTGGCCGGTGTTACGGCAATTGCGCTCGGGCTCGATACCGGCCTGTTGTCGCGCCTTTCCTATGCGGGCAGTACCCGCATCGAGCAGTCGTTGCTCGACAGGCTGCATAACGCAAGCGATACGGCCGGAAAGCCGTCCGGCGGTGCGATGCAGCTTGCCGCGAACGATGCGCGCAAGGGATATCAAAGCGACCTGCCTGTGCTCGGCCGTTTCGTGTCGCTTGACGGTGCCGTGGAATGGTTGAATTCGAAGCCGCTTACGGCCGAAGAATTGCGCGGCAAGGTCGTTCTGGTCGATTTCTGGACCTACTCCTGCATCAACTGCATCCGGACGATCCCCTACGTTCGGGCCTGGGCAGAGAAGTATCGGGATCAGGGCCTCGTCGTGATCGGCGTCCATTCGCCCGAATTTGCCTTCGAGAAGCGTGTTGATAACGTCCGTCAGGCGATCGACAAGTTCCAGATTGGCTATCCCGTCGCGATCGACAACGACTTCAAGATCTGGCGGTCATTCGGCAACAACTACTGGCCCGCCCACTACTTCATCGATGCCAAGGGCCAGATCCGCCACACCCAGTTCGGCGAGGGAGACTACGAACAGTCCGAACGGGTGATCCAGGACCTGCTGGCGGAAGCCGCTGGAAGCAAGAAGGTCGACGCAGCTACCGTCACGCTTGATGCCAAGGGCGCCGAGGCGGCGCCCGACCTCGCGCAGCTGCAATCCGGCGAATCCTATATCGGCTACCTCCGCGCCGCCAACTTCATCTCACCGGAAGGCGTCGGAGCAGACGTTGCACGCGACTATACGGTGGGAAAGCCCGATCTCAACGAATGGGGTCTGACAGGCAAGTGGACCGTGGGCGGTGAGCAGGCCTCGCTGGATCAGGCCGACGGCGGCATCACCTATCGGTTCAGCGCACGGGATTTGCACCTCGTGCTTGGGCCGGGCGCTGACGGCAAGAAGATCCGCTTTCAGGTGAAGGTGGATGGCGTGGCGCCCGGCGCGGACCACGGTTCGGATATCGACGCTGAGGGAAACGGTACCGTTTCGGAAACCCGGCTCTATCAACTGGTGCGCCAGTCGGGAGAGGTGCGGGAACGGACGTTCGAAATCCGCTTCCTCGATCCTGGTGTCGAGGCATTCGTCTTTACCTTCGGATGAAAGGACAGAACAATGAAAAATCGACGGAAAAACCCTTCGGCCCCAATCCGCGCCATTGCCCGTCTCGGCCTTGTGGCGCTGGCGGTGATCGGTGGCGGCGGCGTGGCGCTGAGTTTGAATGGCGGATCGAAGCCCGAGGAAGCCAAGCACGTTCCTCCGGCTCTGCATGACGTGGCAGCAACGCCCGGAAAGCAATCGCTGGTGCTTGCCGGCGGTTGCTTCTGGGGCGTCCAAGGCGCGTTTCAGCACGTTGCCGGTGTGGTGAGCGCCACGGCGGGGTATGCCGGCGGAAGTGCCTCGACCGCGACCTACGAGATGACCGAGACAGGGCAGACCGGTCATGCCGAAGCCGTGGAGATCGTCTACAATCCGAAGCAAGTCACCTACGGCCAGCTGCTGCAGATCTTCTTTTCTGTGGTTCACGATCCCACACAGGTGGATCAGCAGGGCCCTGACGTCGGGAAGCAATATAGGTCGGCGATCTTTCCGCTGAACGACGAGCAGGCCAAGGTCGCCTCCGACTACATCGCGCAACTCGGCAAGGAAGGCGCGTTCGGTCGCCCGATTGCGACGTCGATCGAAGTTGGGAAAACGTTCTATCGCGCCGAGGCCTATCATCAGGACTACGTGTACAACAATCCCAGCCAGCCCTATGTCTACATCTACGAGCAGCCCAAGATCGAAGCCCTGAAGCGGCTCTTCCCGGAGCAGTATCGCGAGCGACCAGTGCTCGTCGCGGACCAGGCACGCTGACGCTAGCCGCGGTGACGCGGCGCGTGGCCAGGAATGGTCAATACAGATCGGATCGGGTTCCGCCCGATCCGAGCCTTACAGAGAGGTACAGTTCTCAGCACATTCGAACACATTCACGATACGCGCTGCCGTCACGCTGAATTCAACCCGCTGACGAGCAATCTGAGTTTTTCGGCCACGGGCCCAAACAGACGAAGCAATCGAGGAGAAGAAAATGCGCATTCTGGTCATCGCCTATGCCGTACTTGCGTTGGCAGCCGTGCCATGCGCCTGGGATAGCACTCCGGGCGAGCCGCCCCCGGTCGCGGCACTGTTCTCGCTGTTGTTGCCGGCTGCGGATGCCGGCTCGCAGCAGCCCGCGCAGATTGCAAAGGCTTCCTCCGTGGCGTCTGATAACCTATTGCTCCAACACGCGAATTATTGAGGAAACCCACGATGAAACTCTTCCAGGACAAGATCTCGTCGGCTGCGTCCCGTGTCAGGATCGCACTTGCGCTGAAGGGTCTGGACGTCGAGCGCGAGGCGATCGGAATTCTTGGGCCGGATGCACTCAACCGGCAGCCCGAATCCGCAGGGGCTCGTTCCGGCCTTGCTGACGGATGAAGGCGTATTGCTGACGCAGTCTCTCGCCATCATCGAATATCTCGACGAGCGTTACCCCGAACCTCCACTCCTGCCCGGCAAGCTTGAAGATCGCGCCTTTGCGCGGACCGTTGCCCTGGCGATTGCCGCGGATATCCATCCGCTTCTTCCGCCCCGGGTGACTGCGCACCTGGGAACGATCGGCGTCAAGGCCGAGGATATCGCGGAATGGAGCCGCCACTGGATCCGTGTCGGCCTGACGGCAGTGGAAGAATTGCTCGCGCGGCGGCAGATAGGTCGATATGTGGCCGGCGATGCACCGTCGATGGCCGACATCTGCCTCTTCCCGCAGGCGATCAACGCGGAGCGGGCCGGGCTTCCGCTCGACCAGTGGCCCCGGATTGCAGCGGTTGTGGCCAGGCTTCGAGAGATCCCCGCCTTTGCCGACAACGGTCCGGCGCCCCGAAGCTGAGATCCTTGAGGTTCAACCAGTACCGCTGCCGGCTCCTTGGGCCCGATGGCGCGAAGTGCGGTCGAATGCTGCGCACTGCTTGATTGTCGCCACATCGGGCCGTTCGCACAGGGAATCTACGATATTCAACCGCTGGGTGCTTCAGTCCCTGAGGTCGGGTCACGCGTTGGCCCGGCCTTGCTGATTTTCGCGCGCCTGAGTTGTTGTAGGTTGTGCTATGAGCGGACAAGACAGTGCAATGTATACCAATGTATCTCTCAACAGATGTATCTACATTGGGTTTCAATTCCAGCCAGCGGACACACAAACGATACACATCGATCATGCTCTATATCTGTGTCTTTAACACAGTCTGGAGAGTAGCGATGGCAGAGGAAGTCAATCAACAACGGCGGCGGTTCATGGGTGTGGCGGCACTGACCGTCGCAGCCGCACAATTCGGGGGCATCGGGACGAGCCTTGCCCAGGCGGCGACGCTGGCTGCTGCCCGCATTCCTGCCATCGCGCCAGGCACCAACACGTCGTTCGGCACAATCAAGCAGATCGATGCAGGCGTGCTTAACGTCGGCTACGCCGAACTTGGAGCGAGCGACGCGCCTCCGGTCATTCTCCTGCATGGCTGGCCCTATGACATCCACACCTATGTCGACGTCGCGCCGCTGCTGGCCGCCGCCGGCTATCGCGTCATCGTGCCTTATCTGCGTGGCTACGGCACGACGCGTTTCCTCTCCGACAAGACGATGCGCAACGGTCAGCAGGCTGCGATTGCTGCCGATATCGTGGCGCTCATGGATGCCCTGAAGATCGAGAAGGCGGTGATCGCCGGTTGCGATTGGGGCGCTCGGACGGCCGACATCATCGCGGCCCTTTGGCCGGAGCGCTGCAAGGCCCTGGTTTCCGTCAGCGGCTACCTCATCGGCAGCCAGGAAGCCAACAAGGCGCCGCTGCCGCCCAAGGCGGAGCTAGCCTGGTGGTATCAGTTCTACTTCGCCACCGAACGCGGTCGTAAAGGCTATGAGCAATATCGGAGCGAGTTTGCCAAGCTCATCTGGCAACTCGCGTCCCCCAAGTGGAATTTCGACGACGCGACCTTCAACCGCAGCGCCGCCGCCTTTGAAAATTTCGATCACGTCGACATCACGATCCACAACTACCGCTGGCGCATCAGCGCGGCCAAGGGCGAGCGGAAGTATGACAAGTTCGAAGCGCAGCTTGCCAAGTTCCCGGTTATCGGCGTGCCTGCTATCACGCTGGAAGGCGATGCCAATGGTGCGCCTCATCCGCAGCCGGAGGCCTATGCCAAGAAGTTCTCGGGCAAGTATGAGCATCGGCTGATCACCGGCGGCATTGGTCACAATCTGCCGCAGGAAGCACCACAAGCCTTTGCACAGGCCGTGGTCGACGTCGATCGGTTCTGATCGCTCTGCCGGTGGATAGCCGGGGCTATCCGATCTGGCCTTTGGAATTCTGAACCTGGCGGAGAGCGTTTCGGCGCTCACGCCGGGTTTTTTCATGGGTACGCGTGTGAAGCGATCTCATCAGTCGCAATCTGCGTTCGGCAATTTGGTTGAGAGATCGGCCGTTCGCCTGCGGTTCGTATCGCAGTGTATCGGACCCACGTCTGTGGGGGAGTTGGTTACATTTCAGCGCGGCGGCGAAACATTCCAGACACGCGCGGAGCGCCATCTGTGTTCGACCGCAAGCGAGGCAATCGGGCCTCGGCGGCGTCCATTTCGTCGAAAGGAAGAACAGTATGAGTGAGAACCAGAAAGTCATCTACACTGGTAAGACACACACGACCGGCGGCCGCGATGGCGCATCGCACAGCTCCGACGGTCGCCTTGACATCAAGCTGTCCTCGCCGGGCAGCACGGGGCAGGGCACGAACCCCGAGCAGCTTTTTGCCGCTGGCTGGTCGGCCTGCTTCATCGGCGCAATGGGCTTTGCCGCGGGCAGCCTCAAGGTCGCGCTTCCGGCCGACCTTGCGGTTGATACCGAGGTGGATCTTTGCAGCAGCACCGGCGGCTACTCTCTTCAGGCACGCCTCAACGTCAGCCTGCCGGGCATCGATCAGGAAACTGCGCGGGCCATTGTCGACGCGGCACACCAGACCTGCCCGTATTCCAAGGCAACGCGCGGCAATATCAACGTCACCATAAACCTCGTCTGACGAGATAAGAAAAGCGGTCCTCCCCGTCAGATCGGGTGTGTGATGTTGAGGAGCGGCAGCCGTCACGGCTGCCGCTCTTTGTATTGGAGAGTGTGCCCGGCGGCGGGTTAAGCCGCGGTTTTGTTGATGGCGATTTCCGCCACTAGGCCACCGCCGTCGCGGTTGCGCAGCGTCAGCGACCCACCGATTGCCGCGGCCAGCTGCACGGCAATAGCAAGGCCAAGTCCGGTTCCGCCGGTGTCGCGATTGCGCGACTGTTCCAGCCGGAAGAAGGGCTTGAGGACGGCTTCCAGCTGGTCATCCGGAATGCCGGGGCCGCGATCGAGCACGCTGATCACGATGCCCTCATCGGGGCGGCGTTTCACCTCGATCTCGGCGCTGCCGCCGAACTTCAGTGCATTGTCGATGAGGTTGGTCAGAACGCGCCTCAAGGCATGCGGCCGCGTCATGATCGCGCCGCCGCTCATCTCCGTGATAGCAACGTCCTTGCCGGTGTCCTGGTAGTCGTAGACAAGGCTTTCGATGAATGAGGAAAGGTCGATGCGCGAGGCTTTCTCGACGTTGCCGTGGGCGCTCCGAGCATAGGCGACGCCTTCCTTGACGAGACGTTCGATCTCGCCGAGATCCTGCATCAACTTGTCCCGATCGCCGAAATCCTCGGCCATCTCTGCCCGGAGCTTCATGCGCGTGATCGGCGTCTGCAGATCATGCGATATGGCTGCAAGTATCTGGACGCGCTCCTCGAGATATTGAGCGATGCGCTCGCGCATTGCGTTGAAGGCGGTTGCGGCATAGGCGACTTCGCTTGGTCCCGTCTCACTCAGGCGAGGGGCCTTCACGTTCGGATCAAGTGTGTCAGCCGCTTTTGCGAGATTGACGAGAGGACGAATGGCCTGACGCACGGCAAACCAGCTGCAGAGGACCAACAAAGCCAGTTGCGCGGCGAGTACATAGGGCAGCCAGTCGGCGAGGGGCATGATGCCCGCGGGATTGACGTCTATCGTCAGGGGCGTTCCATCGCTGAGGGCGAGATGCGCCTGAAGGCGGAAATTCGGACCGGGGATGGTTTCGACCGTGATCGGAAATTTCGGCCCGATCGCCGCCTGTACCTTGGCGGCAAATTCGGTGCCGCGTGCATCGAGCGCCGGATTTCCTGGCAGGCCAGGCCCCAGAACAAACCTGTAGCTTCCCCGGTCAAGGCGATCGAGCCAGTCCGCGCGCTCGTCCGGCGGGAGGCGATCGAGGATGGCGATCGAGGTCGAAACATCGTTTTCGAGGGTGTTGAACATCACCGATCTGGCGGCCGTGTAGCGCTCGAAAAACAGCACGGTGAACGACATGGCATGGGCGATCGCCAGGCCGGCAAGCAGAATGAGAAATAGCCGCGCACCGAGGGTGCGCGGCCACGGACGAAATCCATTCAGAAGGGCGTGCGTCGCCATCAGCGGGCCTCGGTGATCTCGATCGGCATGGAGAAGACATAGCCTTCGCTGCGGACGGTCTTGATGTAGGTCGGTTCGCGGGCATCGTCGCCGAGCCGCTGGCGGACGCGGCTGACCAGAAGGTCGATCGAACGGTCGAAAAGCTCGGCGTCGCGGCCTTGTGTCAGGTTGAGAAGCTGATCGCGGTTCAGCACCCGTTGGGGGTGGTCGATAAAGACGCGCAGCAGGCGATATTCGGCGCCGCTGAGTGCGATGACCGTTCCGTCGGAATCGACAAGATGGCGTGCTGTCGTATCGAGCTTCCACTTGCCGAAGCTCAGCAGTTGGCCGGCTTCCGACACCTGCAGATTGGGCGGCAGCATGCGGGTACGCCGGAGCACGGCCTTGATGCGCGCCAACAATTCGCGTGCCGAAAATGGTTTGGCCAGGTAGTCGTCTGCGCCCATCTCGAGACCGATGATGCGATCCATCTCGTCGGTGCGCGCTGTCAGCATGACGATCGGAACGGCCTTGTGTCGTCCGGCCCGCAACTCGCGGCTCAGAACGAGGCCATCGTCGCCGGGCATCATGACATCGAGGATGATGAGATCGACCGAGTTCGCGTCGAGGAATGCGCGCATTTGCCGGCCGTCGGCGACGGCGGTGACACGCAGGCCATTCTTCTTCAGATAGCTCGACACGAGCTCCCTGATTTCGCGATCGTCATCGACGATCAGGATGTGGTCGATGTGCTCCATCGCGCGATCTCCATTATTGCACTGCTAGCGACGCCCTTGATGTATCCGCCGTATGTTTACGGCCCGCGCGCTTGCATGTGTCTGTATCCTGCGGATCTTTGGATACATTGCGATACAATGTCCACACCTTGAATTCCTCCGATAAGTCATGGAAATCGTTTTGTTCATCCCGATGGCGTTTGGCCGGCAGCAATCCGGTGACAAGCTGCTCGCGGCACGCCGTCCGCGTTGGGATGGCGGTCACGCCAGGGCGAACATTTCCACGGTTCTGGGTGCGAGGGGCGCGTTGCGCCTGTGCAGCAGCAGAGCAAGCAATCTGGATCGCTCCGCCCTTAGGCAGCCTCACGCGTCCGATCGCTTTCTGCGACAAACACATCGAGAAATAAGGTACACCATTGATTGGCGGTGACGACATGTGCGAGAATCTGCCGATAACCCTGGGGGCCCGAGGATGATCCAAATAGTAGCGGCGGCGATGATGGCAGTTCTTGTTGCGGGTTGCGCGGTTACGTCGGTTTCCTATTCGGGGGCAGGATATGCGCCTATCCCCGGTAGCATAACCTATGGCGGCCAGCCTCGAACGAAGCTGACGAAGGCGCCGATCGGCTCTTCGTTCCCCCATACGTTCACAGACCAGACGGGGCGTGAGGTCGAGGAGATCTATGTCATCCAGCCCGATCGAACTCTGCTTATAGTACAGCGACACTATCGGCCGTTCTTGGCCTGGAGCAGAAGGTAAGGCAGGGCTGAGAGCCCATGCCCGACCGACCCTCGAGAAGACTTTTGAGGTTCGCTTGGCGAACCCGGCTGGCTGCAGAAGATCAATCACGTCCGGGTCGCGCCAGATAAGTCAATTTTCCCCTCGTCCCGGAATGCGTCGGGACCTCGGCTTATTCCTTGCCTGAATCATTCAGCGGGTCGATGTTGTGGGAAAGTGTTTCGTCCCCATGACAGCGGCGGTCGATATCAGTATCGAAGCATCGGGTAAGCCGGTACAAGAAGTCTAAGCCTAGCGACGGTTGAGTATTCGGATGACCGATAACTCTATTTCACGCCTCCGACCCATCTCAAAATTCTTCAAGGTCGCTTGGCGAAATCAAACGGAACGGGGCGAGCGATGCGCGACACAAATGGCTATTTTCCGCGTTGGCGGCTGAAGACGGAGGGGCGCATTCTGCCCGACGAGCGGCTGCCCGCAGGGCAGACGATGGTGCTGGGCCTCCAGCATGTCGTGGCAATGTTCGGCTCAACGGTGCTTGCCCCGATAATCATGGGTTTCGACCCCAACGTCTCGATCCTGTTTTCCGGCCTTTCGACGTTGATTTTCTTTGTCGCCGTGGGCGGGCGCGTGCCGAGCTATCTCGGCTCCTCCTTCGCCTTCATCGGCCCAGTCCTTGCCGCGACGGGGGCGGTCGCCGGGGCACCCAACCCGAACATCGCGGTGGCGCTCGGTGGCATCATCGCCGCGGGTGCGATTTATGCGCTGATCGGCGTCGCGGTCGCGCTCGCCGGTCATCGCTGGATCGAACGGCTGATGCCACCAGTCCTGACCGGCGCAATCGTCGCCGCAATCGGGCTTGTGCTCGCGCCGATCGCCATATCCAGCGCCTCGGGCATTGGCCCTGCCAACCCTGAGGGCGACCAGCTCTCGCGCTGGATCGCAATTCTGACGTTTGCCGCCGTCGGCCTGGTCGCGGTCTATGCGCCGGGCATCGCGCGCCGCCTGCCGATCCTCATCGGCGGCGCACTCGCCTATCTCGCCTATCTCTTTGTCGCGAACGGTTTGGGCCACGGCGCGCCGATCAATTTTTCCGGCGTCGCGGCGGCCCCTTGGTTCGGTTGGCCTCACTTCACGGCGCCGGTCTTTTCCGGCTCCGCGATCACGCTGATCGCCCCAGTCGTCGTTATCCTCATTGCCGAAAATCTTGGGCACATCAAAGCAATCGGGGCAATGACGGGGCGCAATCTCGACCCCTATCTCGGCCGCGCTTTCATCGGCGACGGTATCGCGACCACTGTTTCGGGCGCCTTCGGTGGTACCGGCATGACGACCTATGCCGAAAACATGGGGGTGATGGCGGTGACACGCATCTTCTCCACGCTCGTCTTCCTCGTTGCGGCCGCGGTCGCCATCCTGCTCGGGTTCTCGCCGAAATTCGGTGCCCTTATCCAGACGATCCCCGGACCTGTTATCGGCGGGCTTTCGATCGTCGTTTTCGGTCTCATCGCGGCGACTGCAGGCCGCATATGGGTCGAGAACAAGGTCGACTTCGCCGAGCCGCGCAACCTCATCACGGTCGGCGTCGCGCTCGTGCTGGGTGCTGGCAATTTCAAGCTCGCCGTCGGGGCATTTACGCTTGACGGAATTGGTACCGCGACGATCGGAGCGATTATCCTCTACCACGCACTCGGATGGGCGAACCTGCCCAAGGGGTCGGACCAGAACGCTTAGCGCCCGTCGCCATCGCGCGGGACGAGTTCCCGCGCCTTTGCGTCGAGGCGCGGCACGCAGAGATCAACGACCATGGAGTCGCGGTTCACCGGCGTGAGAGCTGCTCTTCCCGAGTAGTGGCTCCAGGCCGGTCGAACCCGGCAAAAGCCTGCTGTCAGAGAGTGTCGATGACCCCACCGTCCACGCGAACGGACGCGCCCGTCGTCGCGGAAGCGAACGGCGACGCAAGATAGGTCACCAAGTTCGCGACTTCCTCGACGGTGGCAGCACGTTGAATGATCGAGCTGCTGCGATGCTGCTTGACGAAGGCGGCAGCGACCTGCTCCAGCGGCAGTCCGGTTTTAGCTTGCTCTTCGGCAAGCATCGTTTCTACGCCTTCGGAAAGCGTGGGGCCAGGGAGGACGGAGTTCACTGTGATGCCCGTGCCGGCCATGCGCTTGGCGAGACCACGGGCAACCGCGATGTCGGCGGTCTTGCTGACGCCGTAGTGGATCATCTCGACCGGAATGTTGAAACCGGATTCGGAGGCCAGGAATATCACGCGGCCCCAGTTCAATTTCTGCATGCCTGGGAGATAGGCGCGGGAGAGCCTGACGGTGGACATGACGTTGACCTGCCAGTGTCGATCCCAGACCTCGTCCTCGGCGTCGAAAAAGTCGATTGGCTGGAAGATGCCCGCGTTGTTGATCAGGATGTCTACCTGAGGAATTTGGGCGACAAGCGCTGCACACCCCTCGGCGGTTGAGAGGTCGGCGGCAGCAGACTTGACACTGCCACCGGCACCTCCGCCCTTGAGCCGCGCGGCGGCTTTTGCGGTCTTGTCTTCTGACCGGCCGTTCACAACGACATCCGCTCCAGCCCTTGAAAGCTGGCGGGCAATTGCGTAGCCGATGCCTTCCGTTGATCCTGTGACCAGCGCCCTCTTACCAGTGAGATCAATTTGCATTTTCCGCTCCCGTCGAGGTTGGATGACGAAACGTATAGTTAGTTCTGCAGTCTCGCAACGGTCTGACCGCCGAGGATCCGGCGATCTTTCACACAACGTCGTCAGTCAGCACGAATGCGGCAACCTCCGGACCTAGGAGAAATCACACCTTACGGCGTCGATCGCTTCATAAAGGGCGGCCGGAGACTTCTCTCCCGCCAACACCCGATCAACGGCAACACCCATCGCGTGAGGGAACGCGTCCGCTCTCCGTTGGCAAGAGGT
>UBOA01000008.1:0-52086 GCA_900466985.1 Hyphomicrobiales bacterium
TGTCCAGAACGGACCAGGAAAATGGTGGCGCACCCGACAGGATTCGAACCTGTGACCTTTGGAATCGGAATCCAACACTCTATCCAGCTGAGCTACGGGTGCATGCCGAGGCGCTTGAATCGCCCTGTCCGATGCGTGGTTCTTAGCCTAGCTTCTCGCTGGCTTCAATCTACAAAATGAAAAGTCCGCCGTTCTTGCGAGCGGCGGACTTTTATGTCTCACGTCTGCGGGTTAGACCTGCATGGCGCCGGGGCCGGGGATGGCCTTTGGCGGCACCTTGCCGAGGATGATCATGCCGAGCACTTCGTCCTTGGTGACATCTTCGGTGCGGGCATGGCCGACGACCTGGCCGTTCTTCATCACCGAGACACGGTCCGCGAGGTCGAAGACGTCGTGGATATCATGGCTGATCAGGAAGATGCCGATGCCTTCCTTCTTCAGCTGCTTGATCAGTTCGCCAACCTGCGCCGTTTCCTGGGGCCCGAGGGCCGCCGTCGGCTCGTCCATGATCAGGATGCGGGCATCGAAGAGGATCGCGCGGGCGATCGCCACCGACTGCCGCTGGCCGCCTGACAGTGCCTTCACCGGCTCCTTGAAGCGGCGGAAGTTCGGGTTGAGACGGCCCATCACCTCACGCGCGGAGGCTTCCATGGCGACGTCGTCGAGCGTGCCCCACTTCGTGCGGATCTCGCGGCCGAGGTAGAGGTTGGCGGCGGCATCAACGTTATCGGCGACGGCGAGCGTCTGGTAGATCGTCTCGATGCCGTACTTCTTCGCATCGCGCGGATTGCGGATGTCGGCCGGCTCGCCATTGATCAGGATCTCGCCGCTATCGCGCTTGTAGGCGCCGGAGAGGATCTTGATGAGCGTCGACTTGCCGGCGCCGTTGTGGCCGAGAAGGGCAACGACTTCGCCGGGGTAGAGATCGACCGAAGCATTGTCCACCGCGTGGATGCCGCCGAAGGAGATCGAGATGTTTTTCAGTTCCACAAGGGGAGTGCGTTGATCAGTCATATCTAGGACTCCTCTTACTTCGACCGCGAGCGATAGACGGTGTCGAGCCAGACGGCAACGACCAGCACGGCGCCCACGACGACATTTTGTATGGGGGTGTCGACATTCGCGAGGCCCATCCCCGATTGCAGCGACTGCATGACCAGCGCACCGAGCATGGCCCCGGCGATCGTGCCGGTGCCGCCGGCAAGCGAGGTGCCGCCAATGACGGCTGCTGCGATCGTGTAGAGTTCGTAGGTCGTGCCTTGCGAGTTCGCGGCAGCATTGAGGCGTGCGGTGGAGATCGCCGCTGCTACAGCCGCGAGGAAGCCCATCAGCGCAAAGATCCGGACGGCGACCCAGCGGGTCTTGATACCGGCGAGCTCGGCTGCCTCAGGATTGCCGCCGATCGCGAAGACATAGCGGCCAAAGCGCAGACGGGTGGCGATGAAGGTCATCACGATACCAACGAGAATGGCGATCAGCACCGGCACGGCGATGCCGTAGGAGATGAACAGCCCCGTTTCCGGCCAGGCGATGTTGTTGGCTTCGGCGTACTTCTTGGCGATCGCCACCGGCCAGTAATAGATGGTGGACACCCAGATGGCGCCAAGGACTAGGGCGCAGCCGAGAACTGCCAGGAAATACTCTGCCCAGAGCGGACGGCGTGGGAAGTTGAAACGCTTGCGCTGGTGGCGCGAGCCGATGATGCCGACGACGATCAGCACACAGGCGACAAGCCCGATGATCCAGCTCCACGTGGCGCCGACAGCCCCTTCAGCGCCGCCGCCCATAATGCGGAACGTCGTGTCGAGAGGTGCGACCGTTTGGCCCGATGTGACGTACCAGGCAAGACCGCGCCAGGCGAGGAAGCCGCCGAGCGTGACGATGAAGGAGGGGACACCCAGGAAGGCGATGATGACGCCCTGGAAAAGACCGATCAGCGTTCCGGCAACCAGACCGCAGACCAGCGTGATCAGCCAGGTCCAGGAGTTGTCGAAGCCGAGGTACTGCGGCAGGAATTTCGCCTGGATGACGCCCATGATCATGGCGACGAGGCCAAGCATGGAGCCGATCGACAGGTCGATGTTGCGGGTGACGATGACGAGCACCATGCCGGTCGCAAGAACTGCGATCTCGGTCGTCTGGACCGAGAGGTTCCAGAGGTTGCGCGGCGTCAGGAAGAGCCCGCCGGTGTAAAGATGGAAACCGATCCAGATGACGAGCAGAGCCGCGACCATGCCGAGCAGGCGCGTATCAATCTCGGTTGCGCGCAGGAAGCGCGTAAAAGCGTTGCCCTCCGCCGAGCGCGGATGGCTCGATGAGGATTGCGTGATGTTTGCCATGGGTTTGCCGTTTCCCCCATTGTTTGGGCCGTGGCGCGGGTACCCGAAAAGCCCGAACCGACGTTGCCCTGTTCTTCAAATCGACCACCGAGAGACTTCCGAAATGGCCGCACAAGGCGCGGCACTATTCTGGCAGGGAATCAAAGCGTTCGCGGTGCGTTGCGAGGCGGGGAGCGTTCGAGGAAGGCTCCATCCGCATCCGGCGCCGCAGCGTGACCGCTGCGGCGCCGGCAATGTTGGTTGACCTGGCGAGGATTAGTCGCAAGCCTTGACGCTGCCGGCCTTGACGCCCTGGCAAGCTTCAGCCTTGGAGATCCAGCCGGCGTCGATGACGACGTTCAGGTTGTCCTTGGTGATTGCCTCAGGCTTCAGGAAGATCGACTGCATCTTCACCTTCTTCGGGCCGCCCTCGAAAGTGGTTACGCCATCGATCTTGTCCATCGTCTTGCCGCCAGCGAGGTCGAGCGCGATTTCAGCAGCGCGCTTGCCGAGTTCGCGGCTATCCTTCCAGACGGAAACCGTCTGAGTGCCAAGCGCGATGCGGTTCAGAGCAGCCTTGTCTGCGTCCTGGCCGGAGACCGGAACGGTGCCTGCCATGCCCTGTGCGTCGAGAGCAGCCACTGCGCCACCGGCGGTGCCGTCGTTCGAAGCCACAACGGCATCAACCTTGTTGTTGTTGGCGGTCAGGAACTGCTCCATGTTGCGCTGAGCGTTCTGCGGCAGCCAGCCGTCGGTGTAGGCTTCGCCGACGCTCTTGATCTTGCCCGCATCGACAGCGGCCTTCAGGACTTCCATCTGGCCAGCGAACAGGAAGTCCGCGTTCGGGTCGGAAGAAGAGCCCTTGATGAAGACGTAATTGCCTTCCGGCTTGACCTTGAACACGCCTTCAGCCTGCAGTCGACCGACTTCCTTGTTGTCGAAGGTGATGTAGAAGGCTGCCGGGTTTTCAATCAGGCGGTCGTAGCCGACAACCGGAATGCCTTCAGCGGCAGCCTTTTCGATGGCAGGACCGATTGCGTCGGAATCCTGAGCGAGAACGATGAGTGCATTCGCGCCCTGCGAAATCAGCGATTCAACATCGGTCAGCTGCTTTGCAGCAGACGACTGCGCATCAGCGGAAATGTACTTTGCGCCCTGGGCTTCGAGGGCCTTCTTGATGGCGGCTTCGTCGGTCTTCCAACGCTCTTCCTGGAAGTTCGACCAGGAAACGCCGACGACGAGATCAGCTGCCATTGCGGCGGTGTGCACCGACACGAGGATGGCCGCCCCGGCCATCAGCTTCAAAACAGACTTCATAAATATCCTCCCGAGTGAATAGCGGCCAGCCCCAGCCAGTGGTTCCTCCGGCCGCCGCGGTTCGCTGGCGAGAAATTTTGAATTATTTTCTCGACAGTCGAGAAATTAAGTGTCAGAGATTTTTTCAACTGTCAACACCGCACTACCGGCTTCGTTGCGTCGCGAAACAATTGCTGGAGATGGGGTGTGAACGAGGGCGGAATGCGAGGGGGGAGAGGCCGGCATATATGCTGACCAAGTCGAGCACGGAGTTGGTCCGGCAGAGAAACAGCGTCCTTGTACTCGCTGCGCTTCGACGACATGGGGCGCTGGCGCATACAGAGATTGCCGACTTTACGAAGCTTTCCTCCGCGACGATTTCAGCAATCACGGCTGACCTCGAAAAAGCGCAAATCATCGAAAAATCCGAGCAGCAGCCAAGTAGCGGAAGAGGGCGTCCGCGCGTGCTGTTTCGACAGCGGCGCGACTGCGGCTACCTTATCGTCGTGATCATTTCATCGGACGGCGTGCAATATTCGCTGGTCGACTATTCGGGCAAACTCATCGACCGGTTCAGCGAGGACAGGTCGCATGATCCCGCCGGTGCCGAGCGGTTTATTGCCTCTATTAAACAGGGGCTTGCGCGCATTCTTTCACGCTCGAAGCTGCCCCAGGAAAAGGTGCTGCTGATATCGATCAGCAGCAAAGGCCTGGTGCATCCGACCGACCCTGTACTGGTGTGGTCGCCGATTTTCGGCAGCAATCAGATCGACTTCGAATCGGCCTTGCGGCCGGACTGGCAGGCCAGGATTTTTCTGGGGAACGAGACCCAGCTCGTCGCTGCCGCACTCGGCGCACATGAAGCGAATGCGAGGCCGGTGGATTTTCGGTCGCTCGCCGCCTTGTCGCTCGGACATAGTGTCGGGCTCGGCATCGTCCGGAGCACGGGGCAGGGCGAGCGTGAAGTGTCGGCCCCAAATTTTGGACATATGTTGCATATGGCAAACGGCGGCCTTTGTCGCTGCGGCAGCAGGGGATGCATCGAGGCTTATGCTGGCTTCTACGCCATTTTGCGCATGGCCTTCGAAGTGCCGCTCGACACGATCCCCGCCAAGTTCGTGCCGGTCGCCGAGCTCGACAAGATCGCTGCCCAAGCGCGCCACGGGCATCGCATGTCCGCCTTTGCGTTCAGGCAGGCCGGCATCGCACTCGGAAACGGGCTTTCGCGTCTGCTAAGTCTGACGGAACGCATGCCGATCGCCATCACCGGGCCGGGAACGCGTTACTATGATCTGTTGCGACAGGGGATCGAGGAAGGGCTTGGCCAGACGCATGTCGTGCGGATGGAGGGGATGCCGGAGATCCGAGTCGTGCCCGACGAATCGATCCTCGTGTTCGAGGGTCATCTCGACCGGGCATTGTCGGTGATCGATCAGGAGCTGGTCTTGTCCGGTATCCAGGGATCGGATTAGCGGTGCGCCTGGCAGATCGTGCAGATGAAACGAGAAATGGCCGGGCAGGGACCCGGCCATTTCACAGGTGGCTTTCGGTCGGGAGAGGGCCGTCAGCCAATCTTGATGAGCTTGCCTTCCTTGACGGACTGCACGGCAGCATCGGCAAGCGCGAGGGCAGCCAAGCCATCGGCGCCCGATGGCGAGATGGTCGCGCCCTTTTCGATTGCGGCGATGAAGCTCGCGATCTCGTTGGCGTAGGCTTCCGTATAGCGAGTCATAAAGAAGTCATGCAGCGGCGGGCGGGTATAACCGTCGCCGTTGGCGACCTCGATCGAGACCGGACGCTGGTTCTCGGCAGCGACCATGCCCTTCGAGCCATGCACTTCGATGCGCTGGTCGTAGCCGTAGGTGGCGCGGCGGGAATTGGAGATAATCGCCTGCTTGCCGGACTTGGTCTGCAGGATCACGGAAACGCTGTCGTAGTCGCCGGCTTCGCCGATCGCCTTGTCGACGAGGACGGCGGCGGTCGCGCTGACGGCAACCGGCTCTTCGCCGAGCAGGAAGCGGGCCATGTCGAAGTCATGGATCGTCATGTCGCGGAAGATGCCGCCCGAACGCTTGATGTAATCGACTGGCGGGGCGCCAGGATCGCGCGAGGTGATCGTTACCATTTCGACATCGCCGATTCGGCCATCATCGATCGTCTTGCGAACGGCCATGAAGTGCGGGTCGAAGCGACGGTTGAAGCCGACCATCAGCTTCGCCTTGGTCTCGTCGACGACCTTGATGCAGGCCTTGACGCGGGCAACGTCGAGGTCGATTGGCTTTTCGCAGAAGATCGCCTTTCCAGCGCGCGCGAATCGCTCGATCAGGTCGGCATGGGTGTCGGTCGGGGTGCAGATGACGATAGCGTCGATATCCTTGGCGGCTTCGATCGCCTCGATCGTGCGGACCTCGCAGCCGTAAGCCGATGCGATCGCTTCGGCGGCCTGCGGAAAGGCGTCGGCGACGGCAACGAGCTTGGCATTGGCATCGCCGCTGACGGCCTTCGCATGAACCTTGCCGATACGGCCGGCGCCGAGAAGACCAAATCTGACTGTCATGAGAACCTCCCTTGAATTCGGAACAAATGAACCGAATTGTGATACTTGTGGAATTTTCATTCCATTTAATGGCTACCGCGTCAAGCCCGGCACTCTTTCACATTTACGGAATCCATCCTAAAGACATGTCATCGAAATACCGCGCGGGACAAATATGCAACTCATCGATCCGAACCATCCGGCCTATCGCCCGCTCTGGGCTCGCATCCTGATTGTGGCCGTTTGCTTTGGCTGGGCGCTGGTCGAAATGATCACCGGCGATCCATTCTGGGCGGTCCTGTCGGGCGGCGCAGGCGTCTATGCGGCCTATATGCTGTTCTGGAACTACAAGCCGCAGTCGCCGGAGGCGGACACGGCGCCATCCTCCAATGACGCGGAAGAGGCAGAAGATAGAGAAGACACAGAAGCCAAGAAAGACGCTGACTAGTCAGCGGGCAAGGCGACGCAGCGCCTGGTCAATCAGCAGGTTCGCTGTCGTCATTCGCTTGGTGGCGTTCTCGCGGAACAGCGGGTTGACGCGATCGGGATGGTTCTTCTTGGCAAAGGCGCGGCGTTTTTCGCTGAGGCTCCGGGCTGTATCACGCGCAGAAATATTCAGTTCGGCGGCGATATCTTCCGGCGCGATGTGCTCGAGGTGATCGGGCATCACCGGCTCGGGCTCTGGTTCGGGAGGCGGCAAGGGCTCGGGCGACGGGTCGGCCACGGTCTCCGACGCGGCGAATTCCATTGCCTCGAAATATGCCTGGTTGGGTCGCGCTGACGATGCTGAGACGCCTTCCATGACGTCGAAGGCGAGGCCGGTATTGAGACCGCTCACGCGGGCGACGGCAGGTGCATCCTGTTCGGCGGTTTCCTCGTCCTCCGCCTTCAGGCGGTCGAGCACGGACTGGAACACGGATTGGCCGAACAGCATGATTGCCTCCCCTGGAGGGGCGCATTAGATCCGAACAAGGTGGTGCAAGGCTTGTCAGATCACGCCGGCCTTCTTGCTCTCGGCCAGTACCAGATCATAAAGAAGCCGTGCGCTCGGGGGCAGGGCACGTTCCTTAACCGTTATCAGGCTGTAGGGCCTGACGTTGATCTCGAAATCGATCGGCAACACCCGGACATCCGAAGCCTTCGACCGATGGGTCGCCAGGAACTGCGCCACATCGAGCGCGATCGGCGCGATCGCATCTGTCTGGCAAACCGTCGCACAGGTGAGCAGCAGCGAAGAGGTGTTGACGATATTTTCCGGCAGCAGCACACCGCGAGAAAGGAACAGATCCTCGATCGTCCGCCGCAGCAGCGTTCCCGCCGGCTGGAAAACCCAATCATATTGTGGAAGGTCCTCGAGGGAGGCGACCTTCTTCTTCAAGAGCGGATGGCCGCCCCGCACGATCAGGCAGGCCTTCTCCACGCCGATTTCCTGGACCTGGAAGAGGCGCGGGTTGAGATCATCGGGAATGCGGCTGATGATGAAGTCATGCTGGGCGGCGAGCAACTCGCGGGCAAGCACGTTGCTCGTCTCAACCTGTATGGTGACCTCTATGCCGGGCAGGGCGCTTCTAACGCGCTTTATCGCCGGCACGACCAGGCTCATGGCTGGGGCCGTGACGGCGCCGATAAAGACGGTGCCTCCCTTTCCAGTCTTCAGTTCGGCGATTTCCCGGCCCGCCTCGCGCAGCTCGAGCATGATCTTGCGCGCGCGTCTGGCGAGCGCCTGTCCGAAGGTCGTCAGCACGACGCCGCGCGCCACGCGTTCGTAAAGTGGTGTCTTAACGATCGATTCCATTTCGGACAGGATTCGCGAGGCTGCCGGCTGCGAAATGTTCAGCGCTTCGGCCGCCGCGGAAATCTGCCCGCTATCTTCGATTGCGACGATCATTCGCAGATGATTCAGCTTGAGGCCCAATCGCAGAAAGGCGTCATCGGCAAAGATATCCGTGTGAATCTCCACGTGACCATGCGTCTGCGGGTCCGAAATGATCGCCATGGTTGCGGCCTCCCATCCGTGTTCCATTAAAAGTAATACTTTTTAACGATATACCAAAATTGTTATGCACTTTACCAGTTATTCTATTTGACAGTTATGGGATTCCAGACCAGTTTGCCGCCGTGTGCTGGTTGGCATTCAACACGTGAGAGCGTGGAGGAGACCTACTTCGTTTCTCACCATCTGAAGTAATTATCCAAGACGGAACCTGCCACAGTTTCGGGGCGGGCGATTTTTCGCACGCGCGTTTATTAACTAAGGGAGAGAGAGATATGAAATCCATTATCTCGTTGATGGCAGCGGCGGCCTTTGGCGTCGCTTCGTTCGTTATGCCGGCTATGGCAGCCGACAAGGGCACTGTCGGCATTGCAATGCCCACGAAGTCGTCCGCTCGCTGGATCGACGACGGCAACAACATCGTCAAGCAGCTCCAGGACGCTGGCTACGCCACCGACCTGCAGTACGCTGACGACGACATTCCGAACCAGCTGTCTCAGATTGAGAACATGGTCACGAAGGGCGTTAAGGTTCTCGTCATTGCCGCTATCGACGGCACGACGCTTTCCGACGTTCTCCAGAAGGCTCACGACGCAGGCATTAAGGTCATCGCTTATGACCGTCTGATCCGCGACTCGGGCAACGTCGACTATTACGCAACGTTCGACAACTTCAAGGTCGGCGTTCTGCAGGCAACCTCCATCGTTGACGCCCTCGGCCTCAAGGATGGCAAGGGCCCGTTCAACATCGAGCTCTTCGGCGGTTCGCCGGACGACAACAACGCCTTCTTCTTCTATGACGGCGCAATGTCTGTTCTGCAGCCTTACATCGACAGCGGCAAGCTGGTCGTAAAGTCCGGCCAGACCGGCATGGACAAGGTTGGCACGCTGCGTTGGGACCCGGCAACGGCCCAGGCTCGTATGGACAACCTGCTCTCGGCTAACTACACCGACGCGAAGGTCAATGCAGTTCTGTCGCCTTACGACGGTCTGTCCATCGGCATCATCTCGTCGCTGAAGGGCGTTGGCTACGGTTCCGGCGATCAGCCGCTCCCGGTCGTTTCCGGCCAGGACGCTGAAGTTCCGTCGGTCAAGTCGATCATCGCTGGCGAGCAGCACTCGACGATCTTCAAGGACACCCGTGACCTCGCAAAGGTTACCGTCGGCATGGTCAACGCTTTGATGGAAGGCAAGGAGCCTGAAGTCAACGACACCAAGACCTACGACAACGGCGTCAAGGTCGTTCCGTCCTACCTGCTGACCCCGGTCGCAGTTGACAAGACCAACTACGAGAAGATCCTCGTAGAAGGCGGTTACTACAAGGCTGACCAGCTGAAGTAATAATTGTACCAAGTTGGCCGGAACCCGCTGCTTGCGGGTTCCGGTCTTCAATTTTATGATCGCCGCGTCCCTTTTGGCTGCTGGCGTTGGATTATGACCATGGACAACACAATCCTCGAAATGCGGAACATCACCAAGACGTTCCCAGGCGTAAAGGCGCTTGAGAATGTGAACCTCAAGGTTCGACAAGGTGAGATCCACGCATTGGTGGGTGAAAATGGGGCCGGCAAGTCGACCCTGATGAAAGTTCTCTCCGGCGTCTACCCAGCCGGAACCTACGACGGCGATATTGTCTATGAAGGCGACGTCCGTCATTTCAAGGCGCTCAAGGATTCCGAAGAAATCGGCATCGTCATCATTCACCAGGAACTGGCGCTGGTGCCGCTCCTGTCGATCGCCGAAAACATCTTCCTCGGCAACGAAGTTGCCCAGAATGGCATCATCAAGTGGCAGGAAGCTTTCAAGCGTACGAAAGAGCTGCTGAGCAAGGTTGGCCTCAAGGAGTCGCCGGAAACGCTCGTCACCGACATCGGCGTTGGCAAGCAGCAGTTGGTCGAAATCGCCAAGGCGCTGTCCAAGAGCGTGAAGCTGCTGATCCTCGATGAGCCGACGGCGTCACTCAACGAAAAGGATTCCGACGCACTGCTGGACCTCCTGATCGAGTTCCGCAACCAGGGCCTGACGTCGATCATCATCACGCACAAGCTCAACGAAGTTCGCAAGGTCGCAGACCAGATCACGGTTCTGCGCGACGGCATGACTGTCAAGTCGCTCGACTGTCAGACCGAAGAGATCAGCGAAGACATCATCATCAAGAACATGGTGGGCCGCGAACTCGCCGATCGTTATCCGCCGCGCTCCGTGCCGATCGGCGAAACGATCCTCGAGGTCAAGAACTGGAACGCTTTCCACCAGCATCACCGTGACCGCCAGGTTCTGCACGACATCAACGTCACCGTCCGCAAGGGCGAAGTGGTTGGCATCGCGGGCCTGATGGGCGCCGGCCGTACCGAATTCGCGATGAGCCTGTTCGGCAAGTCCTATGGACACAAGATCCATGGCGACGTGTCGATGCACGGCAAGCCGGTCGACGTCAGCACCGTTCGCAAGGCCATCGACGCGGGTCTTGCCTACGTGACCGAAGACCGCAAGCATCTTGGTCTCGTGCTCGGCGAGAACATCGTTCACAACACGACGCTCGCCAATCTGGCCGGGGTCTCGAAAGCCACGGTCATCGACACCATCAAGGAATCGAAGATCGCATCGGAATACCGCTCGAAGCTGCGCATCCGCAGCTCCAGCATCTTCCAGGAAACGGTCAATCTCTCCGGCGGCAACCAGCAAAAGGTTGTGCTGTCGAAGTGGCTGTTCTCCGACCCCGACGTCCTGATCCTGGACGAACCAACCCGCGGTATCGATGTCGGTGCAAAATACGAAATCTATACTATCATCAACCAGCTCGCAGCCGATGGTAAGGGTGTTCTGATGATCTCATCGGAAATGCCGGAACTGCTTGGTACGTGCGACCGCATCTACGTCATGAATGAAGGACGTATCGTTGCGGAACTGCCAAAGGGAGAGGCGAGCCAAGAAACCATCATGCGCGCTATCATGCGCTCAGGGGAGAAGAAACAATGACTCCGGTCAACCCTTCAGCCACCGAGGAAAGCAACGTCGTTTCCGTTGCGGACTATATCCGCGCCAACATTCGCGAATACGGCATGCTTATCGCGCTCGTCGCGATCATGGTGTTCTTCCAGTTCTACACGGGCGGCATCCTGTTCAAGCCGGTCAACCTGACGAACCTCGTCCTGCAGAACTCGTTCATCGTCATCATGGCGCTCGGTATGCTGCTCGTCATCGTGGCGGGGCATATCGACCTGTCAGTGGGCTCGATCGTCGCCTTTGTCGGCGCTATCGCGGCTATTTTGACCGTCAACATGCAGATGAACTTCGTGGTGGCCGGCATTCTCTGCCTGATCATCGGCGGTGCCATCGGCGCGGCACAGGGCTATTGGATCGCCTATCACCGCATTCCGGCCTTCATCGTCACGCTGGCGGGCATGCTCGTCTTCCGCGGCCTGACGCTGTTCGTTCTGGGCGGCAAGAACATCGGCCCGTTCCCGAAGGACTTCCAGGTCATCTCGACGGGCTTCCTGCCAGGCGACATGATCGATATCGGCGGAATTCCGCTGCATTCCACGTCGCTGGTGCTGACGGTACTGGGGACTGTCGTGCTCTTCTATCTTGCCTGGCGTCGCCGCAAGGTCAACGAGAGCCATGGCATCGATGTCGAGCCTTATGGCTTCTTCATCGCCCAGAACGTAATCATCTCGTTGGCGATCCTGTTCCTTGGCTTCCAGCTTTCCACCTACAAGGGCCTGCCGAACGTTCTCGTCGTCATGCTCGTGCTGATCGCGGCCTACACCTTCGTGACGCGCCGTACGACGATCGGTCGCCGCATCTACGCAATGGGTGGCAACGAGAAGGCAACCAAGCTGTCCGGTATCAACACCGAGCGCCTGAGCTTCCTGACCTTCGTCAACATGGGTGTCCTGGCTGGTCTCGCCGGCATGATCATCGCGGCTCGCCTGAATTCGGCGACCCCGAAGGCGGGCGTTGGCTTCGAGCTGGACGTTATCGCAGCCTGCTTCATCGGCGGGGCTTCGGCATCCGGCGGCGTTGGCAAGATTACCGGTGCCGTCATCGGCGCGTTCATCATGGGCGTCATGAACAACGGCATGTCGATCGTCGGTCTCGGCATCGACTTCCAGCAGATGGTCAAGGGACTGGTGCTTCTCGCCGCCGTCTTCTTCGATGTCTATAACAAGAACAAGGGCTAAGCGCTCCGGCGCTGCCCAAGCATTCGCAGTCATGTGAACTTGCCAATCCGGCTCATTCTGGGAGCCGGATTGGCGAAGCATTTTCCGCGTTATCGAAAAAAGGATGAAGACCGTGCTGATTTCGCAGATCAAGGGTTCGAACGGAGAGATCATTGTCGCCGTGCGCGAGCCGGGCGGTACCGCGAAGGCCGTCAAGAACGCAGGCAGCGTCTATGCGCTGGCCATGGAAGCCGCAAACGGCGGCAAGTCGCTGCTGCAGGTGATTGAAGCACACGGCCTCGGCGATGCAGTCGACCTCGAAAAGGCCTATGCCGACGGCAAGTTTCTGCCGCCGATGACGCATCCCGACGCTGCGCACCTGCATTTGACCGGCACGGGCCTGACGCATCTGGGTTCGGCCGCAACTCGCGATTCCATGCACAAGAAGACCTCCGAGGCGGCTGAGGAAACGCTCACCGACTCGATGAAGATGTTCAAGATGGGTCTCGAGAACGGCAAGCCGAAGGCCGGTGAGAAGGGCGTCCAGCCCGAGTGGTTCTATAAGGGCAACGGCTATGGTTCCGCTGCTCCGGGCGCGCCGCTTGTTTCTCCCTCCTTCGCGCTGGACGGCGGTGAAGAGCCTGAAATGGCCGGCATCTACGTCATCGCGGAAGACGGCACGCCGTTCCGCATCGGCTTTGCGCTGTCGAACGAGTTTTCCGACCACGTGACCGAACGGATCAACTATCTCTATCTCGCCCATTCCAAGCTGCGTCCGGCAAGCTTTGGCCCGGAAATCCGCATTGGCGTTGCGCCTGAGGATATCCGCGGCACCTCGCGCATCAAGCGTGGCGACAAGGTGATCTTCGAAAAGCCCTTCCTGTCGGGCGAGGCGAACATGTCGCATACGTTCGCCAACCTCGAATACCATCACTTCAAGTACGGCCTGTTCCGGGTGCCCGGCGACGTCCACGTCCACATGTTCGGCACCGCGACGCTTTCCTTTGCGGAAGGCATCAAGGCTGAAGAGGGTGACGTTTTCGAAATCGAAGTCGCCGAATTCGGCTTGCCGCTGCGCAATCCTCTGAAGATTGCCGCCGAAGAAGAGATTGCCGTCAAGCAGCTCTGATTTCGCAAGGCCCGGCCGCTTCGGCGGCCGGACCGTTTTTAATAGAACGGTGAAGGAGGCCTCGTCAGGCCATGACCATTTATAAAAACCTCATTGCCGGCGAATGGGTCGGCACGGACGCGACGAAGAACATCAATCCGTCGGATACCAACGAGGTCGTTGGCCTCTATGCGGATGGTTCGGCCGAAGACACGAAGAATGCGATCGCCGCCGCCAAGGCTGCTTTCCCGGCCTGGTCGCGCTCCGGCATCTGGGAGCGTCATGTCATCCTGAAGAAGGCCGGCGACGAGATCATGGCTCGCAAGGACGAGCTCGGCGCTCTGCTGGCCCGCGAAGAAGGCAAGACGCTTCCCGAGGCGATCGGCGAGACCATTCGTGCGTCGCAGATCTTTGAATTCTTTGCCGGCGAAGCGCTGCGTCTTGCGGGCGAGGTCATCCCGTCCGTTCGCCCGAATATTGGCGTCGAGATCACGCGTGACCCGCTCGGCGTCATCGGTATCATCACGCCTTGGAATTTCCCGATCGCGATCCCCGCCTGGAAGATCGCACCGGCGCTCTGCTACGGCAACACCATCGTCTTCAAGCCGGCGGAACTCGTTCCGGGCTGTTCGTGGGCGATCGTCGACATCCTGCATCGTGCCGGCCTGCCAAAGGGCGTGCTGAACCTCGTCATGGGCAGGGGTTCGGTTGTCGGCCAGGCTATGCTCGACAGTCCTGATGTTACGGGCATCACCTTTACCGGTTCCACCGGTACGGGCCGCCGCGTCGCCAGCGCCTCGATCGAGCATAACCGCAAGTTCCAGCTGGAAATGGGTGGCAAGAACCCGATGGTCGTCCTCGACGATGCCGACCTGGGCGTCGCCGTCGAAGCAGCCGCCAATTCCGGTTTCTTCTCCACCGGCCAGCGTTGCACGGCGTCTTCTCGCCTGATCGTTACCGAAGGCATCCACGACAAGTTCGTCGCAGCGCTGACGGAAAAGCTGCAGACGCTTGTTGTCGACAATGCGTTGAAATCCGGCACGCACATCGGCCCCGTTGTCGATGAGAAGCAGCTGAAGACCGATACCGACTACATCGAGATCGGCAAGAAGGAGGGCGCCAAGCTCGCCTTCGGCGGCGAACTCGTCACCCGCGAAACGCCCGGCTTCTACCTGCAGCCGACGCTGTTCACGGAGGCCACGAACCAGATGCGCATTTCGCGCGAGGAAATCTTCGGACCGGTTGTCTCGGTCATCCGCGTCAAGGACTACGAAGAAGCGCTGGCAACCGCCAACGACACGCCATTCGGCCTGTCCGCCGGTATCGCCACGACGAGCCTCAAGCACGCGACGCATTTCAAGCGCAACTCCGAAGCGGGCATGGTGATGGTCAATCTGCCGACCGCAGGCGTGGATTTCCACGTTCCGTTCGGCGGCCGCAAGGGATCGTCCTACGGTCCGCGCGAGCAGGGCAAATACGCGGCCGAGTTCTACACGAGCGTCAAGACGGCCTATACGCTGGCCTAACGATGGCCCAAAACGATCCGAGCCGCTATGCGGCGGCTCGGACTACGGTATCTCGATATGAGTTCTTCGGAAGCCAGCCCTTCAGCTCTGGCTTTGACTCTGCATCTGCCCCCGATCTTCAACCTTGACCACGACAGAGAGCTTTTCCCCCGGCGTGCCGATACGCATGCCTGAAACGGGAGCCGCATCGCGGTAGCAGAGGCCGGAAGCGACACGCACATAGCGTGCGTCGGGGCAGATATTGTTGGCCGGATCGAAGCCGACCCAACCGAGGCCCGGGAGGTGCGCTTCGCCCCAGGCGTGGGTCGCCGACTGCTCGATCTTCTCCACCATCATCAGGTAGCCGGAGACGTAGCGGGCCGGCACGCCGAGGCTGCGTGCGGCGGCGACAAAGATATGGGCATGGTCCTGGCAGACGCCGCTCTTCTTCTCAAGCGCTTGCTCAGCCGTTGTCTCCGTGTCGCTGGTACCGGGCAAGTAGGCCACCGTCTCATGTATGCCGGACATCAGCGCGTGCATGCGAGCAAGCTCGTTCTCGCCGCTCACACCCTTGGTGAGCTCCTTGATCAGCTTTCCGGACTTCGTCCTCGGCGTTTCACGCAGGAAAAGCCAGAGCGGACAGAAGCCGCTATGGGCGCCGAGGACCCCATTTCGATCTTCCGTTTCGACCTCGCCTTCCGCCACGATGCGTGTTGCCCGCTGCTCGCCTTCCAGCGAGACGAGATTGACGTGGTTGCCGAACTGATCGTCGTATTCGACTTCGGGCCTGGCGCCCTCAACGTGCAGCGACCAGTTGATGACTGACTGCCCGGGAACGGAGAGCGGTGTCAGCCGCAGCCGCTGCAGCGAGAAGGCGGCCGGTTCTTCGTAGTGATATTCGGTGACGTGGCTGATCTTAAGTTTCATCTCATGCCCGCCTATGCGTAGAACCGGTAACCATCGGAGATTTCCATACCGAGCTGGTTGTTGCGCGTGACGAAATCCTCGAGAAATTCATGCAGGCCCTGATCCATGATCTCCTTGATGGCACGTGTCTGGAGCGTCTTGCGGATGGAATCGGCCGTATCATGCGCCGGCAGCCGCTCACCGTAATCCTTGGCGAGATAGCCGAGTTCGCTGACGATCTTCTCGTAGCAATAGGCGAGCGAACGCGGCATCTGTCCGTTGAGGATCAGGAAGTCGGCGATATTCATCGACCGATATTCGCCGTCATAGGCCCAGCTGTAGGAGCGGTGGGCGGAGACGGAGCGCAGGATCGATTCCCACTGGATGTTGTCGATCGACGTGCCGACGGCCGAGACCGAGGGCAGGAGCACATAGTACTTCACGTCGAGAATGCGGCTCGTATTATCCGCGCGCTCGATGAAGGTGCCGATACGGGCGAAATTGTAGAGCTCGTTTCTGAGCATGGAGCCATGGAAGGCGCCACGGATCAGCCCGGCGCGATGCTTGATGGCATCGATCGCTTCCGGCAGTTCCGCAGCCTTCAGCCGCTTCGACAGCAGGGACTTGAGTTCGATCCAGAACTCGTTCGTCGCTTCCCACGTTTCCCGGGTCAGTGCCGTGCGCACCATCCGGGCGTTGTTTCGCCCATAGTCGACGCAGGACATGACGCTTGAGGGATTGGAGCGGTCTCGCAGCAGGTAGTCGATCGCATCGGCGCTCGTCAGCTTGCTGTGGCCCTCGTCAAAGGTCTCGCGGACCCCGGCGCTTTGCAGGACGCCATCCCAGTCGTCGTCACCGGTCCCGCTTCTGGTCAGCGACATGCGCAGGCCGGCATCGATAAGGCGCGCGATGTTTTCGGCGCGTTCGATGTAACGGAACATCCAGTAGAGTCCGTTTGCAGTTCTTCCGAGCATCAGTCCTCCAATACCCAGGTATCTTTCGTGCCGCCACCCTGGCTTGAGTTGACCACCAGCGAGCCCTGCTTGAGAGCCACGCGGGTCAATCCGCCCGGGATGATCTGCACCTTGTCGGAGACGAGAACGTAAGGCCGCAGATCCACATGGCGCGGCGCAATTCCCTTGTTGACGAGGATCGGCACGGTCGAGAGCGAAAGCGTCGGCTGCGCGATGTAGTTAGCGGGCTTCGCCTTCAGCTTTTCAGCGAAATCGGCGCGTTCCTTCTTCGAAGCCGTCGGGCCGACCAGCATGCCGTAGCCGCCGGAGCCGTGTACTTCCTTGACCACCAGTTCCTCGAGGTGCTCGAGCACGTATTTGAGGCTCTGTGGCTCGGAACAGCGCCAGGTCGGCACGTTTTCCAGGATCGGCTTACGTCCAGTGTAGAACTCGACGATCTCCGGCATGTAGGAATAGATCGCCTTGTCATCAGATATGCCGGTGCCGGGGGCATTGGCGATGGTGATGTTGCCGGATCGATAGACATCCATGATGCCGGGAATGCCGAGCGCTGAATCCGGCCGGAAGGTGAGGGGGTCGAGGAAGTCGTCGTCGACGCGGCGGTAGAGGACATCGATCGCCTCATAGCCGCGGGTCGTGCGCATCTTCACCTTACCGTCGATGACGCGGAGGTCCGAGCCTTCGACAAGCTCGACGCCCATCGTGTCAGCCAGGAACGAATGCTCGTAGTAGGCGGAATTGTAGATGCCGGGGGTGAGTACGGCGACACGCGGCTTGCCCTTGCAGCCCGGAGGCGCGAGCGACGCCAGGCTCTGGCGCAGCAGGTAGGGATAGTCCTCGACCGGCCGGACCTTGTTGGCATGAAACAGGTCCGGGAACATCTGCATCATCGTTTCGCGGTTTTCCAGCATGTAGCTGACACCGGAGGGCGTGCGGGCGTTGTCCTCCAGCACGTAGAACTCGTCCTCGCCGGTGCGCACGATGTCGGTGCCGACGATATGCGTGTAGACGCCGCCGGGCGGCCGGAAGCCGATCATCTCGGGCAGGAAGGCATCGTTCCTCTCGATCAGTTCGCGCGGTATGCGACCGGCGCGGATGATCTCCTGCTTGTGGTAGATGTCATCGAGAAAAGCGTTGAGGGCGATCACCCGCTGTTCGATGCCCTGGGCGAGCTTGCGCCATTCACGGCCTGATATGATGCGGGGGATGATGTCGAAGGGGATGAGCTTTTCGGAGGAGTCTGCGTGTCCGTAGACCGCGAAGGTAATGCCGGTCTTTCGGAAGATGTTTTCCGCGTCCCGGGATTTGGCAATCAGATGCGTTCGATCTTGGTTATTGTACCACTCAAAGTATTTTTCATATGGCTGACGAGGACTTTCGTCCCCGGTGATCATTTCATCAAATGCCAAAGGTGTGGCTCCCCTTTTTTGTTCATTTGAATACAACGCAATAAGCAATGCAAGAACCATGCACAGTTCGCGGGCGAGATTCGTAAAATCCTCCCGAACGACCAAAAGAGCCGAAAAACTGGGCGTTTACCAGAAACTGGCGTGACCTTGGTCGCCGTCAATCCCCGTTGGTCGCTCAAAATATAAGCAGCTGACTATTTTTCGGATCGGCATTCAATTGTTTCGGGAGACGGCCGCATACGGCTGGCCGGATGACCCATCAACGAAACTGCAGGTAAGCATCAACGCTTCGCCTTTGACGGAGGCGCAGTCGGTCGGTTATCAGGCGCGGCAATCTATTGCCCGGGACCAATTCATGCTGCTTGATCGCTTCGCACCCGCCATTTTTGTTTTGCTCTGGTCGACTGGTTGGGTCGTGGCGAAATACGCCGCCATCCATTCGGAGCCTTTCACCTTCCTTGCGATGCGCTACACGCTGTCGGGGCTGGCATTCCTGGGGCTTTGCCTTGCCATGCGCGCGCCATGGCCGGGCAGGGCGGTTGCCTTCAAGGCGGTCTACTCCGGTATGTTCCTGCACGGCTTCTATCTTGGCGGCTTGTGGTGGGCGATCGCGAATGGTGTGCCGGCGGGGATATCAGGGATCATTGCCGCGCTGCAGCCGCTTCTGACGGCAATGGCCGCGCCGCTGCTCGTGGGCGAGCGCCTGCAGGGCGTCCAGAGGCTGGGGCTTCTGCTCGGCTTCCTCGGCATTGCCATCGCGATCTCGCCGAAGCTCTTTGATCCGGCAACGGCCGATCTGGCGCATGCAGCGGTGCCGTTGGCCATCAACCTCATCGCCATGTGCTCCGTTACTTACGGAACGCTGTATCAAAAGAAGCATCTGCAGACCGGCAACCTCTTGCCGATTGCCACGCTGCAATATGTCGGCGCGCTTGTAGTCACCGTGCCATTGATGTTCGCCTTCGAGCGCATGCATTTCGATGGGTCGACACAGGCCATTGCGGCGCTCATCTGGTCGGTCTTCGGGCTGTCGATGGGCGGCGTCGGGCTGCTGCTCTACCTCATCCGCCGAGGCCAGGTGTCACGGGCGGCCTCGCTTATCTATCTGATGCCGCCGACAGTGGCGCTGGAAGCCTTCATCGCGTTCGGCGAGCCGCTGACGCTGCCCCTGATCTTCGGCACCATCGTGGTAGTGAGCGGCGTCTATCTGACCAACAGACCGGCGCGTGTCGTGCCGCTACGCGAACAGCTGCAATGAAAAACGGCGGAGGTTTCCCTCCGCCGCCAATTATTTCTCGTTATTCAGGTTCTACGCGCGTTCGCGACGCTGGCCATTGCCGCGCGACGGACCGCCGCGACGGTTGCCGCCATTGCCTTCGCGGCGCTCGCCGCCGCCGTGGGCCTGGGCACCGCGATCTTCGCCATGCTTGTGGGCCGGGCGTCCGTGCGCATTGCGCGCGCCGCCGCCGGGATGATGCCGGTTTTCGCCGTTGGAATTGGCGTGGTTGCCATGCTGCGGGCGCTGCGGCTTGCGGGCCGGACGGAAGTCCGACGTCGCGACCAGATCGTTGTCGGGACCGACAGGTGTCGGTTCACCACGACGCTGGCCGCGGAAGTCCTCGTTGCGCTGGGTCTGGCGCTCCGGACGGGGGCGACGCTGGCGACGTTCCTCGTTGTTGGCACGGACTTCGTCACCGGCTTCAGGGCGCGGACGACGCTCAGGACGACCGCCTGCACGATGACCTTCGCCGTCACGACGCTCGCCACCACGGTTCTCACTGCCGCGACCCTGGCCGCGGTTGCCGCCATTGCCGCGCTTCGGCGCCGCATTCATGTTGGCGGGAGCCTCGCCGCTGGCCACCGCGATCGAGATGTTCATCAGGCGCTCGATGTCGCGCAGGAGGCGGGTTTCGTCAGGTGCGCAAAAGGCGATCGCGATGCCGTCGCGACCAGCGCGGGCCGTACGGCCGATGCGGTGGACGTAGGCATCCGGAACTTCCGGCAGGTCGTAGTTGTAGACGTGGCTGACGGCCGGGATGTCAATGCCGCGGGCGGCAACGTCGGTCGCGATCAGCGTCTTGACGTCGCCGTCACGGAAGGCCTTGAGGGCGCGCTCGCGCTGACCCTGGCTCTTGTTGCCGTGGATGGAGGTAACGGAATAGCCGACGTGGTCGAGATGCTTCATCAGCTTCTCCGCACCATGCTTGGTGCGCAGGAAGACGATGGCGCGCCCGTCCGGGTTTTCGGTGAGCGACTTCTTCAGGAGATCCGTCTTGTCGTTCTTGCCGTTGACGAAGTGGACGTACTGCTCGACCTTGTCGGCAGCCTTGCCCGGAGGCGTCACTTCGACGGTGACCGGGTCCGTCAGATATTCGCCGGCGAGGTCGGCGATCGACTTCGGCATGGTTGCCGAAAACAGCATCGTCTGGCGCTTCTTCGGCACCATCTTGGCGATCTTGCGCAAATCGTGCACGAAGCCGAGGTCGAGCATCTGGTCGGCCTCGTCGAGAACGAGGTAGCGCACGGCGGTCAGGCCGATGGCGCGGCGGGCGACAAGATCGAGCAGGCGGCCAGGCGTGGCAACGAGGATGTCGGTGCCCTTTTCGAGCTGCAGCTGCTGCTTGTTGATCGAGACGCCGCCGACGACGACGTTGATGCGCAGGTGGGACTTGCGCAGGAAGTTCTTAAGGTTCTGGGCGATCTGGTTCACCAGTTCGCGGGTCGGGGCGAGGATCAGCGTACGGGTGGTACGGTTGTCCGGACGCCGCTCTTCAGGGATGATCTTTTCGATGATCGGCAGGCCGAAGGCGGCCGTCTTGCCGGTGCCTGTCTGAGCAAGGCCGATAAGGTCGCGGCCTTCGAGCAGAAGCGGGATCGCCTTTTCCTGAATGGGGGTCGGCGTTTCGATGCCGAGCTGGAAAAGTGTGGCGACGATCGGCTTGGAGATGCCAAGCGATTCAAAATTGGTCAAGTCATAACCTTTTAGGGCGCGCCAAAAAAATCGGCCGGGTCGCAAAGTGCAGCCCGGTGTCATTCTGGCGTCAAGAACCCCGCGTGAAGTGGGAACTTGTCTTGTTGGAAAAAGCTTTCCAGCGCTTCTGCCCGCGTCCTGGGATGCGGCCTGTACGAAATGCGCTTTTGCCCTTCTTCCTGCTCCTATTTGCTGGCAGGGGCACGCTCACGCGGCGGCCGGAAGGTGAAAGCTGGCCTGCATTTGGTCTAGTTGGGGCCAAAAGTCAAGAGCACAGGCTCAACGCCCACCGTAGCGACCCCTATGCCAGCGCCGTTCTCAGTAGCAGACCCGCGTCCGATAAGCGTCGCCCCAACCGTTGTGCCGCCATACGATATGGCACCGAGGCGCGTAGTAGTACCGCGAGTAAGGCCTGTAATAGCTCCGATATGCCGGCCTGTAGTAGCCCCCATAATAGGGTTGGTAGCCGTAGTACGGTCTATAGTAGGACCCGTAATACGGCCGATAGTATGGGCCCGGATAGCCGTAGTAGGCGTAGGGGCGCCCAACCTGTGACAGCAGCAGGCCGCCGACTGCTCCAACGGCAACGCCTCCCCAGAAGTCATGATTGGCGTTCGCGGGCGTTGCCGGGATGAGGGTTGTACCCGTCAGGGTCAATGCCATTAAGCCCGCCGCCATGCTTTTATGAAGTACGGACATGGTCGTCTCCTTTCGTAGACGATGCTTGTTCCTGAAGCCGTCAGGCGAAACCGTTCGGGTACACGGGCCAACTGAACGAGTTCATTGTAGAAACGGGTGAAACTATACCACAGTTCCGCAAGGTTTACGCGGTTCGAACTGCTGCAGCCGATCATCTCAGCGGCCGCGTCGGCGCCAGAGCACAGGTTACCTGCGTCCTGCAGCGTGCCGCTGGATTATGGTTAAAGGGTTGTTAAAGAGCGCCCGTTATACTTGCTCGACGAGTGAGCTTTTCCTGACTGAGGACCAACCTTGACACCGAGCGGGGACCTTCTCGAGCTGGCCTGCCGCCGGATCGCGGATCTGGAGCGCCCTGCCTATGTCAAGAACAGCGAGCTTCGCTATGTGGCCGTCAACGAGGCCTATGCATCCTTCTTAGGAAGGGAGATCTCTGATTTCATCGGCTGCCGGAGCCGAGAACTTATCGATACGCCGGAAGAGGAGGCCCGCGAAGACAAGGAGCGGCGCGCGCTCGTCTTCGCGAGTGAGGAAAGTGCCGTTTGTTTCGACAGCAGGGGCTTCGGGCGCGAGCGGGTGCGGATCGAGAGTTTCTCGCCGTCCGAAGACCGCGTCTATGTGCTCGGTATTTTTGAAAGGACAGCTCCACATCAAGACGGCGGCGATCAGCTGACAGGGGCCAAGCCGACCCTTTCGGCATCCGACTTGGCTCGCAGCCGGGCGCTGACGGACGATCTTGAAGGGATTCTTCGTGCTCTCCCAGTCGGTGTCATGATCCTCGACGAAGAGCGCAACGTCCTCTACGCCAATGACGAGTTCTACGATGTCTGGGATCTACCACGTGACGACCGCTTCGACGGCTTGGCCTTCATCGACGTCATCCGTCGCAATCACCAACTTGGTCGCTATGGCGACAGGCTCACGCCTGAGCAGATCCTTGCCCGGCGCGAGAAGCATTTTTCTGCCGCGGAACAGCAGCCGCCAATAGAACTGGGCTGGGTCAACGGCAAGCGAGTCCTCTTCGAGGGCGGCCGCCTTGCCAACGGTCGCGTCCTGCTTTCCTATACCGATGTCACTGCAGTCCGCCAGCGGGAGAAGGAAATTCACGAAACGCGGGCGGCTCTCGCGCATCTCGGCGACCTGATGGAAGACGCGACACGGGCGATGTCGCAGGGCCTCTTGATTGTTCAGGACGGTAACATCCTGCTTACCAGCGAGCCACTCAGCGAGATCCTCGCCATACCACCTGAATATTTCGCAGTTGGACGGGGGTGGATCGATCTGTTCCGGTTTTGCGCCGAACGAGGCGACTTTCACGGGCAGGAAGATGAAATCCTGCAGAGTTGGCGCGATAACATCGCGGCCAAGAAGCCGATTTCGACGCCGTTCCATGTCGCCGGAGAGCGCTGGGTTAACCTGGATGCGACGATCAGCGAGCGGCAACACTGGGTTGCGCTGTTCACCGATGTCACCGAAGCGAAGCAGCGTGAGGTCGAGCTTGAGCGGCTGCTATCCCGGGCGGAAGCCGCCGACCGCGTCAAGTCGGAGTTCCTGGCGAATATGAGCCATGAGATCCGAACGCCGATGAACGGCGTTCTCGGAATGGCCGAATTGCTGGCGAAGACCAATCTCGATACGCGCCAGAAGACGTTCATCGATATCATCGCCAAGTCAGGCAACGCCTTGGTGACGATTATTAACGACATTCTCGACTTCTCCAAGATCGACGCCGGCCAGATGACCCTCAGGCGCACGACGTTCGACCTGGTCGAGGCGATCGAGGACGTTGCAACGCTCCTGTCTTCGCCGGCGGCTGAGAAGAACATAGAGCTGCTGGTGCGCGCGGCACCCGATTTGCCGTCGGCCGTAATCGGTGACGCCGGCCGCTTCCGCCAGATCATCACCAATCTCGTCGGCAACGCCATAAAGTTCACCGAGCGCGGTCACGTCCTTGTGGACGTCGGCTTTACGCCGGGCGCGGAAGACGAAATCATGGCGCGCATCCGGGTCGAGGATACCGGCATCGGCATCCCGGGCGACAAGCTCGACTCCATTTTCGACAAGTTCTCGCAGATCGACTCATCCTCCACGCGTCGCCATGAGGGAACCGGGCTTGGCCTTGCCATCACGGCAGGGCTGGTCGACTTGTTCGGCGGCTATCTCGAGGTGGACAGCGAACCGGGGAGGGGCTCGGTCTTTACGGCAAACCTGCCTCTCACCGTGGCAGCGGCGCGCCTTGCTCCAAAGCCCTTGCCGGTCAACGTGATGGGTGCGCGCGTTCTCATCGTCGACGACAACGCGGTTAACCGACAGATTTTGGCCGAGCAGCTGGACCTCTGGGGCTTCGATGGGGCCGCCGCCGAGGACGGACCGGCGGCCATGGCAATAATCGCCGCAGCGAACGAGTTGGGCATCGAGATTGATGTGGTCGTGCTGGATTACCAGATGCCGGGCATGAACGGCGCCGACATCGCACGGAAGCTGCGCGCCGACAGCCGCTTTGAACGGCTGCCGATCATCTTCCTGACCTCAATGGACATTTCCGGGACGGAGAAAGAGTTCGCCGCGCTTAACGGTCAAGCCTATTTGATGAAGCCGGCGCGGGCCAACGTGCTGCGAAACACCATCGTTGACGTCGTGCGGGCAAGTCGCACGAAACAGATCGCTGCGGCGGTGAAGATGGTACCGGAGGCAGCGCCGCCGCCGCTCGCCAAAGATGAGCCTTCCGAATGGCCGCGGGCGGAGTTCATCGACGTGCTGGTCGCGGAAGACAACGAAGTCAACCAGATCGTCTTTACGCAGATATTGCAGGAAACCGGCCTCAGTTTTCTCGTTGTCGGCAACGGCGAGGAGGCTGTCGAGGCATGGGATCGCTATACGCCACGCATCATCATGATGGATGTCTCTATGCCTGTCATGAACGGCCACGACGCGACGCGGGCAATACGCGATCGCGAACGCGTACAAGGTCATCGGGTGCCAATCATCGGAGTGACGGCGCATACACTGGAGGTCGACCGCGACCTCTGCCTGGACGCCGGCATGGACGATTACATGTCAAAACCGATCAGCCCGGAACTGCTCGAAGAGAAGCTGGGATTGTGGTTGCTCAGGAGCGAGCAGCACGCGGGGTCTAGGATTTGATGCCGCAAAGCATCTCGCGCTTGCCGGCAAAGCCGCTGCGACGCTCCACCGCAAAGCCGGCTGCGATCAGGTTGCGCCGGACGAAGCCGGCCGCCGCATAGGTCGCGAAGGTCCCGTTCGGCTTCGTCTTTTCGCAGACGAGGCGCATCAGTTCCTCAGACCACATGTCGGCATTGCGCGAGGGGGCGAAGCCATCGAGATACCAGGCGTCGAAACCGGCTTGCGCGGCCGCGACACCTTCGAGAGCATGGCCGCTGATAACGCTGAGCGATGTCTGGTCATCGAGCCGCAGGAAGACGCTTGCCTCCGGCGTTTCCGGCCAGGCGGCCGTCAGGGCTTGCCGCTCGGTGTCGATCTCGGTCCAATGAGAAAGCGCACGGTCGATTTCCGCGCGCCGCATCGGGTAGAGCTCAAACGACATGAAGTGCAGTTGCTGTCCGTTGTGCCGGTTGAGTTTCCATTGCCGCCACGTTTCGGCGAAATTCAGACCGGTGCCGAAGCCGAGCTCACCGGTCAGGAAATTGTCCTGATCCTGCCAGCGCTGCGGCAGGCCGTTGCCGGCGAGGAAGACGTGGCCGCATTCCAGCCTGCCATCGGTCTGGCAATAAAAATGGTCGCCAAAGGCCGGTGAATAAGGCATATCGCCGTCGCGCCACTCTAGCGGCTGGTGGGCGTCAGCACTCTTTTCGGGATCCGTATCTGTCATGCCAAAAGCCGATAGTCCGACCGCGCGTTCCGGTCAATCATCGACTGCCCTGCTGATCATCGGCGGCGGTATCATGGGGCTATGGGCAGCGGTTCAGGCGGAACGCCTGGGCCTCGATGCATGGCTCATCGAGGCCGGCCGGATTGGTCACGGCGCGAGCGGCGGCCTGCTCGGGGCGCTGATGCCGCACATGCCGGACAAGTGGAATGCCAAGAAGCAATTCCAATTCGATGCGCTCGTTTCGCTGGAGGCGGAGATTGCAGCGTTGGAACGGCAGACGGGTCTTTCCGCGGGCTATCGCCGCTCAGGCCGCCTCATTCCGCTGCCGAAGCCGCACTTGCGCGAGATCGCGCTTGGTCATTCCCGGGATGCCGAGGATCGCTGGATCGCCGGCGAGCAGCGCTTCCATTGGCACGTGCTCGACAAGCTTCCCCAGGAAAACTGGCTGGACGCAGCAGCAGGTGAAAGCGGCTTTGTGCACGACACGCTTGCCGCCAGAGTGGCGCCGCGGTCGCTTATCGCGCTGCTAGAAGCATCGCTACGAGAGGCACGGCATGTGCGGGTTGCCGAAAACGTATCGGCCAACGATCTCGATCTTGAGCGCAAGGTTGCGATTACCAATGCAGGTGACATTGCGTTCGGACACTGCATTGTCGCTGCCGGCCACCAATCCTTTCCATTGCTGCAGCGGCACACGGGGGGCCTCGTGAAGCCGCTGGGCCAGCCCGTCAAAGGCCAGGCAGCCCTGCTGAAAGTCGACATAGACCCGTCCTTGCCGACGATCTTCCGCGACGGGCTTTATATCGTTGCGCATGAGGGCGGCCATGTCGCCGTCGGTAGCACAAGCGAGAATCGCTTCGACGCGCCATTCTCGACGGATGCGCAGCTCGACATGTTGCTTGAGGCAGCCGCGCAACTGGTGCCGGCATTGCAACGCGCGCCCGTTGTTGAGCGGTGGGCCGGTCTGCGGCCGAAGGCGATCGATCGTGATCCGATGATCGGCGTCCATCCCGACCATGCCGGCCTGATCGCATTGACCGGCGGCTTCAAGGTCAGCTTCGGCCTGGCGCACCGTCTGGCTGCGGCAGCGATCCACCTCGCGGCCGGCCGCCAGCCGCCCTTCGCGCTGCCGGAAAGCTTCTTGCTCGCCAATCACATCCGCGTCGCTTCACGCTAAACGTGAATTAGCATCTCCTGCCTTTCGTTATTCTGTCATGCAAATCACCTATCTGCTAGCGCAACCGCGGCGCCGACGGAGGGCTGTGCCGTTTGTTCGACGGAGGAAATTGGATGCGCTATGGCATTTGCTTTACACCCGCTGCGAGCGACCCGCTTTCGCACGTGGCTGCAAACTGGTTGGGTCGAAACGTGTTCTCTGGCGAGATGGTCGAGCCGACAGCGATCCGCGGCCTGAGCATTCACGAGATTGCCTTCCATACGGCGCTACCGCGCCGCTATGGCTTCCAAGGTGTTCTGAAGGCACCCTTCCGCCTCGCCGCCGACGTAACGGAGGCGCAACTTCTGCGGGATCTGATGCGCTTCTGTGGAACGCTGACGCCGTTTCACATCCATCAGCTTGAGGTGGCGAGGCTCGGTGCATTCTACAGTCTCGTTCCGTCGCGGCCTTGCGAACACGTCCACTATCTTTCCAGTGCCGTCGTTCAAGAGTTCGACCGATTCCGGGCGCCGTTGAGCGAGGCAGAAATCGAGCGGACAGATCCGGGTGGTCTGTCGGCGGCGCAGTTCGCCAATCTGTATCGCTGGGGCAGCCCTTTTGTGATGGACGAGTTTCGCTTTCACATGCCGCTGACCGGTCCTGTCAGCCACTGCGACATGCCACGGGTCGAGCAGGCGCTTCGGAACGTCTTCGAGCCAGTCCTTGCCGATCCCGTCAAGGTCGCCAATGTCGCGCTGATGGTCGAAGAGGGGAATGGCGGGCCGTTTCGCGTGCATTCGCTGCATCCGATGGGCAAGGTCAGCGCTCGTCGGGATCGTGTTCCTACACTGGCCTAAGAGTTTGCGCCGCGAAGGCAAAACTCTGTTGCGTACTTTCCGTCTCGACATTCCTTCTCTGGATGCTACCGTTTCGCCGACTTTCAGGAAGGTGATTTCATGGTATCCGAAACTTATCCGCGCAATCTGATCGGTTACGGTCGCAACACGCCCGACCCGAAGTGGCCGGGCGATGCCCGCGTGGCCGTTCAGTTCGTCATCAATTACGAAGAAGGCGGCGAACGCTGCATTCTTGATGGCGATCCCGCCTCTGAAAACCTTCTGTCGGAAATTGTCGGTGCCGCGTCCTGGCCGGGTCAGCGAAACCTGAACATGGAATCGATTTACGAATATGGCTCGCGCGCCGGGTTCTGGCGTTTGTGGCGCATGTTCACGGAGCTCAAGGTTCAGGCCACTGTTTATGGGGTGACGCTTGCCATGGCGCGCAACCCGGAGGCGATCGCGGCCATGAAGGAAGCCGGTTGGGAGATCGCCAGCCACGGTTACCGCTGGCTTGAATACAAGGACTTCCAGGAAGACGTCGAGCGCAAGCATATCCAGGAAGCCGTGCGCCTCCACACGGAACTGACCGGCGAGCGTCCCTACGGAATGTACCAAGGCAAGCCTTCGGACAACACGTTGCGCCTCGTCATGGAAGAAGGCGGTTTCCTTTATTCCTCTGACTCTTATGCCGACGATCTGCCGTTTTGGGTGAAGGGTGTCGATGACAACCCGTTCCTGATCATCCCCTATACGCTCGAGACCAACGACATGCGCTTTGCAACGCCGCAGGGCTTCAATTCGGGCGACCAGTTCTTCACTTACCTCAAGGATGCCTTCGATACGCTGTATGAAGAGGGGAAGGCCGGCAGCCCGAAGATGATGTCGGTCGGCCTGCATTGCCGTCTCGTCGGTCGTCCCGGTCGCGCCGCAGCGTTGAAACGCTTCATCGAATATGTGCTGAAGCACGACAAGGTGTGGATACCGAGGCGAATCGAGATCGCGCAGCATTGGCATGCCCACCACAAGCCGGAGACAATCTGATGCTTTCGCGGGACGAGTTCGTATCACGCTACGGCGGTGTCTTCGAACATTCGCAGTTCATTGCCGAGCGTGCCTATGACGACGGTTTCGTCGGCGACGAACTGACGGTGGATCGTGTCCACACGGCGCTCGTCGCCATCTTCCGGGCGGCGAGTCCGGAGGAGCGGCTCGGCGTGCTGCGTGCCCATCCCGATCTTGCCGGACGTCTCGCGATAGCGGGTGAGCTTACCGAAGATAGCAAGAAAGAGCAGGCCGGCGCCGGGCTCGATCGGCTGAGCGCCGCGGAACATGCCCGCTTCACCGAGCTCAACACGACCTATGTCGAAAAGTTCGGCTTTCCTTTCATCATCGCGGTCAAGGGCTTGAACAAGGACGACATTCTGGCCGCCTTCGAAAAGCGCATCGACAACACGCGCGATGAGGAGTTCGAAACGGCCACCGCACAGGTCGAAAGCATCGCGTTTCTGCGCCTTGAAACGATGCTGCCGGGGCGTTGAGACAGGCCGCTCCTTGGTGCTTTTCTCTTTTGCGCCGGTGACCTATAGTTGCGCCATGAGGCCATCCGAAGTGCTGGAGAAGAACAGGCAGGCGATCCGCGAAGCGACGAAGCGCTTCAACGCGGCGAACCCGCGCGTCTTCGGCTCCGTGGCGCGCGGTGAAGACCGGCCGGACAGCGATCTGGATATCCTGGTGGATGCGCTGCCGGGCAGCACATTGTTGACGCTGGGCGGCTTGCAGGACGCACTGGAACAGATGATGCTGGGTACGTGCATCCATCTGCTGACACCCGGCGACTTTCCCGAACCCGTGCGTATCCGTGTCCTTTCGGAAGCGAAGCCCATATGAGCCTCGAGCGAATTCCCTACCTGCTGGAGCGCATGCGGCAAGCCGCTACCGATGCCCATCAAATGGTCACCGATGTCAGCAAGGAGCACTTTCTGGCTGATATCATCCTTCAGCGGGCGATCGGAATGAGCCTCCTGATGGCTTCGGAGATCGCTGCACAACTCATAAAGATCCATCCCGAGTTTATAGCAGAGCACCCGGAGTTTCCTTGGGGCGCGATGCGAGGCATGCGCAATCGTATTGCTCATGGCTATTTCGACATCGATCTCGACAAGGTTTGGGCGACCGCGAAAGACGATGTTCCCGACCTGCTCTACAGACTTGACCTCGTGCGCAATTGGCGTGCCGAAGGCGAATAAACACATGTCTCAAATCCTCGATATTGTTCCGCTGACCAAATCCGCCTTTGCACACTTCGGGGATGTCATCGAAGCCGACCCGGCAACGATGCGCTATATCAACAACGGAACGACCGAGCGCTTCCATGCGCTCGCCGCCGCCGAAGCGGTGGGCGAGGGCGCGCGCATCATCATCAACCTCTTCCGCGGCCAGCCGCGCCGCTTTCCCTATGAAGTCGGCATGATGGAGCGTCATCCGTTCGGCAGCCAGAGCTTTTCGCCAATCTCCGGTCGTCCCTATCTCGTCGTCGTCTCCGAGGACGAGGGCGGCACGCCCGGTCGTCCGCGGGTGTTTCTGGCGCGGGGCGATCAGGGCGTGAACTATCGCCGCAATACCTGGCACCACCCGTTGATATCGCTCGGCGCCGTAAGCGATTTCCTTGTTGTCGACCGCGAGGGACCCGGCAACAATCTGGAAGAGTACTTCTTCGAAACGCCCTTCATCATCAGCGAGCCCAGCCTATGACCGGACTGACCACCCACGTACTCGATACCGCGTCAGGCAAGCCGGCCGAGGGATTGCGGATCGATCTCTTTCATCTTGAAGGAGAGGTCCGTCGCCACGTGAAGACGGTCAGGACCAATTCCGACGGCCGTGTCGACGGCGGACCCATCCTCGTCGGCGATAGCTTCAAGGCGGGGACTTACGAACTCGTCTTTCATGCCGGCGACTATCTGCGCGCCGAGGGGATTGCGTTGCCACACCCAGCCTTTCTGGACCTCGTGCCCATCCGCTTCGGTATTGCCGACGTGACGGCGCATTACCACGTGCCCTTGTTGATCTCGCCTTACGGCTATTCGACCTATCGCGGTAGCTAGGTGATGCGGTTTGCGGCGATTGCGGACGTTCACGGCAACCATCTGGCGCTTGAGGCGGTGCTGGCTGATATCGCGGCGCAGGGCGTTACCGAGATCGTCAATCTCGGCGATTGTTTCAGCGGCCCGCTGACGGCAGGGCGAACCGCGGAGCTGCTGCGGGAGCGAGACATGCTAACCGTCCGCGGCAATCACGATCGCTATCTGATCGAACAGCAGCGCGAGGCCATGCATCTTTCGGACGCGGCAGCGTTTGATCAGCTGACGGCGGACGACCTGCAATGGTTGCGCGGCCTGCCGGCGAGCGCGGTTTATCGGAGCGAGGTCTACCTTTGCCACGCGACGCCTGCGAACGACAGCACCTATTGGCTGGAATCCGTGTCTACTGAAGGCCATGTCTTCCTGAAGCCGCTCGCAGAGATCGAGGCGTTGGCGACGGGCGCGGATTTCCCGCTGATCCTCTGTGGCCATAGCCATATCCCGCGACTGGTTCGCCTCAGCGACGACAGGCTGATCGTCAATCCCGGCAGCGTCGGCTGCCCGGCCTATGACGACGATCGACCACATTACCACAAGGTCGAGACCGGCCACCCGCTGGCGTCCTATTGTATCCTCGAGAAGGGCGAGGGCGGCTGGCTTCCTGTCTTCCGTACGGTCGCCTACGACCACATGGCGATGTCGCGCCTCGCAAAAGAAAACGCACGCCCGGAATGGGCAGGCGCGCTCGCGACGGGATGGATACCGTAGTAGCTGAGCAGACGGATCAGAAAAGGCACTGTTTCAAAATCAGCAATTGAAAACATTGAATAATTTCCAAATCATACCCGATAAGATGTCATTCCTGTCCTGTCAGATACGACACGAATTCCCAGAAATTCCCGGAATCAGGGCACAAAAAAGCCCCGACATGAGATGCCGGGGCGCGGTTTGGACTAGAATTCTGGCTGATTATGACTTGCGCGTTTCCGCTCTGTAACTCTCGATTTCAGAGCGGCGATAGATAGTTCCGTTCCTGCGCTGGCCGACCGCCCACACTGGGTGAATGCCAGCATTTTCCAGCGCGACCTTCAGATTTCGATGCGGCATCCACCCGGCAGACGCTTCCGAGAGTGTGACATATTCACGACGAAACGCTGCATAGGCTTCGTGCTCGACTACGTGGTAAGGGACGCCGTTCAAGCTCTGAATGACTTTCTTGAGCTCGAACAGACCCGAGTAGAAAAGGGGCTTGCCAACAGCATAGGTCAGCCCCAGCTCCCGCAGGAATTCGTGACACTTCACTCCGAGCGATGGCGGCGCGAAGGCGGCTTTCGTCTGCCTTACATCAACCAGCAGCCGATCGACACCAACGAGCGAGGCGTCCTTGGAAAGGTACCTTGTCGGCATCTTGCCCTGCAGGATCGCTCCCAAGATATCGACGATCGAGCAAACTGCCTTGTGGGCAGCCACCGGCAACTGGACCAGGTCAGTGGACCCGTCGCGCTCTTCGAGACCTCCGGTCAGCTTTTCCATGAGTACGTCGACGGCCTTCCGAGAGAACTTCGGCTTCTGCTTCTTCAAGAGCTTCGGCTTGTGTGTCAGCAACCCGGCCTTGATGATCTTCTGCACTGTCGGAAGTGTCAGCCCCATCTTCCTGGTGATGGCTTCGATGTCGATGTCGTCATGGTGCTCGGCCACAGCTGCCTCGACATGTGAGATGCGGCACATGACATAGTTGTCCGATTTTCGACGATCGGCCGCGCTCAAAACACCATGCTGCTCGAGAATTCGGCGAAGTGTCCGGCTGTCGATACCCGTTTCACGCATCGCCGTGTGCGCGGTATGCCACCGGCGGATGCCGCCGCCGCCGATGAACGGATCCTCTGGGCCGATCGGGACCTCCGACATCGCGCAGTCTCGCACGAAATCGATCAACGGACGCAGCGCGGGCACGTCGACGTGCGCCGTGAGAAAGCCCTGAAGTTCTCCGTAGAGCGCGTACCCCTTCGAGAACTTGTTGCGGCTAATGAAGTCTTTGTTCACCGTCGAAAGGCATTCGCGGAGCTTGCGCGTGTCCGCCAGGAGTTCGAACCCTCTCAGTCGGAGGTCGCGCGACACCGAAACCCTGCCCGCAAACCTCAGGTCGGGATCGTTGGCCAATCTGTCAGTGCGTCCAGCGACAATGCATAGCTTCTGCGCCATGGGGTACGGCAGCCCATGCAGGAATTCCATGGACGGGCCCGATCCGGCGGTCAGACTTTCCGCAAAATGCCGGTCGTAAGCATGAAGGTGGGCCTCAGAGCACGTCGCAATGGCATTCTCCACCTCCGCTTTATTCTTGCGCAGGTACATCGCGAAGTCGAAGCGATCACTATTGGGGTATCGGAATGAGGACGTGAAGATCGGTGTGCTGTGTTTCACGCAGATCTCGTTGAAGCTCAGAAGCCAATCCCAGCGCACGTGCGGTCGAGCTTCCCAACGTCCGTATCCGCTACGGATTTCGCTCTCGATGCAGCGTGGGCAGAAACGCGGGTTACTAAGGTTCAGATGCCACCCGTTGAACTCAAGATCGCCGTACTCAACGATCGTGCCTCGTACATGGAGATTGCGCGAGGCCAGCGTTTCCGCGTCGATACCAGTGAGAGCGGAAAGACCCTCAAGCGTCCGGGGGTGCATAAGATGGTGGTCCTGCCGGAAGTTCATGTGCCGGAGAAAGGCGCGGATGCTTGGGGCGGCGTTAGCCGCCACAAGCCTGGATACGAACATCTGTAGGGGTTCCGTGTCCGCCAGGACCGGCACGTTTGCGAGACGAGCCATGTTCAGGCCTCCTTCTTTCTGGGTTTCGAAGGCTTGGTCTCGCGCGGCGCCTTCGCGATAACGTGGGCGAGGGACTGGCGAGGATCGACCTTGTCCCAGTCGTTGACCAGAAAGATGTTGGCCGAGGGTCGGCAGCCAAACTTGAGCGCATAGTCGGCTGCGTAGTGATTGATCGTCACCGAGGGGCCGGATTCGGTCCCGGCGGTGTTATTCTCAAACTCGATCTGGGCGCGTTCGGTAGCTCCCTGGATTGCCTGGATGATGGTGCCGCAAGCACCCTGGTAGGCGTGGATCAGTCTGTATGCGAAGTCGATAGAGTCCGTCTCGCCGATCAGAACACCCTCATCTCGCACCATGTGCCGCTGGAGAGCGCGCAGCGCCTCGGCATCCGGTCGAGTCATCTGCTTAAGTTCCACCACGAAGCTTCGATTCCGGAGCTGGGCGTCGCCATCCTCGGGCGAAAGGAAGAGACCGAGAGACGGTACTCCAGAGAGGATCATGTGCAAGGGCCATCCGGGGATCTGCAGGAGACTCTTGATGATGTCCGACACGTTCTGGATCTCATTCGTCGTCGTCCCCTTCATCACGTGCTGCATCTCATCGATGTGCATGAACAGAATACGATTATTCCGAATGGTCTCCTTCAGAAGCTCGAACAACTCCTGCTCAGTGAGCTTGTGGGAGACGTTCGGGTAACCGCATGCCTCCAGTGCCTTTCGAGCGAACCCTTTCAACGTGATGGGTCGCGGGCATTCGAACGAGACGAAAGGTGTTACCGGCTGTCCCGAAGGAAGCCGGTAGGGCGAGAATTCCTTGCGCTTGGGAATATGAAATTCCATTGCGCGGGTCTTTCCGCTGTCGGATTCACCGATCAGAAACAGCGCCCGCCGCTTGCCGGATTCCCCGAAAGCTGCGGCCGCTGCATTTTCGCAGAGCTCATCGATAGCGTTTGCGATCAGGGTGTCCTTAGGCATCGTCACGTAGCGAGCCTGCTTTTTGCCGCGACGCTCGGCTCGCATCCGTCTTTCCGGACTCAAGGTTGCGAGAAGGGTAAGGGCTGCTTCATGGAACTGCGGCATGCCATCGTCGATGACGGGCATTCCGGCCTCGACCGCGGGCGCGGCGGGCAGGCCATCGTTGGAAGCGGAGGAGAGGGCGGTATTTTCGAGGGTCTGCGTAGTCATGGTGGTGCTCCTGTGGAGTTGTAGGATTGGATTTGGTTCAGTGGCCGAAGGTGGGTCTGAGGGAAGCGGCGCGAGGGGCGCAGCTGACGACGCTGTCGACGGAGGTCTTCGCAACCTCGGCGAAGCATGCCAGCGACAAGGGCGCTGGTGTCTCGATGAGGGCGAGAGGCATGGGTTCAGGGTACCTTCCACGCAGAGCGGCCGAGAACGCTTTGGCGGGAAGACAGCGGGATACTAAGGGCACAAGGGCCATGATATTTCCCCTAGATTGATGGTGGTTTGGCTCGCGCATCGAGTGGCACGGGCAATTTTTCGCGAAGCATCAGCCTTCGATCGAGAACGAGAACCCGCTCCCATCACCGTCGAGGCCGGATTCTTCCTGTTCCGACGCCTCCTTCGTTTCACCGAAGTAGGCGTCGACCTCCTTCTTGTTGCGGGCAAGGAAGCGAAACTCCTCGACAGAGGTCGTCAGCGGGTCATGGGCGATCGCGAGCGGAGCCAGTTCCTTGCTGCTCAGGATGTCCATGGTGATTTCGCGGGCGAAGCGCTCGTGCTCGACCTTGCGATAGGCCGCTTCGCTCGGGATGTCGGTGCCGAGCTCGGCGCGGGCTGCCGCAGCGATGCCAGCTTCCCGGAGGTCGTTGACCGCGTTGAGCATCGCCGAGAGATTGATCTCGGCGTTCTTGGCGTGGGTCTCCGACAAGCTGTCCTTGGCATCCGTCCATTCCCAGACGCTGACACCTTCCGGGATATGCTCGGCGGTGAGATCGAGCCACTCGGATCCGTTGTGGAACGAGACCGTGCGAAGACTGAAGCGGTCGATGCGGACCTTCACCTCGACGCTGGGTGAGTTCGGCAAGGCCGCCCGTTCGGCCCAGAGGCGCTCAAGTTCGCGAGACTGATAGTGAATGCCGAGGAAGACGATGCCGCGAGCGGAAACCTTGCGGGTCATAAGGGTGCCGAACATCACTCGGCGCTGACGCTGGCTGAGCGGCGGGAGCATGGCGTACTCGCGGGACAGGCGCAGCCAGGCGTTTGCCGGAGTTTCGCCGCCGAGGCCGGAGTGCGGTTCGTTATGATAGATGTCCACGATGGCGCGTGTCAGGAAGCGGCAGATCTCGTCGACATTCAGAGTGGCATTTCCGTCGCCATCGTAGTCGCCTCGTGCATAAACGCTCGAGAAGGTGCGGCCGTGGAAGTAGTGAAGGAAACGCTGTCCGAAAGTGCGGAAGACGGATTCGATGGTGCCGCGAGCCGATGCCATACCGGCAGGGGGAATGGTGTGGACGCAGTGCAGGGCAGCCACGGTCTGGCGGAAGCTCGTTTCGATGAAGCCAGCCCCGGCGTCGGTCACGAGCTCGCGCGGCACGAAGGAGTGGATCCAGCGGCTCTCGGCGCCCGCCACCTCCGCAATGTGCTCCTTCTCGGTAACCATCATCTCGAGGGCCGCGATCGAGGAGTGTGCAGAGTTGGCGCGAGTGCTGAAGCGAAGGGCGACGATGCAGCGCGTGGCGACATCGATGGCAACGGTCACCCAGACGCGAACCTTTTTCAACGCCTTGCGCTGTTCGTCCGTCAGTTTCGCCCAGATGGGCGTCAGCACGAACCAGGCGTGGAGATCGACCTTCCACTCGTCCATCTCGACGCGCTCGCCCGGAGCAAAGGCCTGCAGGCCATCGCGGACCGGCGCAAACTTCTTCCTGGCGGAATCCTCGCCGTAGCGCGCCGCGTGTAGGTAGAATTCTCCCATGCCCTTGATCAAGGCCTCGAAGGCATTGCGTGAAGGCATCTTGTAGAGGTGGTCGGTCTTCGTGCGACCCTTGTTAAGCTCCGCGACCTTCGCCTTAAGCATTCCGAAGCAGGCGCGCATGGACGGACGCTTGGCGTCGGCATACTCATGCGCGAATTTCGTCCAGACCTGAAGATCGAGCGGATGCGCCTTCGAGTAAGAACCGCGTCCCTTGCGGCGGCTCACAAGCACTGCCGGATCGCAACCTCCCTCGACGTAGAGATTGAAGAGGCGACGGAAGTGGCGGGCGTTCGGGAGAGTAACGCCCTCATACCTCTTTCCGGCCTTCTTGGTCATCCACTTCGCATAGACCAGCGGGGCGACGAGGGGCAGCACGAAATTTTCGAGGCAGTCGTGGCCGAGGGTCACCTTGCGCTTCCAGCCCATGGCAGCCAGCCGCGGGTCCTTCTTCCCGAGCAGCTTCATCACCATGTCGAAGGCGTCCGCGTAGAACAGTGCGCGCTGCGCCTTGTGCTCTTCGACATCGATAATGTCGCGGCCGAGCTTCAGCTTCGAAAGCTCGAGACCATCGCGATCCACCTCGAGCTTGTTCTCCAAGTGGAGGATGTAAAGCGACGCGTGGGAGAAGCGCTGTACGACACCGTCCTTGTTGCGGAGCTCGCTGTATTCCTTGGTCTGGCTGACCACCGTGTAGTCGGCGCCGTCGATCTTGACGGATTTGGCGTCCCCCAACCAGAACATCGGGTTGGAGCTGCGGTTGATTCCGAGGGCGAAGGGGTTGTGCATGTTCATGGCTCTGTTCTCCTTTGCTTAGAGCGTGACGATCATGAGGGTCGTGTCTTCGATGCGGCCGGGCGCGACGGGACGGAGAAGTCCGTCGTCGATCAGGCACCACAGCGCGGTACGGCGATGAGCCGGAACTTCGGCGCCAGCGAAGAGGGCGCGGAACGTCACTGCCCCGCGAACGCCCTTCAGGACGTTGAGCGCGATCAGGTATTCCTCTTCGTTGCGAAGGCGGCGAGAGAGCAGGACTTCCCGCGCATTCCAGGCAGCCTCGTCGGACGCAAACTTTTCTGTGACGAAGCTCACGTCGTCGAGAATGCCCTTCAGGCCCTGATCCTTGATACGGAGCAGCGTTCCGACGAGGTCGGTTTCGATCAGCAGCGCGGCGGGCTTGGCTGCGATCCCGATTCTCCGGCCGTCCCTGAGGCGAGCGTAGATGTCGAAGGTGTGTCTGTGGGACCCGCCGTCGGCGCCGGTGTAGTGAAAGGTCGGCTGCTGCGTTTTCAGCTCCACGACGGTTCGGTCGCTCTCGAGGATCAGCTGCGCCTTGAGCTCAACCGAGCTTTCGAAGGGCAGGATGCGCGGAGCGTTGCAGTTCGCAACATGCGAGCCGCGATAGTTGAACGGAGACTTTTCCGCCGGTGTACGGTCACCATCGGCCGGCAGCGGCTCCGGATACTCGATGGACGCCGTCGGCTTGCCGTAGGTGGCCGATGCCGGGATGGTGTAGTCGATCTTGTCGCCGAGGCGGACGCGGACCATGTGGTGCTTGATGAGATGTTCGCGACGCACGAGATACTCCTTTTAGCTGTCGTGAAAATTCGGCATGGAAAGGACGTCCGCGGAGGCGATGGCGCCGCGTTCGCTACTGTTCGGTTTTGAGGAGAGGGTCAGTCCGCTACGAAGCGGGAAGCGCCAGGCTCTTTCGGGTGACCTCCGGCGCTATCGGCGCCGGAGGTCTGTTCTGTTCATGGCACCTCCCGGATGACCGCCGTCGTGACCTCGTCCGCGAAGAACACGCGCCAGGCGTCCGTAGCGGCCTCATCGAAGAGCCAACCGTTGCGGTCGCCGAGGTCTTCGATCAGAATCTCGAAGACGTGATGCGCGAAGCTGGGGATCTGGCAGGCGAGGCGGACGGAGCTCTCGATGAGCGGCTTGTCGTTCGCCGACACCTTCACGATGACGGGCGCGGGCTGACGCTTCGAAAGCTCACGCTGCTTGACGGTTCCCATGCGAACGATGACACGGTTCGCCCGCTGGGCGAAATCGATTTCCGGATCGAGAAGGGTCTCGAAGAAGTCGCGCTGCTGGTCCGCGGCTGCCACATGCTGCTCAACGGTGCCGTCACCGCCGCGCAGGCGCCAGCCCTCGAGCAGCTCCATGAAGGCGTCGAAGGACGGCAGCGCGAACGGAGCAACGTCAAGTTCGGCGAGCTGCTGGTTCAGATCGCCGAAGGTCAGCATAGCTCCCTTCCAGATCTCGTGTTCCTGGTCCGGGCATTCAGACGCAAGGTACAGCACGTCCTCAAGGACCTGGCCACGCAGCTCCTCGAAGCCGTACTTGCGCTGGACGTCAGGGTACCGGAGCGTGTCGCCGAGAACCTGGACGGCGTCCTGAACGAGGTCGATTGCATTGTAGTACTTCATTTCATTCTCCTTTCTTTCGGCTGCCGGCAGCAAATTGGGGTCAGGCCTGGGTGTTAGTGATTTCGGCGCGGAGGAACGCGACGAAGGTCTCGTAGGAAACACAACGCAGGAGCGGGGCATCCATGGCAGCCAGCTGTTCGTTCATCTTCTTGAATTCACTGGACAACCAGCTCCAGACTTCACGTGTTGAATCAGGATGCTCATGTGCCATCTGAAGTGCCGACTCAAGCCCCTCGCGCTCCAGTTCGAGGTGCCCGAGCTGCTCGCGCAGGCGGCGCTCGTTCTCGAACTGGTCGGCCAGTTTCTGGAAGATGGTTTCGATCACCGGGTTGATCTTGGGGGTAGCGAGGCGCGGGGTGTTCATGACTATTTCCTTTGCTTTTCGAGTAGTCAGATGAGCTTGATGTCGAGTGCCACGGCGGCGGCACTGACGAATTCGAAGGTCCGGATCCGGCGCATCCGTCCGAGGCGCATGTACCGGACGAACTCCTCCGGCATCGACTTCACGATGCGGCGGAAAGTGGTTAGGGACGGCTTCCGGACCGGCAGCGCGTTGCTCTCGGCATCCTCGTCGACCAGAGCGCATAGAAGACGATAGGACTGTGCAATGCTCGGACGGGAGGCATCCGCGTAGGAGACAGCCGCAACCCGGAACAAGTCGATCTCATTTCGTGTGAAATGGTATCCCTGCTTGCGGCGAGCCCACTGCCGGAGTTCCGGAAGGAAGAGGTCGGGGATGCGGTCGCCGACAAGAAGGCGTGCGTCATCGTTCTTCTGCAGCATTGCGCAGTTCCTTTCGTTCGTATTTCTGGAGAGGCCAGCGGAACTGCGTCACGCTCAATGCGAGCATGGGGTCAGGCGCTGATCGGAGCGAACCCGCAGGGGCCCAATCCGAGTGCCGATCGTTATGACCGGCATCCTCAAGCCTCGGTCCGAGGCCATCGGTTCGGATGCGTTCCGGTGAGACCGGAAAGGTTCTAGCGAAGCTGACTTCGACAGAACCCAGTGTCGTCACCGAGGGCGACGACACGGCGACATCATTGTCGCGTGCTGCGGATGTACTGGAGGGGATCTTTCTGGGACTGTGACATGCTATTCCTCAATTCTTCAAAGCCGAAAATCGTCTTGCTGAGGGAAGGGTGACCACCTGTAAGGTCACCGAAGTCGCATCGATGCCTTAGTTGGCTTGTTGGCCCTTCCGAGCCGTTTGTGTCGATGTGACTTGTTGCATGTCGCTTAGTTCCTGTTTCCGTGTCCCATTCTTGGGATGGCCAAATCGAACACATCCCAAATTGGAATGCAATAGGTACAAAATCAGTTTTTTACATTCTCGAGCCGTTGTCATCCAAATATGGCCATTGTTTTTATTGCATTTATTGGTTTGCTAATCTTAGTATTTATTTAAAAACTATGGTTAATGCTTCACGGAATTCAGAATTTTCACTGTTCAGTAACTAATGCGGTCCCGGGATTTTCGTCGCGCCTGGCCATGATTTGTAAATTCGGTCCCGCTTTGGGGCAGGGGCGGAACCTAGCCCGGCGAGCGCCAGAAAGCGGCGTAATTTTTTGATGGGACGGCATTTTTTTTCGGTGGAGATGCCCGAAACCGATCCTTCTAGCGCTCGCAGCAGCCTCGCTGTAGAGTTAAGCATCACAAAATCGGACCGGCACCGACACCTTGTCTCGGCATCAGGGAACGCCCCGCCCAATCTCGTCACCTGAATACAAGGCAGTTGGTAGCGTCCTTCTTCTCCGCAAATTCCCATGATCGCTTGGGTTCGACAAACCATTTCCGCTTCACCGGCTCGTAGATGCCGGGCAGGGGGAACTCCTCGTGAATGGCCAGAAAGTCCTGTGTATCGCGGGTGATAAGCGGCATCTGGTAGCGGATCGCTATTGCTGCGATGGCCGGATCGCATCCGAAGCGAAGATCGTCGCCAAGGTTGCCCGATGCCCAGAAGCGCCTAAACCGCGGGACGGTTGCCATGCGCGCGACGAGCCGGGAGGCAGCTGAGTCGAGTTGCGCAACATGAACGTTCGTTCCAAGCATCTTGTCCAGCCAGGAGAGAAGCGGTCTTGCCCGCTCTGGATTGACCTGGCTGAGCAGGTGCCCGCCGCGCTCGAGTTCGAATATGGCTGGCGCCGGAATGGCGACGATATGATCCGGCAGCGACGCCAGGAAGTTTTGGACTTCCTTCACGGGGTTCGGCCCCCTGGCATCGCTCAGGACACTTGTATCTAGCAATACATGCATGCCTGTTTCCCCGGAGAGCTGTTGGAGATCGTTCCGGAAGATGGTTGATGAAGGATTAACGACCCTAGCAGCATCCTTTGAGATGCATTATTCTTCAGGGGCACAGAGGATTCGTATGTGATGCCACGTCAAGCCAAAGAGTGGACCGTCGAGGAAGCGGGACTCAACATCAGGGAACTGATTGAGGTTGTTCGCGCGACCGGACCTCAGACGATTGTCGACCCTATCGGGCCGGGCGTCTTTCTGGTCTCTCAGATAAATCCCGAGAAAAAGCCCAGCATTGTCGATTTCCTGGTGAACGGCAGCATCGAAGAGTAAGCTGGCCTGCATCGGACAATCCGATGGAGGCAGCCTCGACGACATCTCACCGGCATTCTTCAAGAACACGGTGAGTTTGTTTCTCTCGACCTCGTCCGCGACCTGACGCGTTAGCAGAAGGTGGTCGCCAAGCTCGACGAGCGGGAGCAGGAGCTCCGAAGGAAGCCGTCCCTCCCGCAGGCGCCAGAAGCCAAGCCAGATGTTCGCATCGATGCAAATGGCCGGCATCGCATCTCGTTGGAGTGCGTCGCCATGTGACGAAGGTTTCGACTTTAAGTATTGTGAATCAAAAGTGCGTCCAATGGACTTGTGCTCGAGTCCTTTCGGGCTGGGAGGAGCCTTGGCAGTCATCGACGATCTGTTGAACGTACCGGAGCGGTGAGGCGCCTCCACCTGTTCGGCGGTATCGCGTTACAGCCTTCATTTGTTTGGATCCTCTACACGAAGGCCGTCGATCTGACCGTGATATGGCTGCGCTCCCTCGATCAGCACGAGGTTGCGGTCGATCGCCGTGGCGACGACCATGCGGGCAATGTCGCCGAGATCCTCGTCGTTATCGATCCGGAGGTCGAGCTGGGCGATTCGTGAGAATACGGCCCCCGCCCCCTCATCGAAGAGTTCGAGGGCGTTGTTCCTACGGGCGAAGGACACGAACGCCCTGAGGGCGAGATCCATAACCTCCCGGCCTTCCTCGATCGGCGTCGAGAGGATCTCGGCCTGGACGTGGGCGACCGATACGACGCTGGCATGGATGTCCTGCGCCGGCACCGGGCGGATCCAAGCAGTTACGTCGGGGTTTTCGCAGATGATATCCATCAGCGCCTGCGTCGAGAGCAAGAACATGCGTCAGAGGGCCATCTTCGCGCCGGAGGCGTTGCTGCTGCGCTGCAGGCGCTCGCGCTTGCGGCCCTGACCGACGATGATGCGGTCACCGGAATACGGCTTAAAGCCGATGGCGTCGAGCGCCTCACCGAAGGTCTCCTGTTGCCGCGCTGCGGTAACGAGTTCCGCAAGATCCTTGACGGAGATCACGACCACCATATCATCGGCCTTCTTGATATTGCCGATGACTTGCGGAACGCCGTTTCGGGCTTTCCCGAGCACTGCGCTCAGCTCATCCTTGGCCTTCCTGACGGTCAGAGGATCGCCCCCGATCTGGACAATGGTTTCCACGAGGCCGTCAGTGATGTCCTGTCTGCTGACGTTGCGGGCGACCTGCACCTGCTTGAGTATCCTCGCGTCCATGTCATAATCTCCACTGTTCGAGGACACCGTGGGATGCGTGGCCACATTTGTCAAGAAAGGTGGCCACGGATTCAAGCGCAGTCTCGCGTCGTCTTCGCCCAGTCCGTTGTCGCGGGCGAAGACTAGGCGAAATCCGCGGTCGTGATCGGAAGCCTCCAATATTTTGGATCCGTCGGCGCCGGCTTCAACCACAAAACCGCCGTCGAGCTGCGGTCGACGCTGATCGCGGAAATCGCCTTCCGGGCGTGGACGGACGATGGGCGGTTTCGACATGCGTCATATAAAGGTCTGCGCGAGGCCAGGACAACGCGGCGGTGTTCGAGCTTCAGGACTGAGCTCGCGCCTTGCTTTGATCTTCGCCTTCCACGAGGATCCGGATCCTGTTTCATTTCAGGAGACGTTTGGAAGTGATCGAGAACATCCCGACTGCAGACGAACTACTTACGGTGAGCCTGCGTCTCTACTTCAAGGCATGGTCAGAGATCACGACGATCGTCACGGAATGGGAGAGGTACTCCGGCCTGAGCACGCCTGACTGGTCGCCGGAGCGCGGGTTCTTCTATCTCGACGGAGAAAATGGATCGGGCGACGATACCACCAGTGAATGGCGGGATTACATCGAAGCCGCCCAAAGCGACCTGCAGGGCATCTACACTCTGATACAGCAGAGCCAGGAGATCGGGCTTAAGGCTCGGATATGCGAAATCAGCCCGTACCTGCTGCTGAAGCGAACGGACGTCAAAGCGACTGACCCGAACACCTACACATGGGACTTCACCGACTTCCCAACCATCGATGCTTCGGAGCTCATCCGCGTCCACAACACGTTCTGCTCGACTCTGCTTTCGAAGGATTTTCAGACGATGTTCGACGAGATCCGGCGCAATCGGAACAAGATCTCTCATCTCGGCATTTATCGTCGCGCGATCGACCCTCAGGTCATCATCGACATCCTGCAGACGCACTATAAAGAGCTGTATCCAGAGCGGCGCTGGATGGAGGATCGTCTCCACTTTGCCACGTTGCACCGCTGGGCCGACTACGCGGACAGCGACTACAATGAGCGGAGCGACCTGTTCCACGAGCTTTGGCTGCTTCTGCCGGGTTTGTCAGATGCTCAATACAGTTGGCTGATGGGGCACGACCGAGAGGAGCTTCGCTTTATCTGCTTCAGTTGTTCATCCGATGCGCGGCTTGGCGGCCATCAACCATACGAGACCGATGTGCCCACGGCGTTCAGGATCGGGGAGACCTTAAATGTCCGTTGCGTGATTTGTGACGGCACCTATCCGATGACGGAAGGGAGTTGTCCCAACGATGAGTGCGAAAGCAAGTTGCTAAGTGCGAATGCCGAGAGCGAAGGTATGTGCATGCACTGTGGTTGGAGTCATGAGGAATGGAAAGACCAGAGGATGGAGCGCCAGGCCTATCGGATTTCATTCGATCGGATAGATGAAGATGAGACCTAACTCTCAGCCCGTTTGATATCGGAGCGCTTGGCGGTTCGCTTTTCGAAAGTCGGCCATTGTGAAAGGAACCTTCCTGGTAACCATCCTTTAATTGTTCGTTGACACCAACGATTTTGTTCACTATATGTTCTCGCATGAAGCTAGATCATCGACAACACCAACAACGCTGATGTGAATGCCGCCCAGGCGGCACGACCTCCGTTGTCATAGGTATTGTCATGAGTTCCGAACGCTTCGAGTCCAGCGGCAGCGAGAACGCGCGCGCCGAGCAGATCAACCATCCTCCGAAAGCCACTGTCTATTGCCATGGCACGCCAATGTTCCGGTCGCGCGCAGCCCGTCACCTGGGATGCCTTCTCGACGTCGATCCCGATGTCCAAGCATGGGAATGCCAGCGTCTGGAACTGCGGGTCGGAAATCGTCACCACGCTCCTGACTTTCTCGTTACCTACATCGGCGGGGTCCAATGGCTGCTCGACGCCAGCGATGAGCAGGGAGACCCCGCAGTCACCGAAGCCGCAGCGCGTGAAGGCTACCGGCACCGTTTCATTCCGCGTGAAGAAAGAGAAGTCGGCTTTCGGCTCCGAAACGCTCGCGACCTGCTGCGGTATGGAAACTACCGATGCCCTCTCGGTGATCGCATCCGGATAATCGCCACTCTCGACGAAGTCGGGTCATTCTCAGTGGCGGAAGCTCTCGGCCTCTTCAGAGAGGTGTCGCCAATGGCAGGCCTCGCTTCCCTGATCCTTCAACGAATGCTCGCGATAGAGCTCGATGAAGCTCTCATAAATCCCGACACCAGCGTTCGCCGTTTCTAGGGGTCTCAGATGCGAAGCTTTCCATTGAGCGAGCGTGCTTCAACGCTCGAAGTGCATACTTATGCCTGCGCCGTCCGAACCGCGCTTCGCCGCGGCAAGGTTTTCCTCGGTTCTGACCGATTGCTCGGACTGCGGCTGCCGCCGGGCGCATGGATCGACGCCTACCGCGACGCGGTGGAAACGACCCTGAAGTCTTCCGGCTTGGAAAAGTATGTCCTCACGAACCTGCTGGCTTCACCCAAGCCGGGCGATGCGGATGCGACTGACGCGATTTATTTCACGAGATACAAGCCTGCCGTCGTGATCCTTATTCAGGACGGCGCGACAATCCCCATCGAACTGGAGGTCGGTCTCGATGATGTTGTGGATGTCCTGCCGATCAATCCCAGGCATCTCGTTGCCGCGGCCAAGTCTTCAGTCGCGTTGAATATGCCGTTGGAGGTCGCTCGGAAGCTCGTGACATATCCGGCCCGGACGCTGTTTTTGGCACTCCGGCCCGGTCGTCCTCTGGATGTCGTTCTGGAAAAATTGGCGATGACGAACGAGCCCGCGCGGATTGTGCAGCCTGGACCTTGGGAGCCAAGAATCGAGGACCTCGAAGGATACGGAGAAGCCAAGGAATGGGCGCTCGATCTCATCGTGGACCTGGAGGATTGGCGCCAGGATCGGATCCGGTGGGACGACGTGTCATCCGGGTTGCTACTCAGCGGTCCCCCGGGAACCGGGAAAACCATGTTCGCGGCGGCTCTGGCTCGTTCGTGCGGGGCAAACTTCATCGCGACGTCGTCCGCGCAATGGCAGAGCAAAGGGCATCTTGGCGACATGCTTGCGGCCATGCGGAGGTCGTTCAGTTTGGCGGAGTTCAACGGTCCGACCATCTTGTTGATCGATGAAATCGACTCCATTGGCGATAGAGGTTCGTTCGTTGGACAGAACATCGACTATAACATCGAGGTTGTGAACGCATTGCTGGAGCTTCTGGACGGCACCGTGGGAAGGAACGGCGTTGTCGTCATCGGCGCCACCAATTTTCCAGAGAAAGTTGACCCCGCCCTTCGGCGGCCTGGTCGGCTGGACCGGCACTTTACCCTGGAACTTCCTGACCACGAAACTAGAGCACAGATCGTTCGGTTACACTTGGCACCCCAGCAAATCGCGACCGAGGATATCCGAACGATCGCCACCGCGACGGTCGGACGTTCAGGAGCGGATTTGAAGCAATATGTCGTGGACGCCAAACGCAAGGCGAGACGGCAGGGCAGGCCCGTAGAGGCCGCTGACATCCTTGGTGTTGTCCCACTCGTCAAACCTTGGGATGCCGCTGAGCGCAGGATCGCTTGCATTCACGAATCCGGGCATGCCGCAGTTGGACTGGAGTTGTCGGTTGCCGAGATCAAGTTGGCGGTCGTGATGAAGCAGAAGGTAGCGGGGCAATCGACCCAGGGGTACGTGCAATGGAATGTTCCGGCGCCGTCGTTCAGAGATCGTCAGTCCTATCTCGACAAGATTGCGATGCTGCTCGGCGGCATTGCCGCAGAGAAAGTGTTCCTCGGTGGCCATTTCGATGGTGCGGGCGGCTTTCTTGGCTCAGATCTTCAGCTCGCAACCGATCTTGCAACGCTAATCGTGGCGGTCTTCGGCATGGGCGACACCATCGCTTACACTCACGCGCCGACGCCAGAACTGCTTCAACGTCTTCGGGAGAACAACGCTGATGTGCGGCAGCAGGTCGAACGTGTGCTTTCCGATCAGCTAGCCAGGGCTTGCGAGATCGTTGATCGGAACCGAGCCGGGATTGACCGGCTGGTGTCGGTACTGGAGGAACGCGAGGTCATTCCCGGGGATGAGGTTCGGGCCATTGTGTTACGAGATACAAGTTCGACCTTGGAGGCTGCCGGCTCCTCGACCAAGGAGCAGGTCAAACGAAGCCGGAATGGCAGGGGCAAGGCGTCATCGACGCCGTAGCTGCCGACGAACATCTCAGAGTTATCAGCTCTGGCTTCTGTTTCGGATTACGCCGCGCTTCCAACTAATAGGAATAAAGATGCCGCGACCACAGCCCAGCCCCTAACTAAAATGTGGAACCAAGTATAGATCACTTGGCTCCACACTACGTTTTCAAACAGAACAGACTATCGAGAGAGTGCTTGCGCCAAGGTACCCTCGTGGACCAGATGGGGGCCTGGGCCCTCGTCCCTTAGCTCCATGGCCCGAATGATCTTCGTGCCTTCGTGACTATGCCGCCAGTCCCTTGAAGCCTCCGCCGCCACGCAGAGATAGTTCGTATTCCTGCAGACGCTGCTTTTGAATTCACCCCCGCGGTCGGAAATCATCCCTTGGATCGCCTTCCTAGGGCCAAGAGTAAACTTCCCGGTCAATACGAACATCCGTCGATCAAAGACGATGTCATTGTGGTCTTCGAGTGCGCCCTCAAGGACGCCGACGTTTCCAAAGGTGGCGATCCCAGTATCGGTGGCGCTATCGCCGACCAGATGGGTGATCCAGGTGCATATGTCGTCAGATTCTTCGGGTGTGATCCTGCCATCCGCGATCGACCGTAGCGCGGCGTTTCTAAGGTTGACTATCCGCTTGTCGGTTTGGATTCTGGGATAACTGCCAAGTTTCGAAAGCAGTTTCGCGACCTCTCCAGGAGTTATGCGGTTGTCGCAAGCGATACCAGCGCAAAAACCGTACAGTTCATTGATCTCGTCCTTTTCGTTCTCGACGACAAAGTCGCGGGAGCGCATGGTGACGATATTTTCAATGATCTCATAGATTTCATTCGGCTCGTCCTTCCACATATGGAGGTCCTCGATGAGCTCGCGAGCATCGGGGTCGTGAAGGAGATCGAGAAAATTCTCACTTTCGACTTTCAGCGGTTCGTACTCGGCGTTTTCGACGTTCTCGCTTGCCAAGACACCCTTCAGGAACCCCAGCCAATAGCCCAGCGCCTTTCTATTGTTCGAACTTGCATGAATTCGGCCAAGTGCCGCTCCTTCATGCTCGAGCGCATTCTTCCCCGCACGCATCGTGTCGACCATCATGTCCCCCTTGTAAGATCAGCACATCCACAACCTAGCAATGAACAGCCTAGAACGCGAGTGCCGGCGGATCGCTACATGCAGCGGGCAACAGTTCGGGCCTGGCTATTCGAAATAGATGATTTCTTCGAACCTCACTGGCCCCTTTGCGAGGCCGATGCGCATCGCGGGCGTCATCCTGTCATCGCCCTTGGCGATGTAGTTGAAATAGGTTCGATAGATGGTGAGGCACTTCTCGACCATCTCCGGTGAATAGAAGCCGTACAGGTACCATTTCCGGGAAGCGCGGCGGGGATATTGCGGCGCTCGCTCAAGCCCGGCGATGCTGCGTCGAACCTGCATGAAGAAGCGGTCGACCTGATGAAGCGACGTGTAGTGGAAGAGCCGTGCGATCTCCATTGCAGAGCGATGGCCGTCATCGGTCAGGAAGCGAACCCTTTTGCCCGGCTCCGACTTCTTGATGAATGGATAAGGGATTTCCCTCGATCGGAGTTCTTCACCCCGACGTTGTCCGTGAAAGTACGGCAGCACGCTGTTATCGACGAAGTAGGCCAGCCAGGCCTGAAACGGATGCAGATCGGGAAATTGCTCTTCGGCTTTTATCTTGAGCTTTACCGCTTCAGCGACAGCGGCATTCTTCTGATCGATCGTCGCCCCCTTGTCACAGGTCAGGATAGCGATTTCGAACCGCCTGAACCGTTGTGATGAACAGACCGTGCGGGCGGCTTGCGACTGACCATCGAGGATCATTTCTCGTTATCCGGCGTTTAAAGTCTTCGATGCCGGAAGCATCAAATGAAAGATAATCCGCCATCGGGACGCGGTTATTCAATCGCTTACCCCGAGCAACACGTTCGATTTCGTCCTGCTGCTCTATCAAGCTTGGACGTAGCTCATCAGCTCTGTCGGTCTGGATGTTAGCCTCCGATAGGAGTTCGGCGAGGATCGTAGCCAACGAATTGCGAATCGTGCTCGGAGTTGCATAGGAAGTCTCGCGAGGTTCGGCACCAGATTTCCTGAATGACTTCACGAGATTCAACGGCTTGGCCGAGCGCTGTCGATATGACCTGACGATCGCACGTTGCTCGGGCGCGGTTCGATGGAAGGCGCATGAGAGCGAGTGTTCGTCATAGTTCGGGTGCCTGACGACGTGTTCGTCACGGAAGAAAAGTACTGGCGGTCGCGTTACAATCCCGCGGCAATTGCAAACCAGCCAGTGTCTCCCGGAGAGATCCCTCACGTGGGCCGCTGCCCTGTCTCGAGCTGCATCTGATCCGCCATCATTTCCGAACGCAGCAGCCAACTCTTCTTCCTTGAAGGTGTCCAGGCCTGGAAAGAGGTTATCGTTCCACCAGAGTCTCGGGACGTGTCCATGGGGGATGGGTATCAGAATAATGATGGTCTCTTGCTTGAAATGGGTCTCTCCTAGAACTGCGGTTGAAGGAGAGTGAAATGGATGTCGAAACTGCAAATCAGATACTTAGGTCGTTCCGCCAGGCAGGCGCCGGACTGCAACTGGTCCTGAACGGTTGCTCGGAATGGGGGGCGTTTCTGCGCGTAAAGGTGGCTGATGAACTGCAGTACTGCGCATTCTTGTGTGGGCCGAGAGAAGCTGACAGTCATCGGACTCAATGGGATACGTCCGTCGATGTAACTTTGGCCGAAGCAAGAAACTGGCTGCGGAGCGCCATCGGCGATATCGGAGAGATACAGCTGAACGGCGACCACCTTACGCTGTTGCGGAAAATTCAGGATTGGTTCGCGACGGGGCAATATCGCACGGCTCTGAGCGCGCGCCCAGCCCATTGGCACTGATCCGCATGAACCCGATCATGCGCCAACCAAAACCTCTTCAATCTGTTGCAGAGCAATCGGCGGCGCATCAACGATCACCCTAGGGGAGACACCCTTTTCTTGGCGCAGAAGGGGAGTCTGCATGATCGCATTGATATCGAAGTCGACGTCCTCAAGCGCGCTGTAAAGGGCCAATCCAACTGCCTGCGCAGCGCGCGGAGGGAACGCATTTGCAATCTGCTGATCGCGATGACCCAAGGAGCCTTCGAAGACCCATTCGTCCGGGAAGCCCTGAATCCTTGCTCGCATGCGCTCCGTCAGGCCGGGCATGAATCCTGGTGCCGCCGCTTCCGCTGCTGTCGGTGCCTTTTGCGGCCTACGACCGGCGTCGATTTCGATCGTCTTCCAGGCATTCGAGAAATTGCGTGGAGCGTTGCTCCGGTAGCTGACCAACGTCGGCGTTACCACGCCGCGGTCGATGCCGCCGTCTCGCAGCACGTTCGTCGATCGACGGCGTTTCGCCCAAGCCCTGGCGCCATCCCAACCGTTTGCTTCCATCAGGTCGAGAAGAGCATCGCCGACGTTCAACCGGAAATCTGGCGAATGGTCCGGAAGCCGGAACGTACGAGCGTTTACACACTTGCGGATCCCGACGACGACGATCCTCTCCCGCCTCTGCGGGATTCCCCAATCCTGGGCGTCGAGTCTCACGATCTGAATCTCATAGCCTGCGCGTCCGAATAGGCGGATCAGAACGTTCCGATAGTGTGCATGTGTTACCTGCGCGAAGCCCCCGACGTTCTCGAACGCGAACATCCTTGGCATCATTTCACGGACCGCGCGGACGCCAGACAGAAACTGCTCGCGGTCGTCGTCCTTGCCTTTTCGGCTCCCGAGGATCGAGTACGGCTGGCAGGGAAGACCACCTACAACGACGTCCACGCCTCGAAAATGAGTGAAATCGACATCGCGGATATCGGCTTCGATGATGTTGAGCGAGGGCATATTGCGTCGAAGTGTTGCGGCTGCTTTTGGATTCATTTCGACGGCTGCGAGATGGTCAAACCCGGAAGCGTGCATGCCGAGGAGCATGCCACCGGCGCCCGCGCAGAGTTCGACAGCGGTCAGGCGGCGCGGCGCGTACGTCGCAAGCTTTCTATTGCGCTTGCGCGGTCGTGCATAAAGAGGGACACGGGCCATCTCGCCAGACAGCACGGAAAGCGCGTCTACTAACTCGTGCCTCTCCTCGTCGCCGTCTTCACCGAAGGCGGTGTAGCCTCGACCGAACTGACCGCTTGCAAGGTGCTGCAGCGCGTGGCGAGCGCGGCCGAAACGACGAGCGGGATCATCTTCATCCAAGTTGGCCCAATCGGCAGCGGCCAGTTGATCGCTGCCAAACAGCCGATCGAAGTCTGCAAGGATTCCAGCCGCAAGCTTCATGCGAACGCGCCTCAGGAGCTCGTATTCCTCATCGCTTCGTTTGTGGTGCAGATCGAAGAGCCTATGCATCAGGTAGGTAACACGTACGTCGAGCGCTTCGACTGCCACCGTTATTTTGGCAGATGCCGCGCGGGCAACCATCCGCGAGCGCTTGGCTTCCCATTGCGCAAATTCGGAAGTGCGATCCCGGCGAAGGCGAATGCGGATCTTGGAGACTTCAGCCGGCGTGACAACCGATCCCGCGGCAATCGTTGCAAGCGCGATATCACGCGTTTCGGCACTGGCCGTTGCGAGCGAGCGCAACGAGGAAAGCGACAAGCGCTTGCGGTCGGTTTTCGAAAGCCGTCCGTCGAGCTTTTCGCGAAGCCCGGCAAAGAACCTAATGTCGGCAGGGGCAAGGCCGCATTCGACGCGTAGCTGATCACGAACCTCCTTCAGAGGCACTGCCTTCTCGAGATCGTCGAAGGCATCGGACATCCGCATAGCCAAGGCGATCATGTCCCGCTGTAGCGACATGATTTTGCTCTTCGCTGCCCCGAATGATTCCAGATCCATTCCCGCTACTCCATATGCGTGCATGTCTGTCCCATATCGGCACGGCCATTAAGGCCCGGGGAAAGGATTCGATAAAATCCAATCGATCATCGATTTTAAGGATTCGTCAGGACTTAACCCGGGTTGAAACCGCGGCTGGCCGATATCGTCGATCCTAGTACCGCGTTTTCGTG
>UBOA01000035.1:0-77310 GCA_900466985.1 Hyphomicrobiales bacterium
ATGTGTCCAGAACGGACCGTCATTTGACTGGTAGCGGAGGAGGGATTTGAACCCCCGACACAAGGATTATGATTCCTCTGCTCTGACCTACTGAGCTACTCCGCCACTGGTCAACGGTGCCGTTCGCGATGCGCTCGGCCCGTGGGATGAGCGGCTTATAAGGTGCGCTTCGGCTTTGTGTCAAGCGCATGATCGAGAAAATACCACAGGCTTTTTCAGGCCGCGACCGGGCTGGCCAACAGCGCCTTCAGCGAAGCTTCCGCCGCCGGTTCGCGCTCGGAGCGCTCGATGAAACCGCCGCCATACACGCGGGCGTCGTCGCCGGGCGCCGAATAGAGCGCACAGGCCTGGCCCGGCGCAACGCCAGCCTCGCCAACCGCGAGGTCGACATAGATGCCGGTCGCATCGGCATGCAGGACGGCAGGCGTCGGCGCGCGCGTAGAGCGAACCTTGGCAAAGCACGCGAAGCCCTCGCCCGAGGCCGCTTCGGTCAGCGGCTCGTCACCCAGCCAGTTGACATCCCGCAAATAGACGCGGTGCGTCTCCAGCGCTTCCTTCGGCCCGACAATGACCCGGCGTGAGCGGGCATCGAGATAGACGACATAGAGCGGCTCGCCGGTGGCGACGCCGATGCCGCGGCGCTGGCCAATCGTGTAGTGCAAGATGCCTTCATGCTGGCCCAGCACGCGGCCGTCCAGATGGACGATCTCGCCTGCAAGCGCCGCATTCGGCTTCAGCTTGTTGATGATGTCGGAGTATTTGCCCTGCGGCACGAAACAGATGTCCTGGCTGTCAGCCTTCTTGGCGACGACAAGCCCCATCTCTTCGGCAAGCTTGCGGGTTTCTGCCTTGGGCAGACCGCCGAGCGGAAAGCGCAGGTAATCGATCTGTTCCTGCGTCGTCGCGAAGAGGAAGTAGCTTTGGTCGCGATCGGCGTCAGCGGGGCGATAAAGGGCACGGCGACCGGGATTGCCGGGGGCCGGATTGGCTCGGGAGCGAATGTAGTGGCCGGTCGCCAGCGCGTCGGCACCGAGCTCCTTGGCCGTTGCCAGGAGATCCGCGAACTTGACCGTCTGGTTGCACGAGACGCAGGGGATCGGCGTCTCGCCGGCCACATAGCTTTCCATGAAGGGGTTGATCACCGTATCCCGGAAGCGCTTTTCGTAATCCAGGACATAGTGAGGAATACCGAGCGTTTCGCAAACGCGACGCGCATCGTCGATATCCTGGCCGGCGCAGCAAGAGCCGGCACGGTGAACGGCCGCGCCGTGGTCGTAAAGCTGCAGCGTAATGCCGAGCACGTCATAGCCCTGGCGCTTGAGAATGCCTGCCACCACGGAGCTATCAACGCCGCCGGACATGGCGACGACAACGCGGGTATCTTCCGGCCTCTTGTCAAAATCCAGTGTATTCACGGGTGGCTGCCAATTCTAAGCTTGTTGCGGTCCGCCCATCAAAACCGGCGGATTTCCTGCGTCCGAGCGGGATCGGCCGCCGGACTTTCGTTGGCGAGGATATAGAAAGGATTGGGGTCCGGCGCAAGAGGAAGCAAGTTTCATCACTCGCGCCGCCCTGGTTCGCAGCGCGGCTCGATCAGAACGACGCGATCAGCCTCCACGCCATTCCGGCAGCAGCACATCCAAGCAGTGTGGGGATCACCGACATCCTGAACCGGAAGATCGCAGCCGCTGCGGCAAGGCTGAGAGCCAGCGACGGCAGGGCGAGCGACGACCAGACCGGCAGCTCGACCCCTAGTGGCCCTAGCTGATGGACGCGGGCCTCGGCAAACAGGAAGTGCAGACCGAACCAGATGGCGAGGTTCAGTATGACGCCGACGACGGCAGCGGTGATCGCAGACATTGCGCTCGCGAGCGCCGCATTTCCCCTGAGCTTTTCAATAAAAGGCGCACCTAGAAAAATCCAGAGGAAGCACGGCACGAACGTGACCCAGGTCGTCAGCATCGCCGCCAGCGTGGCTGCGGTCATCGGATCGAGGCCAGCCGGGTCGCGATAGGCGCCCATGAACCCGACGAACTGTAGAACCATGATCAGCGGCCCCGGCGTCGTCTCGGCCATGCCGAGTCCATCTAGCATCTCCGTCGGCCGCAGCCAGCCATAGTGCTGCACCGCCTCCTGCGCGACATAGGCGAGGACGGCGTATGCGCCGCCAAAAGTCACCACGGCCATTTTGCTAAAGAAGATGCCGATCTGCGTGAACACATCATCTCCGCCACGGAAAACGTAGAGCAGCAGAAGCGGCCCGAGCCAGAGTGCCAGCAACACAGCCGAGATCTTAAGCGACCACACCAGGTTTGGGCGCGCATGAACTGGCGTTTCCTCACCAAGCGCGGAGTCGGCGTCGGCAAGGGTGCGACCTGCAGCGGTTTTGTGCCCATTGCCCACCTGGAAGAGCCTTGAACCGGATTTGGAACCGAGGAAGCCTGTAATCGCCGCCGCCAGAATGATGAGCGGGAATGGGACGTGGAGCACAAATATCGCCAAGAATGCCACTACCGCAATAACGACCATCGCGGGATTTTTGAGCGCCCTGCCCCCGATCCGAATGACCGCTTGCACGACGACCGCAAGCACGGCGGCCTTGAGGCCGAAGAACATGCCTTCGACGGCCTCGACGTTGCCAAATATCACGTAGACGTAGCTTAAGGCCAGGATGGAGAGGAAGCCGGGCAAGACGAAAAGGATGCCGGCCACAAGGCCTCCTGCCGTCCTGTGCATGAGCCAGCCGATGTAGATAGCGAGCTGTTGCGCCTCTGGCCCGGGCAACAGCATGCAGTAGTTGAGGGCGTGCAGAAAACGGTGTTCGCCGATCCACTTCTTTTCATCGACGACGATCCTGTGCATGACGGCGATCTGCCCGGCCGGGCCGCCGAAACTCAACGCCGCCACGCGCAACCAGACGCGAAAGGCCTCGCCGAAGGAGACACCGTGACCCGCCCCGCCCGTCGTGTCGTCGGCAAGCCCGCTCGTGGCAAGATTGGTCATCTAGCTTCCCTTCTTCGCCGATGGCCAGTTGTGCGTCTCGTCGGTCGCGTCACGGCACCATCGGTAGAAGGCATCGTAAAGGGTCATGCCGGCCTGCAATTGCTCGAGGTCATCGGCAAACATCCGCGAAAGCCCGAGCGAGGCTGCCAGCAATCCCGCTGCTTCGGGCGCAAGATCGAGCCTTGCGGTGTCGGCAGCCCGGACGATTGTCGCAAGCCTGAGGAGCGGTTGGGATTGAAGGGCGAACTCCTCCAGCATGATATCAAAGGAGCAACGCTCGCCACGGTGGCTCCAGAAGACATCCTCGATGTCGAACGGTGTTGCGCCGAACCGGTCGGCGACCATCAGCACTTCAGCGGTGGGAACGAAGAGGAAGACAGCCGATGGATCGACGAAGCGGCGGATCAACCAGGGGCAGGCGATACGGTCGATCTTCGGGCGCGCGCGTGTGACCCAAACCGTCCGCCCCTTCGCGTCCCGCGGCGGTAGCTTATCGTCCGGCACGGCGAGACCGCCTGCCTTGATCCATGCCTCGAACCCGCCTTCCAGTGTTTCGGCCTGCGTACCCATGACGCGAAGATGCGCGGCAACGCCGTGGCTGAGCTTGGCGCCGTGGTGGCAGACAATGACGGCAGGGCCGTGGATTTCGGTACCCCACTCCTCCACATCCTTGAATGGCTTGCGGATAGATCCGGGGATGAGACGAGGATCTGCGGAAAAGTCCTCGTCATTGCGCACATCGATCAAGACAGGCGCACCCGGCGTCCCGATGAGGCGGTTCAGTTTGTCGGCTGAGATTTCGGTGAATGACGGCATCGCGCGTCCTCCGTTTTAGCGGCTTCGTTGGACGCGACTCTTCGGCTGGCGCCTCGTGGGGTGATCGCGACCCCATGGACCATATGATCCACGCGTGAATCGGCTATGTCAACATTTTCCGCCTGCTTGCGCTGCCGGCAAACAACTGAGATGTAACGATTGATGGTGCAGCGGCCATGCTGAGACGTCGGGGCGCACGAAAAAGGCGGCGAACGCCCCCGGTGGCCTTCGGATTGGAACGGCTCTTCAGGTCGCCGTCAGATTTCAGAAGCAGAAGACCCTGGCGGGTTCGTTTGTGAAAGGTAGTTCGATATGGTCGACGTTGCCGGTTCGAGACCCGCAGCCCTGCGGGCGATCCCGAAAGGCGTCTGGGCTCTCGGCTTCGTTTCGCTGTTCATGGACATCTCCTCAGAGATGATCCACGCGCTGCTTCCGGTCTACATGGTTGCCATCCTCGGCACGTCGGCGTTTGCCGTCGGCCTGATCGAAGGCATTGCCGAGGCGACTGCCGCGATCACCAAGGTGTTTTCCGGGGCGTTCAGCGATTGGCTTGGCAAGCGAAAGCTGCTCGTGGCCCTGGGCTACGGAATGGCCGCGCTGACAAAGCCAGTGTTTCCCCTGGCACCGTCGCTGGGCTGGCTCGTAACCGCGCGTTTCGTGGACCGCATTGGAAAGGGCATCAGGGGCGCACCGCGCGACGCGTTGATCGCCGACATCAGCCCGAAGGAAATCCGCGGCGCAAGTTTCGGTCTGCGTCAGTCGCTGGACACGGTCGGCGCCTTCCTCGGGCCGGCGCTGGCCTTGGGTCTGATGTGGTGGACCGCCGACCACTATGCGACGGTCTTCTGGATCGCCGTCATACCGGCGTTCTGCTCCGTCGCGATCATCCTCTTTGTCGTCAAGGAACCGCCGCATGCCGACCAAGGGCGCGCTCGAGTGCCGCTCCGAGCCTCGGAACTCGTTCGACTGCCTGTGATCTACTGGTTGGTCGTTGCCGTCTCCGCAGTCTTCACGCTTGCACGGTTCAGCGAAGCCTTCCTCATCCTTGATGCCCAACAGATGGGACTTCCCGTGATGTTCGTTCCGATCGTCCTGATCGTCATGAACATCGCCTATGGATTCTCGGCTTATCCGGTCGGTGTCATGGCGGATCGTGTCGACCGGATAACCCTGCTGATTATCGGACTGGCCCTTCTCGTTCTCGCCGACCTCAGCCTTGCGTTTCTTCCCGGGTTGGCGGGCCTCGGGATTGGAGTGCTGCTATGGGGTCTCCACATGGGATTTACACAGGGTTTGCTGGCGACCCTTGTTGCGGATGCCGCACCCGCCGAACTGCGGGGAACCGCCTTCGGCATCTTCAACTTGGTTGCGGGTGTCGCCCTTCTCGCCGCGAGCGTGCTCGCCGGCGCCCTTTGGGATTGGGGCGGACACCAGATGACCTTTCTCGCCGGTGCGACCTTTGCTTCGCTCGCCGGCCTTTCGCTGCTGCCGCTGAAAAGGCGGCTGCAATCCGCTCTATAAACGCGATCCGCCCAGCAAAGCTGACACCTTCGAGGCTATGGTTTCAGGAGCCGGTCGCGGCAAGCAAGGGAGAGGCTCCGCCGTGAATCAGGGCCTCCGCCTCGGCCTGCTGCATCGGCCTGCCAAGCAGGAAGCCTTGTACTTCGCTGAAGCCCTCGGCGCGTAATTTCTGTAACTGCTCTTCGGTCTCGATCCCTTCCGCAAGCGTTGTCGCGTTGAAACCGGAGCCGATGCCGACGACCGCGCGCACGATCGCCAAGTTACCCGGGTCCGTTTCGATGCCGGAGACAAAGCTGCGGTCGAGCTTGATCTTGTCGAAGGCAAAGGCGCGCAGATAACTGAAGGAGGAATAGCCGGTGCCGAAATCGTCAATGGCGATGCGGATGCCGAGTTCCTTCAACGCCCGCAAGAGCGGCAGGCTTTGTTCGACGTCGGCGAGGAAGACTGACTCGGTGATCTCGATCTCAAGGCGTTCAGGACGGAGACCGGTCTCATCCAGTACCGCGACAACGGTCGCCAGCAGGCTGTTGTGGCGAAACTGGCACACGGAGAGATTGACGGCGATCTTGAGGTGATCGGGCCAGGCCGCTGCCGCCCGGCAGGCTTCGCGCAGCACCCACTCGCCGATCTGAATGATAAGGCCCGTCTCCTCGGCGATGGGTATGAATTCCATCGGCGGGACCAGCCCTCGTACGGGATGGCGCCAGCGGATCAAGGCCTCGAAGCCCGCCAGACCATCGTCATCAAGTTGCACGATTGGCTGGTAGTGCAGTTCAAACTGGCCCTTTAGCAGCGCCTCGTGAAGCTCGACCGTGAGCATGTGCCTGCGCTCGGCTTCGAGGCGCATTTCAGGAAGATAAAAGCGATAGGTCGAGCGACCGCTTTCCTTCGCTGCGTAGAGCGCAAGGTCCGCGTTTCGCATCAGGACATCGTCGTCCTCGGCGTGCTCTGGCGCAAGCGCAATGCCGATGCTGCAGGTGACATGTTCGTCGACGCCGTCAAGATCGAACGGGGCCGATAACGATCGAAGCAGGCGCTCGGCAAAGCGTTCGATGTTTTCACGTCTCTCCAGCCGGAGCAGCAGCGCGAACTCGTCGCCGCCGAGACGCGCGACGAGGTCGCCATCGGCGACAAGCTGCATCAGGCGCCCTGCGACCTGGCATAGCAGCGCATCGCCCGCGGCATGCCCTTTGCTGTCATTGATATGCTTGAAGTGGTCGACATCGAGGTAAAGCAGCGCCAGCGGGTTTTCCGTCGTGGCGACCGGTGCCTCCCGCTGGATATGATCGGCGAAAGAGGCGCGGTTCGGCAGGCCCGTCAGCGCATCGTGCATTGCCATGTAAGCGAGACGAGCCTCGACCGATCGCTCCTCGGTCACGTCCTGGGAAATGCCCAGGACATAGCGCGGCACGCCGCCGTCCGGTGCGGGCAGAGCCCGCTTGATCGTCCGCAGAATCCGCGACGTCCCATCGGCGCGCTGCATCGTCTCTTCGAAGCTGATGGTTGTACCCGCCCCGAGAGCTCGGGAATCCTGCTCGCGAAAGATCGCCGTTTGCTTCTCCTCGAAAATGATGGAGTCGCTCTGACCGATGATACCTTCTGGATCGTGGCCGACGATGACCCCACACGCTTCGTTGAAAAGGATGTAGCGTCCGTCTTCTTCCATGTCCTTCACGAAGACGCCTACGGGCAGGTTGTCGACGATGCTGTCCAGCATTGAGCGTGTATCGCTCACCTGCCTTCGGGCTGCGTTAACCTCGGTCCGGTCCTGCACGATCGCGAGGATCGCGTCCCGTCCGTCGAAGCGAACCGCCCGTCCGTAGGTGAGCACTTCCAGGGTTTCGCCATTGGCCTTCAAATGCGTCCAGCGCTCCGCACGCTCCATATCCGTACGGGCCTGCACGGCATCGAGCATTCGCTTGCGCTCTTGCTCCGGCCTGATGTCGAGGACTGTCATACGCGCGTAGTCCTGGCGCGAATAACCGTAGAGATCGACGGCAGCATTGTTGACGATCAGGAAGCGAAGGCTGCCGGGATCGTAGACCCACATCGGCGACGGATGGGTTGCAAACAGCGACTGAAAATCATCGTTCGGCGCATCGATCGGAGCAAATGCTTTCTGGAAACCGGTCATAACTAGATCACAAGAGGTAATGGCAGCGGATCGACGGGTTATAGGTCGAAAAGCTAAACAAAAACAGAATCATAGTTCGCACAAACTTTAGGCGTAGCGCCTTCGGATTGTGCATTGCGGTATTTCTGCCTCCCTTCCCCCATCAGTGATGGGCATGGCTGCACTGGCCGTGATCCGCCAGCACCTCGATAACACGGCACTGATCGACACGGCCGTGACCGCAGCCTTCCACCATCAGCTCCAACTCCGCTTTCAGCGCCGTCAGGCTTCGGATCCTCTGCTCGACTTCGATCAGGCGGGCCTTGGCGATCGCGTCTGCAGAGGCGCATGACTGGTGCGGGTCGTCCTGCAGGGTCAGGAGGGTGCGGATCGCCTCCACTTCGAAGCCAAGCTCGCGGGCATGACGGATGAAGGCGAGCCTGCGCAGATCCGCCGGCTCGTAGGAACGTTGGTTGCCTTCGCTCCGGTTCGGCTCCGGCAGGAGGCCGATACTCTCGTAGTAGCGGATCGTCGGCACTTTGACGCCGCTTTTCCGGGAGGCTTCGCCGATCGTGATCGTTTTCATGATTTTCCTCTTGCACCTCTAGTCGCTAGAGGATGTAGGGAGGATGCTTCTGTCTGACAAGGAAGCGGATCATGGGTGAAACGGTCGAGAAACGTTACAGGGTTGGCGGCATGGATTGCGCCAGCTGCGCAGCCAAGATTGACACCGCCGTCCGACGCATCCCAGGTGTCGAAGACGTTTCTGTCTCCGTGACCGCGGGGACGATGACTGTACGCCACGACGGCAGCAGCGATCTTGTCGCCATCGAAAGGAAGGTGACGAGTCTTGGCTATTCCGTCTCGCAGGTGACCGGAAGGGTGCCAGCGGATACACAGCCGGCAGACCATTCCCACCATGACCATGACCATGACCACAGTAATCACGACCACGCCGGGCACGATCAAGCGGGCCATGAGCATGCGGCGGAAAGGGCGCCTGACGCGCTGGAAGGGCTCCACGGTCACGAGGCCCCTATGGCCGGACCTTGGTGGCAAAGCAAGAAGGGCCGGCTGACAATCCTTGCCGGCGCAGCCCTCGTTATAGCTTACGTCATCGGCCACCTCGTGCCGGCAATTGCGCCCTACGCGTTCATCATGGCAGCGCTCGTCGGCCTTGTTCCAATCGCCCGACGCGCAATCGCCGCTGCCTTCGCTGGCACACCCTTTTCGATCGAGATGCTGATGACGATCGCGGCGGTTGGCGCTGTCATCATCCAGGCGAGCGAGGAAGCCGCAGCCGTGGTCTTCCTGTTTCTGGTTGGCGAACTGCTGGAAGGCGTCGCCGCCGGCAAGGCGCGCGCGAGCATCCAGTCCCTGGCGACCCTGGTCCCGAAACGGGCCTTCCTCGAAGAGGGTGGCCAAACCCGGGAAGTGCCTGCCGAGAGCCTCGCCGTCGGCTCGACGATTCTGGTTCGTCCGGGCGACCGCATCGCGGCGGATGGCACCATCCTGTCCGGCGAAAGTGCAATCGACGAAGCGCCGGTCACCGGCGAAAGTACGCCCGTGCAAAAAGGCGTGGGCGACACCGTTTTTGCAGGTACCGTCAACGGCGACGCGGCTCTTCGGGTCAAGGTGACGGCAGCGGCGGCGGACAACACGATTGCGCGTGTCGTTCGGCTGGTCGAAGAGGCGCAGGAATCAAAGGCGCCGACAGAGCGCTTCATCGACCGTTTCTCTCGTTACTATACGCCCGGCGTCGTCGTGGTTGCCGCGCTTGTCGCGATCCTGCCGCCGCTTCTTGCCGGCAGCGTCTGGAACGAATGGATCTACAAGGGTCTCGCCATATTGCTGATCGGCTGCCCCTGTGCGCTGGTGATTTCCACCCCGGCGGCAATTGCCGCCTCGCTTTCTTCGGGGGCGCGTCGTGGCCTGCTGCTGAAAGGCGGCGCGGTTCTCGAGACCCTCGGCAAAGTCACTGCCGTTGCATTCGACAAGACAGGCACGCTGACGGAAGGCAAGCCGCAGGTGACCGATGTGATCGCGTTTGGAAAGGACGAAGGCGAAGTCCTGAAATATGCCGCTGCCCTTGAGACAGGATCCAGCCATCCGCTGGCGCTTGCAATCCTGGCACAGGCAATTGCCGCCGGGATCACCCTCCCCGCAGCAAGCAACGCAAAAGCTCTGGGAGGAAAAGGCATCACCGGGACCGTCGAGGACCAACCCCTATTCTTCGGGTCTCCCAAAGCAGCCAGCGAGCAAATCCCTCTTTCATCCGATCAAGTCGCGCGCATCACGGCGCTCAACGACGATGGAAAAACGGTTTCGGTGTTGATCGTCGGCGACACGCTGGCAGGCGCCATCGCCATGCGCGATGAAGCGCGTGATGACGCCAAGTCCGGCCTTGAAAGATTGACCGAGGCAGGCATCAAGACCGTCATGCTGACGGGTGACAATCACCGCACCGCAGAAGCGATTGGCACACAGCTCGGCATCGAGGTACGCGCCGAACTGATGCCCGAGGACAAGCAACGCATCGTGACCGAGCTGAAGCGCGGCGGCCTGATCGTTGCCAAGGTTGGCGACGGCATCAACGACGCCCCTGCCCTTGCGACCGCCGATGTCGGTATCGCCATGGGCGGCGGCACCGATGTGGCGCTCGAAACTGCCGACGCTGCGATCCTGCATGGTCGCGTCAGCGACGTTGCGGCGATGATCGCGCTCTCCAAGCGCACCATGCGCAACATTGTCCAAAACATCACCATCGCGCTCGGCCTGAAGGCGGTATTCCTCGTGACCACCGTCGCCGGCATCACTGGCCTCTGGCCGGCGATCCTGGCCGATACCGGCGCAACGGTGCTAGTCACCATCAATGCGCTGAGACTGCTGAAGCCGGCCAGGTAAGGGGTTAAGCAGGCACCGCTCTTTCGCTCACCGTTTTTCTCCGAGGTACTGAAAGATCGTTCGTTTCCAACGCGGATCGTGAATTGCCTGAAGAACGGCGACGTCGATTGCCTTTCGATACGGTCTGCCGAGCGGCATGGCGAGCCCGTAGCTTTGGGGCTCGAAATCGACATCCAGGACTTGCACGCTGCTGGAGAAATGCTGTTCCACAGTCCAGGCCAAGAGCGGCTTGTCATAGACGAAGGCATCGATCGCTCCTGTTTCGAGCGCCTTCAACCCGTCGGCGACCTGGGCAAATGTGCGGTGCTTGATGCGTTCGCCGTCCAGGAAGCCGATGGTCGCCGAATTGGCAAGCGTGCCGACGCGCACGCCCGGCAGATCCTCCACGCCATTGACCAGCCCGCGCATCTGCCTCGTCGTCAGTGCGGAAGTGACGCTGGCGGTGAACACGGCGATCGTGATGATCGAGACAACCATCCAGATGATCGCAAGCGCCCTCCCCGCAATGGTGATCGGCCCGCGATGCCCCGTGCTTGCCTGCGTCATGGCCTCCGCCGACCACCAGATACTTGCTCCCAAACCGCGTCCGACCGGTCCGCCGAAGTCGTCGTTGTGGCGCCGCTCGAACAGCCACACCAGTGCGCCGACCAGCAGGGAGATACCGATCAGCGCTCCCGCCGCCTGCAGGAATCCGGCTGAGATCATTGTCCGGATGATTTCGCGCCACACCGACACGCTGTTGACCGACACAGCGATCCCCAGGCCGGTATCGTAGAAGGGCTGACTGAAATCCACGCGGCGTTCGCGGTCGGCCGTGATGGTGATCGCTGCGACGGAAACATCGTAGTCGCCCCGCGACGTGGCTTCGATGAGTTTTTGGACATCGGGCTCTTCGGCGAGGCGAAACTGCAGCCCGAGTTTCTGGGCGACCTCGCGCCAGAGCTCAATGGAAATCCCGCTCCAATTGCCATCGGCATCCTTCATCGCAAACGGCGGTGCCTGCTTGGTGCCGATAACAAGTTCGCGCTGAGGGAAATCCTGCCTGTCGGTCTGCGGCGGAACCTGCCCATAGACATGGGCGCTGCCGACTGCAATTGCACTGAAGGCCGAGAAAGCGATAAGCGCACCCCGGATATGGCGGCCCGCAGCGCGCACCCACCCACGTCTGCCAGTCGCAAACGCTGCAACGGAGACTGCCACGATACCCGTTCTCACCCGCCTCCAACTCCGAAAAGAACCGCGCGCCAAGGCTGCCTAGTCCTGGGCAGCGGCCTGGGCAGCGGTCCGAAGCGAGCCACGAAAGAACGCAAATTAGAAGTACGTTACGGTAAAATTTGCGCTTCGCCCGCCCTTCATGCGCCTACGATTTTCAAAGGCACTGGGATAGGTACAAAACCTCTGCGTTAGTCCCGCTCCGCAATTTGCACGCAGTGGGAACATTTCGCGCGCTAGGGCGTTAACGTTGAGAGGAGGAGTAACATGACGAATGACTTCAACAGACCCAACCCAACGAATACCTCGGCGTCCAAGAGCAGGACGCTGTGGATTGTTTTGGCAGCCATTGTCGTTATCGTAGCATTAGCAGCCACTTATTGGCCGAGAACACAAACCGGTTCGACCGCGACGGCACCGAACGCACCGGCGCCGACCACTTCCGAGCCGGCGTCACCGCCGCCCGCATCGACTGCACCCGCGACACCGCCAGCAGCTGAGACTCCCGCCGCTCCAGCTCCTGCTGCCCCGGCTACCGAGACTCCGGCCGCCCCGGCTCCAGCCGCTCCGGCTCCAGCGAACCCGCAGTAGTCGCGAGCCCGCTTGCTCAGGCGGGGTTAACTTGGAAACATAACGGCCGGCCGCTCGACTTAGTTCGCGCCGGCCTTGAGGATGCGATGCGTGCTGACATCCAGCGCATTGCTCGCCTCCCTGCCGTCCTTGGCAAGACCGTTCGCCGTATTTGCGCAAGCTGACAGGCTGATGAGCGATGCGAGCGCAAGGGCGATAGCGACGACTGACTTTGTCATGGAAGCTCCCGAACTGGTTGTGAAAACAACCGCTAAAAGAGGACGATGGTCCCTGACGATGATCAACGTGGTCGACCGAAAGACAAAACGAGAAAACCCGGCGCAGGTTCCCACGCCGGGTTTTCTCATTGCCTTGGGAGCAAAACTCAATCGACTGCGAAGACCAGCGGCTTTGCCTGGCGGATCGCCGAGTGCGCTGTCAGCTTGGCCAGGACCTCATCGCCAATCGGACCATCGACGTAAAGCAGCGCGATAGCATCACCACCCTGCTTGTCGCGGCCGAGCTGGAAGTTCGCGATGTTGACGCCAGCGGCGCCCAGCGTCGTACCGATGAAGCCGATCATGCCAGGCACGTCGGTGTTGGCGATGTAGACCATGTGCGAACCGACATCGGCATCAAGGTTGATACCCTTGATCTGGATGAAGCGCGGCTTGCCGTCAGAGAAGACCGTGCCGGCGATCGAACGCGTCATCGTGTCGGTCTTGACGGTGAGCTTGATGTAGCCGTCGTAGACGCCGGTCTTGTCACGCTTGACCTCGGAGAGCACGATGCCCTTTTCCTTGATCATGATCGGCGCCGAAACCATGTTGACGTCGGCGACCTGGTTGCGAATGAGGCCGGCGAGCAGAGCCGAGGTCAGCGCCTTGGTGTTCATCGTCGCCGTCGCGCCATCGTACAGGATCTCGATTTCCTTGATCGGATCTTCCGACACCTGGCCGACAAAAGCGCCGAGAACGTCGGCGAGCCTGATGAAGGGCTTCAGGATCGGCGCTTCTTCAGCGGTGATCGACGGCATGTTGATGGCGTTGGAGACCGCACCCTTGACGAGGTAATCCGACATCTGCTCGGCGACCTGAAGGGCGACGTTTTCCTGCGCTTCCGTGGTCGACGCACCCAGGTGCGGCGTGCAGACGACGTTCGGCAAGCCGAACAGCGGGCTTTCCTTGGCAGGCTCGACTTCGAACACGTCGAAGCCGGCGCCGGCGACGTGGCCGGACTTGATGGCTTCTGCGAGCGCTCCCTCGTCAACCAGGCCACCACGGGCGCAGTTGATGATGCGAACGCCGCGCTTCGTCTTGGCGAGGTTTTCCTTGCCGAGGATACCGCGGGTCTTGTCGGTCATCGGAACGTGCAGCGTGATGAAGTCGGCCTTGGCCAGCAGCTCGTCGAGCTCAACCTTGGTGACGCCCATTTCCTGCGCGCGCTCGGCCGACAGGAAGGGATCGTAGGCCAGAACATGCATGCCGAGGCCGATGGCCTTCTTGCAGACGATGCCGCCGATATTTCCGGCACCGATGACGCCGAGCACCTTGCCGGTGATTTCGACACCCATGAACTTCGACTTTTCCCACTTGCCGGCCTGCGTCGAGGCATCGGCCTGGGGCAGTTGGCGGGCAACGGCAAACATCAGCGCGATGGCGTGTTCTGCCGTCGTGATCGAATTGCCGAACGGCGTGTTCATGACGATGATACCGCGCTTCGACGCGGCCGGGATGTCGACATTGTCGACGCCGATGCCGGCGCGGCCGATGACCTTGAGATTGGTCGCGGCCGCAATCAGCTTTTCCGTGGCCTTGGTGGCCGAGCGGATGGCGAGACCATCATAGTTGCCGATGATCTCAGCGAGCTTGTCCTTGTCCTTGCCGAGCTGCGGCTGGAAATCGACTTCGACGCCGCGATCGCGGAAGATCTGGACGGCGGTTTCCGACAGTTCGTCGGATACGAGAACGCGAGGTGCCATTGGGGGCTTCCTTCAAAAAGTTCAGCGATGGATGAAATCAGGGATGCGAGGCTCCGCCCGTTCGGCGGAGCCGGATGCGATCAGCTCAGGCAGTAGCCTGGGAAAGCGTCGCCTTCTGGGTCTCGAAGGCCCAGGACAGCCACGGCATCAGCTTCTGCATATCAGCCGCTTCGATGGTCGCACCTGCCCAGATGCGAAGGCCGGACGGTGCATCGCGGTAGTGGCCGATGTCGTAGGCGACACCTTCCTTGTCGAGTAGGCTGACGATGCCCTTGGCAAAGTTCGCCTGGCCGTCGGCGTCGAGCGCCAAAACGTCCTTGTCGACGATCTTCAGGCAGACGGACGTATTGGATGCCGTCTCCGGCTTCACCGCCAGGTTGGCGATCCAGTCGTTGGCAGCAACGAAATCCGCGATGACCTTGGCGTTGGCATCGGCGCGGGCGATCAGGGCCTTGAGGCCGCCAACTTCCTTCGACCAGAGCAGTGCATCGATATAGTCCTCGACACAGAGCATGGACGGCGTGTTGATCGTCTCGCCGCTGAAGATGCCTTCGATCAGCTTGCCGCCCGAAGTCATGCGGAAGATCTTCGGCAGTGGCCAGGCCGGCGCGTAGTTGAGCAGACGCTCGACAGCGCGCGGCGACAGGATGATGACGCCATGCGCGCCCTCGCCGCCCAGAACCTTCTGCCAGGAGAAGGTGACGACATCGAGCTTTGCGAAGTCGAGATTCTGCGCGAAAGCGGCCGAGGTGGCGTCGCAGATCGTCAGACCCTTGCGATCAGCCGGAATGAAATCGGCGTTCGGAACGCGAACACCGGAGGTGGTGCCGTTCCAGGTGAAGACCACGTCGCGGTCGAAATCGATGGTGGAAAGATCCGGCAGCTCGCCGTAGCCGGCTTCGATCTTGCGGACGTCTTTCAGCTTCAGCTGCTTGACGACGTCAGTGACCCAACCGGCGCCAAAGCTTTCCCAGGCGACCATGTCGACGCCGCGCTCACCGAGCAGAGACCAGAGCGCCATTTCCACGGCGCCGGTATCGGATGCCGGAACGATGCCGATGCGGTAATCCGCCGGCACTTCCAGAACGTCACGGGTGAGATCAATGGCCTGCTTGAGCTTCGTCTTTCCGATCTTCGCGCGGTGCGAACGGCCAAGAGCCGCGTCGGAAAGGGCCTCGAGCGACCAACCGGGGCGCTTCGAGCAAGGGCCAGAAGAAAAATGAGTATTGTTCGGACGTACGTCCGGCTTTGCGGTCTTCGCCATGTGCTATCCTTCCAGATAGATAGCTCCTCGTTGGGGAGGAGTGTCCCGCCGCCGTCGTTATAGGGCGGTGAGATCGAAGTCAAGCAGCCGCTGTCGCTAGGAGAGAAATTTTTAGCGTATGCGCGTCATTGCGCCGCGGACTTACCAGCCTGTGAGCCGCAAGCCGACACGGATTTCGTGTCGCGTCAGTCCGTCGTCGCGACCGCTTGATCCCGAAGGACCCGTAAACATGCTGCCGCCGGCAATGTCGGAGAAGCGGTAGCCGACATCGATCTTGATGGCATCGGTGACCTCATAGCTGAGCCCGGCCATCAGCGCATAAGTGAAGCGCCAACTGCTTTCGCCATTGAGATCTTGCTGGGAGAACGCCGCTCCCGAGCAGGTCGAAGCCCCATCCGTGCACGCGGATTGCGAATGCACATTCCCCCATCTGACGTTGGTCGCCCCGATCCCGGCGCCGACATAGGGAGTGAAACCAGCAATCGTCGCGAGGTCAGCATAGCCGTTCGCCATCACGCCATAGGCCCGAAGATCGCCACGCGCACCGAAGGCGCAGCCGGTCCCGACGGGAGCGGAGGCAGCACACGGCAAATCGGTGCGGGCTGTGCCGGTGAACTTGCTTTTGAAGAAGTCGCCGGTGAGGTCGGCGCGCCAGATGTCGGTGAATTGATAGCCGATACCGGCACCGCCTGAGATCGGTCTGGAAAAACGTGCCGGATCGAATTCGCCGCCAGCAGTGGCGCCCCCGGCGTCAGTAAAGCGGTAGGCCGGCGCTTCATTTCCTGTCCACGGCGCATAGCCAAGATCGCCGCGAAGATACCAGCCCGTTGCCGATGCATCGCCGGCAATGGTGACCTCGGGTGCCTGCGTGATCGGGGGTTCCTCCGCCATCGCCGGACCGCCGAACAGAGCGAAGCTTGCCGCCGTGGCGAGGATGATGGTGGACGATTTCATTGCAATTCCCGACCGGGCAGAGAAATGCCCGCATGACTGACCATCCGGGCATTATTCCAACCAGATGCTAACGCGCGGTTAACTATGTTTGTTAACGTCGATCGGGGGGCGGGGAGAAACGAAAAGGCCGCCCTGACGGCGGCCTTGAAGTCGAAGCGTTCGCAACAATGGGGTGTCGGCTATTGCAGCGAGTAGCGCAGGCCGAGTTTGAAATCGTGCGAGGTAATGTTGTCGAAGTGCATCGGGCCGGTGTTTACCGTGTTGTCGTAGGAACGGAGCGGGCCGGTTTTTGCGTCGCCAAGATCGACGTAGCTATAGCCAAAATCGACGGTGAGGCGATCTGTCACTTGATAGCCAATGCCGGCATGGAGCGCCCAGGCAAAGTTCCAAGTGGATTCACTGTCACCATACGCAACGCCTTGGGTCGGGACGTTGACGTCCCTGAAGCGAGAGATCGTGTTCCGCGAGGCACCGATGCCGGCGCCGACATAAGGCGTAATGCCTTCCCATGTGCCGATGTCGACATAGGCATTGGCCATCAACAGCCATTCCGATTTGGCAGCATCGTAGTCATTCGTACCATCCCAGACGGGTCCCGTCGCATCGGTATGGCCGTAACGGTCGAGCGCGGAAAAATCGGTCTTGCCGCGATACTGAACGATCGCATCGCCGCGGAGCCACTGGTTGAATTGATAACCGACACCCAACCCACCGAGCAGGCCACTGTCAAATGAACCCTCATCCGGAAATTCGTGGAGTTCGACGTCGTCAAACAATTCGTGCTGCATACTGCCAAGACGCTGGTTGGTCATGCCTAGGTCCCCGCGCAGGTACCATCCGCCGAAGGCGGGAGGGGGCGGAGGAGCCGGATCGACATAAAGATCGGCAGCGAGAACCGGGCCACCTGCCGTCAACGCCGCAGCCAGGGCAATCAAAAATCTCTTCATAGTATGCTCCAGAAACAATCGATGCCCGGGCGTGCGCCATTCGACCACGCCCGGCTTTTATTCATCCCGGAGTCTTACAAATTAGAGTTAATGCCAGATTAAGTTTAGAAGATCTTTATCATGATCTTGTGTGCATGGCCGACGCCGAAACAACGCCCGCCATGTCACAAATACGGACGTCACGCGGCGTCGCGGGCACCACCGATTATACCGACCAGATCATTGACGATGCGTTCGATCTGGCCGCGGTCATCGCCTTCAGCCATGACCCGGATCAGCGGCTCGGTGCCGGACGGGCGGATAACAAGGCGGCCGCTATGGCCGAGCTCCGCTTCTGCATCGGCGATTGCCTTCCGCACGCGGGCGTCTTCAAGCGGCTTGCCGCCGGAAATGCGCACATTGCGAAGGAGCTGCGGCACCGGCTCGAAGCGGCGGCATACTTCGCTCACCGTCTTGCCGGTCCGCTTGACCGCAGCGAGGATTTGCAGCGCAGCCACCAGACCGTCGCCCGTCGTACCGTAGTCCGACAGCACGATGTGACCGGACTGCTCGCCACCGACATTGTAGTTGTGCTGGCGCATGTGCTCGACGACATAGCGGTCACCGACCATCGTGCGTACGAGGCCGAGCCCCTTATCCTCGAGGAAGCGCTCCAGCCCGAGATTCGACATCACCGTCGCGACGATACCGCCGCCGCGAAGCTGCTGGCTTTCGGCAAAGCTCTCGGCAATGACAGCCATCAGCTGGTCGCCGTCGACAACAGCGCCGTTCTCATCGATGATGATCACACGATCGGCGTCGCCGTCGAGCGCAATGCCGATATCGGCACGGACTTCATCGACCTTCTTCTGCAGCGCAACCGGGCTGGTCGAGCCGCAATTGAGATTGATGTTCGTGCCGTTCGGCTCGTTGCCGATGGTCACGACGTCGGCGCCGAGCTCCCAGAGAACAGCGGGCGCCACCTTGTAGGCGGCTCCGTTTGCGCAGTCGATCGCGATCCTCAAGCCTTGTAGCGTGACGTCACGCGGCAGCGTGCGCTTGGCATGCTCGATGTAGCGGTCGTGCACACCGTCAACACGCTTTGCGCGGCCGATATCGTCGGCCTTGGCAAGCTGTGTCGAGAGATCCTTTTCGAGCAGATCCTCGATCTGCGATTCCAGATCGTCCGACAGCTTGTAGCCATCTGGCCCGAATAGCTTGATGCCGTTGTCCTGGTAGGGATTGTGGGACGCCGAGATCATGACGCCGATGTCGGCGCGCAAAGACCGCGTCAGCATCGCCACGGCTGGCGTCGGGATAGGACCGAGAACAAAGGCATCGACGCCCGCAGCAGTGAAGCCTGCGACCATCGCGTTTTCGAGCATGTAACCAGAAAGGCGCGTGTCCTTGCCAATGACAACGCGATGCCGGTGGTTGCCTCGGCGAAAGATCGTTCCAACCGCAATCCCGACCCGCATCGCAAGGTCGGGTGTCATCGGGAACACATTGGATTGACCGCGAATACCGTCTGTACCGAAATAGCGTCTTTTCATATGCACCCCTGTGCCTTGGCGCGCCTTCAGGCTGCGCATTATTACTTGCAAAAATCACGTCGCCACGGGCGAATGTCGTTACAAGAGCTTCGAGTGAAGCCTCCCTATGTCACCGGCATGACATAAATCGCCGTCACCATCACGTAAATTCGCGAGAAAACCCATTACATCGCGTTACCGACGCGAAAGGCCGGAGTCCAGACTGGACCCCGGCCTTTCAGGCATTCTCAAGATAAATCAATGCGGCTGCGGCTCTAGGCCGGCTTCAGGCTCGTCACCCTTAGCCACCGGTCGGCTACCGGTCTTCGGTACGGCCGAGCCGCGGCTGGGCGGCGCGTCGTCGCCGAGATCGCGCGAAGGCTTTTCGCCACGAATCAGCGCCTTGATTTCCTCGCCCGTCAGCGTCTCGTATTCGAGCAATCCTTCGGCCAGCGCGACGAACTCGTCATGCTTGTCGGTGAGGATATCGCGAGCCTGGGTATAGGCCTCGTCGATCAGGCGGCGAACTTCGTTGTCGATCTTCTGGGCGGTGGCCTCGGAGACGTTCTTCGACTGCGAAACAGAGTGGCCAAGGAAGACCTCCTGCTGGTTCTCGCCGTAGGCCACCTGGCCGAGCTCGTCGGAGAAGCCCCATTGGGTGACCATCGCACGAGCAAGCTTGGTGGCCTGCTCGATGTCTGAGGATGCACCCGATGTGATGTTCTCCTTGCCGAAAGTCAGTTCCTCAGCAACGCGGCCGCCCATCATGATGCAGAGGCGCGAGACCATCCACTTGTAGCTCATCGAGTAGCGGTCGCCCTCGGGGAGCTGCATGACCATGCCAAGCGCACGGCCGCGGGGGATGATGGTTGCCTTGTGCAGCGGATCGGCGACCGCCACATTGAGTGCGGTGATCGCATGACCGGCTTCGTGATAGGCCGTGAGCTTCTTTTCCGCCTCGGTCATCGCCGAAGAGCGGCGCTCGGCGCCCATCATGATCTTGTCCTTGGCGTCCTCGAACTCCTGCATGGTCACGACGCGCTTGTTGCGGCGCGCAGCCATCAAGGCAGCTTCGTTAACGAGGTTCATCAGATCCGCGCCGGAGAAGCCGGGCGTACCGCGAGCCAGAACCTTGAGATCGACGTTCGGTGCCAGCGGAACGTTGCGGGCATGAACCTTCAGGATACGCTCGCGACCGACGATGTCGGGGTTCGGCACGACCACTTGGCGGTCGAAGCGGCCCGGACGTAGAAGTGCGGGATCGAGAACATCAGGACGGTTCGTCGCTGCAATCAGGATGATGCCCTCGTTTGCTTCGAAGCCATCCATCTCGACCAGCAACTGGTTCAGCGTCTGCTCACGTTCGTCGTTACCGCCACCGAGACCGGCGCCGCGATGGCGACCGACAGCGTCGATTTCGTCGATGAAGATGATGCAGGGCGCATTCTTCTTGGCCTGTTCGAACATGTCGCGGACACGGCTTGCGCCGACGCCGACGAACATTTCGACGAAGTCGGAGCCCGAGATCGTGAAGAACGGCACATTGGCCTCGCCTGCAACAGAGCGGGCGAGCAGCGTCTTGCCGGTGCCCGGAGGGCCAACCAGCAGAACGCCACGCGGAATCTTGCCGCCGAGACGCTGGAATTTCTGCGGATCACGCAGGAATTCGACAATTTCCTCAAGGTCTTGCTTGGCCTCGTCGACGCCTGCGACGTCATCGAAGGTCACCCGGCCATGCGCTTCGGTCAGAAGCTTGGCCTTGGATTTGCCGAAGCCCATCGCACCGCGTGAGCCTCCCTGCATTTGCCGCATGAAGAAGAGCCAAACACCCAGTATCAACAGCATCGGCAACAGCGTACCGATATAGCTCAGGAAGCCCGAAGAGCCATCGGTTTCCGGGCGCGCCGAAACGAGGACATTCTTCTGCTGGAGGCGATCGAGCAGGCTGCCATCAACAACAGGCGTATAGGTTTGGAAAGTAGTGCCGTTTTCAACATAGGTGCCGGTGACGCGGTTGCCCGTGACGACGACTTCCTTGACGCGGCCCGCATCCACTTCCCGCAGGAACTGCGAGTAAGGGATCTCGCGGGAGCTGGTCTGCGCCGGCGACGTCTGGAACATGCTGAACAGGGCAATCAGCAGAAGCGCAATGATTGCCCACAAGGCGAAATTACGTAAGTTAGGGTTCATCGAACTCCCCAGCACTGGAACAGCCACCTCATGGCGACCGTCTTATTTGGCCTCTAACATAGGATTGCCTTGGGCGAATGCCAAGGAAAACTGGACTGTTAGATAGATTTTCCGTCAATAAGACCTAAAGGCGGTTTTGGATAGGGGCGCGTTCCAAAGGCAGCCGCAAGCCTGTCGGCAAAGATGAAGTCAAATCGTGTCAAAAAACGGTCGAACGGCGAGAAATAGGGACTGATCCTGACTTTCTCGGCAACACGAGCGGGAACTTCGGACCCATCAGCGTCGACGACACGTGGCGCCGCCGACAGGGCTCGCCTGAGCACGCCCCTCGGTAGCCGGTCGCTCTGCATCTCAGCTCCCCCGGCAACGACGTCGATATCCGTCGGGGCTGCGTTTTCAACCAGGAACCGCCTGTCCCAGACGCCCCGCGCGCCCGGCGCCAGCGTCAACGGCAGGATCCCACGGTTTTCACGAACGAGAAAAAGCCCGTCGCGCCGAAGGTCAAACACTACCCTGCCCGCGGTCATCCGATCTGGCCGATCGCTTTTGATAAGCGCCAGCACATCGTCCGTCTGCTTGCGTCCGAGCGGGAACGCCTGACCGCCGAACACCGCGGCAAGGCGCGCAATTGCGTAATCAAGGATGTCCCTCTCCGCGGTGAGTCCGGCCGGGAGTACCTGGCCGACCGAGGGAGAGTGCAGAACGAAATGCTGTTCCAGCCATCTAGCCGCTAAACCGGCGACGCTCTCGCGCAATTCACCCGCCTCGCCCGCATCCGAAACGGCACCCGGCTGTTCGGCGAGGCGCGATCGCATCCGCACACGTTCGTACTTCGGATCATCATTGCTTGGGTCGTCGATCCAGCCGACATGTCTTGTGCGAAGATATTCGCGGATCGTCTCCCGCCGGCAGCCAAGCAGTGGTCTGGCAACCCAAAGGCGGCGATCAAAGAGCACGAGATCGGCGATGCCGGTGCTTGGCTGTTCTGAGCGTTCCCGCCGCATGGCGAGCGTCTCGCGCTGATCGTCTGTCGTATGCGCGGTTACAACGATGTCGGCGTTGAAGTTCTCGGCGGCTTCGGCAAGCAGCGCGTAGCGGGCGTCGCGCGCAGCCGACATGATGCCGGCCTTGGGCTTTTCGCCCTGCCAGACTTTAACGAGGTGCGGGATATCGAGCGCCCCGCAGAGGGCAGCAACCTGGCGCGCCTCTTCGGCCGATTCTGTCCGCAGGGCATGATCCACGGTAACGGCGCAAAGAGAGATTTTCGAGTTGGGTACAGCCTTGCTCGCTTCGGCAAGAGCCAAAAGCAGGCCTGTTGAATCGCTTCCGCCCGAAATCGCAACAAGGATGCGCGAGGGCCCGATCAGCGAGTCAAGGAAACGGCGTGCTTCCGTCTCAGGTAGAAGGGGGCCATCCGGGCGCAAAACCGGAAGGCCTTAGCAGGCGAGACGCTTTTGCTCGCTGGCAACCTTGGTTATCACGGCACGCGAAGCCTTGGGGTAACGCTTCGAGACTTCCCGCAGCGTGGCGCATGCGGTTTCCGTATTGTCGAGCGCCGCAAGCGACATGCCCAGCTTGAGAAGCATTTCCGGCGCCTTTTCGGAGCTGCCATACTTCTTGTGAGCATCGAGGAACGTCTTGGCGGCCTCATTGTACTTGCCCTGCGAGTAGAGCGCTTCGCCAAGCCAGAAATTGGCATCCGCCGCGCGTGCGCTGCTCGGGTATTGAGCGATGTACTGGGTGAACTCCTGCTCGGCCGTCGAATAGTCCCCGGAAAGCACGTGGCCGTAGGCGGCCTTGTACTGGTCGGCTTCGCTGCCGAGCGAGGCCGTCTGCGACGAACGGCCGGAATCGACGCCAGGAACCGGGCCGGATCCGACCGTGGCATTGTCGTTGACCGAGCCTCCGACCGGATTGCCGCTCTGGTCGAACTGCATCGAACCGAGCTGCTTCGGCGGCTGGCCGAGACCATCATTTGCAGGAACGTCGGTCGAGGGAGCCGTTTCGGCTCCCTGCGGTGCTTGGATTACGCGGGCGACATCGTCACCACCGCTCCGGCCCTGCGCCGGAGGAGGCACATCGGCTTCGCTCTTTTTCATCGTCTTGGAGCTGCTGCCGGCACTACTGCCGCCGCCCTTTTCCAGCTCCTGGAAGCGGAATTCGTTGTCTTCCTGCGCCTTGCGGATCGTTTCCTGCATCTGCAGGAGCTGGAAGCTCATCTCTTCGATGCGGCCGTTCAGCTGGCGCAGCTGTTCTTCCAGCTGCTGGATGCGAACCTCAGGGCCCCCCGCCTGCACGTTTACAACCGGTGCCTGCGGTTGCCGATTGGCAGCCTTGCCGCCGATCTGCCACCCGAAAAGCGACGTCGCATTCGCCGATTGGCCCGCCCCGGCCACGGCCGCGAGGCACAGCATGCCCGCAACGACAAATTTCTTCATATGGTTTGTCCTGTCCCTGTGATTCTTCGCACCCATTGGCACGAACAGGAGATTTTTCCAATTGCTTTCAAAAAGCAACGGAAACTGGCCAAAGTGTGTTCAAAAAGAAAAGGCGGCCCGCGATGGAGCCGCCTTTCGAAATTGTAATATTTCCCGGCAATTACATGCCGGCGCCACCGAGAACGGTAACGGCGCGGCGGTTCTGCGACCAGCAGGAAATATCGTCGCAGACGGCAACCGGGCGTTCCTTGCCGTAGGAGATCGTCTTCATGCGCTGTGCCGGAACGCCGCGCGAAGCAAGGTAATCCTTGGTGGCCGCTGCACGGCGCGCGCCGAGAGCAAGGTTGTATTCGCGCGTGCCGCGTTCGTCGGCGTGGCCTTCGATGGTGATCGCGTACTTCGGATAACGGGCAAGCCACTGAGCCTGGCGGTCGAGGGTCTGGGAAGCGTCCGCGCGGATCGAGGTGGAGTCGGTGTCGAAGAAGATGCGGTCGCCGACGTTGACGGTGAAGTCCTGTGCAGAACCGGGCGTTGCGGCGCCGGCACCGAGGCCCAGGTCACCAGCGCTATTCGCCATGTTCTTCTTGTTGGCGCAACCGGCCAGGGCAAGACCGGCGACAAGCGCGATCATGACGGGGTTACGGGCGAAATTCTGCATGCGGCTCATTGCCGGGGTGTGAATTCGGCTCATGGCCGGTCTCCTTGCGACTTGATTAAGGTTGCCGGACTGTAACCTCGTTGGGTTAATCGGCATTCAAGAATTATGGTTAACAGATGGTTGATTTGTCCCTCAGTCGCCCCAATCAGGGATTTTTGCGGCGACAAAAAGGCACGTCCACAGGCTTTCCTACTCGAGAAGCGGCGACCAGGCCGGGTCCGAAGCGAAGTTCGGCGTCTTGATGAGCTGCTCGTTGTAGCCCGTCAGATCGATCGAGTAGAGCTGCGGACCGCCGGCACCAGCGGCCTGGCGGAAGAACATGATAACGCGGCCGTTCGGTGCCCAGGTCGGGCCCTCGTTGTGGAAGCCCGTCGTCAGGATGCGTTCACCCGAACCATCAGGCTTCATGACGCCGATCGAGAACTTGCCACCCGACTGCTTCGTGAAGGCGATCAGATCGCCGCGCGGCGACCAGACCGGCGTCGAATAGTTACCGTCGCCGAAGGAGATACGCGTCTGACCAGAGCCGTCGGCATTCATGACGTAGATCTGTTGGTGGCCGCCACGGTCGCTTTCAAAGACGATGCGGTTACCATCGGGCGAATAAGAAGGCGAGGTATCGATCGCGGCTGTGGAGGTCAGGCGCGTCGTGGTGCGCGAACGCAGGTCCATCGTGTAGATGTTGGCATTGCCTTCCTGCTGCAGGCTCATGACGACCTTCTGTCCATCAGGCGAGAAGCGCGGCGAGAAGGTCATGCCCGGAAAGTTACCGACCACTTCGCGCTGTCCGGTTTCCAGTTGCAGCAGGTAAACCCGCGGCTGCTGGTTGGCGAAGGACATGTAGGTGACTTCCTGGCGGTTCGGCGAGAAGCGCGGCGTCAGGACGAGATCGCTGCCGTTCGTCAGCATGCGAACGTTGTAGCCGTCCTGGTCCATGATGGCGAGCTGGCGCTTGCGCTCCTGCTTCGTGCCGGACTCGGATACGAAGACGACACGCGTGTCGAAGTAGCCTTCCTCACCGGTGATCTGCTTGTAGATCGCATCGGCGATAATATGGGCAACGCGGCGCCAGTTTTCAGGCTGCGTATAGAATTGCTGGCCCGTCATCTGCGTTCCGGCAAACGTGTCCCACAGACGGAACTCGGCGCGCAGACGACCGTCGCTTTCCTGCGTCACGCGACCGGTAACGAGGGCCTGCGCATTGATGACCTTCCAGTCCTCGAAGCGCGGAGCGGCATCCGGGTTGGAGATCTTCTCGATGAAGGCGTTCTTGTTGATCGGCGCAAAGAGGCCGGAGCGCTGAAGGTCGGCGGCAACCACCTGCGACACCTGCGCGCCCATGTCGCCTTGCAGGAAGTCAGTGATCGCGATCGGCAGTGGCTCGACATTGCCCTTGTTGATGTTGATTTCGACAAGCGCGTTGGCCGGCGTGGCGACAACCGCAGTGGTTATCATGCCAACGGCGACCATCAAGGCGCGAATGAGGGAACACTTGGTCATGAGGGGCAAGCCTTTCAGCATTTAAAGGGCCAGATCGCTAGGATCGAAGTTCACGATAACTTCGCCCCAGGCGTCATATTTGTCTTTCGGAAGGTTGGTGAAGGGCGAGGACTTCATGACGGCGCGCTTGGCACCGCTCGCCAACGCCATGCGCGTCGCCTCGTTGGTGCCGCCAACCGCTTCGACCTCGGGCGAACCGATAATGTTGCCATCCGGGTCCAGCTTCATGTGGACCTTGATGCGAACGTCACTCGCGCCTTCCATCCCGGGAATGACCGACCAATTGCCGGCGATCGCGCTACGCAGCGCATCCATCTCGCTCATCGAGAGCTTTGAGCCGCCAGTGGCCTTCTTGGCACCGAGCGACGCAACCTGGGTCGAAGTCTTGGCGCCGCCGGGCGACGGGTCCTGCTTGTTCAGCAGCGCCGCGATATCATCAGCATTGAAGTCGCTCTGCTTGGAGGACGCGGACTTCGCCTTCTCCTGCTTCTTGTCAGCCTTCTTCTTGTCCGTCGGCTTCTCGTCCGCCTTCGCCTGGTCCTCGGTCTTCTTCTCCGGGGGCTTTTCGGCCGGCTTCTGTTCCGGCGGCTTGGCCTGCGGCTTCACAACCGGAGTCGGAACCTTGTCCGGCAGGGCTTCGGCGTCTGGCTTCGGTGGCTCCGGCTGTTCCTGCGGCGTTTCCTCGGGCTTCGGCGGAGTCGGCGGGGTGATTTCGGGCTTCGGCGGCGTAATGGACGCGACCTGCTTCGGCTCGACGTCCGTCTCCTCCTTCATGATCTCCTTCACCTCGTTGGGGACGGGATCATTCTGAGGAAGAGGCTTTTCGACAGCCTTGGGGGCAGCAGCGCTCTCGTTATTGCTGGGCTTGGCGTTCGGGACCGGCGGCGTCTTGAGGTCGACCTTGTTCTCGCCCATGTTCTCGGCGTTTTCGACATTGGTCGGCTTGGAGGTCGGTTTCGGCGCCGGCTTTTCGCTCGGCTTGGCCGTCTTGTCGCCCTGCTGCATCTGCGTCATTTCTTCGACGGGCACGAGGTCGACGGGCATCGCCTCGAAATCCTCGACCTTGAACTGCTCCGGGGAGCCGATCGAGATCAGCGCCCAGGCAAGCAGTGCACAGTGCAGAGCCGCAGATGTGACGATACTGGCCTTCATAGCGTTCGCTATTGGTCCTTCTTCTGCTGCGTCACGAGGCCGATGTTCTTGTAGCCGGCACCCTGGATGCGAGCCATGACGTCGGCGATCACGCCATAGGGCGCGGTCGCGTCGCCGCGAACGAAGATGCGCTCATTGTAGCCAGTCGTTGCGATCGCCTCGAGCTTCGCGGCAATCTCCTCGACCGGGGTCGGCGTTTCCTGCAGGAAGACCTGGCCGTCATTCTTGACGGAAATGGTGATCGGCTGCGTTTCGGAATTCAGTGCCTTGGCCTGCGTTTCGGGCAGGTCGACAGGGACGCCGACCGTCATCATCGGTGCGGCAACCATGAAGATGATCAAGAGCACCAGCATGACGTCGACGAGCGGCGTCACATTGATTTCGGAGATGGCACCACCTCTGTGGCCACCGCGACGACGACCACCGCGACCACCGCCGCTACCGCCACCGCTTGGAGCACCCATACCCATATCGTTGACTCCGTTCCCGTCGATTACTGCGCGGCTTGGCGCGGCTGCAGTTTCTCGTCGATCTGGCGCGAAAGGATGGCGGAGAATTCATCCGCGAAGCCTTCCATACGGCCCGAAAGCTTGCCGGCATCGGCAGTGAACTTGTTGTAGGCGATAACGGCCGGGATAGCAGCAACAAGCCCGATTGCGGTTGCAAGCAGCGCTTCCGCGATACCGGGGGCAACGACCGCGAGGTTCGTCGACTTCGAGCCGGCGATAGCCTGGAACGAGGTCATGATACCAACGACCGTACCGAACAGGCCGATGAACGGACCGGCGGAACCAATCGTTGCCAGCGAGCCGAGGCGGGCCGAGAGGAATTCGGATTCACGCGCCAATGTCACGTCCATGGCGCGGTCGATACGCATCTGCAGACCGATCGGGGAGCGCGCGCCGCGCTCAAACGACTTTTTCCATTCGCGCATCGCCGCAACGAAGATCGCGGCAAGGCCGGTATTGTTGCGCTCCGATAGCGTGCGATAAAGCTCTTCAAGCGACTGGCCCGACCAGAATACCTGCTCGAACTTCTCGAACTGGCGCCGCGCCCGGCCGTAAGCCAGATATTTGTCGATGACGATCGCCCAGGTCCAGACCGAGGCTGCGATGAGCCCGAGCATGACCAGCTTGACGACGAGACCTGCCTGCATAAACAGCGACCAGAGGCTGACGTCGGCCGTTGCTGCTGCCAATCCTACTTGTTCCATTGATCCAAAATCCCCGAATCCAAACGCCCGGCACTTGACCGGGCGGCACAAAGTGATCTCGCAAGAAGTGTCTGGCGGCCGCCGCCCAAAGCCCTGGTCAAGCTTCCAAGCTCTTATCCGCCTTCCTTGCCGTCAAATTTGGTCAAAGGAAGGCGTGCACCGCACAAACTCTGACAATCCGAGTAAGACACTATTATGGTTAATAGTTCGTTAGCGCCGGATCATGACAGCGAAACTATCGGCGAAAGATTTATCCCTTGGATTACTTGGTCAGAACTAGGTCGATGACCACAACAGCGCTTATCTTCCAGCGCGCGAATTCCTTCCCACAAAACTCATGTTTATGCAAGGCCGGAATCCCGCGTCTTTTCTGCGTTCGCGATCAACCCGGGCGAATCGCCGCACGCAAGGATGTTGATCGCACTGCGCGCGGCAACGGCTCACGGCCCGCGGAGCGGCTTGCTGCCTTCCAGGAATTTCTCGGCAAGAGTCTCCGGCAGTCGTCGCGGCCTTGCATTGGCGTTGATGACGGCGATGATCACCTTGGCGGCGATCAGCAGCGTTTCGCCTCGCCGGATTTCCTGATTGAGGACCATCTTGGCGCCGCCTGCTTTTTCGGTGTGGGTCAACACCGTCAGGATGTCATCCATCCGCGCCGGCTGCTTGAAGTCGATCTCCATCCGGTGGACGACGAAGACGAGCCCCTCCTCGTCGGCATTGATAAGCTCCCGCTGCTCGACGCCGAGACAACGCAGGTAGTCTGTGCGGCCGCGCTCGAGGAAGTGCAGGTAGCGGGCATGGTAGACGAGGCCGGAAAAATCCGTGTCCTCGTAATAGACCCGCTGCAGGAGCCGGTGACCCGTTTCCGTGAGTTCACCCGAAATCGAAAAACCGTTGTCCGCCATAATTTTCTCCAAAGCCACGCGCCCTCTTTGGCGGAAGACTTTCCACCTTGCAAGCATTGAACAATTGTCACGCTTCCTAAGTAATTTTTGACAGAGACATTCAAGCAGGAGACAACGCGATGAAGATTGCAGTGATGGGCGGGGACGGATTCATCGGCTGGCCGACATCATTGCATCTTTCCGACGCGGGGCATGAGATCCATATCCTCGACAATCTTTCGCGGCGGTGGATCGACACCGAACTCGGGGTCCAGTCGCTGACCCCAATGGACTCGATCCAGGAGCGAACGCGCATCTGGCACGCAGAAACCGGCCGGCGCATTCATTTCAACCTGATCGACCTCGCCAAGGACTACGAGCTCCTGAAGAAGTGGCTCGCCGAGAACCGGCCGGATGCGGTCATTCATTTTGCCGAGCAGCGCGCCGCGCCCTACTCCATGAAAAGCGACCGCCACAAGAACTACACCGTCGACAACAACGTCAACGCCACCCACAACCTCCTGAACGCTCTCGTAGAGCTCCAGCTGGACGCGCATCTGATCCACCTCGGCACGATGGGCGTCTACGGCTATTCGACGGTTGGCGCAGCGATCCCCGAAGGCTATCTGCCAGTTGGCATCGAGACGGCGAATGGCGAGACCGTCAGCCAGGAAATCCTCTATCCGTCCAATCCCGGCTCGATCTATCACATGACCAAATGCCTGGATCAGTTGCTTTTCCATTTCTACGCCAAGAACGACCGCCTGCGCATAACCGACCTGCACCAGGGAATCGTTTGGGGAACGCATACCGAGCAGACACGTCGGCACCCTCAACTCGTCAATCGCTTCGATTATGACGGCGACTACGGTACCGTGCTGAACCGCTTCCTCATTCAGGCGGCGATCGGCTGTCCGCTGACCGTCCATGGCACCGGTGGCCAGACGCGCGCCTTCATCCATATCCAGGACTCGGTGCGCTGCATCGAGCTTGCGTTGAACAACCCGCCTGCCCGTGGAGCCCGTGTCGAAATCTTCAACCAAATGACCGAAACGCATCGCGTGCGCGATCTCGCGGAAATGATCGCAAAGATGAGCGGCGCCGAAATCGCCTGGCTACCGAACCCGCGCAAGGAAGCGCCGGAAAACGAACTCATCGTCAAGAACGAGAAATTCCGCAATCTTGGCCTCGATCCGATCACCCTGCAGGCGGGACTTCTGAGCGAGATCGTCGACGTCGCCAAGAAGTTTGCCTATCGCGTCGACCGGTCGCGCGTTCCCGCCGTGTCCGCCTGGACGAAGGACATTGCCGCGACGATCAACCATGATCCGGAAGGCAAGAAGCTGAAGTCCGTTTCATGAGTGAGCCCCGGCACGCCTACGTCACTCTCGTCACCAACGACGATTACGCCAAGGGTGCCAAGGCGCTTGCAACATCCTTGCGCCGAACCGCTACCCCAGCGGACATCGTTGTTCTCCATACCGCAGGCGTTGGCGAAGCCAGCCTTGCCCCACTCCTAAAGCTCAACTGCCACCTGGTGCCGGTCGAGCATCTGCCGCTGTCGGTCGAGTTCAATCAGCGTCACGCTCGATCCAATCTGCACGCCGCGGCTCCCTTCACGAAAGGACGCAAGCCGGCGTTTCACTCGCCGCTCGACAATTTCTGCAAGCTGCGCCTCTGGCAGCTGACCGAATACACCAGCTGCGTCTTCATCGATGCCGATGCGATCGTGTTGCGCAACATCGACAAGCTCTTCCGCTATCCCGAGTTTTCCGCCGCCCCGAACGTCTATGAATCCCTCGAGGACTTCCAGCGGCTGAACTCCGGCGTCTTCGTCGCGCAACCGTCAGAAGAGACATTCCAACGCATGCTGGAACGACTGGATCAGCCGGGCGTGTTCTGGAATCGGACGGACCAGACCTTCCTGCAGGAATTTTTCCCGGATTGGCACGGCCTGCCGATCTATTTCAACATGCTCCAATATGTCTGGTTTACCATGCCCCAGCTTTGGGATTGGCACAGCATTTCCGTCCTGCACTACCAGTATGAGAAGCCGTGGGAGACGAATCATCCGAAGGCCGATAAACTGCGGCCGCTGATCGACCTTTGGCATGCATTCTATGCCGGCGATGACCTGCCGGATCTATCGACCATGGCGAACCCGGAAGAGGCAGCATGAAGGTACTGGTATCGGGGGGAACAGGTCTCGTCGGGCGCTATATCGTCGAAGAACTGCTCGCCGCCGGCTATACCGTGATCATCGGCGGCCGCCACGCTCCCCTGCCCCGCTTCTTTTCAAGACCGGTCGAATTCGCCCCGCTCTCGCTCGATCCGGCGCACGATCATATCGAAGCCTTCGACGACGCCTATTTCTTCGTGCACGCCGCCTTCCACCACCTGCCCGGCAAATACCGCGGCGGCGAGGGCGACGACCCGGAGACGTTCAAGCGCTTCAACCTCGAAGGCAGCGTCCGGCTTTTCGAAGCAGCCAAACGCGCCGGCACGCGCCGCTGCGTCTTCATGTCCAGCCGCGCCGCCTACGGCGAGCATGCGCCGGGAACCACGCTGAAAGAGGGCATGCTTGGGAAACCCGAGACCCTTTACGGCCAGCTCAAGCTTGATGCCGAGCGCAGTCTCGCACACCTCGCGGCGCCCGGCTTCGCAACGGCCAGCCTCCGATTGACCGGCGTCTATGGCGACCTCCGACCGAACAAATGGGACAGGCTGATCGAAGATTACCTAGCCGGCCGCCATCTGCCGTCACGCGCCGGAACCGAGGTCCACGGAAGAGACGTCGGCAGAGCCGTGCGGCTGATGCTGGAAGCAGACGCCGCGCGTATCTCCGGCGAAACCTTCAACGTCTCCGATGTCACGCTGGACACCTGGGACATCCTGGAACACATTCGCTGGGAGCGCGATTGCGTGAACAGGCTTCCGCTTCCCGCCGACAAGTCGCAACTCACACCGATGGACACGGCGAAGATCCGTGCTCTCGGTTGGTCGCCGGGCGGCATACCGCTGTTCAATGAAACGATCCATACGCTCGCTACGCTTGCATAGGTGGCACAGGCCCACGCAAGCCTGAAGTTGCAGACTGCACCGGATAGTGCAATCCGGAGGATAGTATGCAAGTCGGTTCCGCATCAGCGCTCAACATCCTGCGCAACACCTATTCAGCCGACAATCTCAATATATCGGCCGACAGCACCAGCGCGCGCCTGAAGATATTGCAGAATGCGGCAAAGGCACAGGAAAGCCTGCGCGAGAGCATGGCCACCTCGGCCGAAGCGGCGAAGGCCAGAGCGGCGCGCAAGCTTGAGGAAGCCAAGCAGCAACTCGAAATGCTGAAGAGCGGCGGCTACCCGCCGGAGGTCGTCGCCCGGCTTGCTGCCGAACTCGCTCACAAGATCAGCGCCGCTGCAGCGGAATTTGCCTCGGCTGTTGCGGCCAGCGCCACAAACATTGCTTCCACAGCCGATGCCTCTGTCGCAACTGAAGATACCGGAGCAGCCTCGGCAGACGCCACAGCTGACGCATCCGCCGCAGATGCAACGACGTCTTCGGATAGCACCGACACGAGCGCAACCGAGGCAGACGAACCCGACGGCGCAACGGCTGCGCGCAACGCCTACCAGAGCATCGTCGAAGACGGACAGCAGGCGTCCGTAGGCATCTCCGCTGAGGATCGCAAGACGATGGAAGAGTTCAAGGCCATCTTGCAGGAGGTCCGGCAGTTGATGGACAAGGCCATGCGCGAACTGCGCGCAAGAACCGGCCAGCAAGCATCGGGCGCGAACGCCTATGGGTTTGAGGCACAGGCCGACGCCTCGGCCATACCGACCAGCATCACGATTTGAGCTGATTGGTTCAGGCGGGTGGCCAAAGGTCGCATTGTCCCGTTGAAATGATCGGCAAGACCTTTATCGTCTGCTGAAAACAGCGCGATGGACCGTATGACCCCGAAAGAACTGAAAGCCGAAATGCGTGCCGGCCGGCTCGCACTGCGCGACTCGATCCCGGAAGACACCCGCATCGAAATGAGCCTGGCCATGGCCGAGCACGCCGGCGAGGCCGTCGCGTTCGATCCAGGCACCGTTGTTTCCGGCTTCCTGCCGATCCGCTCGGAGGCTGACATCCGGCCGCTTCTGGCGCGGTTCCAGGCGCGTGGAGCACGGCTTTGCGTGCCCGCCATCCTCGACAAGCAGACGATCGTGTTTCGCGAACTCGTGCGCGGTGTCCCTTTGGTCAGCACAGGCTTCGGCACTTCAGGGCCGCCGGCGGACGCCGCCGTGCTCGATCCCGAAATCATGCTGGTTCCCCTCTCCGCCTTCGACAATCGCGGCCACCGCATCGGCTACGGTGCCGGCTATTATGACCGCGCCATCGACCGTTTGCGGCAAAAAGGCCTGCATCCCAAGCTGATCGGCATTGCATTCGACTGCCAGGAAGTGGCACATGTGCCCGACGAGCCGCACGATGTCAGCCTGGACGCCCTCCTGACAGAAAGCGGGCTGCGCTTTTTTGCCTCTTGGATTGGATAGCAATGCGACTGCTTTTTCTGGGTGACATGGTGGGTAAGACCGGACGCACCGCCGTCTGGAACCGCCTCCCCGGCCTCATTTCCGACCTGAAGCTCGATTTCGTCGTCGTCAACGGCGAGAACGCCGCCGGCGGCTTTGGTATCACCGAGGATATCTTCCTAGAGACGATCAACGCCGGCGCCGATGTCGTCACGACGGGCAACCACGTCTGGGATCAGAAGGAAGCGGTCGCCTTTGCCGGGCGTCACGATCAGTTCCTGCGACCGGCCAACTATCCGCAGGGCACACCGGGCCGCGGTTCGGGGCTGTTCTATGCCCGCAATGGCGCACGCGTGCTGGTCGCAAATGTCATGGGTCGCGTTTTCATGCATCCCGAACTCGACGATCCCTTCAAGTCTGCAGAAGCGATCCTCGATGCCTGCCCGCTCAAGGAACAGGCCGATGCGATCATCTTCGACTTCCATGCCGAAGCGACAAGCGAGAAGCAGTGCTTCGGTCATTTCGTCGACGGCCGCGCTAGCTTCGTCGTCGGCACGCACACCCACGTACCGACGGCCGATCACCAGATCCTGAACGGCGGCACCGCCTACATGTCGGATGCCGGCATGTGCGGCGACTACGACTCCTCGCTCGGCATGGACAAGGAGGAGCCGCTGAACCGGTTCATCTCCAAGATGCCGAAAGGTCGTATGGAAGCTGCGACCGGCCCTGCCACCATCTGCGGCGTCGGCGTCGAGATCTCCGATGCGACCGGCCTGGCTGAAAAGATCGCTCCGCTGCGTCTCGGTCCCCGGCTTGCCGAGACCATTCCGGAGTTCTGGGGCTAGCATAGGCAGGCGCCCGCCATGACGCAAAAGTGAGCAGCGGCTCCGGATTTCAACTGGACCGTTACTGCGCCTTGCCGCATCCTCCCGAGCCTATCCGTGAGAGCGCTGGAGGAAGTGGCATGAAGCCGCGTTTTCTTGTTTTCGCAATCGCCTGCCTGATGGTCCTGGTTGCCGCGGAAGCGGCCGCCGCTCAGGAGGAACAGCGAAACGTCAGCCAGTGCCAGGCCATCGCCCAATCGATCCCGCAAGCGACCTTTGCCAGCTTCACAGGCCCGGCACCGATCATCGGTGCCGGCGCCACCGACCAATCGGTTGCGCTGACCTACATCGGGCACTCCACCTTCCTCATTGAAACGCCAGGCGGCGTAACGATCACGACCGATTACAGCGGCTGGTACTCGCCGCCACAGGCGCCGATGGTCGTCACCATGAACCGCGCCCATTCCTCGCACTATACTCTGGTGACCGACCCGGCCATCAAATATGTACTGCATGGATGGAGCGACGTCCCGGGCGAAAAGGCCAAGATCAACCTCGTGGTCGGAGACACCTACATCCGCAACGTCACCACCGATATCAGGGGCGGCTTCGGCGCGCCGCAGCAAGATGGGAACTCGATCTTCATCTTCGAGGTTGCCGGTCTCTGCATCGGTCACCTCGGCCATCTGCATTACGAACTGACGGAGGCCCACTACACGGAAATCGGCCGGCTGGATGTTGTGATGGTGCCGGTGGATGGTGGCCTGACGATGGGTTCCGACAGCATGAGCCGCGTCATCAAGCGCCTGCGCGCCTCGCTGATCCTGCCGATGCATCAGCCGCGCCCGCTGCAAAGCTTCCTGTCGATGTTCGGACCCGATTTCGATATCAGCTACGCCCCGACCAACACGATTTCGGTGTCACTGCGCACCCTGCCGAAAAAGCCGTTGATCTATGTCGCGAAAGGTATGCAGTAAAAGACCCGGACTGGACTGCGCCGGGTCTATTCTTCTCAAGCGAACTGCAAGTGCTGCCTGATGCCGACATCGGGCATCTTGTCATCGTCGAGATTGGCCTTGGCGATCTCCCAGCCGAACTTCAGCTTACTGCCTGTCGAAACCCAGATCTCGGCGTCGTCGACGTGCATTGCAAGCATCGTCAGCTTCGGATCCTTCTTGCCGTCCTCATACCAGGCGGCGACGAGCGAGTTCCAATACTCGTCGATCTTTGACGGGTCGGGCCGCACCTCGATCTTGCCGGCAAGGCAGGCATGGTAGTCGTGATCCTTGCCGACCACGCAGAAATGCGCCCGCATACCCGGCTTGATGGCGCGCACGATCGCTGCATCCGTTTTCGTGTAGAACCAGATCGTATTGGTCTTGGGGTCGGCGTTCGGCGCCATCGGCTGCATATGCATGTCCGCTCCATCCACGCCGAGCATGCCTGCATGGATGTCGTTCACCTGGTCCCAGAGCTGGCGTGCCGGATGTTCCCGCGCCTCGTTGAAACTAGCCATGGCACTTCCTTCCGTTTCAAGGGTCCGTGTTTTGAAACGCCAGCTTCGAGGCTTTGTTCCGCAATTCCGGATGCATGGGCAACAGGCCCGGTGGAGCCGTTTTCCCTTGAATGCAGTCCATTTCGCTCTTATAAGGCGGCCCATTCCTAACAATATGACGTGAACAGGGGTGCCATGGCTGGCCATTCACAGTTTAAAAACATCATGCATCGCAAGGGCCGTCAGGATGCCGTGCGGTCGAAAATGTTCTCCAAGCTCGCGCGCGAAATCACCGTTGCGGCCAAGGCCGGTCTGCCTGATCCTTCGATGAACGCCCGCCTGCGTCTGGCGATCCAGAACGCCAAGGCGCAGTCCATGCCGAAGGATAACATCGACCGCGCCATCAAGAAGGCTGCTGGCGCCGACGCCGAGAACTACGATGAAGTCCGTTACGAAGGTTACGGCCCGGGCGGCACGGCGATCATCGTCGAAGCCCTGACCGACAACCGCAACCGCACTGCCTCCAACGTCCGCTCGATCTTTACGAAGGCCGGCGGCGCACTCGGCGAAACGGGCTCGGTATCCTTCTCCTTCGACCACGTTGGCGAGATCACCTACAAGCTGTCCGCTGGCGATGCCGACAAGATGATGGAAGCGGCGATCGAAGCCGGCGCCGACGACGTCGAGACCGACGAAGAAGGCCACTACATCACCTGCGCCTTTGAGTCTCTTGGCGAAGTCGCGAAGGCCCTCGAAACCTCGCTCGGCGAAGCCGAAACCGTCAAGGCCGTCTGGCGCGCCCAGAACAACGTGCCCGTCGACGAAGAACGGGCCCAGTCGCTGCTGAAGCTGATCGACAGCCTGGAAGACGATGACGACGTCCAGAACGTCTACTCGAATTTCGAAGTGGACGAAGAGGTTCTGGCCAAGCTTTCGGCCTGAGACCTGCAAGGAAGCATCATGTTATCGCGCCGGCCGGATTGCTCCCGCCGGCGCTTTCGTTTCAAGGGCGCTCTTCCTCGGGCGCCAAGCCGGTCTGCGCCGTGAAATTCTTGCGGAATGCGGCAAGATCCTCGGCACTGGCATCGGTTATCGCCCAGAACACCAGTCCGCCGCTCGACCATCGACTGATATTGTATCCTTCGCGTTCCGTGCTGCCCTGTGCCGTCGACGTACCCGGCCATATGAAGACATTGATCACGTGTCCGCGGAGCCGGTAGATAAGAGCCGCGACGACCCGTCCGCCGACGTAGTCGACCCTGCCCCCGATCAGGGGAAACCCCTGGGCCGCCAGATCGACGACTGGCGGCGAGAAGTCGATCTTGCCGTTGAACCAGGGCTTGACGGTGTGTCGATCCGAGGTCTGCACATCAGCCAGGTGATCGGCAAGCAGCGAACGGACATGGCTGGCGACGATCTGATCCTGGATATCTATCCCACGCGGCAGATTGACGAACAGGAAGAGACTTGCGGCCAGCGCAGCAAGCGACGGCACCAGGCTCCATTGCCGGATGAACGCGAAAATCCGCGGCCAGATGCCGTTTTCGGCCGCCGCCTTCTCCGGATCCACGGCTGCGGCCGTCTCGAGCGACAGGCTGCTTATGACCCGAGAACGCACTTCTTCCGGCGCGCGCCATTTGACCCCGTTTCCACCGATGACCTTCCGCATGGTAGTCACCCTTGCCAGCGCCGCGCTGCAGGGGGCGCAGCCGGCAAGATGCGCCTCGAATTGCGCCGAATGGACCGAATCGAGCTCACCGTCGACGAAACCGTGCAGCATGTCGCTCCATTCGGAACAGGCTTTATGGCTTTCATCGCTCATGGCGCCACCCCGCCCTTCTCCAGGGCCAGCCAGGCTTTGCCGAACTCCTCCCGTGCCCGCGCGAGCCTGGACATGACGGTGCCGATCGGCGCGTCGATGATTTCGGCGATCTGCCGGTAGGAAAGGCTCTCGAGTTCCCGCAGCACCAGCACCTCCCGCATCGGGTCGGAAAGATCGCTGATGACCTGCCGCACGCGTTCCGACTCGCTCTTGCGGATCAGGGACGCTTCCGGCGTGTCGTCGTCGGACGCGATCTGGCAAGTCGCGGAATCCGCCTCACCGGTCGAGACGTCCTCGGCCATCGGTACCTCGAAATGCGCCTTCCGGTGGCCGTCGAGCAGCCAGGCGCGGTAGCAATTTCTGACGATCGAAAACATCCAGGCGCGCGGATCGCCGCCGCGATAGCCTTCGAAGCCCCGATAGGCGCGCAGGAAGGCTTCCTGGACGATATCGCCAGCAGCATCGGGATCGCGACTGAGGAAGCGGGCAAAATTGTAGGCGTCGTCGAGCTGCGGGAGGATGGCCTTCTGGAAGCGTTGCATCGTTTCGGCCGATGCGGCAGGTGTCCTCGTCGTGGCCGCTTGCGCGTCGAGCAGCGGCCGCGTCATCGCTAACGACATGCCGATCATGGCGGAGAGGGCTTGCAGAAGTCGAGCCGCCATCCGCCCGGCACCGGCAATCGCCTGATCGACACCTAATGGCGTGCGCCGGCTTTCAAATGAAAGGAAATCCGCGATCTCAGCTTCTGTCATCGTCTTCCCCGGGGTTCGGCCGACCGCATCGGATCGCCCGTATGCCTTCCGCAAGATAGATCGCCCTGACCGTCATTTTATTCCGTCCCGGCGCGATTTCTTTCGAGGAACTGCGCTCACGGGAAGGGTTCTGGATGCCGTCGCGAAAAATCTCCCATCGGTTTCATTGGCTTAGGAAGATTGCCCGACATGCCGGGAATAACTGCCGAAGGCCTTCGATCTTGTCCGATAGCGACGACACCCATTGTCGTGCTGCCGCTGCATCATACCACCCGACAGGAGGAGACTTGCGATGTTCACCATGACACGCCGTACCGTTCTCGGCACCGCCGCCGCGGGCGCCGCCTTCGGCCTTGCCTCGAAACTGGAATTCGTTTCACCGGTCTTCGCCGAAACGCCTGACGAGCCGACCGTCGGCTTCTACAGATATAGGGTCGGATCGGTCGAGGTCACCGCCATCTATGACGGTATCTGGCGAAAGCCACACGACCCGGCCTTCATCAAGAACGCCTCAATCGAAGACACCAAGGAGGCGCTCGCCAAGGCCGGCCTGCCGACCGGTTTCATGCCGATCCCGCTCACCGTCGTCGTCCTCAAGATGGGCGACCGGCTGATCATGATGGATGCCGGGTCGGGCGTCGGCCAGTGGCAGGCGAATGCCACCCATCTGCCCGCCAACATGGCGGCGGCGGGCATCGACTACAGGAAAATCAACACGGTCATGATCTCACATTTCCATCCGGACCACGTCTGGGGCCTGATGGAGAAGGGCACCAATGCGGCCGTCTTTTCCGATGCCGAACTGATCGTCAATGCAGCCGAGTACAACTGGTGGACAGAGTCTGGCCGCGTCGAAAAACTTGCGGAAAGCCGGAAGGCCGCCGGCCAGCGCATCGCCAATGTTTTCCCGAAATGGCAGAACTGGAAACTCGTCGAGGACGGCGCCGAGGTAGCGCCCGGCATCCGCATCATGTCGGCGCCGGGACATACGCCCGGCCACTCCGTCTATCTCGTCGACGGCGGAAACGAACAGCTGATGGTGTCGGCCGACATCATGTACGTGCCGGCCCTGCTCGCCCCGCATCCGGAATGGCAGGGCGCCTACGACCAGGACGGGCCGATGGCGATCGAGACGCGCCGCAAGCTGATCGACCGCATCATCGCAGACAAGATCGCGATCTGCGGCTCGCATTTTCCGTTCCCAGGCTCCGGCACCTTCGTCAAGGACGGCAACGCCTACGGCTTCACCCCCACGATCCAGGCATGAGAAACTGAAGGAGAAACGATCATGATGAGACATGTTCTGGCAGGCACGATCGCCTTGATCGCGGCAACCGCTGCCCTTCCCGCGATCCAAGCCGTTCCGGCCTTCGCCATCGACAATATCGAATCCACCAATGCGCCGGATTTGACGTCGGTGCGCGCCAAGATCGCTGCCGGGGATTATCCGGGGGCGCGGGACGAGCTTCGCGGCCTTGCCGAGGATACGCAGCAGGCAGACGTCTACAATCTGCTTGGCTTTACCCTGCGCAAGACCGGCGACTACAGGACGTCGCTGACCTACTACACCAAGGCGCTGGAGCTCGAGCCCGACCACAAGGCCGCCCGGGAATATCTCGGCGAACTTTACGTCGAGACCGGCGACATTGCCAAGGCGAACGACCAGCTCGCACGACTGACGACGCTTTGCCCGAACGGCTGTGAGGAGCGCGACGATCTTGCCAAGGCGATCGCTCAGAAGGCGGTGCAGCAGACAGGCAACTGACATCCGGAACATCAGGCGAAGATTAGCCTTAGGCCTGCGGGCCGGCCATGGAAGACATGGCCGGCCTTTCGTTTTGGCCGTCCATTCACATCAGGCGATTTATCGGTCACACGTTCGTTATCCCCGGCCTGTCATTAAGGTCTCGGTAACCCTCTCCGACTTGAATGCGCCGCGTTCGCTCCAGCCGGTCTGTTCCAAGACCAGCGTCTCTCACACTTTCGGCGGGGAAAATGCCCATGAAAAGAATAGCTCTCGTTCTCTCCTTCACTCTTGCTGGCGCAATTTCCGCCCATGCGCAGCCGACGATGGTCAAGCAGTTCGAGGACTGGGGCGTCTATTCCTACAGCAAGGGCGGGGAGACTGTTTGCTATTTGTTGACAGTGCCGACAAGCAAGCAACCGGCAAGCGTCGATCATGGCAGCAATTTCTTCGTGATCGGTCGGGCACCGGGCGCCGGATATGAGCCGCAAGCGATCATGGGCTACGAACTGAAGCCGGGCTCGCGGGCCAAGGTCGCAATCGGCGACAAGACATTTACGATGTTCACCAGGGGCAAGTCCGCCTGGGTGCTTGAAGAATCGCGCGAGCATGACGTCATCAGCGCCATGCGCTCCGGCAGCGACATGACGGTCGAAGCGGTCTCCCAGCGCGGCACGGCGACCACCTATACTTATTCCCTGAACGGGGTGAGCGCTGCCCTCAAGCGCATGGCATCCTGCAACTAGGCCATGGCATGCCGTCGATACCGTGCAGCACGCCGGCTGGGCGTGCTGGCTGCCGGCTGCTTGCTCGGCATCATGCTCTCCAGCCAAATGACATCCGCCGATGGCATCGCGGGCTGGATGCATCGAGCGTTTCTATCCAGCCACTGCACTGCGCTGATCGGCCCCTGGATCGCCTCGGCGAATGCCGTTGCAAAGCTCGCGCCGCGCGTCCGGGTCGCCGTCCGCTCATGTGATGGTACATGGTGCAATGTCGAGGTGACCGGCCATGACGTCGGCGGGTTCGTTCGTCAGTCCGCCCTATGGGGCGTCTATCCGAACGAGAAGATCATGTAGCCATGCGGCGGCCCGCTCAGGGACCGGCGCCGCCGAGGAAGGCAAGCCGGGTGAAGATCGTGTAGTGCGACTCCGACGCCATCATCGCCACGAAGACGAGGACGAGCAGCGGCGGCAGCAATATGGCGTAGACGAGCGCCAGCCGTTCCCAGGCCATGTGCATGAAAATGGCAACGATCAGGCCGGCCTTCAGCATCATGAAGACGATGATGAGCGTCCAGCGGGGATAACCCTGGATGCCGAGATAATCGACGAGATAGGAGAAGGTGCTGAGGACGAACAGCAATCCCCAGACGACGAGGTAGAGCCTGATCGGATGCTGTTGGCCGGAATGTGCTTGTGCCTGTGCCATGGATGCGACCTCACCACAGATAGAAGAAGGCAAAGATGAAGACCCAGACGAGGTCGACGAAGTGCCAGTACAGGCCCATGATCTCGACGTTCTCATAGCTGCCCCTGCGGCTCGTGAAGAAGCCGCGCTGGCCCGTATCGAAGTCCCCGCGCCATACCTTGCGCGCGGTAATCAGGAGGAAGATTACGCCGAAGGTCACGTGCGTACCGTGAAAGCCGGTGATCATGAAGAAGGATGATCCGAACTGTGCAGCGCCCCACGGGTTTTCCCAGGGGCGCACGCCTTCGGTGATGAGCTTCGTCCATTCGAAAGCCTGCATTCCGACAAAGGTTGCGCCGAGCGCGGCGGTCAGAAGCAACAAAGCGGCCGTTTTCCCGCGCTCGCGGCGATAGCCGAAATTGACAGCCATGGCCATCGTGCCACTGCTGCTGATCAGGATGAAGGTCATGATCGCGATGAGGATCAGCGGGACCTCCCGGCCGCCGATATTGAGCGCGAAGACCTCGCTCGGATTAGGCCACGCAACCGGCGTCGACATCCGCGCGGTCATGTAGGCAAGCAGGAAGCAACCGAAGATGAAGGTGTCGCTGAGGAGAAAGATCCACATCATGGCCTTGCCCCAGGAGACGTTCTTGAACGCCCGCTGGTCCGAGGCAAAATCGGCCGCCACGCCGCGCAGGCCGGCGGGCGGCCCCATGGCGACGTCGTCAGTTTGCATTCGGGTCAGTTCGGCCATCGTCCACCCCTTAGGAAACGAGTTGGCGGCAGAGATCGACGAAGTCGTTTGCCCAGCCGGTAAAAAGCGCGAAGAGAAGCAGCCACACGACGAGCATGAAGTGCCAGTAGGTGGCGCAGAGTTCGACACCGAGACCCAGCCTGGCGGAAGTGGCGCTGCCGCCTGCGAGCAAGCGCAATCTGGTTCGCGCAAGCACTGCCAGCCCACCGAGGATATGCAGGCCATGCAATCCCGTCAGCATGTAGAAGAAACTGTTTGCCGGGTTATCGGCAAGGACATATCCGGCCGCGACCAGCTGCAGCCAGGCGACGACCTGCCCGACAAGAAAGAGCACTGCGGTCGCCAGCGCTATATCAAGCGCAAGCCGCAGGCCGTCATCGGCGCCCCGGCGCGCTTCAACCACCGCCCATTGCAGAGCCGCGCAGCTGGCGATCAAGACAGCGCTATTCGCCCAAAGAAGCCGAGGAACGGGCATTGCCCACCAATCCGCACCGCTCATTCGCGAAAGATAAGCACTGGCCAACAGGGAAAAGAGCGCGCCGACCACCGCGAGGAAAATGCCGAGGCCGATCTTGGCAGTCGGGATCGGCGGCTTCGCCGGTCCCCCGATATCATCAAGCGTGCCGACCTCCATCCATGGCTTCGACATCATCCTCTGCCCCGACAGCCACCAGATGACGATTGCGGCTATTACCGCGAGAAAGACGAGCACCACACTCATGTGTGCGCCCTCGACAATCCGGCCATAGGCGGCTGGTTCTGGGGTATGAAGTCTTCGGGAGCGCCAGGTACGCTGTAGTCGTAGGCCCAGCGATAGACGATCGGAAGCTCCTTGCCCCAGTTGCCATGGGCGGGCGGCGTCTGAGGCGTCTGCCATTCGAGGGTTGTCGCTCGCCACGGATTGCCACCGGCCTCGCGACCGCGGAACAGGCTCCAAATGACATTGAACAGGAACACCATCTGCGCCGCACCGACGACAAGCGCGGCGACCGAAATGAACATGTTCAGGTCATGCACCGAAGGCGGAATGAAAACCGTGTCGCCAAGCTCGAAATAGCGCCTCGGCACGCCCACCAGGCCTACGTAATGCATGGGGAAGAAGATCGCATAGGCGCCGATGAAGGTGACCCAGAAATGGATCCGACCGAGAACCTCGTCGAGCATCCGCCCGGTAATCTTCGGATACCAGTGATAGATTGCGCCGAAGACCACCATGATGGGCGCGACGCCCATCACCATGTGGAAATGCGCGACCACGAACATCGTATCGGACAGTGGCACGTCCACCACGACGTTGCCGAGGAACAGTCCGGTCAGCCCGCCATTGACGAAGGTCACGATGAAACCGATGGCAAACAGCATCGGCAAGGTCAGGTGGATATCACCCCGCCACAGCGTCAGCACCCAATTGTAGACCTTGATCGCGGTCGGCACGGCGATGATCAGCGTTGTGGTGGCGAAGAAGAACCCGAAATTCGGGTTCATGCCGCTGACATACATGTGATGCGCCCATACGATGAAGCTCAGCGCCCCGATAATCACGATCGCCCAGACCATCATGCGGTAGCCGAAGATATTCTTGCGCGCATGCGTGCTGATAAGATCGGAGACGATGCCGAATGCCGGAAGCGCGACGATGTAGACTTCCGGATGCCCAAAGAACCAGAAGAGGTGCTGGAACAGGATCGGGCTACCGCCATCGGATTTCAGCTGCTCGCCCATCTCGACAATCGCCGGCATGAAGAAGCTGGTGCCGAGCAGCCGGTCGAACAGCATCATGACGGCTGCGACGAAGAGCGCCGGGAAAGCCAGCAAAGCCATGACGGTTGCTGTGAAAATGCCCCATACTGTCAATGGCATCCGCATCAGCGTCATGCCGCGCGCCCGCCCTTGCAGCACGGTGACGACATAGTTCAAGCCACCCATCGTGAAGCCGATGATGAAGATGATGAGGGACGAGAGCATCAGGATGATGCCCCAGTCGCGCCCGCCCGGCGTACCTGACGTCAGTGCCTGCGGTGGGTAAAGCGTCCAACCGGCCCCCGTCGGTCCGCCAGGGGCAAAAAAGCCCGCAACAAGCACGATCACGGCCAGCAGATAGAGCCAGTAGCTCAGCATGTTCGCATAGGGGAACACCATGTCGCGCGCGCCGACCATCAACGGAATCAGGTAATTGCCGAAGCCGCCGAGGAAAAGCGCGGTCAGGAGATAGATCACCATGATCATCCCGTGCATGGTGATGAACTGGTAATAATGATCCGCATCGATGAAGGAAAAATAGCCGGGAAAACCGAGCTGTAGGCGGATCAGCCACGACAGCACCAGCGCCACCAGACCGATCGAAAAGGCCGTCACCGAATACTGAATGGCAATGACCTTGGCATCCTGGCTGAAGACGTATTTCGTCCACCAGCTCCTCGGATGATAAAGCTCGACATCCGCCACCTCGGCGGGTGGGATAACATCGCCGGCACTGGTTGGAATATCAACCATCGCATGCCTTCCTTCCTCCTCCCGTTACGGCCGCTCCCCCGGCCGCAACGCCGGCCTACTTGGCCGGTTCAACCGCTGCCATCAGCTGCGAGAACGTCTGCTGCTGGGCGAGCCACGCCTGGTAGGCGTCCGGCTCGTCGACAACAACAGTCCCTCGCATCTGCGGATGTCCGACACCACAAAGCTCCGCGCACAGCACTTCGAACGTGCCCGTCCGCGTCGGCGTGAACCAGAAATAGGTGACCGAGCCGGGGATCATGTCCATCTTCGCCCGGAACTCGGGAACGTAGAAATCATGCAGCACATCGATCGAGCGCAGGTGTACGCGGACCGACTTGCCGATCGGCAAGTGCAGTTCGGCGCCTGAGATGATGATGTCGTCGAGGCCAGCGGGATCGTTCCTGATCACGCCGAGCGGATTGTCGGCGGTCACCGCGCGATTGTCTGCCCTGCCGAGCTTGCCATCGGCGCCCGGCAACCGGAAATTCCACAGCCACTGCTGCCCCACGACTTCGATTTCGCCAGCATCCGGCGGCACCGTCACGAACTGGTTCCACACGACGAGGCCAGGCGCCAGCATCGCTGCCACACCAAGGGCCGTACTGCCGGCAAGCCACCATTCCAGACGCTTGTTCTCCGGCTCGTAGGCGGCCCGACTGCCCGGCCGATGGCGGAAACGAAAGATGCAGTAGGCCATGAAGGAGATCACCGCGACGAAGACGATGCCGGTGATCCAGAATGTAATGATGATGGTATTGTCGATGTAGTTCCAGTTCGAAGCGATCGGAGTCCACCACCACGGGCTAAGCAGGTGGAACACCACCGACCCGATGACGATCAGACCGAGAACCAGCACGACAACCATGCGTTCCTCCCAATGCCCGGCCGGCTGCGGAAATTACCCGCAATCCGCTGGCACTTGCGTTAGGACTATCTCATAAACAAAACATCACGGCAATGGCGCGAAATGACGCCAACGAGCCGGCTGCCTCTACATCAATAAGCTGATTTCATTTCGAGAATTGCTTGAGATAAGCTAGCAGATTGGTGATATCGCCGTCGTCCTTCAGCCCGACGAACACCATCTTTGTACCCTTAACCTTCAACTTTGGGTCGTGAAGATAATCGCGCAGAGTCGCTTCGTCCCAGACCAGCCCGGCTGTGCCCGCCGCCTTCATCGCCGGCGAATAGGCAAAATCCGGATGCGTCCCGGCTGTTCGGCCGAACACGTGGTTCAGCGACGGCCCGACCTTGTTCTTGTCGGTATCGGCAATGTGACAGACCGCGCACTTCTTAAAGACCGTTTCCCCGGCCGCCACGTCGCCCTCTTGGGCGATGGCAGCCGAGGCGGAAAGACAGATCAGTGAAATCAAGGCAGCAAGACCATGGTAACGCATAGCAATCCTCATCCTCCAAAGGTTGCTCGAAACCGGCCGCGCGCGCGATTTGCTGCGTGCGCCGTCCATCACACTTGCGTCGCCACAACGCCGTGCAAACGACATGTGTGATCAAGCAAAGCTATGGTCCGGCCGCGCTAAGTCAATTCGCACAAATGGCTGTGGGCCACGAAGCGCCCGCGATGCGCGGCATTAGGCCGCAGCGCGAAGGAAGTTTCCAAGCCCGGCGAAAAGCTCGACCGATTTCAATCTCGCCTCGATATCGTGGATCGGCATGGAGATGATCACTTCATCCGCCTGCGTCTCGGCAAGGAATTCGGTGAGCTTTGCCTCCGCGGTCTTCGGCGAGCCGACGACGGCATAGCGCAGCGTGTGCTCGACCGTCAGCTTCTCCATCGGGGACCAGAAGCTCCCCATATCGGCGACCGGCCGTGGAAACTGGCCGCGCACATTGCGGCGCAGATTGACGAACTGCTGCTGGGCCGAGGTGAAATGGTATTGCGCCTCCTCATCCGTTGCGGCAACGGACCCCATGACACCAACCATGACATAGGGCTTGTCGAGCACGGCGGATGGCTTGAAGCGGCTGCGATAGATGTCAATGGCATCAAGCAGCGAGTCCGGCGCGAAATGCGAGGCGAAGGCATAAGGCAGCCCCAGCATCGCGGCAAGCTGAGCGCTATAGAGACTGGAGCCGAGCAGCCAAATCGGCACGTTGGAATTCATACCGGGGACTGCAAGGATCGCCTGGTTCTCGATCGGCGCGCCGAGCAACTGCTGCAATTCGACCACGTCGTTCGGAAAGCTCTGCGCCCCAGCATCGAGATTGCGCCGCAATGCCTGCGCGGTCCGCATGTCGGTGCCGGGCGCACGCCCGAGGCCGAGATCGACGCGGCCCGGAAACAGCGCTTCCAGCGTTCCGAATTGCTCTGCAATGACAAGCGGCGAGTGGTTCGGCAGCATGATGCCGCCCGAGCCGATGCGGATGCGCTTGGTCGCCGCGCCGACGTGGCCGATCACGACAGCCGTCGCCGCGCTGGCGATGCCCGGCATGCCGTGATGTTCCGCAAGCCAGAAGCGGTTGTACCCGAACTCTTCGGCCTTCTGCGCCATGCGCGCCGAACTCTCGAGCGACTGGCGGATCGTCCCGCCTTCTGGAACAGGAGAGAGATCGAGAATGGAGAAGGGAACCATGACGAAGCCTGTCGGTAATTGGAAGGACAGGTCTATGTAGGTGGCCGCTCGGCCCATTCCAAACAAGCGGGAAAGAAAAAGGGCCGGTCTCCCGGCCCTCGTTCATTCTGCCGATCACGGTTCAAGCCCGACGTCGCAGCAGGTGTACCGCGGCGCCCTGGTGATGCTCTGCCTGCGCCAGCGTGAAATTCGCGAGCTGCCGGTCCATTTCGACCGCTTCGGTGGCGAGCCGATGGATCGCAGCCGTCGTTTCCTCGACCATGGCGGCATTCTGCTGTGTCATTGCATCGAGCTCGGAGACCGCGGAGTTGATCTGGCGCAGGGTATCGGCTTCCTCGCGCGTCGTTTCCATGATCTCGCTGATCTGGCCGTTGATTGCCTCGACATGGCTGCCGATCCCCGTCAGCGCGTCGCCGGCACGCTCGACGAGCGACACGCCCATCTCCACTTCATGCGTGGACTTCTGCAAGAGGCTCGAGATTTCCTTTGCGGCACTCGATGAACGCTGTGCCAATTCGCGCACTTCCATGGCGACCACGGCGAAGCCCTTACCGGACTCGCCAGCCCGCGCGGCCTCGACGCCGGCATTGAGCGCCAGCAGGTTCGTCTGGAAGGCAATCGCATCGATAACGGCGATGATCGAATTGATCTGGCGCGACGACGCCTGGATCGCCTCCATCGCGGCAATCGTCTCGCGCATGATCTGGCTGGAGCCGGTCGTCTCCCGCTTGGCGTCGCGGGCGATACGTTCGGCCTGCTCCGCACGCTCGATCTGAACGCGGACCGACTGGGTGATCGCATCGATCGCATTCGCGGTCTCGGTGATCGAGGCGGCCTGCCGTTCGGTCCGACCGGCAAGCTCGTCGGCACCGGTGCGCATTTCCTCGGAACCCGAACGCACGGCCATGGAGTTGCCGCCGATCGCCGTCATGGTTTCGCTGAGGGTAGCCAGCGCCTCGTTGAAATTGATCCGGAGACCTTCGAGTTCGTTCGGGAAGCGGGTCTCGATCTGATAGGCAAGATCGCCGTTGGCAAGGTGATGCAGGCCCTCGTCGATCGCCTGGACGACTTCCTGCAGGGTCCGTGCTTCCGCCTCGCGCTCAGCCATGTGCTGCTGGCGATCCCGCTCCGCGCGAGCCCGCGTCTCGTTGCTGGCAGCTTCCAGGTCGCGGCTCTCGACAAGCGACTGCTTGAACCGCGCCAATGCTTTGGCCATCGTGCCGATTTCGTCGCCGCGGTTCTGGCTGCCGATCTCGACTTCGAGGTTGCCGTCAGCGACGTCACGGGTGACATCCGCCAGACGGGCAAGCGGCGAGAACAGCAACTTGGTGATGGCCCAGGTGGCCACGGCCATGATGATCAGAACACCAAACGCAATCATCGTCAGGAGCGTGGCGATCTCCAGTGAGCCGGCGTTAAGCTCGCTGATGCGAACGCTTTCCACGACGAGGAAGCGGGAGCCCTGATAGTCGATGCCGCGAACATAGGCTCGTGCCGAGCCATCGGCGCGATCAAAGTCGTCGACCGTCATGCCCTTGGCCGACAGCGCGTTCTTCGCGAAGGTGAAAGGCGCGGTATCGAGCGTTGCCAGCTGGCCGGACGAGTTTACGCCAATCGCCGATCCGTCATCCGAGATGATAGCGGCTTGTGCCGTGCTACCGGACACGATGCCCTTGGCGAGAATGCTGGTGATGATGTTGTCGCGCACCTTGAAGAGCATCACGCCCTTCGCGGCACCGAGCTTGACGATCGGCACGGCATAGAAGATGGCCGACTTGCCGTTCGCCGCATCGACCCGAAGACCGGAAAAGCCGGTGGGGGCGGAATCGTCAGTCGCCTTTGCGGTGTTGGCGCTCGCCTTGGCGAAGGCAAGGCCGGCGCCGGTCGACTTCCATGCATCGGTCTTCAGGTTTTCCGCGAAATCGTCGTTCTTCTTGTAGGAGTAGAGGACGTTGCCATCGAGATCGGCGATCAGCAGGTCGCTGAAGGCGGTATTCTCGAGGTCGCGGGCCACTTCGCCCTGCGTCGTTTCATGGTTGGAGTAGTAGAAGCCGCTTGGCGCCTGCGGCTTCACCAGTTTTTCGCGCTGGTCGGCCGGGTTCGGATTGTTGGTGATGAACACCTTCTTCAATTCGGCGCGCGCATCACCCGACGTCTTCTCGATTGTCTTCCAGCCGCTCTTCAGGCTTGTAATCGACATCTGCAACGCTTCGATGCGCGCAATCGAGTTCGCCTGGTTTTCCAACTGCTCAAGCTGATCCTGCAGCATGTCGCCGCGGAAGATCAGGACGCTCTCCTTGGCCTTGAGTGCCTGCTCACCGGAAATGCGGCTGCTGGCGAAGTAAGCAAGCACGTTGATGACCGCAATCGACAGTGCGGTCAGCAGGATAAAGGTCGCGATGACCTTGAAGGACAGGGATTTAAATCTCTGAACCATGAACAATGAACCCTTCCGGAACGGCTCATACCGGCAGAGCGTGGAACATCCTGCCGGCTGACCTGAAAACAGAAAACGGGAACCTTGCCTTCCTGAGAAGGGAGTTCCTCTGACATTTTGTGGATCAAAAGTCGGCTATGGAGCTTAAATTGCCGTAAACAGCGCGTGGCAAAAACAAGGAATGTTTTTGTTTTGTTCACATATCGATGGCAGTTATTTGGCGAGTGCAATAGGGTGAAGCATGCAAAATACGATTCGCATCATCGGCGTTGATCCGGGCCTGCGCCGCACGGGCTGGGGAATTATCGACACGCTCGGCAATTCCTTGCGCTTCGTCGCGTCCGGTACGGTCACCTCGGACGGCGACATGGACCTCGCCTCGCGCCTTTGCCAGCTGCACGATGGCCTGGCGGAAGTCGTGCACAGCTATCAGCCTGATGAGGCTGCCGTGGAACAAACCTTCGTCAACAAGGACGCCGTTGCAACGCTGAAACTCGGGCAGGCACGCGGCATTGCCATGCTGGTCCCTGCCCGCGCCGGCTTGCCCGTCGCCGAATATGCGCCAAACGCCGTCAAGAAGGCGGTCATCGGCGTCGGCCACGGCGAAAAGCAGCAGATCCACATGATGCTGAAAATCCTGATGCCCAAGGTCGAATTCAAGGGCAACGACGCTGCCGACGCGCTGGCCATCGCCATCTGCCACGCGCATAACCGCGGCAGCAGCCGCATGCGGCAGGCAGCGCTTGCCGGCTAATCTTCACTGAAAACCCACCGAACGGACCATTTGCATGATCGGCAAGCTCAAAGGCACCATCGAAGAAATCGGCGACGACTACGTCCTCGTCGACGTCCACGGCGTCTGCTACGTCGCCTTCTGCTCGGCGCGCACCCTGTCCCGCCTCGGCTCGGTGGGCGAGGCCTGCGTGCTTTTCATCGAGACCTATGTTCGCGAAGACCAGCTGAAGCTCTTCGGCTTCATGACCGCGCTCGAGAGGGAGTGGTTCATCCTCCTGCAGAGCGTACAGGGCGTTGGTGCAAAGGTGGCTCTCGCCGTGCTTTCGACCCTGCCTCCAAGCGAACTGGCGAACGCCATCGCGCTGCAGGATCGTACGGCAGTCTCCCGTGCCCAGGGCGTAGGACCGAAGGTTGCCGTGCGTATCGTCACGGAACTGAAGAACAAGGCGCCGGCCTTCGCTGGAGAAGCGTCGGGCACCATCGGCCTCAAGCAGGAGCTCGGTGAAGGTGTTGCCGCAGCCCCGGTCGCCGACGCGGTATCCGCGCTGACGAACCTCGGCTATTCCCGCGACCAGGCCGCCAATGCCGTTGCCGCCGCAATGAAGACTGCCGGTGATGGCGCCGACAGCGCCAAGCTCATCCGCCTCGGGTTGAAGGAACTCGCTCGCTGATCCAATTGCCCGAGCGGGTGCCAAAAGCGTTCGGCTTGGTGTATTGGTCACGAACGTTTGAAGATTGGGAAATGCCAGCATGAGTGAAGCCGCGCGCCTGATATCGGCCGAGAAACGAGGCGAAGACCTGGATGTGACGCTGCGGCCGCAGTCGCTGGACGAGTTCACCGGCCAGGCGGAAGCGCGCGCAAACCTGAAGGTGTTCATCGAGGCGGCGAAGAATCGTGGCGAGGCGCTGGATCACGTCCTTTTCGTTGGCCCGCCCGGCCTCGGCAAGACGACGCTCGCGCAGATCATGGCGAAGGAACTCGGCGTCAATTTCCGCTCGACCTCCGGTCCGGTTATTGCCAAAGCGGGCGATCTCGCAGCCCTCCTGACCAATCTCGAAGAGCGCGACGTGCTCTTCATCGACGAAATCCACCGGCTCAACCCGGCCGTCGAGGAAATCCTCTACCCCGCGATGGAGGACTTCCAGCTCGACCTCATCATCGGCGAAGGCCCAGCCGCGCGCTCGGTCAAGATCGACCTGTCGAAGTTCACTCTCGTTGCCGCAACGACACGCCTTGGCCTTTTGACCACGCCGCTTCGCGACCGTTTCGGCATTCCCGTCCGTCTGAGCTTCTACACCGTAGAGGAATTGGAGCTGATCGTTCGACGCGGCGCACGCCTGATGAACCTGCCCATGACCGACGAGGGTGCACGGGAAATCGCCCGGCGCGCTCGTGGAACGCCGCGTATTGCCGGTCGGCTGCTGCGGCGCGTGCGCGATTTCGCGGAAGTGGCGAAGGCCGAAGCCGTCACCCGCGAGATTGCCGATGAGGCACTGACCCGGCTGCTCGTCGACAACATGGGCCTCGACCAGCTCGACAAGCGCTACCTCAACATGATCGCGGTCAATTTCGGCGGCGGCCCCGTCGGCATCGAAACCATCGCCGCAGGGCTTTCCGAACCACGCGACGCGATCGAGGACATCATCGAGCCCTACATGATTCAGCAGGGCTTCATCCAGCGAACGCCGCGCGGCCGCGTCCTGACCGCGACGGCCTGGAAGCACCTCGGCATGCAGCCCCCGAAGGATCTGGAGGCGGCACAGTTTCGTTTGTTCCAGGAGGACGACTGACGCTTGCGGGTTGCCCGTCAGGAAACGGAGTTACCGATGCCGACATTCGACCCATGCAGGACCGCGCGTAAGCTTGCCTACAACAATTCCCTTGCGAACCATCGCCTGCACGAAGCCTGCAGCAGGTTGAAGCCGGGAGAATTCGAGGCGGCACGCGTAAGCTTCTTCCCGTCGATCAAGGCAACGCTCAATCATATTCTGACCGTCGACTGGTTTTACGTCGATGCGCTCGAAGGCGGCGCACTTGGCCCTGCCGCCTGGGACGTCGAGGAGCCATTCGACGATATCGCGGCGCTTGCAGCAGAGCAGGCGAAAGTCGATCGCCGGCTGGTCGCGCTTTGCGAGGTGGCGACGCCGGAAAAGCTGGCATCGACGACCGAGATCCATCGTGCGGGGCGCATTCAGCGCGAGCGGATGGAAGACGTTTTGAACCACCTGTTCCAACACCAGACGCATCATCGCGGCCAGGTTCATGCCATGTTGGCAGGAACGAGCGTACGTCCACCGCAGCTCGATGAATTCATCGTTGCCGATGATGGTCGCTTCCGGAGCGGCGATATCGCCGCTCTCGGCTGGAGTGAAGAGCAGTTGATGCGCTAGCGTCGAAGGCGCGACGCAGCCTAGTCCTGAAGCCGCGCCTTCAGCCCGTCGATGATCGTCTTGCTCAAGAGCTCATAGTTCTCATCGAAGTGGTGATCGCCGGCAAGGGCAATCACATCGGCACCGCTGTCCTTGAGATCAGGGCAGGCCACCTCGTCGTCATCTTCCTTTCCGTAGATGCACTGGACGATCTTCGGATCGACCTTCTTCAGGTCATCAACCGGATCGCCGCCCGCACCTTCCGTTTTCTGACCGAGCCAGCCCATGACAGAGATCTGGTAATCGACCTCATGCGACAGGGACAGGAGCGACATCTGTGCGACGGTTGCCTTGGCGGCCGGCTTCAGTCGCGTAAACGCGGCAGGCACGACATCGGCGCCGAAGGAATAGCCGATCAGCAGAACGTGCTTCACCTTCCACTGCTTGCGATAAAGCTCGATGATCTTGCCGAGATCGTCCGCCGTCTGCTGCGGCTGGCGCTCGGACCAGAAGTAATGCAGCGAGTCGATGCCGACGACCGGCACACCCTGCTTCTGCAGCGCCGCACCAACCTCCTTGTCGATATCCCGCCACCCGCCATCACCGGAGTAGATGATCGCCATCGTGTCGAAAGCCGGCTTGGCATCGAGAATGGTGAGCGGGAGGCCGAGCGGATTGTCGGCACTGCCGGAGGCGTCGATCAGGTCCGAGAGTGTGTCGGCGAGCGTCGTCTGGGCATCGTCCCCGGAATCGCGGACATCGATGTCCGAGTGCTGTTTCTTGAGGTCTTCGACATGCGCGCGACCGTCTTTGTTCGCTGCCGCCGTAAACGAGGCGATAATTGGGTCCGGCAGCGATGTTTCGCTGAGCCCATAGATCATACGGTCGCCGACCGTCTGTTTCTTTGCCGGCGTGCATAGTTCCTTGGTGAGCGGAATCCCTGCAACCGGATCGATCGCCAGCGTCTGGCCGATCGTCGCGTCCGGGGTCTGCGCCGCGATCGCCAGCGCCAGCGCACCGCCCTCGCCGACGCCGGCAACGATCGGCAGATGGTATGCACTGTTGCCCGCCGCGCGCTGCACCTGCTGGCTCAGCGATTCAAGATCGGACACCATGTAGATGCAGCCATCATTCTGGCTGACGTCGTAGTTTCTCAGCGCTTCCATATAGGCCACGAAGTCGATGCCAATGACGACGGCTCCCTGCTCGACGAGACGGTTTGCCTCTGCCTTCTCATTATTGCCCCAGCCGGCGCCATCCGAGATCAACACAACGGCGCCTTTGACGTCGCCTTCGGGCAGGAAAATATGCGGCGAAGGAATGAGCCCGGTCTCGAAGCTCTGGGTCGTCTCGGTCGCCGCCATTGCCGCCGGAACGGACAGCGACAGGGCGCAGACGGCTGCAAGAAGGTGTCTTTTCATCATTTCCTCACTACCCCTCTCAATCCGCCGCCGATCAGGAATGTTGCGTCCATCAGAGCGATCATCGGATTGCCTCCCCCCGAAACCGCAAGATACCGCGGATGCCAGTGCGGATGGAACTTAGATTTGAAGGCCCTGAGGCCCTTGAAGTTATAAAACCGCTCGCCGTGTTCGAAGACCGTGCTGCCGACGCGGTCCCAGACCGGCGCCATCTCGCGCTTCGACATGCCCGAGAGCGGCGCCATGCCGAGATTGAAATGCGCAAACCCCTGGTCGCGCAGATATTCCATGATCTGGACGAAGAGGAAGTCCATCGACCCTTTCGGCGCATCCGGGGAGAACCGCATCAGGTCGATGGTCCCCTCGTCCTTCGCGGCGGTGATCAGGATGTTGGCGAAGGCCACGATCCTGCCTTCGCGCTTCAGGATGCCGACGGGTTGGGCAATGATATAGTCTGGATCGAACGCACCGAGCGAGAAGCCCTTCTCCTTGGCATTGTGATCCTCGAGCCACGCATTCGAAACCGCGCCAAGCTCGTCCATTGCGGCCGGAACGTCTTCCGGCGCGATAACCTCGAATTCGAGGCCGTCGCGTTGCGCGCGGCTCGCGGTCTGCCGCAGGTTTGCCCACTTGCCGCCCTTCATCTCGAAGGTTTTCAGATCGGCAACGGCAAGCTCGCCGAGCTTGAAGGCGCGCAGCCCTGCATCGGCACAATGCGAAAGAAGAGATGGCGAGATCTGGTAGAAGACCGCGCGGCAGCCGGCCGCGCGTGCGGACTCCACGAAACGCCAGACGAGCTCCGGAATGGCGCTGCGTTCTCCGATCGGGTCGAAAAGAGCGATCCAGGAGCGCCCCTGCCTTCCGTACATGATGAAGGCATCACCTTTCTCGGAGAACATGATGCTCTTGTCGCCCATGCGCACCAGATTGGCGTCCGCAAAGCGCTGCTTCTCGACGATGCCCACCGCCCGCTGCAAGGCGTCGGTCGAGGCAGGTTCTGGCTTGACCGTCGCCGGACGGAGCAGACTGAAGATCGCAATCGCCGAGGAAATGATCGTAAGGCCGAGCACGGCGCGCAGACCGCGCGGAGCCTCACCGGCAAATTCGAACTGCCACCAGAGCTCGCGGCTGTATTCCACGTCACGATAGACGAAGAGCAGGATCACGATCGCACCGACGCAGATCACGGCGATCGCCGTCAGCCATGAGGCCGTCAGCGTCTGGTTGAGAAGGGACGCATGCCTGCGAAACAGCCGGCGGCTGACGAAGAGGCCGAAGATGAGGAAACCGAGGAAACAGGCCTCGACCAGCGCAATCGCCTTCAGCAGCGACAAGGTCAACGCCGCCGCGGCCGACAGGATCGACACCCACCAGGCACCGTCGAGCTTCTGGCCGAGGCCGCGTGCCGCAACGACCAGTGTCAGCCCGAGCAGGCTCGAGAGGAAATGCGCCCCCTCGACGATCGGCAGCGGCAGGTAATTCGCAAGAAACTCGAGATTCTGGTCCGGCGTCGGCGTCACGCTCGAAAAAATCAGCATGACGCCGAGAAGCAGCGACAGCGTCGAGAGCAACTGCGGCATCAGCCGGATGCCGATCCGCCGGATACCTGACGCAACCGGATGGTCGGCAAACCGGCGAAGCTCGGTTGCCGAAACGGCCAGCACGGCGATCAGCAGCGGCAGAACGTGATAGATCAGGCGGTAGAGAACCAGCGAACCAAGCACTGCGTCGATGTTCACGGCACTGCCAAGCGAAGCGATGATGACCGTCTCGAACACGCCGAGGCCAGCCGGTACGTGGCTCAACACTCCAAGCCCGACCGCAATGGCATAGACAGCCAGGAATACCGGCCAGCTGATCGCGGCCTGTGGCAGCAAGACATAAAGGACAGTCGCCGAGGCGGCGATGTCGAAGGCGGTCACCAGGAACTGCCGCGACCATGTGCGCGAGTCCGGCAATAGGACCGAGACGGGACCAAGGTGGACCGCGCGCCCCTCGCGTCCCAGGAACATGATGAACCCGAGGCCGGCAATGACCGCACCGGCCATCAGTCGCAGGGTCAGGCTACCGACATTGATCAGAGGCGCGATTTCATCGGCGATGATCAGGAGCGAGATCGCCGCAACGCCCGCAAGCCCGAGGCCGAACGACAGCGTAACGAATGCAATGACCCGGCCAATCTCCTCGGGCGTCAGGCCGAGGCGCGAATAGGCGCGATAGCGGATTGCGCCGCCGCTCAGCGCTCCGAAGCCCGCGGTGTTACCGACCGCATAGGCGCTGAAGGCGGTCAGCGCCACCTGCGGAAACGGCAGCTTGCGGCCGACATATTCAATGGCATTGACGTCATAGAAAACGAGGGCAAGAAAGCTCAGGCCGGTGAACACGAGGGCCAGAAAAATCGAGCTGACCTTGGTGTCGGCCAACGCCTGCACGACGTCGTCGTATCGCACTTCGTTCGTCAGCTGCACGATTGCGAAGCCGACGAGACAGAACAGCGCGAGCGTCGCCAGTGCCGTCAGGTGCGCACGGTAGCGCCTGAAAAATCCACGCACCGAAGATTCGTCGGCGTCTTCGATTTCTTCCAACTTGCCGTGTCCCGACATCTCGTACCGCCGCAATATTCCAGTTTGGTGGGAATCATGTCCGAAACACGTAACATGCACGGCATGCAAGCTCTATGAGCGCGCAGCCTGCCCGACCCTGAACCGCCGATCTCGCCTGCTTCATCTCCAATTGGGGCAAATTTGGCGCAGGGCGCGCCGGCGCACATTGCAATTTCGTAACGTTGACAGGGCTGGAGCGGCAAAAAGCACTGAACGACCTCGGCTCGATCCGGTGGCGAACCCCGGATGCTACGCCGCGGGCTCATCTGAATTCGAGCGTTGCGAAAGATGGCGGGCGGCGGCGGCATGCGCCTCGGACTCGTGCCCTTCGCCCGAAACCTGCACCGTCGGCAGGGCAAACTCGATGCCGTTTTCCTTGAAGGCGTTGCGGATCATGGCCAGGGCGTTGCGTCTGATAACGAACTGCTCGCCGGGCTTTGTCATCATTGCCAGCCGGATGACGATCGCGAATTCGCCGAACTGCTCCACACCCTTCATCTTCAGCGTCTCGATGATGTGCGGACTGTAGTCGGGATTATCCAGCAACTGCTGTCCGATCTGCTTGATCACCTTCTTCGCCTTCACGAGGTCGGTGTCGTAGGTGACGTTCAGGGTAATCTTGTCGATCGTCCAGTCTCGGTTGAGGTTCCTGACCGCGCCGAGCTCGCCGAACGGCACCGTCGTCAGCGGCCCGCGGTGATGCCTCAGCCGCACCGAGCGCAGGCTGAAGGCCTCGACGACGCCCTTGTGGCTGCCGCTCTCGATATACTCGCCGACACGGAAGGCATCGTCCCAAAGATAGAACATGCCGCTGATGACATCCTTCACGATGGTCTGTGCGCCGAAGCCCACGGCAACGCCGACCACGCCGGCACCGGCGATCAGCGGGCCAATCTCGACCCCGAGGCCCGACAGCACCATCAGAACGGCAATGACCGCGATGACCACGGCGAGAATATTGCGGAAGATCGGCAACAGCGTCTGCAGACGGGCGCGGCTGGCTTTTTCCTCATCCGTTATCGCGCCTTCGATCCTGGAGTCATCGAGCTTGCCGTTGATATATGCGCGTGCCAGGTGCCACAGCAGATCGGCAGCGAGCAGGATGACGATGCCGCCGATCGCGCCACGGGCAAGCCGATCGATCATGGTCTCTCCGGCGGCCATGCGATCGGCCGCAAGCCCGATCATGCGGCCGAGCCAGAAAGCCGCCGCCGTGATGATGAGCGCACGAACGCCACGGTCGAGAAGCACGGTCGCGATCCGGCGCCCGGCGAGAAAGCCCGCCTCGGCCTGGTGCAGGGAACGAACGGCCAGCGTTGCAACCGAGAGAGCACGCGGCAGGAGCACGACATAAATCCCGAGCCAGAGCAGCAGGTTGAACCCTGAAACCCAAAGAAGCCAAAGGAAAGCGAAATAGAGCGTCAGCCCCCAGGAAACGGTGAAGCTGCGATGCTCTCCCTCCTCCACCGGACGGTGCCAGATCGCCTCCACTGCGATGGCGAAGAGCCCGATGCCGAGAATGTAGCCGACAAAGTAGCGCGCGCCCTCGGAAAAGCCGAGCGGCACCATCAGTTGGATCACCGCCCAGCCGAATGCAAAGTAGATCGCGAAGGTCGCGCAACGCCGGAACCAGAAAAGCCCGCGGGCGCGCGAAATCTGGCGCTCGCCATCCGCACGCGGCAAGGTAACGAGGGCGACCAGGAGCCGCCCGAGCGCGACGGTAAAGCGGGCGACGATGAGTGCGACTGCAATCGCGATGGCCATGGACCGCGTGATCGGCGGCCAGTTGAAAGCGAGCAAAGGCACCAGTGTCGCCATCGCGAAAACGATTGCGGGAACGACGCGATAAAGCAGATTTGCCGCAGCGTGGTGGGCAACGGTGACGACCTCGTCGTCGGTCCGTCGGATTCGCGGTTTCGGCACGATAAGACGGAACAGCAGCTCGACAATCGCTCCGGTCAGAAAGAGGGCAATGACTTCCGTCGTAATCAGCAGCCAGCCCGTCGGCGCGACCTCGCGTTCGACGACTTCAGACGCGGTCTCGACTTCGCCGGGAAACTCCATCGCCGCCCCGGAGACCATTTCGACATGGCGGCGCGCATGACCGACGAGTTCGGAGAGCGCCGACATTTCGCCGGCCTCCGTCAGTGTGGCTGTCGGCGCCGCCTTCATTTGCGTCGCCATCCACTCCTTCACCTGCGGCGTTTGCATCAGCTCGAGCATCTGCCGAACTTCTGCCGGCGGTTGAGCCGCACTAGTCGTGGGCGTGGAAGGCGGCGACGGCGGGCTGGCGGTCTGAGCCGCGGCGTTTGTGGCCACGGCGAGGGCGAATGCCATCGATATCAGTAGTTGCATCATGCCACGCGCGCCCCATTGCCAGACCCGTGATCCCTTGCCCTAAATGCAATCTCTCGACAATGTATCCCGTTGTATAGACAATATATCCCGCTGTATAAAAGGAAAGCCCGCACAGGCGGCGCTGCGCGGGCTTGGAAAACGAAAAGTTTCAGCCTAGCCCTTCGGCTTCTCGACGTGACCGCCGAAGCCCGCACGCATGGCGGACAGCACCTTGTTGGCGAACTCGTCGTTGTCGCGCGAGGAGAAGCGACCATGAAGCGCCGCACTCAGCACCGGCGTCGGGACGCTTTCATCGATCGCCGCCATGATCGTCCAGCGGCCCTCGCCGGAATCGGAAACACGGCCGGCATACTTGGTGAGGACCGGATCGACATGCAGCGCGTCGGCCGTCAGGTCGAGCAGCCAGGAGGTGATGACGCTCCCGCGACGCCACACTTCGGCAATATCAGGCAAGTTGAAATCGTAACGATAGTGTTCGGGATGCGCCAAAGGCGCAGTTTCGGCATCGACCGCATGCGTGGCCGCACCGACATTGGCATGTTTCAGAATATTCAGCCCTTCGGCATAGGCGGCCATCAGGCCATACTCGATGCCGTTGTGCACCATCTTGACGAAATGACCGGCGCCATGCGGACCGCAATGAAGATACCCTTGCTCGGCCGTGCTTTCCGGATGAGCGGTGCGCCCCTCGGAAGGCGCAACGCCTCCCTGTCCCGGCGCCAGAGACGCGAAGATCGGCGACAGCGACTGGACGATCCCCTTTTCGCCACCGATCATCAGGCAATAACCGCGTTCCAGTCCGAAAACGCCGCCGCTGGTGCCGACGTCAACGTAATGAATGCCCTTGGTGATGAGCTCGGCACCGCGCCGGATATCGTCGTGATAGTAGGAATTGCCGCCGTCGATGATGATGTCGTCGTCGTGCAGCAACGGCAGAAGCTGGGCGATGACCTTGTCCGTGATCGCCGCCGGCAGCATCAGCCAAACCGCGCGCGGGCGCGACAGCTTCGAAACAAACTCCTCGAGAGAGGCGCTGCCGACAGCGCCCTTGCCGACGAGATCAGCAACGCTTTCAGGCCTCGCGTCGTAGACGACGCATTCATGGCCATCGCGCATCAATCGCTGGACCATGTAGTTGCCCATGCGGCCCAAACCCACCATGCCAAGCTGCATCTCAAGTCTCCTGGAAATTAGATCGATAAGATCCCGGAAACTAGCACTCGCAATACAGCAAGCAAGAGAAGTCTCTGTGACCGACCCGCGCGCTGCACGTAGCGACATCTGGCAAGGGTTACCAGCGGCGTTACAACCAATAACAACCATTAATTGCTAAGTATGAGAATTCATTTTAAATTGCATGTCCACTTGCATTCCCATAGGATGCAAGGAGGCATTGGATATTCTTAATCGTCTCGAAAAAGCCCCTGACTAATCAGGAGATCGACGGTCTAATGATTACGCCAGCTATGGACAAGCCAATCTATCTCAACGCGAAACTTCAGCTGATGGCTGGCGCGGAGATCGGAATGTACAAGGTCAGCACCGCGGAAAAAACTGTATCAATCGTTCCAGTTAAACCAGGGAAGTGACCGGAACCCATCAGAAGAAGTGCGATCCACGACAACCGATGGATGTTTACGATCCTGGGCGCCTACAAACGTAGGTGGGCACCGTGTGTCCAGGCCCACGAGCCTGGTCAGGGACAGCTCCCTTTGGATCGAGTATGGCCCCAGGGATTGTGGTTCCTGTCGAGAGGCGCAGACCGCACTTCGGTATATAAGGCCGATTTAGACGCTGCGCCAGAGGGCCGGCGACGCCGCCACTATTTAATTGAGTTCCGCGGGCGCGCGGCCGTTCAGCTTGTCGGTGATGCCGCGAATACGGCTCGTCACCTCACCCAGGGCCGCCGCAAGGCCCTCCTCGGTGCGGGCGTTTGCCGCGAGAACGCTATCACTGCTGTTCCGCAACGTATCGAGTTCGGATTCAAGCCCGGCGACGCGGCGGGTGAGCTCCGAAATTTCGTCCATGACCATGATGCCGGCCATGACGGTGATGCGGAGGTCGCCGATTTCGCCGAACTGCCCCTTGAGATGCCCGACATAATTGTCAAAGCGCGTTGCGAGGTCTGTCAGATGATCTTCCTGGCCTTCCTCGCAGGCCATGCGATAGGCCTTGCCGTCGATCGTTACCGTTACCTGCGCCATGTGTCGCGCCTTTCTATCGGTCCAGAACCGCGCGGATCGTCTCCATGGCCGTCACCAGCCGCCGCGAGACTTCGCGATTGACTTCCTCGAGCCGGTTCGCACGAAATTCGGCCTGGTCCAGTTCCTGGGCAAGCTTCGAGCGATCGGCATGAATACGGCGTACCTCGCCTTCGATTTCGCCCTGCTCCCGCTGGTGCTCGATGCGCATCTCGACTGCGTTCTCAAGCCCGGAGATGGCTTGCCTGAGCTCGTTCAGTGCTGCTTCCATTTTGCCTGTAGGCGTCATGTCTCTACCGGTTCCCCGCACAAGACCCGCGAATCGGCGCCCGAGACCGATCCAGTATTTCCAAAAGGATACGCACCTCGCCAACGGCACGTCAATAAAGCTGGCCCTGCGGCTGCAGACCTATTCTGTGGATGACGAAAATCAACTGCCGCCTCAGCGCCTATTCAACTTTTGTAAAAATCGATGATCAAATGTCTAAAATCGATTGGAGAGGCCTCAGGAGGGCCTTCCATTTGTTGACTTGGCCGTTCCAACTGCTATGTGTCACCCGCTCTCATTGATGGTCTCCACAGGCTCGAGGCCATCCCCCGACACCCGGAACCCGTGGAATAGCCATGACCTCTCCTGAACAAAACGACCGGATGGCAAATGCGATCCGTTTCCTCGCCATGGATGCAGTCGAAAAGGCAAATTCGGGGCATCCCGGCATGCCGATGGGCATGGCCGACGTAGCGACGATTCTCTTCACGAAGTATCTGCGGTTCGACCCGAAGAAGCCGCATTGGCCGAACCGCGACCGCTTCGTGCTGTCGGCCGGCCACGGCTCGATGCTGCTCTACTCGCTGCTCTATTTGACCGGCTACCCCGACATGACGATCGAGGACCTGAAGCAGTTCCGCCAGCTCGGTTCGAAGACCGCCGGCCATCCGGAATACGGTCATGCGACCGGCATCGAAACGACGACCGGCCCGCTCGGCCAGGGCATTGCCAATGCCGTCGGCATGGCGATCGCCGAACGCAAGCTGCGCGACGAATTCGGCCCTGAGCTTCAGGACCACTACACCTATGCCATCTGCGGCGACGGCTGCCTGATGGAAGGCATCAGCCACGAGGCGATCGCGCTCGCCGGCCATCTGAAGCTGAACAAGCTCGTGCTCTTCTGGGATAACAACTCGATCACCATCGACGGCGCCGTCTCCCTATCGGATTCCACCGATCAGGTTGCCCGCTTCAAGGCTGTTCATTGGAACACGATCGAAATCGACGGCCACGACCAGGCTGCGATTGCCGCCGCCATCGAAGCCGCTCACAAGTCCGACCGTCCCACCTTCATCGCCTGCAAGACGATCATCGGCTTCGGCGCCCCGAACAAGCAGGGCACCCACAAGGTACACGGCAACCCGCTCGGTGCCGACGAAATCGCGGCGACCCGCAAGGCGCTGAATTGGGAATACGAACCGTTCGTCGTCCCGTCCGACGTTCTCGACGCATGGCGCGCAGCCGGCAGCCGCTCGGTCGAAACAGTCAAGACCTGGGAAGACGGACTCGCCAAGTCCGCGCATAAGGCTGAGTTCACCCGCCGCTTCGCCGGCGACCTGCCGGAAGGCTTCGACGCCGCGATCAGCGCCTACAAGAAGAAGCTGATCGAAACCAAGCCGACGATTGCCACCCGCAAGGCTTCGGAAGACGCCCTTGAGGTCATCAACGGCTTCCTGCCGGAAACGCTGGGCGGCTCGGCCGACCTGACGCCGTCGAACAATACCAAGACCAGCCAGATGCATTCGATCACGCCGACCGATTTCGCCGGCCGTTACATGCACTGGGGCATTCGCGAGCACGGCATGGCTTCGGCCATGAATGGTGTCGCCCTGCACGGCGGCCTTATCCCCTATGGCGGCGGCTTCCTGATCTTCTCGGACTATTGCCGACCGCCGATCCGCCTGGCCGCCCTCATGGGTATCCGCGTTGTCCACGTCCTGACGCACGACTCGATCGGCGTCGGCGAAGACGGTCCGACGCACCAGCCGGTCGAGCAGATCGCCGGCCTGCGCGCCGTTCCGAATCTGCGGGTCTTCCGCCCGGCAGACCCGACTGAAACGGCCGAATGCTGGCAGATCGCCATCAAGGCGAAGAACCACCCCTCGGCTCTCGCATTGACCCGCCAGAACCTGACGCCAGTGCGTACCGAGTACAGCGAAAAGAACCTTTGCGAACTCGGCGCCTACACGCTCGCCGGCAACGCCGACGCAAAGGTGACGATCTTCGCTTCGGGCTCTGAAGTCGAGCTCGCCGTTGCCGCCCGTGCAACGCTCGAAGCCAAGGGCGTCAGCGTCCGTGTCGTTTCCGTTCCCTGCACCGAACTGTTCTTCGAGCAGCCGGAAGCATGCCGCAAGGAAGTCATCGGCAACTCGCCAGTCAAGATCGCCGTGGAAGCCGCGGTCCGTGAAGGCTGGGATGCCTTCATCGGTCCGGAAGGCACCTTCGTCGGCATGAAGGGCTTCGGCGCGTCCGGTCCGGCAAAGAAGGTATTCGAGCATTTCGGCATCACCGCGGACGCCGTGGTCGCTGCCGCAGAAGCAAAACTCTAAGAGGGCGCCCAGCGCTCTCCAACCTAATCCGCAAGCCCCATCTCCTAGGGAGTGAATGTACATGACTGTAAAGGTTGCCATCAACGGCTTCGGCCGCATCGGCCGTAACGTTCTCCGCGCTATCGTCGAATCCGGCCGCACCGACATTGAAGTCGTTGCCATCAACGACCTCGGCCCGGTCGAGACCAACGCCCATCTGTTGCGCTACGACTCCATCCACGGCAAGTTCCCGGCCGAGGTGAAGGTCGAGGGCGACACGATCACTGTTGGCGGCGGCAAGCCGATCAAGGTGACCGCGATCAAGGACCCGGCAACGCTGCCGCACAAGGAACTCGGCGTCGACATCGCGATGGAATGCACTGGCATCTTCACCGCCCGCGACAAGGCTGCCGCGCACCTGACGGCCGGCGCAAAGCGCGTCATCGTTTCGGCTCCTGCCGACGGCGCCGACCTGACCGTCGTTTTCGGCGTCAACCATGACCAGCTCACCAAGGAGCACCTGGTCATCTCCAACGCATCCTGCACGACGAACTGCCTCGTGCCTGTTGTGAAGGTTCTCGATGACGCGGTCGGCATCGACCACGGCTTCATGACCACCATCCACTCCTACACCGGCGACCAGCCGACACTGGACACCATGCACAAGGACCTGTACCGCGCCCGCGCCGCAGCCCTGTCCATGATCCCGACATCGACGGGCGCCGCCAAGGCCGTTGGCCTGGTTCTGCCGCATCTGAAGGGCAAGCTCGACGGTACGTCGATCCGCGTTCCGACCCCGAACGTCTCGGTCGTCGACTTCAAGTTCGTCGCCAAGAAGGCCACGACCGTCGGCGAAATCAACGAAGCGATCAAGGCTGCCGCAAACGGCAAGCTGAAGGGCATCCTCGGCTACACCGACGAGCCGCTCGTTTCCCGTGACTTCAACCACGACAGCCACTCCTCGATCTTCGCAACGGATCAGACGAAGGTCATGGAAGGCAACTTCGTGCGCGTCCTGTCCTGGTACGACAACGAGTGGGGCTTCTCCAGCCGCATGTCCGACACGGCCGTTGCTTTCGCAAAGCTCATCTAAGAGCGTCCCGACATAAATCGTCGAAAAGCGGCTCGGGCGACCGGGCCGCTTTTCTTTTGAAGCCAAACTGACTAGCGTCATAGAGACAAGATAATGCCGGATGTTGGCTGGCGGACTCATCCATGAAAATTCTCATGACGATCATCGTTCTGCTCATGGTCGCGAGCGTGCTGAGTCTGAGCCTTGTTGGCGGGCGCAGCTCGAAGCAGATCGCCGAAGGCCAGCCGTTGATGGCGTCCACACGCGTCATGGGACCTCGATAGTCCGTTTGCCCGAACGATTAGGCTGGCGCGCCGCAGCCGATCACCGTACTGTTCATCGAAGCTGGACGGCACAGAAGCGAAAGAGAATTTTGATGGACTACTTTACGATCGAGATCGGCGGACAGGCGATCGCAAGCTTTCGCTCCGAGAATGCCGATGATGCCGAGAATTTCTTCGAGGCAGAGGATTTCCGCGAGGATCTGACGGTCCTGCAATCGCAGGGCAAGCCGGTCTGGGACGGCGTCACAGAGCTCAAGCTGCGCAAGGCGACCGCCGAAGAGGCAAGCGAAGTCGAGCACGCCTATGAGTTCGACGATGATCCGGAGCGAACGATTGACGATGAATTTGTCGTCTTTCTGATCCCGATTTCCGACATCGCCGATGACGAGGACGATGAGGACGAAGACGCCTGAGCAGCGCGATCGGGCAAGAAGCCGACGGTGCGCCTCTCCATGACCGCTCATTGATTGAGAGGAAACGCGCGAGAGCGCAACTTCTGCCCTCCTATCGCCCGATTTGCTCATACACTCGATTCATGCTCCTTCGTGAGCACTCACCCGGTTTTGCCGTCAGGCACGCCAAAACAGCAGCATGGAGCCGCAAAACAGCACGGGGTCGACCGCAAGGCCTACCCATCCTGTTTGTTTTGCCGTTTACTCATAGCGGGCTTGAGTGACCACGAAAGGGCGATTGGATGGACTGCGGGACCGGGGGCGGTCTGCATTGAATTGCGGGTAAGGGGACAGGCATGGAAGCGTTTTATATCGTCGTACTGGTATCGACGACGCTCGTGCTTCTCGCCGCATTCTCCAGCCTGCTCGCCTTCCGCTTCGGCGCCCCCCTCCTCCTGCTCTTCCTCGCGATCGGCCTGCTTGCTGGATCGGACGGCCTCGGGATCCAGTTCAGCAACAACTATCTGGCCTACTTCCTCGGCTCCATCGCGCTTGCCGTCATCCTGTTCGACTCCGGTTTCGGAACGCCGGTCCAAGCCTTCAAGCTTGCGGCGATACCCTCTCTGACGCTCGCCTCGGTCGGCGTTCTGATAACAGCGGCACTCATTGGTGTTGCCGCCATGTGGCTGCTGAACTTCACGTGGCTGGAAGGCCTGCTGCTCGGCTCGATCGTCTCCTCCACCGACGCTGCCGCCGTCTTCTTCCTGCTGCGCATCGGCGGCATCAATATTCGTGACAAGGTGCGCTCGACGCTGGAAGTCGAATCCGGAACCAACGACCCGATGGCGATCTTCCTGACCATCGCCCTCGTCGAGATCCTTGCCAGCGGCGAACGCTATCACGGCATCAACATCGGCATGCTCGCCATGTTCGTGCAGGAGATGGGCCTCGGCGTCATCCTCGGCCTGCTCGGCGGCATGATGATCTCGCTGATCGTCAGCCAGCTGGAAACCGATCGCGGCCTGACCCCGATCTTCGTGCTGGCCCTGGCGCTGCTGGTCTTTTCGGCGACGGGCGCGGTCGGCGGCAGCGGCTTCCTTGCCGTCTATGTCGCCGGTATCTACGCGGGCAATCGCAAGCTGCAGGGCCATGCCTCCATCAAGCGCTTCCAGAGCGGCATGACCTGGCTTGCCCAGATCATTATGTTCCTGGTCCTGGGACTGCTTGCGATGCCGTCGCAGTTTCCGGCGATTGCCGTTCCCGCAGTGCTGCTCGCCCTGTTCCTGATCTTCATCGCGCGCCCGCTCGCCATCTGGCTCTCGTTGCTCCCCTTCGACTATACGCAGCGGGAGATCGGCTTTGTGGCCTGGGTCGGCTTGCGCGGCGCCGTTTCGATCCTGCTCGCCATCATGCCCATTCTCGGCGGCTTGGAGAACAGCCAGATCTATTTCAACACCGCCTTCATCATCGTGCTCGTCTCGCTTCTCGTACAGGGCTGGACGATCAAGCCGGTCGCCAAGAAGCTCGGACTCATCATCCCGCCGCGCATGGGTGCCGTCGACAAGGTCGAAGTCGATCTGCCGGGTGCGGCAAACCACGAGCTCCTCTCCTACCGCGTTATCAAGGACAGCCCGGTGCTTCGCGGTGAACGCATCCCGCGCTGGGCGACGCCGTCGCTCGTCATCCGCGACGGCAAGTCGATGCGTTATCAATATGCGGGCCGGCTGCGCGAGAACGACCTCGTCTATCTGTTCGTCGTGCCGTCCTACTCGCGGCTGCTCGACAAGCTCTTTGCCAGCCGCGCGCCGGTGGAAGAGGATGACGCCGATTTCTTCGGCGCATTCGCGCTGTCGCCCGCCCGGCCAGCGGCCGATCTCGACGCCGCCTATGGCCCCGGCCTGCTGAACGAATCCGAGAAAGGGCTGACGATCGCCGAACTGATGAAGCATCGTCTGGGCGGCAAGGCGGATTATGCGGACCGGGTCCGTCTCGGCTCGATCATTCTCATCGTCCGCGATCTCGATGATCAGGACCACATCACCTCGGTCGGCATGTCGCTGGAGGCTGTAGAGCCCGCCACCACCCTGCCGATCTTCCTCAATTTGCACGACATCATCGATCGCATCCGCGAGCGCATCAAAGGTCGCAGAAGCAGGGAAGCAGCGGCCGCGGCGGCATCAGCCAAGGGCGATCAAAACCCGCAATGACCGCCTTGCGTCTGCGATCATCCTTGCTATGGTCGCCGCATCTTTTGGGCAATAACGAACGGACTTTTCCATGCCTTCCTTCAAGACCCTCGACGACCTCAACGATGTTGCCGGCAAGCGCGTCCTCGTTCGCGTTGACCTCAATGTTCCGGTCAAAGACGGCAAAGTAACCGACACCACGCGCATCGAGCGCGTTGCCCCGACGATCCTGGAGCTCTCCAAGAAAGGTGCCAAGGTCATCCTGCTGGCACACTTCGGCCGCCCCAAGGATGGCCCGTCGCCGGATCTTTCGCTGTCGCTGATCGCTCCGTCCGTCGAGGAAGTGCTGGACCACTCCGTGGCAACCGCCGGCGATTGCATTGGCGCCGCAGCAGCCGATGCCGTTGGCGCGATGAAGAACGGTGACATCCTGCTCATGGAAAACACCCGCTTCCACAAGGGCGAAGAGAAGAACGACCCCGATTTCGTCAAGGCGCTTGCGGCGAACGGCGACATCTACGTCAACGACGCCTTCTCCGCTGCCCACCGCGCGCATGCCTCGACGGAAGGCCTCGCCCATCATCTTCCCGCCCATGCGGGCCGCACGATGCAGGCCGAGCTTGAGGCGCTTGAGAGTGGTCTCGGCAACCCGGCCCGTCCTGTCGTCGCCATCGTCGGCGGCGCCAAGGTTTCGACCAAGATCGACCTCCTGATGAACCTTGTGAAGAAAGTCGATGCGCTGGTGATCGGCGGCGGCATGGCAAACACCTTCATTGCCGCCCGTGGCACCAATGTCGGCAAGTCGCTCTGCGAGCACGATCTTGCAGACACCGCCAAGCAGATCATGATCGAAGCGGCCACGGCCGGCTGCGCCATCATTCTGCCGGAAGACGGCGTCGTTGCCCGCGAATTCAAGGCAAACGCCGCCAACGAAACGGTCGCAATCGACGCGATCCCCAATGACGCTATGGTGCTGGACGTCGGCCCGAAGTCGGTCGAGGCGATCAAGGCATGGATCGAGCGCGCCAATACGCTGGTCTGGAATGGCCCGCTCGGCGCTTTCGAGATCGAGCCTTTCGACAAGGCAACCGTCGCGGCGGCGAAATTTGCGGCCGAGCGCACGAAGGCCGGCAAGCTCACCTCGGTGGCCGGCGGTGGCGATACGGTCTCGGCGTTGAACCACGCCGGCGTGGCCGACGATTTCAGCTATGTGTCGACGGCCGGCGGCGCCTTCCTTGAGTGGATGGAAGGCAAAGTGCTCCCCGGTGTCGCTGTGCTCAACAAGCACAAATAATTCAAGCGAACGAATTTAACAAATTTTACATGTAGATAGACCGTGGCGCGAAAGCTCCGCGGTCTTTTGCTCATTGAGAGTACAAAAGCCCGAACTTTCAAACGATTAAAAAAAATTCAAACGTTTCAGACAATTTTCCTGCCGTTTTCCCACCCATAAACTTCTGTTATCCGCGACCTATATCTACTGGTTGACGATTTTTTTGCTGTGGAGAGAAACGATATGAGCGAACGTTTGGAAGACATTGCCGTGCGTATGGTAGCCGGTGGCCGCGGGCTGCTTGCAGCAGATGAATCGACAGCCACGATCGGAAAGCGGTTCGACACGATCGGACTTGAATCGACGGAAACGAGCCGTCGCGACTACCGCGAAATGCTGTTCCGCACCGAAGACGCGATGCGTCAGTATATCTCCGGCGTGATCCTCTACGAAGAGACCCTCCACCAGAAGGCAGCAGACGGCACGCCCTTTGTCGACGTCATCCGTGCGGCCGACAGCATCCCGGGCATCAAGGTCGATATAGGCGCAAAGCCGATGGCAGCTTATCCCGGAGAAACCATCACCGAAGGCCTCGACGGCCTCGCAGACCGTCTTGCGAAGTATTATGAAGCAGGCGCCCGCTTCGCCAAGTGGCGCGGCGTCATCGCAATCTCCTCCACGCTGCCCACCTGGGGCTCCATGAAAGCCAACGCCCACGCGCTCGCCCGCTATGCCGCGCTGTGCCAGCAGGCCAACATCGTGCCGATCGTCGAACCGGAATGCCTGATGGACGGCAAGCCAGGCGACCACAACATCGATCGCTGCGCCGAGGTCACCGAATGGACGCTGCGCACCGTCTTCGAGGAATTGGCAGACGCCCGCGTCAGCCTCGAAGGCATGATCCTCAAGCCGAACATGGTCATCGACGGCAAGAACGCCCGCAAGGCTTCCGTCGCAGAGGTTGCCGAGCGCACGGTCGAGGTGCTGAAACGCACCGTTCCGTCAGCCGTTCCCGGCATTGCCTTCCTCTCGGGCGGCCAGTCCACCGAAGAAGCGTCAGCGCATCTTTCCGCGATCAACTCCGGTTATGACCTGCCGTGGACTGTGACCTTCTCCTACGGACGCGCACTGCAGGATACGGCACTGAAGGCTTGGGGCGGCAAGCAGGAAAACATCGCCGCCGGCCAGCGTGCCTTTGCCCACCGCGCCGAAATGAACAGCCTCGCCGCCAAGGGCAGCTGGAAGAAGGATCTGGAGAAGGCGGCCTAAGCCATCTTATGATCGACAAGAAAAGCAACACCGGTCGTCGCAAGCGGCCGGTTTTTGCATTGTAACGGCGACAACTTTCCGGCTTCTGCAGCCGGCGGATCGCCAGTAGAGATCGTGGTATCAGCCCGCTCGGAGCCGCCATGAGAACCGTTACCTTCACGACAGTCGATGTCTTCACCTCTACTCGCTTCGAAGGCAACCCGCTCGCCGTGATAACGGACGCGCGTGGCCTGACGGACGCAGACATGCAGAATATTGCCGCCGAGTTCGGCTATTCGGAAGTCACCTTCGTGCTGCCGCCAGAAGATCCGGCAAATACCGCCCGTGTCCGCATCTTCACACCCACCATGAAGGTTCCCTTTGCGGGGCATCCGAACGTCGGGACGGCTTATGTGCTCGGCCAACAGCGCCAGGTCTTCGGACGGCCGGTCGGCGACAGCCTGCGCTTCGAAGAGAAGGCGGGCCTCGTCGAGGTCAACCTGAAGCGTGACGGCGGTGAGGTGCTGTCGGCATCGATTCGTGCGCCGAAGCCGCTCACCATCGGCAACACGATATCCGAGGAAACCGTTGCGCGCTGTATAGCGATCGAGCCGCAGGAAATCCGGGTGGCGAAGCACCGACCGGTTGTCGCCTCCGTTGGACTGAGTTTCGTCGTCGCGGAACTGGCAGACCTTGCCGCCCTCGGTCGCGCCCGCCCGAACCTTGCCTATTTCCAGGATGCCGCCGGCCCGACCGCCGAAGGCAATCACGATTTCTCGCTGTTCGTCTATGTGCGCTCCCAGGAAGAGCCGTGGACGATCCGCGCCCGGATGTTCGCGCCGCTCGACAACGTGCCGGAAGATCCGGCGACCGGCAGCGCCTCGGCGGCCCTCGGCGCCTACCTCGTTTCGCTGGAGCCGGATGCGGACATGAACGTTTCGCTGACCATCGAGCAAGGCGTCGAGATGGGACGGCGCAGCATTATCGGGATCGACGTGGTCAAAAAGGACGGCATCGTTTCCGATGTGACGATTTCGGGCAGCTGCGCGCCGGTCATGCGCGGCGAAATCACGTACTAAACGAAGAGATCGCGGCCAATCAGCGCCACCGCCCAGATCCCAAAGGCGATCAGGGCGATCTTCCAGAAATCCATACGCCGCCGCAGCCCCGGAACGCCCAGCGGCTTGATCAGCTGAATCGCCATCGCCAGGATGAGCAGCAGAGCGATCAGCTTCGTCATGTCTTTATTTTTCCATCTCTTCTGAATGTCACAGGACGGACATTTTTTCACGTCACGACTGCATTTATTCATGCCGTAAAGGCATTTGGGGGCACAATCAATCATCTCGAGGCTGGGCGACACTCCGTGTTGCCATCTGTCTTTGCAATCAACGCATAGAGTCTGGCTATATGAAAAGAAATCTGCTGTCCGTCGCCTCGCTTCTCTTCGGGACGCTGTTTCTCTTCATGGGTAATGGGTTGCAGGGCATCCTGCTTCCGGTTCGCGGCAACCTGGAAGGCTACGCGACAACCACGCTCGGCCTGCTCGGCACGTCCTGGGCTGCCGGCTTCGTCATCGGTTGCCTCGTCGCGCCGAAACTGGTCCGCCGCGTTGGCCATGTCCGTGCCTTCTCCGGCTTCATCGCGATTATCGCGATCATCGCGCTGGTCAGCGGCATCATCATCCACCCGGTCTGGTGGGTGCTGCTGCGCGCCGTCACCGGCTTCGCGACCGCCGGTACCTCGATGATCATCGAGAGCTGGCTGAACGAGCGCGCCACGAACGAGAGCCGCGGCGCAATATTCTCGCTCTATATCGCCATCACGCTCTTCGGCGTCGTGGCGGGTCAGATGATGATCCCGCTCGAGGATGTTCGCACGCCTGTCCTGTTCATGGTCTGCGGCATCTTCTACTGCATCGCGATGCTGCCGACGACGCTCTCGACCGCAGCCTCGCCGCAGCCGCTGAAGGCCGTGAAGCTTGATCTTCCGGCCCTTTACCGCAACTCCCCGGTCTCCTGCCTTGGCATTCTCCTCGTCGGCATCGCCAACGGCGCATACGGAACGCTGGGCGCTGTCTTCGGCGCAGGCTCCGGCCTGTCCGACACCAGCATCGCCATCATGATGAGCTCCACCATCTTCGCGGGCGCCGTGATGCAGCTGCCGGCAGGGCGGCTTTCCGACCGCATCGACCGGCGCTATGTGCTGGCAGCCATGTCGGCAATCGCGGCCTTCGCCGGTCTGTTGATCGCCATCCTGCAACCGTCGTCGCCGGCCTTCATCATCTGCCTCGTCGTCCTTTACGGCGCCGTTGCCAACACCCTCTATCCGATCGCTGTTGCGCACGCCAACGACTTTGCCTCGGCAGAGGATTTCGTGAAGGTTTCGGGCGGCTTGCTGCTCCTCTACGGCATCGGCACCATCATCGGCCCGACCATCGGCGGCCCCGTCATGTCGATGATCAACCCGCACGCCCTCTTCCTGGTGACGGCAATCGCCCATGTGTTGATCACCGCCTATGCCATCATCCGCAGCCGCATGCGCGCCGCCGTACCGGCCGGCGATCGCGATGCCTTTACGACCATTCCGACGGCTACATCGCAGACGCTGACACCCGAAAGCATGTCGCTTGCCGACCGCGGAACCGGCAAGACTCCCGAAACCGGCGATCCTGCCCTAAAATATAGCTGAGGCTAACAAGGGAGGATTGCATATGAGCTTCATCGACGATGACCGGCCGCAGAAGAAGGTTACCCACGAGATCGGGGCCGACCTCTCCACCCTCTCGGTCGACGAGTTGAGAGCGCGCGTGGAACTGCTCAAGGCGGAAATCGTCAGACTCGAGGCGGAAGCCGCCAGCAAGACATCGACAAGATCAGCGGCGGAAAGCCTCTTCCGCTCGTAATTCGTCGGCTGGCTATTGCAGAAAACTAACGGCCGAAGAGTGTTAATCCGGGACAGGTTTAAGCGGCCATTAAGCTTTATAAGGTATTACTGTACTCATCCAGATCTTCTCTGGATCTCAGACAGTTTTCCATGCGGTGAATTGGTCTGATTTTTCTCCCTGTTTTACCTTGAGAGCCGCTTTTGCGGCTCTTCTTTTTTTATTGCTCTGGGGACCATTTCCATGAAACTGTGGAAGTTAACCCTTTCTTAAGAAACGCCTTGCGCAATTCGGCTAAAGCTACCATCTTAAAGGCATAAAGACTGGCCGAGGAAACTTTTTCCCTTCGGCTGGCGTTACCTGACCATAAGTAGATGCGTGCAACAGGGACTGTTTAAATGTCAGAGCTTGGATTGAACACGATCAGTTTTGCAGGTCGCGCTGCCGCATCCTCGCAGTTCAAGACACTATATTCGGAAGGCATGTCGCTGGTTGAAGAAACCGCCGCCTATCTCGATGGCCAGGGTCGCGCTGCCTCCAAGGTTCTGCCGCGCATGGCATCCGTCCTTTATGCCGCTGAATCGATGCGCCTGACCACCCGCCTGATGCAGATGGCCTCCTGGCTACTGCTGCAGCGCGCCGTCAACAATGGCGAGATGTCGCGCGATCAGGTTCTGGCCGAGAAGAACAAGGTTCGCCTCGACGGCTTCAACGTCGACCGCAATGCCCCGGGCTGGGGCGATCTGCCGGAATCCTTCCGCGACCTGATCGAACGCTCGTTGCGCCTGCAGAACCGTGTCGCCCTGCTCGATCGCGAAATCTACCGTCCGGCGGAAGCCCCGATCGTTCCCGACAACCAGAACAGCGTACAGGCTCAGCTGAGCCTGCTGCAGACGGCCTTCGGCAACAACTGAACCGCCGCAACTTGAATTCACGAAACCGGCTGCGTCCCGCGCAGCCGGTTTTTCTTTGCGCGCACAACAACCACGCTACCCAACGTAGTCGCGAGACAGCAAATGCGTTGACGCAACGAGGGACACCTCCTGCCTCCTTCCGGCCCTTGCGGACATAGAAGTTCGCATCGTGGACGGCTGCTTTGCGCCTCCATATCGGTCGTGGAGAACAGCTTTGCCCCGTCCGAAAAGCAGACGTTGGCGGCGACGACACCTGGAGGTCGCGGTTGCGCCATGAACGTCATTCGCGCCGCACCCCGCAAAGGTCGTGAACCGACCCTAAGCGGTCACCCGTCAATTTCCACTTCCGCTTCGCAGTTTACAGGCGCATTCAAAGGGATGGCCATGCCGATGGACGAGCGGGCGTGGGCGCCAACGTCAGGGCCGTACAGCTCCAGTATCAAATCGGAATAACCGTTTGTGACCAGCGGGGTCTCATTGAAACCCGGAGCAACATTCACCATGGCGAAGACGCGCAGCCACGCCGTAACCCGATCGAGGTTTCCGACTGCCCGCTTGAGGCTCGCGAGATGAGCCAGGGCAACGAGCCGCGCTGACGCGTAACCCTGCTCAGGCGAAACCTCGGCCCCGACCTTGCCGAGGGGTTTTGCCAATGTCCCATCCTGGTTGCACGCGACATGACCCGAAATGTAGGCGCGGGTGCCGCGCACCCGGACCCAGGCGAAAGGCATACGCAGCACCTCGCGAACTTTCAGAGGCTCGGGCAGTTACAGACCCATAGCGGCCAGACGTTGTTCGATGATCGCCATAGCGCACCTCCCGGCCTGATTAGGGTACGATGTCGTCGAGGTCCGGCATCATCACGACGCTCTCGTTCGCTGCGGGGTCGTTGCGGGCACCGAGGAACTCGGCGTTTTCCGTGCTGCGATTGACAGCCACGTGCGGAACACCGGCCGGAATGAACAGGTAGTCGCCGGGGAGGACCTTTTCGCATCGTTCAAGCTCGGCCCCCGACCAAATCTCGATCTCTTTGCCCGCGGTCATAAGTAGGGCCGTCTCGTGTCCCTGATGGCGATGGGCGCTGGTTCGTCTTCCCGCGGGTAGCGAGATCATCCCGAGCCACAGTATGCTGGATCCGGCGCTCTCCGCCGAGACTCCCGAGCGATAGACAGATCCCTGTTCGGCGACATAGCTGTCACTGCCGCGTACGATTTTCGCGGTTAATGCATGAGCATTCTTCGCTTGCATTGCTTCGTTCTCCATCGTTCCCACCACTTCAACTGCTGCATTGAGCTGAATCTGCACGCGGAGCCGGCGCAAGTCCTGAACGAAGGCCGAAAAATTCCGAAAACTGCGAAATCGGGCGTATCATTCCCAAATCATGAACACCCAGCACCTTGTATTCGGCCCCTTCGAGTTCATTACCGAGAACGGATGCCTTCTCCGAGACAACAGGCCTGTCGCCATCGGCGCCCGCGGCGCTTCGCTGCTTGCCGTTCTGCTCGCGGCAGATGGGCGCATCGTCGCCAAGTCGGCGCTGATGGATGCTGTTTGGCCGGGCCTCGCCGTCGAGGAGAGTAATCTTTCCGTTCAGATTGCTGCCCTTCGCAAGCTGCTCGGCCCGGCATCAGACGGCGGCGACTGGATCGTTACGGTCCCACGGGTGGGATACAGATTTTCCGGTCCGGTGGAGAGCCGGACCGACGGACCCGGTAGCAAAAAGCATGCGGAGGCGAGATCCAGCCCCGCGATTGCAGTACTGCCTTTCGAGGATCTTGGCGGAGATGCCGAGAGACAATATCTGGCCGACGGTATCGCCGACGACCTGATCATGGCGCTCGCCCGGTTCCGATGGTTCCGCGTCGCGTCGCGTGGGGCGAGTTTCGCAAGGAGGAATGGCCCGAGGGATCCGAAGTCTGTCGCGCACGAACTTGGCGTTGATTTTCTGGTGGATGGAGCCATCCGGCATACCGGCGATCGGATGCGGATATCGGTTTACCTTGCCGACGCAATGAAGGGCGTCACTGTCTGGTCCGAACACTACGATCTTCAGGTGGCCGAGGTATTTGCAGTGCAGGACGCCATCGCCGAGCGGATTGCAGCGGCGGTCGAGCCGGAGCTGCTGTTGCGGAATGGACTTCAGGTTGCTCCGCACACCGGCAACGTGACCGCATGGGACCTTGTACGGCAAGGTACATTCAATTTTCACAAGGTAACGCAGCCAACCCATCTTCTCGCAAGGCGGTTCTTCCGGGAGGCCGCGGAGCTCGATCCCATGCTTCCAGAGGCGCAGATCTGGCAGGCACGGGTCAACGCAGGCCTCATCGCCTATGGCTGGACAGAGAATCCCGCCGCGGACGGGAAGGAAGGACTCGATGCGGCCTTGCGGGCGATATATCTCGACGCCCGGAACCCGTATGCGCACTATGCTCTGGCGATTGTATCAGCCTACACAGGCAGGGCTGACCAGGCGATCCTCGCAGCCGAGCGGTCCATCGAACTCGGTCCTAGCTTCGCCTTGGGGTATCTCGTCCTCGGCATGGCCCGCCTTTTCATGGGCGATGCGGCCGGCGCGCGAAAGCCACTGGCTCGGGGCCTCGAACTCAACCCTCATGATCCGCAGAATGCGGCCTGGTTCAGTTTCTTGATGCTTGCGCTGTTCTTTTCGGGCGACGTCGAGGGCGCGCTTGACACGGGACGAATGGCGCTGAAGGCGCGGCCTGACTGGCCGGGGCTGCTCCGCATTCAGGCGTGCTGCCACACGGCCCTGGGACATAGTCAGGAGGCTCGCCGTTTCTCCGCCGCTGCAGGCGATCTCCCGGAGCCTGCCGGCGATGCGCTTGGTCCATTCAGAGATGGCAACAAGGAATGGGCGACCCGCCTCGAGGGCCTGCTGCGAGAGGCGGAACATCCAACGACCGGTTCCGGTCGTAACGCCATCTTTCCTGAAGACTAGGCAAACGATCGCTTTCCCCCCTCTCGCGACGTTCCTGCCGAGCGGCGGCAATAACGAAGCGGGTCAGGTCGAGACCTCGATCCGGATCGCTGAATGTCTGCTATTGCTTTCCGATGCCAGAAGCGGTCAGTCCGCGTTTGATGCGGTGGACGGCTCT
>UBOA01000037.1:0-16846 GCA_900466985.1 Hyphomicrobiales bacterium
CGGAGGGTTCGGTCGTTGCTCCCGCCCCCGTCCCCACTCCCCCAGCGCTCTTTCCAAGGCCGGACTGCTTCCTCGTCATCCTCATGGATCCCCCTCCGGATGCCTGCCCACGGATGCTAAAGCGTGGGGACTATAACATCTTCGCGGCCCGATGGTTAGAGGCATTGCAACCGCGGGGTTAGACTGTCGCTCGAAGGAAACTATTTATCGTTGCCACTAGTCGATTGGCGCTTCGTGCGCGACCCGGCGCAGATCGAGTTCGCTGCCCAACGGTGCTGCGACGACATCCTCAAGCTTTAATGGGATCAAAAGCTGACAGACGAAGGTGCGCCTGCGGCTCCCTCACGGCAATAGCCTGGAGGAGCGAGGCGGCTTCAGCCGCCAAGCTCCACTTTCGCTTAGGATTGCCTAGCTGCTCAATCGTTGATTTCGGGCTCGACGAGCTTTGCCAGATTGCGCAGCGATTCCTGCCAACCGAGATAGCATGCCTCCGGGGGAATAAGGTCCGGTACGCCCGCCTGGACAACATTCAGTTCGGTGCCGACAGAGACCTTCTTCAAGGTTACCGTGACCTCCATTTCACCGGGAAGGTTCGGGTCGTCGAACTTGTCCGTGTAACGGAGCTTCTCGTTCGGAACCAATTCCAGATAGCTGCCTCCAAAGGAGTGGCTATTTCCAGTCGTAAAGTTCCGGAAGGACATCCTGTGTGTTCCGCCGACCGCTGGCTCCAGATGATGCACTGTGCAGGTAAACCCATTTGGCGGAAGCCATTTGGCCAGCGCATCCGCCTCCAGGAATGCGCGATAGACTTTCTCAGGGCTGGCGGCCAGGACGCGGTGAAGACGTATCGTGTTGGGCATGATGATCCTCCTTTGAATGCAGAATGGGAATGCCCGAGGACGAACCTATCCTTGTCACTCCGACAATGGATTGAAAATATTCGCTCTCAGCCTATGTCGGTTCCGTGTCCAGCAGGGCTGGCTTTGCTGCTTCTTGCCAGTCCGGTTGTCTTGACGGCTGGCATGCCAGCTATACAGCTTGGGCATGTTTGGTGTAGCAATTCCCTTAGAGGTTTAGCGGGGAGAGTGGGACCGTGGTGAGGAAGATAATTTCTCTCTTATTGGGAACGGTGCTCGTCATCTCCGGAATCTATGGCGTCCTGTACCTGCTGTATTTCACCATTTATCCCGTCAGGACCCTGTATTATCTGGTGCCCGGCGGGCTGTTCGTCATTGGGATAGTGATCCTGTGGGAAGATCTTACCAAATTCCTTCGGCGGCATTGAAAGTCTGGACCTGGTGAGCTGCCGCAGAAAAGAGCCCTCGAAATGGTACATCAATAAAATTGTAGCGGAGCCCGAAATCGGGCTCTAACCACGCCATCAAACTTACCGGCGAGGAAGCCCCGCAGCGCGCTTTCGATAGGAAATTCTGAAAGGAAAGCAGCGTCAGATGCCCCGCGTGAATGAAGCGGGGATGCGGGATATGGCAATTTTGGTCACGGGTGGGGCGGGCTACATCGGCAGCCACATGGTCTGGACATTGCTGGATGCGGGCGAAGACGTCGTTGTCCTGGACAATCTTTCGACCGGTTTTCGCTGGGCGGTCTCTCCGCGTGCGCGCTTCTATCTCGGCGATGTCGCCGATGCCCAGCTTCTGAAGACGATCTTCATCGAGAACGACATCGACGCCATCATTCATTTTGCAGGCTCCGCGATCGTGCCGGCATCCGTCGCCGATCCGCTTGCCTATTACGACAACAATTCCGGCAAGACGCGGGCGCTGTTGAGCGCTGCGATCAATGCCAACACCCGTCATTTCGTCTTTTCCTCCACGGCCGCCGTCTACGGGCCGCAGAAGACGTCCGAGCCGGTCAAGGAGACCGCGCCGCTCAATCCCGAGAATCCTTACGGCCAGTCCAAGCTGATGACGGAATTCATGCTGCGGGACGCTGCCGCAGCCTACGACTTCAACTATGTCGCGCTGCGCTACTTCAATGTCGCCGGCGCCGATCCATTGGGGCGCAGCGGCCAGTCGACATCAGGCGCCACTCACCTGATCAAGGTCGCCTGCGAGGCGGCACTCGGCAAACGCACCGGCGTTCATGTCTACGGCATCGATTACCCGACTCATGACGGTACCGGCGTGCGCGATTACATCCATGTGAGCGACCTCACCGCGGTTCACCTGAAGGCGCTGCGGCATCTGCGTCGTGGGAGCGGCTCGCTGGTTGCCAATTGCGGCTATGGCGCCGGCTATTCGGTGCTCGACGTGCTCAACATGGTCACCCGCCTGCACGGACACTCCTTCAAGATCCACATGGCGCCGAGGCGTCCGGGCGATGCCGCAAGTGTTGTTGCGGACTCAAGCCTTGCCCAACGCGTTCTGGATTGGAAGCCGACACACGATTCATTGGAGACAATCGTCCAAAGCGCGCTCGACTGGGAACAGTTCCTGATGAATCGCAACGTCGACGATCTCCAGAGCCTCCATCGAGCGCTCGCCGCCGCCTCGTTCTGAGAAACGAAATCAATCCCAGCCCGGCCATCGACTATGCCGTCGAGTGCGTTAAGGTGGCATGACGGTTGATGGCACCGGTTCGCTTGACGCCGGATGGCGCCGCGAAGGATGCAACGGAGCGAGGAGGTCAGCATGCGGGACGAGGTTCACCAGAGTGAGGTGATTGTCGAACGGCGCGGCTCGGCCGGCATCATCCGCCTCAATCGACCGCGTGCGCTGAACAGCCTGACACTCGATATGGTCCGCGCCTTTGCCGCCGCAGTGGACGACTTCGCGGCAGACGCCAGCATCGCCATGGTGATCGTTTCGGGCGAGGGGGAGCGCGGCTTCTGCGCCGGCGGCGACATTCGCGCACTGCACGAGAGCGGCCGCGCCGGCACCGATCTGGCAATGACCTTCTGGCGCGAAGAGTTTCGCTTGAACCATCGGATCGCGACCTACCCAAAGCCCTATGTGGCGCTGATGGACGGCATCACCATGGGCGGCGGCGTCGGCCTGTCATCGCACGGGCGCCACCGCGTCGTAACGGAGCGAACCAAGCTTGCCATGCCGGAAACGGGAATCGGCTATTTTCCGGATGTCGGGGCGACCTGGCTGCTGCCGCGCGCGCCTGGCGAGGCCGGCACCTGGATGGGGCTGACGGGACTGACAGTCGATGCGGCCGATATCATCTATGCCGGACTGGCCGATCACCACATCGCTTCCTTCCGGCTGCCTGACATCGTCGATACGCTGGCGGAACTGCCGCGAAACGCGACGCCCCGTGATGTCGAGGTGGTGCTGAAGAATCTCTCCAGCGATCCGGGGACGAGCGCCATCAAAGGCAACCGCGACCTGATCGAACGTTGCTTTCATTTCGGCACCGTCGAGGAAGTCATCGATGCGCTTGGGAAGGAGCCCGGCGATTTTGCCGCCGAAACGCTGCGGATCATCCGGACCCGCTCCCCGACCAGCCTGAAACTTGCGCTTCGTCTGCTGCGCCAGGGCCGGCAAAGCAGGAACCTTGCCGAATGCCTGAACCGCGAACTCGGCGCCTGCCAGCAGATATTGAAAAGCCAGGATTTCTACGAGGGCATCCGCGCCGCCATTATCGACAAGGATCGCAATCCGCAGTGGATGCCGGCGACACCCGAGGCGGTCGACCAGGCGGCCATCGATGCCTTCTTCCGGCCCGCGGAGCCGCCGCTGGCGCTCTAGGACGATCCCTAGCGCCACATCCCGCGCATGCGTGCGCCGACGTCGACGCGCACTTGTCGCGCCTGATGGGACGCGCCGCCATCGGCTCTGGATTGCGGCCAGCCGACCACCTCGAAGAACTGCAGCAAGGTTGCCGGAATGAAGCGCGTGCGTGACGCATAGACGTGCCGGTCGCCTTGCGCGTTCTGGCCGTGCGTGAAGAAGCGTTGCGGCACGACGAGGTCGAGATTGTCCTTGGCGCGGGTCATCGCGACATAGAGCAGTCGCCGTTCCTCCTCGATCTCGGCGCTGGTGCCGACGGCGAGGTCGGACGGGATGCAGCCGTCGACGACGTTCAGCATGAACACCCGCGTCCATTCCTGGCCCTTGGCGGAATGGATCGTGGAGAGGATCAGATAATCCTCGTCGAGCAGCGGCACGCCGGCTTGGTCGCTGGTCGCATCCGGCGGGTCGAGCGTCAACTCCGTCAGGAAACGCTCGCGCGAAGGATAGCCGCTGGCGATCTGCTCGAGTTGCAGAAGGTCGGCCTGGCGCGTCGAGGCGTCCTCGTGCAAGCGTTCGAGATGCGGCGAATACCACTCGCGAACGAGGCCGATTTCTGCCGGCCAGCCGGCCTTGCCTGTCTTCACTTCCTGCAGCATCGCAACGAAGGCCGTCCAATCCTCGCCGGAGCGGGGAGGGGCCGGCAGCTCGGCAAGCGCCTGCATCGGGCTTGCATCCGCGGCCATCTGGTCGATGACGCGCTGCGCCGTCGACGGCCCGACACCCGGGAGCAGCTGCATCAACCGGAAGCCGGCGACGCGGTCGCGCGGGTTCTGAGCAAAGCGCAGCGCGGCCAGCATGTCCTTCACATGCGCGCTGTCGAGGAACTTCAGCCCGCCGAACTTCACGAACGGAATGTTGCGCCGGGTCAGCTCGACCTCCAGCGCTCCGCTATGATGCGAGGCGCGGAAAAGCACCGACTGCTGCTTGAGCTTCACGCCTTCTTCGCGGTTCTCCAACACCTTGTCCGCCACGTATCGCGCCTGGTCGGCCTCGTCGCGCACGGTGACGAGCCTTGGACGCTGGGCCGATTGGCGCTCTGTCCAGAGGTTCTTGGTGAAGCGCTCCGAGGCGAGATCGATGACGGCGTTCGCCGCCGCGAGAATCGGCTGCGTCGAGCGGTAGTTGCGATCGAGCGTGATGATGTTTGCCGAGGGGCTGAACGCGGCGGGAAAGTCGAGAATGTTGCGCACGGTGGCCGCGCGAAACGAATAGATCGACTGCGCATCGTCGCCGACGACGGTCAAGCCTTGTCCGCCAGGCTTCAAAGCGAGCAGGATCGAGGCCTGCAGCCGGTTCGTATCCTGGTATTCGTCGACAAGCACGTGGTCGAAGCGGCTGCCGATATCGTCGGCGATGATCGGTTCGCTGACCATCTGTGCCCAGTAGAGGAGCAGATCGTCATAATCGAGAATGTTCTGGCTCTGCTTGGCCTCGACATAGGCGCTGAAGAGGTCTCGCAACTGGTTTTCCCAGTCCGAGCACCAGGGGAACGCGTCGCGCAGAACGAGGCCGAGTTCGCTTTCCGAATTGACCACGCGCGAATAGATCGCAAGGCAGGTGCCCTTTGTCGGAAATCGGCTCTCCATTTTCGAGAAGCCGAGCTCGTGCCGGATGAGATTCATCAGATCGGCGCTGTCTTCCCGATCATGGATCGTAAAGGCGGGGTCGATGCCGATCTGTTCCGCGTAGTCGCGCAGCAGCCGTGCCCCAATGCCGTGAAAGGTTCCGCTCCAGGCAAGCGCGTCCGCCATGATGCCGGAATTGCCGCCGAGCACTTGGACACAGATACGCTCGACACGACGCGCCATCTCGGCGGCCGCGCGCCGGGAAAATGTCATCAGCAGGATCCGACGGGGATCGGCGCCCTTGACGATCAGGTGCGCAACGCGATGCGCGAGCGTGTTCGTCTTGCCCGAGCCGGCACCGGCGATGACGAGCAAGGGACCGGCAACGTGGATGCCGTCAGTGAGCGTGCCGTATTCGACGGCCGCGCGCTGCTGGGGATTGAGCTTTTCAAGATACATTCAGCCGTCCGGTTGCTTCGGCGGAGAATCGCACCGCGGAAATATTCGACGTTCCTTGAATGTTCTCGAACGCTGCGGCTGTCAAGCGTGAGCGCATCAGGGGAAATCGGGCACGATGACGCGCCTCGTCAGTTTCAGCGTGCGATCCGGCTGGAGGATATAGGTTTCCTTAACCCTCTGGCCGCGGGAGTCGTAGAAGGAATTGTAGATGACACTGCCGGGCGGCGATTTGGTCAGTTTCGTGCGCGGTTGCCCGCCATAGGTGATGCTCCCCGGAATGGGCTGAACCTCGGTGGAGCTGTCCGTCGTGCAGCCCGATAGTATGACGAGCGATAGAAACGTCGGAAGCAGAACCTTCATCGCGGTAACCCTTAACTAAACCTATGGTATATATGGCGCCCCAGATCAGGGCGCCAAGTAGCGTGGGCTGGGCCCTGCGAGATTCTTTCGAGTATAGATTGGTGCGGCGCAACTAAAACTCTCCTCCGGCGTTTGCCTGTAACTGACTTTGCCATTCGGAGGCGATCATGGTGTTTCGATTTCAGACGACGGAAGGTCACGGTGGTGCTTGCGGGCAGGGCCACAGCCTCGCGTCAACGCGCGCCTCGGTCGAAAGCGCTCTCAGTGCCGCCTATGACGTTGATAGCAGCGAAATCGTCGTTTCGGTTTTGGGTCCCTATGTCGTCCTGGAAGGATTCGTCCGGCAGAACGGCCATGTCGAGCGGGCGGTCGAGATTGCCGAAGACGTGGTTGGGAAGGGCTATGTCCGCAGCCGGATGCTGCGACGTTAGCCAGCCTACTCACATGTAATACTGTAAGTTCATCAGTTTTGACGCACGCATACGGCATGTTGCTGCGCACCCGGAAATATCCGCCTATCATCATATAAAATAATACAATTTAGCTTGGCCGAAAATACGAAGAGTTAACTGTGCGAAAGTAGTAGCGGCGACACTGGAACTAAAACCGTGTTTCATTAGTTAATGCTTGTAATCAAAACACGGGAGAAGGGCATGCGAAGACTTCTTCGACTGGGAGCGCCGGCTTTCGCGCTGGCATTAGGGACCTTCATCACGCCAGCTTCGGCTTCACTCGAGATTACGAGCGATTATTCCGCGCTGCCGCAGGACGAGATGGCGATGAACGAATATACCAGTTCGGTGTCCTGCACCGCGCCGACGACGCATTATGTGCCATCCTTCATCCGGTCCTTTGACGGCACCATTATCGGCGTCGGTTACCTCGAGGTGCAGAGCGACGGTCGCTGCTGATCGTTTGCTCGTCCGTCTCGGAATCCGATGAAATAGGGTAGGAAGATCGCGCTCCCCAAGCAGGAGACCGATCAACTTTTCTGGTTGCGCGTTGTGCATTGCAGCACATTGCGTTAGCTTCCCGCGAAGCTGAGCCTCAACCAGAAGGATACCCTATGATCATTGAGAGCAAGCGGATCGGATGCCTCGACGGGCTGCGCGGACTGGCCGCACTCTGGGTCCTCCTAGGTCACAGCCTGCAACTGACAGGTTGGCACCTTCCGATCCTGTCGTCGCCGGATTTGGGCGTCGACCTCTTCATTATGCTGTCCGGCTTTCTGATGGTCTTTCACTATCGGTTACGCGAGACCGCCAACCCCTGGGAAAAGCCATCCACCTGGTTCGGCTTCTGGCTGAAGCGCTTTTTCCGAATTGCGCCACTCTACTACGTGATGCTGTGCATCGCCCTGTTGCTGGGGCCGCAGCTCTATGCAAGCCGGATGGTCATTGACACCTTCCTATCCCACGGTCCGCAATTGCCGGAGCGCTATCTGGACGGCAGCCTGCGCAACCTTCTCATCCACGCGAGCTTCCTCTTCGGACTGCATCCGGCCTATGCGTTCCGCACACCACTGCCCGATTGGAGTCTTGGTCTGGAGATGCAGTTCTATGCGGTCTTTCCGCTGGCGATGCTGCTCTTGAGGAAAACCAGATGGCTGCCCGGCGCCGCCCTGATTGCGCTTGGCGGTTTCGTTGTCGCCAAGGCCGTGCAGGCCGCCCACATCGATTTTCCGATGCCGTCGTTCCTGCCGCTGAAGATGCATGTCTTCCTGTGCGGCATGCTGATCGCCAACGGATTGTTCGTGACGTCGCGGCAAACCGTCATGAATGGCCTGCTTGCCGTCATGCTGGTGATGGTTCCGATCGGCGGCGACATGACCTCGACGAAGGTCGCCGTCCGCCTGCTTCTGGTCGTCGGCTTCTTCGCGCTGGTGCATTATCATTTGTTGCCCGGTCTGGTCGGAAAGCTCGGCGATCGCGTCTCATCGCTGATGGGAAATCACTTCTGCCATTGGCTCGGCGAGCTCTCGTTCGGCGTCTATCTGATTCACCTGCTTTTGCTCCAGCCGCTCGCGGCATTCGTCATAACGCATTTCGGGGCTGAGATTTCCGCGCCGGCGCGCTTTGCGATCGTGGTCGCCGCCCTCCTGCCATTGGCCTATGCGCTGGCATATCTCGGCTTCACACGTATCGAGGGGCCGGGCCAGACGCTTGGGCGCAAGGTACTGGAAATAATCCGGAGACGGCGTCTGAAGCCGGCCTGACGCCGGCTTATCGCAATCGAGGCTCGTCTGCTTTCGCTGAGGGTGACGAGCCTCTGACCATCATCATGATGGCTGCACACTTTCTATTGAGGGACGTGCCTTGATGGCAATGAGGTTAATCGCGCTCCCAACAGCAAGCGCTGCCGAGGGTTAAGCAAAAATAAACCATTGCCCTGTTCCGGGACAGATTGTCGACGATCTGCCGGCGATCGGCGGATCAAGGCCAGATCAGTTGACCTTCAGCTTGGCTTCTTCCGCGGCTGCTACGAATTCCGCGCGTGCCTCCTCGACCGTCTTTCGACCATCAAGGGCGGCTCTGCATGTGCTTCTTGCCTTCAGATAGTGCAACCCGCGACTGCTCGGCCACAGGTCTGCCAGGCATTTCAGCGCGTCCATAGGGCCGACGATCGTGCGTGCGCCCGTATTCTCAAACCCCACATGAATAGGATTATTCCACTTCTCGCTGGCCATAGGCGCATTCTCCGTTGCTTACGCCAAAACGTGCAAGTCAGCCTTCGCGTTCCCCCAGAAGGCCTGTACGGAGGGTATTTTAGCGATATTTTCGGAGGCCGCAAACAGGAAAACCGGGTGCCGGTTGACCTCGGGTATTCACCGGCGCCGTCCGCAGACCGCCGATCTCTTGAGCACCGTGGGAGGTTGTCTCTTTTTTAGCCGGCAGATCGGCTAAGCGCACTTTTAACTGGCTGAAAACAACGCTTTGTGCAACCATGGAAAAGCTCAACGTCAGTCGCCCTCTGTTAGCGTTGGAGATCGGTGATGCAGGACCTCAAGAACGTTCTGAATGCTGAATGCCAGAAGTATGTTTCCATGGTCATATCCATGCGGCGCGGCAACCAGCGATGGCTCGAACGGGATGATGCCACGGGCTCGAACGTAGACGTGACCGATGCAAAGCTGGCGGCCTTTGAGGAAACCGTCCGGACGCTGAGGCAGATGATCCAGGACCTCGATGAGTCCGACTACACGCTGTGCCGTCCGACAAAGGATTGGCACTTCGACGCCTGAGACCGGACCAGGGCATTCTCTTCGAACCGATGACTCGGCAGCGCTCTCGCGCGAGTCCTAGCGGAAATTATAAAGCGATTGCGGATCATAGACGCAGGCATAGTCGAGAACGCACTGTTTTCCGGTGGCATCTGGCAGGTTGGTTGTGTCCCGTTTGTCGCCGGGGCCACATTTGGCCGGCGGATAACGGAAGCTCCGGCCACCGATGCCGACGCGCACGAAAAGCTTTTTCTCCTGGCGAATGATCTGCGCGATTTCAGCGCAGGTATGCTCACGGGCATTGATTTGCGTCACCGCGCCGGCAAAGGATGCGGACGACAGCAAAAGCGCGGCCGCTAGAACCATGTTTTTCATGAACGCCTCCTGGTTGCCGACAGTTAAGCAGCGCACGTAGCACGATTCAACTGAAATCTCAGGGCGTTAGGTGGCTGCGCACTTGCGGGAGAGGCGTTCTTTCGCAGTCGATCGCGACAGGTTGCCGACGCTCCACGCGCCAATAGAGCGATCGTCGTCAAGCGCGGCGGCATGAACCGCGGGTGACACGATTTCGCGCCGCCGTTTAAGGCGACGCAGGCTTTGCTGGCTGGAGTGCCGTTAAGGAAGCTTCCGAGCATCTGGGAATAGGTCTCATCCGCCCGAGTTTATGCCGCGGCGGATCGACGTAAACGGCCACTCTCACTCCTTAAAACGGCGGGACATTTTTCCAAAAGCATAATGACGGCGTGGCGATATTGAGTGTCCCGCCACGCGCTACCCGTCTTGTTTTTGTTGAGTTTCCGTGTGCCGGCTCTGGACGCCACCGTTAAGATGCACTTAAGCCTACTTGTTCTTCAGTAGCCATACCTTCCCGGCCATTGTTATCCCGTAGACGTCTTTCGAAGCGTTGTCGTCGAGATGCCGCCGCTCTAGCAAGCCCGGCGCCTTTAGCTCATCCAGAACTTTGGCTGTTACGGACTTCACTTTCAGAGGCCGTTCCTTCCAGCGGTCCGACTTTGCGTAGGTTACCGTCGCATTCTGATGCGTCCATTTGTTCGATGGCTGAAGATACAGGTCTCCGTCCCGTGCGAGTTTCAGTGCGGCAATCTGCGATGGCGTAAGCTCGATCATGTTAGGAAACCTGTTTGTCTTCTGTCTCGTGAGAACGTGACGGGAACATGCCGCACGGATTTTCTGTGCAATTCGTGGTCTGTTCGACTCTTTCACGTCGTTTCGCGCGCCTCTCGGTCGCTGACGTCCACGCTCTTCTATCTGATTTTCCTAAGGAAAACTGGTGCTGCCGAGTGGGATTGAACCACCGACCTCACCCTTACCAAGGGTGTGCTCTACCACTGAGCTACGGCAGCAAGGACCAGACGCGCAACCGAACCGGCTGCATTGCGTGAACGGGGGGGCTATTGCCACAGCTTCACGATAAGCGCAAGCCGCAATTTCCATCTTTGTAGAGATTGAGGTCGGCCCACTTTTGGATTGGCGCGAATTCGGCTAAGTCTGGGCGATGACCGAAAACACCGAAAAAGGCCAGAAGAGCCGCAAGGCCGAGATCGAACGCCAGGCAAAACTGCGACGTGAGCGGGCCGCCGAAAAGCTCCGAGAAAATTTGTCCCGCCGCAAACAACAGACCCGTGCGCGTCGATCGGGGCAGGCGGATGAGACGGATGGCCTGCCTGCCGCAAAAATGGACGAATCATAATGTTCGGTTCACGGCGAATTGAAGCCCCCGCTAATTTCGTCTAAACACCCGCATCTTTTTACAGACAGCCTTTCAGAAAGGCGGGCATCGCCCGTAAGCGCACATGGATCGTATTAGAATTGTCGGCGGTAATGAGCTTAACGGCATCATTCCGATTTCCGGCGCCAAGAATGCCGCCCTGCCGCTGATGATCGCCTCGCTGCTTACCAGCGATACACTGACGCTCGAGAACGTGCCGCATCTGGCCGATGTCGAGCTTCTGATGCGCATCCTCGGCAATCACGGCGTCGACGTTGCCGTCAACGGCCGCCGCGAGCGTCAGGAAGACGCGTACTCGCGCACCATCCACTTCACCTGCCGCACCATCGTCGATACCACCGCTCCCTATGAGCTGGTGTCCAAGATGCGCGCCTCCTTCTGGGTCATCGGTCCGCTCTTGGCGCGCGAAGGCCAGTGCCGCGTCTCGCTGCCGGGCGGCTGCGCCATCGGTACGCGCCCCGTTGACCTGTTCCTCGACGGCCTGACCGCGCTCGGCGCGAACCTCGAGATCGACAGCGGCTACATCAATGCGACGGCACCGAAGGGCGGCCTGATCGGTGCCCGCTACACCTTCCCGAAGGTATCCGTCGGTGCGACCCACGTCATGATGATGGCGGCAACGCTTGCCCGCGGCACGACCGTGATCGGCAACGCCGCCCGCGAGCCTGAGGTCGTCGACCTCGCCAACTGCCTCATTGCCATGGGCGCCAAGATCTCCGGCGCCGGCACCGGCACGATCACGATCGAGGGCGTCTCGTCTCTTTCAGGCGCGCGCCATCGCGTCCTGCCCGATCGCATCGAGACCGGCACCTACGCCATGGCCGTCGCCATGGCCGGCGGCGATGTCACGCTCGAGAACACGGACGTCGCACTCCTCGACACGGCGCTCGAAACGCTGCGCCGCTCGGGTGCCGAGATCTCACCGACCAACAACGGCATGCGCATTCGCCGCAATGGCGTCGGCATCAAGCCAGTGGATATCGTCACCGATCCCTTCCCGGGCTTCCCCACCGACCTGCAGGCGCAGTTCATGGCGCTGATGACGCGCTCGACCGGCATCTCGCATGTCACCGAGACGATTTTCGAAAACCGCTTCATGCATGTGCAGGAACTGGCGCGTCTGGGCGCGAAGATCTCGCTGTCTGGCCAGACGGCGAAGATCGAAGGCGTTCCGCGGCTGAAGGGCGCGCCCGTCATGGCGACCGACCTGCGCGCCTCCGTCTCGCTCGTCATCGCCGGCCTTGCCGCCGAAGGCGAAACGATGGTGTCGCGTGTCTATCACCTCGATCGCGGCTTCGAACGCCTGGAAGAAAAGCTCACCCGCTGCGGCGCCATCGTCGAGCGTGTGAGCGAATAACGAAAGCGCGCTTCTCAGCCCTTCGATATGGTTGCGCATTGTCGTGTCGCGCCTTATGTCCGTTGTCTGACGCATCGCCATTCCGGCGATGCATTGGCGATGGGGTATTGCCTGAATGACCGACCTGAAGCTGGTAGCGCTCGATAGCGAAGATCTTGCCGTCGTCTCCGCGCATTTGCAGGATAGCGTCTTCAAGGTCGCCGATCTGGCCTGGTCGCCGCGCGAAGGTCAGTTCTCGGTCGCCGTCAACCGCTTCGTGTGGGAAGAAGCCGGCAAGAAGCGCAGGGGGTTCGAACGCCGCCGCGCAGCTGTCGTCTTCAAGCGTGTACTTGCGGTTCGCTCCACCGGCATCGATCGCGAGAACCGCGACGCGGTGCTGTCGCTGCTTGCTATCCGCTTCGAGAAGAAGGGCGAGGGGCCCGAGGGAACGGTCGAGCTGGCGCTGTCAGGCACGGCAAGCGTTGCGCTGGATGTCGAATGCATCGAGGTTCAGCTTGCGGATATCGGCGGAGCGTGGGAAACCGCATCCAAGCCGCGCCATCCCGGCGCCTGAGAACTGGTTGTTCTGTAATCAAAGAGGAATATCGCATTGGCAATCTGGCTGGATCAGGCATCGGAAGGCTTCGAGCAACGGTTTGCCGCCTTCCTGACGACCAAGCGCGAAGTCTCCGAGGATGTGAATACGGCAGTCCGCGCCATCATCGATGACGTGAGGGCACGCGGCGACGTGGCGCTTGCCGAATACTCGAAGAAATTCGACGGGATCGATTTTGCCGTAACGCCGATGCGCGTGACGGAAGCCGAGATCGACGCAGCGGTCGAAGCGGTGCCGGCCGAGGTGCTTGGCGCGCTGAAGGTCGCGGCCGTGCGGATCGAATCGCATCACCGCCGCCAATTGCCGAAGGACGATATCTACGAGGACGACATGGGCGTCGGCCTCGGGTCGCGCTGGACGGCGATCGAGGCGGTCGGTCTTTATGTGCCGGGCGGTACGGCGAGTTATCCGAGCTCGGTGCTGATGAATGCCGTGCCGGCCAAGGTTGCCGGCGTCGACCGCATCGTCATTGTCGTTCCCGCAACCGGTGGCGTGGTCAATCCGGCCGTGCTTGCCGCCGCCAAACTCGCGGGCGTCACCGAGATCTACCGGCTCGGCGGTGCGCAGGCCGTCGCTGCCCTTGCCTACGGCACCGAAACGATCGCGCCGGTCGCCAAGATCACCGGCCCGGGCAATGCCTATGTGGCAGCCGCCAAGCGCCAGGTCTTCGGCACCGTCGGCATCGACATGATCGCCGGTCCCTCGGAAGTGCTTGTCATCGCCGACAAGGATAACAATCCGGACTGGGTGGCGGCCGATCTTCTGGCGCAGGCCGAGCACGATGCAAGCGCGCAGGCGATCCTCGCGACTGACGATGCGGAGTTCGCCCGGTCCGTGGAAGCTGCGGTCGAGCGGCAGTTGAAACTGCTCAATCGCGCCGAAACCGCTGCGGCAAGCTGGCGCGACTTTGGGGCGATCATTCTCGTACAGTCGCTCAAGGACGCCATTCCGCTGGCAAACCGGATCGCGCCCGAACACCTGGAGCTTGCCGTTGCCGATCCGGACGCGCTGCTGCCCCGCATCCGCAATGCCGGCGCGATCTTCATCGGCGCCCATACGCCTGAAGTGATCGGTGACTATGTCGGCGGCTCGAACCACGTTCTGCCGACGGCCCGCTCGGCCCGGTTTTCCTCCGGTCTCTCGGTGCTCGATTTCGTCAAGCGCACCTCGATCCTGCGCCTCGGTCCCGAGCAGCTTCGCACGCTCGGTCCCGCCGCCATCGCGCTGGCCGTTTCCGAAGGACTGGACGCACACGCACGGTCGGTCGCGATCCGCCTGAACCTGGAAGGGTGACAGATGGCAGCGGGCGACTTTCGGCTTTGCGACGTCGTCCTTGACGACAGCATCGGCAGAGCGACGCCCGACGTCGAACACGAGCGCGCGGTCGCCATCTTCGATCTTGTCGAGGAAAACAGCTTTACGCCCGTGGGCCATTCCGGTGGGCCGTACCGGCTGAATATCTCGCTGGTCGACTCCAAGCTGGTTTTCGCGATCACGACGGAGGACGGAGGCGCCGTCGCCACCCACATCCTGTCCTTGACCCCGTTTCGCCGGATCGTGAAGGATTATTTCCTGATCTGTGAAAGCTACTACGAGGCGATCCGCTCAGCCTCGCCGAGCCGCATCGAGGCGATCGACATGGGGCGGCGTGGCATTCACAACGAAGGCTCGCAGACGCTGAGGGACCGCCTGAACGGCAAGATCGAGATCGATTTCGATACCGCTCGCCGGCTGTTCACGCTGGTTTGCGTGCTTTACTGGCGCGGTTGACGTCGATGGAAGCGCAGGTCGACGCAGGCGAGGGAAAAAGGCCGGGAGCCATCCTGTTCATGTGCGGCATGAACTGCATTCGCTCCCCCATGGCCGAGGTGATCGCCCGCAGCATGCTGCCTGCGAACGTCTATATCAGGTCCGCTGGCGTCCGTTCGGGGGAGCGGGACCCCTTTGTCGATGTTGCGCTTGAGGAGATCGGCCTTTCTCTTGGTCGGCATCATCCGCATACGCTGGAAGAACTGGAGGACGATTACTTCGACATGATCATCTCGCTCTCGCCGCAGGCGCACCATGCAGCGCTCGAACTGACCCGGTCGAAAGCCGTCGAAGTCGTCTATTGGCCGACCATCGATCCGACCGTCGTTCAGGGCACGCGAGAGCAGATTCTGGACAGCTACCGGCAAGTCCGCGATCATCTGACCGAACTGATCGAGAGCCGGCTGGTTAGAAGAAACACCATTGCCGCGCACTCGGCGTGAAACAAATGACGGAAACGCGATCAATTAGGTTCACAAACCCTCGTTGATTGTGTAGTTTCCGCCCAAAATTTTGGGGCGGCTGCCGCCGTCATCTCAACCCACAGGAAGAAAACCACTATATGCCTAAAGAAGAAGTCCTCGAATTTCCGGGTATTGTGACCGAACTTCTGCCGAACGCGACGTTCCGCGTAAAGCTCGAAAACGAACACGAGATCATCGCCCACACGGCTGGCCGCATGCGCAAGAACCGCATCCGCGTTCTCGCCGGCGACAAGGTTCTCGTTGAAATGACGCCCTACGACCTGACCAAGGGCCGCATCACCTACCGCTTCAAGTAGGCCTGCATATAAGGCTTGAAAGGCCGCTTTCTCCGTCTTCCGGTGGTCGAGGTTCCATGGCGCTGAAATACAAGCTCATTCTGGCTTCCGGCTCGCCCCGCCGCGTTGATCTGCTCAATCAGGCAGGAATCGAGCCTTCGCGTCTGATGCCGATGGATATCGACGAGACGCCGAAGAAGTCGGAACACCCGCGCTCGCTCGCCCGGCGCCTGTCGACGGAAAAGGCCGAGGCGGCACTTGCCGCCATCAAGGGCGACATGACGTGGAGCGGCAGCTACATTCTGTCTGCCGATACAGTCGTCGCTGTCGGCCGCCGTATTCTTGGCAAGGCCGAGTTCGCGGATGAGGCGTCTGCCGCGCTGTATCTCTTGTCCGGTCGCAGCCACTGGGTCTATACCGGCGTCTGCCTGGTGACGCCCGACCGCAAGATCCGCCAGAAGATCGTCGAGACGAAGGTTCGCTTCAAGCGCCTTTCCGGTTTCGAGATCGAGAACTACCTTGCGTCAGGGCAGTGGCGCGGCAAGGCTGGCGCCTACGGCATCCAGGGCCTGGCCGGAACATTTGTGCAGAAGATGGTTGGCTCTTACACCAATGTCGTCGGTCTGCCGCTTTATGAAACCATCCTTTTGCTGACCGGCGAAGGCTTTGACGTGCACAGCCGGTGGCCCGAGGGCTGATCCTCGAAGGAACCGCTGATGTCTGACGAAAACAAGGCCGCCAAGGTCGAACCGCTGCGCAAGACGCGGCCCTGCCCGGAATGCGGCAAGCCGTCCAACCGCGACCACTACCCGTTTTGCTCGAACCGCTGCCGCGAGCTCGATCTTTCGCGCTGGCTCTCCGGCTCATACGCCATCCCCGTTGCTGACGACGAGGCGAAGGCGGATTACGAGGACGAGCAATAGGTCGGTTTTTCCACGGGCGAAGCCATTAAATTCGTTGATGAATTTGGAAAATTCCAAGGCTTCTCAAAAAACTGTCATTTGGCGCTTGCCATGTCCGGACAAGATGCTATAACCCCGCTCGCTTCCGGGGCGAACCAAGGCCCCTCGGTTCTTTCCCAGGAAAGAATGTCTGCGAAGCGGGTTAGCCCAGATAGCTCAGTTGGTAGAGCAGCGGATTGAAAATCCGCGTGTCGCTGGTTCGATTCCGGCTCTGGGCACCATCTTATCACGGTCCGTTCTGGACACAT
>UBOA01000003.1:0-180394 GCA_900466985.1 Hyphomicrobiales bacterium
AAAACATGAAAGGCTCTAGACAGGGATGGGCCTCCGTGGCATCGCTTGACAGTTCGCCGCCGTTCAAGCATATCGAACTTGGCTCGAGGCGCCTGCCGCTCGCGGACGACAAGTCCATGGTGAAGTCTCGATAGGATCAGTCACAGCCAATCTGGTGCATGCTGACTGCAGGCAATGCGAGCACCCTTGTACAGGTCGAAATGGCATGCCTTCCGAAAGGCTGAATCCGTGACCACCGCATATCCGACAATCGAAGAATTGAAATCGCAAGCCAAGCGCCTCCGCCAGGCCATGGAAGCGCGCGGCACCGCGATCTCTCATGGTGCCGCGCTGGAACTCATTGCCCAGCAGCATGGCGTGCGTGATTGGAACACGCTCTCCGCACTCGCCACCCGGCCGAACGAGGAACCGATCGCCGCCATCTCCGTGGGCTCCCTGGTGCGCGGCCGCTATTTGAACCAGCCGTTCACCGGCAAGGTGCTGGCGCTTGCCGGTCAACCGGGCGGCGGGCTCCACAAGATCACCATCCACTTCGACGAACCGGTGGATGTGGTGACCTTCGAGAGCTTCTCCGCCTTCCGGCAGCGCATCAACGCGCAGGTCGACAGCAATGGCGTATCTCCGCGCAAGACCTCGAACGGCGTCCCACATCTCGTGCTCGAGATTTAAGAGGCCACCTATAGGGCTGGCAGTGTTGGCGGTAGTTGATGGAGGATTGACCATCAACACGCTGCCGCGCTGTCAGACTATTTGCCGATCGTGATCTCGCTTACGCCTTCAGCAGCCATTCGTGCTCCGGCTGGTTGTGGAACTTCCACACCCGCTTTGGGCCGGCCATGACGTTGAGATAGTAGAGATCATAGCCGTGGACGGTGGCGCACGGGTGATAGCCCTTTGGCACCAGCGTCACGTCGCCATTCTCCACCGCCATCGCCTCATCGAGCGACCGATCATCGGTATAGACGCGTTGGAAGGCGAAGCCCTGCGGCGGGTTCATGCGGTGGTAATAGGTCTCCTCCAGCAGGCTCTCGTTCGGCAGATTGTCCTGATCATGCTTGTGTGAAGGGTAGGAGGATGTATTGCCGTTCGGCGTGATGACCTCGACAACCAGCAGCGAATGAGCGGAGTTGTCGTCCTCGGGCATGATGTTGGTCACGAGGCGAACATTCGAGCCCTTGCCGCGCTGGAATTGCGGGTGCACGCCGGGCGGGATGAGCTTCGCCCTGTAATCGCCGCCGCCAGGCGCCGAGCAGACGGCAAGTTCGAGATCGGTTTCCGCCGTCACCGACCAGCTTGCACCAGCCGGCACATAGAGCGAGTGCGGCGCACCCTCGAACGGGCTCATGCGCCCGCCGACAGAACCGAAATCCTCTCCGGCGGCGGTCGCCTTGCCTTTGCCGGCCACCCAGACGAGGCAGACTTCACGGTCGCCGGCGTCGCCGGAGACCGTCTCGCCCGGTGTGAGGCGATGCAGGTCGAAGCCGACATAGGTCCACCCCGCGCTATCGGGCGTGACATGGGTGACGCGGCCGCGATCACCCTGTGGTTTTACGAGAAGGTTCGGCATGAACTGATTTCCTTCAATCGATATCAATGCTCTTAGGCAGGTAGAACGCTATCCCTTCGGGAAGCCTTCCGTTTCCACGGTGTAGCCCGCAGCCGTCATCACACGCATCAATTCGGCATGGCCAATCTCGGCCATCTTCTGCGGCGGGGCTTTGCGCGGATCCTGTTCGGCCTCAACGACAAACCAGCCCTCGTAGCCGTAGCCGGCCAGCCGCTGGACAATGGCGCCGAAATCAAGCGAGCCATCGCCGGGTACAGTGAAGGCGCCGAGTGCTACCGCATCGAGGAAGGATTGCTTGCTGCGGTCGAGTCCGTCGACGACGGCCTTGCGGATGTCCTTGACGTGGACGTGGTTGATCCGGGCGTGGTGGTTGTCGATGGCGCGCAGCACGTCGCCGCCGGCGAAGGCGAGGTGACCGGCATCGAGCAGCAGCGGAATGCCTTCGCCGGAGTTGCGCATGAACGCGTCGAGTTCCGGTTCGGTCTCAACAACGGCTGCCATGTGGTGGTGATAGGAAAGCGGCATGCCTTGCTCGGCGCACCATTCGCCAAACTGCGTGACCTTGCGGGCATAAGCCTTCATCTCGTCGTCGGAGAGGCGCGGCTTGGTGGCAAGCGGTTTGGAGCGGTCTCCCTGAATCGAACGGCCAACCTCGCCGTAGACGATGCAGGGCGCGTTGACGGCCTTGAACAGCGCGATCATCGGCGCAATACGCTCCTTGTTGGCGGAAAGATCCTCGTCAACAAGCGTACCGGAGAACCAGCCGCCGCAGAGCGTCACGTCGGCGGCGCGCAGGATGGGCAGCATCTCCTTGGGATTGTTAGGGAAGCGGCGGCCCTGTTCCATGCCGGTGAAGCCGGCGCTGCGCGACTGGCGCAGGCATTCTTCCAGGGATACGTCGTCGCTGAGCTCAGGAAGATCGTCGTTCCACCAGGCGATCGGCGACATGCCAAGTTTGGCCTTCATCAATAGTCTCCTCAAAGGCATTGCGGGAAGAGCGGGACCGCTCTTCCGAAAATTAAAACAGCCGGTTAGGCGATACGCTGGCCGGCGCGCGCCTTGACGTAAGCCGCATGCGCCTTGTTGACCTGTTCGCGCGGGCTGACTTCGGGGACGGCAACATCCCACCAATAGCCCCCAGCTTCCGTCGTGATAAGCGGATCGGTGTCGATGACGAAAACCGATGTACGGTCGTTCTTTCTCGCGTCGGCAATGGCCTTTTCAAGCTCGGCGATCGACTCAACCTTGACCGCAATCGCGCCCATGCTCTCGGCGTGCGCCCGGAAATCGATATCAGGCATCACCTCGTAGTGCGCGTCCTTCAGCAGGTTGTTGAAGTTCGCGCCACCGGTCGCCATCTGCAGCCGGTTGATGCAGCCATAGCCACGGTTGTCGAGCACGACGATGTTGAGCTTCAGGCCGAGCATGACGGAGGTCGCGAGCTCGGAATTCAGCATCATGTAGGACCCGTCGCCGACGAGGACGAAGACTTCCTTTTCGGGATGCGCCATCTTGGCGCCGAGCCCGCCGGCAATCTCGTAGCCCATGCAGGAGAAGCCGTATTCCATGTGGTAGCTGCCGGGTGCCGTCGCCGGCCAGAGCTTGTGCATCTCACCCGGCAGACCACCGGCGGCGCAAAGGCCGATTGCCTTTTCGAGGTCGATCGAGCGCGTGACGGCGCCGATGACCTGGGCGTCGGAGGGCAGGGCGGCATTGGTGCTCGCCATCGCCTTGGCGGCGGCGTCCATCCAGACCTTCTTTTCCCGTTCGGCCTTCTCCGCCAGCGCGGCCGGTGCTTTCCAGCCAGCAAGCCCGCTCGAAACCGCCTTCAGACCTTCGCGCGCATCGGCCACCAATGTCTGGCCGTCGTGCTTTGCGGCATCGTAGGCGGCAATGTTCAGGCCGAGAATTTTCAGCTTCTCGTTCTGAAACAGTGCCCAGGAACCGGTCGTGAAATCCTGGCAGCGCGTGCCGACTGCGACGATCAGATCTGTTTCCGTTGCAATTGCATTGGCGGCCGATGTCCCGGTGACGCCGACCGAGCCAAGCGCCAGCGGATGCCGCTCGTCGATCGCCGACTTGCCGGCCTGCGTGACCACGACGGGGATCCGGTGTTCCTCGGCAAATGCCGTCAGTTCCTTGGTTGCTTGGGAGTAAAGGACGCCACCGCCCGCGATGATGACCGGCTTCTCGGATTTCTTGATGAGCGTGATGGCGTTTGCCAGCTCATCGGCATCCGGGCGCGGACGGCGCATGGTCCAGACGCGCTCCTGGAAGAAGCTTTCGGGATAATCGAAGGCTTCCGCCTGCACGTCCTGGCACAGCGACAGCGTAACCGGGCCGCAATCGAGCGGATCAGTCAGCACCTGCATGGCACGCTTCAGCGCCGAGATGATCTGCTCGGGGCGCGTGATGCGATCGAAATAGCGGGAGACCGGACGGAAAGCGTCGTTGGCTGAAACCGTCCCGTCGCCGAAATCCTCGATCTGCTGCAGTACCGGATCCGGTGCACGGTTGGCGAAGACGTCGCCCGGCAGGAAGAGAACCGGAATGCGGTTAACGTGGGCGACGCCGGCCGCCGTCACCATGTTGAGAGCGCCGGGGCCGATCGAGGTCGTGCAGGCCATGAAGCGTTGGCGAAAATTCGCCTTGGCATAGGCAATCGCCGCATGCGCCATGCCTTGCTCGTTATGGGCACGATAAGTCGGCAGTTCGCCACGCACTTGGTACAGGGCTTCGCCGATGCCGGCGACGTTGCCGTGCCCGAAGATTGCCCAGACGCCGCCGAAGATCGGCACCTTCTTACCGTCGACCTCAGTCATCTGCTTCTTGAGAAAATGCGCAACGGCCTGCGCCATCGTCAATCGTACAGTCTTGCCCATGGGGCACCTCCCAAATGCTCTAATTAATGTAGGCCGCGGGTTTTCAACCAGGCCTCGGTCAATTGGCGGAAACGTCCGGCCATGTCTGCGATCGCTTCTTCATCATTCAACTTGCCGGAAAGCCAGCCGCGGGCTGCCTCGGCAAAAATCGTGCGGCCGACGGCAAACCCCTTCACGGAAGGAGCGGCCAGCGTCGCCTCGAAGCCCTTCACCAGCTCACTGGCCGGCGCTTCAAGGCCGAGCAACACGATGCCACGGCACCATGGGTCGTTCTTGGCGATCACGGCATCGATTTTCTTCCAGGCAGCCGTCGAAGCTTGAGGCTCGAGCTTCCACCAATCCGGCTTGATTCCGAGCGCATAGAGTTCTTCCAGCGCTGTCGAGATCGTATCATCGGTCAGCGGTCCGTTTTTGCTTGCGATGATTTCGACGAGCAATTCGCGGCCGACTTTGCGGGCGGCTTCAAACAGCGTCCGCAGCTTTTCCTGCTGCTCGGTCTTCAGCGCTGCCGGATCGTCCGGATGGTAGAAGCACAGGCACTTGATGCAATGATCGAGCGGCCATTCCACAAGCTGCGAGCCGATGTCCTGGCTGAACTCGAAGCGCAGCGGTTTGGAGCCCGGCAATTCCACCGGGCGACCGATCCAGGCGAAGTTCTTGGTTGCCGCATCGAAAAAGGCGTCGCGTCCGAAGCGCTCGTCGATCAACATGCCGTAACCGTTGCGACCATCCGCGACACGGGCGGCAGCTTCTACCGCAAGGCGCTTGAAGGCTACGATCTTCTTGTAATCCACGCCGAGTTCGTCGCAGACGCTGGTGAGCTGCGACCGGTGGTCGATCGCAAGCGCCATGAGAAGCGGAATGTCGCCCTTGCGCGTCGAAGCCCAGTGAATGTGGTTGATCGCTTCGTCCTTGCGCAGCGCGCGATGCTTGCTGCCGTGTTTCAGGAAGAAGTCGAGCTCCGCCCAGGTCGGATATTCCGGCGAGCAGAGCAGGCGGGAGACGGCGAAGGCGCCGCAGGCGTTGGCCCAGGTGGCACAAGTCTTCAGCGGCTCGTTCTTCAGCCAGCCGCGCAGGAGGCCCGACATGAAGGCGTCACCGGCGCCGAGCACGTTGAACACCTCGATCGGAAAGCCTTCGCCGACGATGCCGTCTTCCAGATCGTCGCTGATCGGACCGTCATAGACGATGCAGCCCATGGCGCCACGCTTGAGAACGATCGTTGCGGGCGACAGGCGGCGAATTTCCTTGAGCGCGCCGAGCACGTCGTCGACGCCTGAGGCGATCAGGATTTCCTCTTCCGTACCGACGATCAGGTCGCAGTCTGGAAGCGTTTCCTTCATCTTGGATGAGACGCGATCCGACTTCACGTAGCGCTCGAAGCCCTCGGCATGGCCTGCGAGACCCCAGAGATTCGGCCGATAGTCGATGTCGAAGATCACCTTTCGGCCATTGGCCTTGGCGATGCGGATGGCCTTGCGCTGTGCGGCTTCCGTGTTCGGCCGGGAGAAATGCGTGCCCGACACCAGCACGGCGCGTGACGACTTGATGAAGCTTTCGTCGATATCACCTTCATCGAGCGCCATGTCGGCACAGTCCGAGCGATAGAAGATCATCGGCGATACGCCTTCGGCCTCTACGGCGAGGAGCACCAGTGCCGTCAGGCGCTCCTTGTCGGTCTTGATGCCTTTCGTCTCGACCCCTTCGCGCGCAGATTGCTCGATAATGAAGCGGCCCATCTGCTCGTCGCCGACGCGGGTGATCAGCCCCGACTTGAGCCCGAGACGGGCAGTCCCGATGGCAATGTTCGCAGGGCAGCCGCCGACAGACTTGGCAAAAGAACCGATATCCTCAAGGCGCGAGCCGATCTGTTGCCCGTAGAGGTCGACCGAGGAGCGCCCGATCGTGATCACGTCAAGCGACGGTTCTGGCTGCGAGCCCGGGTTCGGTTGTGCCATGATGTCCTCCCGCTAGATTTTAGCTACGGCTTGGCGCCTGCTGATTGCGAGCAATGAAACATCGGTTCCGTATTGTTGTCAATTCGGAATGTTTGTTCCATTTTTCATTTTGCCGGTTTTGCGTGAGTTCGCTTGCGCCGGCGCTCCGCAATCGCCACCGGAAGTGCCATCGTCAGGGCCATCGAGGCGGAGAGCGAGCGGAAGCCGGCAAAGTCTGCCTCCGCCACCTCGAACCAGCAGGTGGCGCGGGCGGCGAGTGGCGAAAAGGCCGAATCGGTGATGGCAACGACAGGCACGCCACGATCCGCCAACGCTTCCGCCTGGCTGAGGCTATCGGCGGCATAGGGAGAGAAACTCGCTGCGATTGCTGCATCCTTCGCCGTCGCGAATTGCACCATTTCCGGATCGACGCCATTTGGCGACGCGACGATCTGGTGCCGAATGTTCAGCTTCGAGAAGGCGTAGGTCATATGCGCCGTCAGCGGATAAGAGCGTCGCTTGGCGATCAGGTAAATCGTCTCGGCAGCCGCGAGGATATCGACTGCCTTGGTAAAGGTATCCGTCTGGACGGTAGCCGCCAGCCTGTTGACCGATTGGCTCGCAGCCGAAATGAAACCGGAAAGCAGGTTGGCGTCCTCGTCCTCGCCGCTTGCCTGCTCCAGCGTCACCAGCCGCTCTTCATATGTCAGCGTTCGGTCGCGCAGGCGTTCGCGAAAGATGCTCTGCAGGTCCGAAAAGCCCTCGTAGCCAAGATGATGGGCCAGACGCACCAGGGTCGACGGCTGCACGTCCGATGCCGCGGCGATGCTTGCCGTCGTGCCGAAGGCGATTTCGTCCGGGTTGCCGAGTGCGAAAGCTGCGACCTGCGCAAGCCGCTTCGGCATGTTTGCTTTCCGTTCGATGATGATGCTGCGCAGGCTCTCGAAGTCGCGAGGAACCCTGGCGGGCGTTTTGCTGTCACTGTCCATGCACGCTGTCCATTGAACGAAATAAACATTCCATATTTATGAGCATAGATGATTTTCATTCGGGAGCCCAATTGTTTTTATTGTATTGAAATCCAAGTGTTTTGAACAGTTTTAGGCCTCGCGGCGGCAAAAGTAGGCGGAAAGGGACTCTTGTCAAAATGATCTAAATATTCCAAAAATCCGCCGACATCTGGAGGAGATACAATGAAAGCACTGGGAATCGGCCTGATTGGCACCGGCTATATGGGCAAATGCCATGCACTCGCATGGAATGCGGTCAAGACCGTATTCGGCGACGTCGAGCGCCCGCGCCTGGTCCATCTGGCCGAAGCGAATGCCGAGCTTGCCGAAAAGCGCGCCTCCGAGTTCGGCTTCGAAAAGGCAACCGCCGATTGGCGCCGGCTGGTCGCCGATCCCGAAGTTGATGTCGTTTCCGTCACCACGCCGAACCAGTTCCACGCAGAAATGGCGATTGCGGCGCTCGAAGCGGGCAAGCATGTCTGGTGCGAGAAGCCGATGGCGCCGGCTTATGCCGATGCCGAACGCATGCTGAAGGCAGCAAGGGGCGCGGGCAAGGTCGCCGTTCTCGGCTACAATTATATCCAGAACCCCGTCATGCGGCATATCAAGGCACTGATCGCGGAGGGGGCGATCGGTGCGGTCAATCACATCCGCGTCGAAATGGACGAGGACTTCATGGCAGATCCCGATGTCTTCTTCTATTGGAAGAGCGAACTTTCCGCCGGCTACGGCGCGCTTGATGATTTCGCCGTGCACCCGCTGTCGCTGCTCTGGTATCTCTTCGGTCACGTTGAGGCTGTCATCACCGACATGGTAAAGCCCTACGCCAGCCGGCCGTCGAAAGAAGGCGGTCGCCGCGATGTCGAGAATCACGACGGGGCCAATGTCCTGATGCGACTTTGTGGCGGGATTTCTGCAGTGCTGATGGCAAACCGCGCCGCTTGGGGGCGGAAAGGAAGAATCGCGCTGCAGATCTTTGGCTCGAAGGGGGCGATCACTTACGATCAAGAACGCATGAACGAATTCGACCTCTATCAGGCCGAGGGGCGCGGCTCGGAGCAGGGTTTCCGCAAGATACTCGCCGGCCCGGCACATCTGCCCTACGATCGCTTCATCCCGGCGCCTGGCCACGGGCTCGGCTTCAACGATCTGAAAATCATCGAATGCCGCGAACTGATCCGCGCAATTTCCGGTGAGCCGTCGTCGATCGTGACATTCGAAGACGGTCTTAGGATAGAGAAGTCCGTTCACGCCATGGCACAGTCATTCCACGAGCGCCGCTGGATCGAGATCGATTGAGGTCTGTCCGCTTCCGGTTGACGGCGCTGGAGGCAGGGGATACCCCTTTGCTGGAACGCGCGGCTGCTGCTGGGAGTGAGAACGTGACGGACAGACTGGTGATTATCGGCGCGGGGCAGGCGGGTTTTGCATTGGCCGCGAAACTGCGGGCGCTCAAGGATATGCGCCCAATCACCATCATCGGCGCGGAAGACGCGTTGCCCTATCAGCGGCCGCCGCTCACGAAGAAGTACCTGCTTGGCGAGATGAGTTTCGATCGACTGCTGTTCCGGCCGGAACACTGGTACCCCGACAACAGTGTCGAGATCAGGCTTTCCACCTGGGCGGAGCAGATCGTTCGCGACAAGAAGCAGGTCCTGTTGCAGGACGGTTCCTCGCTCGACTATGGCACCCTGGCGCTGACCACCGGCGCGACGCCGCGCGCACTGCCTGCGTCGATCGGCGGGGGTCTTGAAGGTGTCTATGTGGCGCGCGACAAACGCGACGCCGACCTGCTTGCCGATGAAATGCGTCCGGGTCGCCGGGTCCTTATCATTGGTGGTGGCTATATCGGACTTGAGGCAGCTGCTGTCGCCCGCCACCGCGGTCTCGAGGTTACCGTGATCGAGATGGCTGACCGAATCCTGCAGCGCGTCGCTGCCAGGGAGACGGCCGACATCATGCGGGTGATTCACGAGACACATGACGTTGTCATCCGGGAGAAGACCGGGCTGAAGCATCTTGTCGGCCGCGAAGGCAGGGTTGTCGCTGCCGAACTCTCCGACGGGTCCACGATCGAGGTCGATTTTGTCATTGTCGGCATCGGCGTCGTTCCGAACGACCAGCTTGCCAAGGAGGCGGGTCTCGAGGTCGCCAACGGAATCATCGTGGATGAATTCGCCCGCACGTCCGATCCGTCGATCTTTGCCGCCGGCGACTGTGCGGCCCTGCCGTGGCAAGGCGGGCGCATCCGTCTCGAATCGGTGCAGAACGCTGTCGACCAGGCAGAGGCCGTTGCCGCCATCATCGCCGGCGGCAACGAAGCGTACGATCCCAAGCCCTGGTTCTGGTCGGATCAGTATGACGTCAAGCTGCAGATCGCCGGCTTCAACATGGGCTATGACGATACAGTCCTGCGTCCCGGCTCGCGCGACGGCGCCCACTCGATCTGGTATTTCAAGAATGGGGCTTTCATCGCTGTGGATGCCATCAATGACGCCAAGGCCTACGTCAGCGGCAAGAAGATGCTGGAATCCGGGATCAATCCCGACAAGGCGATCATTGCGGACGCATCTGCCGATCTCAAGCAACTGCTGAGCTGAGGCCGGCGGCCTCGGCATCAGGTGAAAAAGCCGAAAAAGCGCTTGCGTCACCTGTCGAATGACTCTATCAGGCTCCCACCGGAGAGGTGGCCGAGTGGTCGAAGGCGCTCCCCTGCTAAGGGAGTATACGTCAAAAGCGTATCGAGGGTTCGAATCCCTTCCTCTCCGCCACCATGATCATCGCACAAGCTGTTTCGACGAATGACCACTCTTTGAGTGCGTCGTCTTTCGGCGCGCTGTCCACGACCTCCGCGTTTGGCGTCCCGAATCTCGCGTCAGCAGAATCGAACCGAGAATCATCCTTCGTCAGGGAAACTGATTCTGCTGCGATTGCACATGAGGCCGAGGGCAGGCGCCAACACGCTGTCTCCCTCATCTCCTACAAAAGACGCGAATCCGGCAGGAAACTGGTTCCAATGTGGCACAATCCACAGCCGCGCACCCCGGCCCAGCGGCGGCAAACTCCCGCAGAATCAGGGGTTTCTTAATAAAGTATAAAGAAACGAGAGGGGCGGATGCCGCATTTGTGACCTTTCAGCAACAGCGTATGCGGAAGGCTGTCGCAAACACCCCAAACGGGCAAGTTGGTGATTGCGTGACAGTCCCGGTCTTGTATTTTCAACCTCGGAAGCAAGGGCGGTTGATCGTCCGACTTCTTGAAACATGGGGATGGGGCAGGGAACGCTGCTCTAACGGCGAAAAACCCAGACCCGATCGAAACTTTGAATTGGAGGTCAATATGAACATCAAGAGCCTTCTTCTCGGCTCCGCTGCTGCTCTCGCAGTAGTTTCCGGTGCTCAGGCTGCTGACGCTATCGTTGCTGCTGAGCCGGAACCGGTTGAATACGTCCGCGTCTGCGACGCTTACGGCACCGGCTACTTCTACATCCCGGGCACGGAAACCTGCCTGAAGATCGAAGGTTACATCCGCTTCCAGGTTGATGTTGGTCCGGACCAGGTCAACGGCGGCGCCAGCGGCAACATCGGTGGTACGTCTGACTGGGATGCGTTCACCCGCGGTCAGGTTCAGTTCACGGCTAAGAGCGACACCGAATACGGCCCGCTCACCGGCGTGATCGTCCTGCAGCACAATGGCGACTCCGCTGCTTACCAGAACTCGATCCTCGACTCGGCTTATATCGACATCGCTGGCTTCCGCGCCGGTCTGTTCTACAGCTGGTGGGATGATGGTCTCTCGGGTGAAACCGACGTTCTCGCAAGCCACGAAACGCTGCATAACTCCATCCGTTATCAGTACGAGTCTGGCGACTTCTATGCCGGTATCTCGGTTGACGAACTGGAAGACGCGATTCATGGCGACGTGATCCTCGACAACGGTCCTGACGGTGTTGCTGGAACAGCCGACGACGTCATCGGTGGTCTCGGCGAGCGTGCCAACAACGTTGGTGTTGCTCTCGGCCTCGGTGGCAAGGTTGGTGCCTTCACGTATCAGGTTATCGGTGGCTATGACACCGACACCGAAGAAGGTGCGATCCGTGCCATGGGTACGGTTGCCGTTGGTCCGGGTACGCTCGGCCTCGCAGCTGTCTGGGCATCTGGCCTGAACGCTTACTACGATACCTCTGAGTGGGCGATCGCAGGTGAGTACGCTATCCAGGCTACCGACAAGCTGAAGATCACTCCCGGTGCTGAGTACTTCTTCAACTACGGCCTGAACGATACGGCAGACGACTTCGGTAGCGATGATGCTTGGAAGGTTGGTCTGACGGTTGACTACCAGATCGTAGAAAACTTCTACGCCAAGGCTTCGGTTCAGTACCTCGATGGCGACGACATCGACGACGTCACGACCGGCTACTTCCGCCTGCAGCGTGCATTCTAATCTGATCTGACTTCGGTCAATCAGGGGAGCCCGGCTTTCGAGCCGGGCTTTTTTGTTGTCTGGAGGGGCGCTGCACGAGCGAGCGGCTTGGAGCAGCCTACGCCTCCGCGACGAACCGCCTGATACTCTCGAATACTCGCTGCAAGTGCAGCAGTGGCGCGTGTCCCTGGCCAGGTGCTTCCAGAATCACGATTGTCGGGCACCGCGCGCACATCTCCGCGAGCGTCTTGTCGGAGATGAGATCGGAGTTCTCGCCCTTGACGACCATGAGAGGCGTCGTCGCGAGCCTGTCGTAATAGTGCCAGAGATCAGGCAGCGGCTGATCGAAGTCGATCATCTGTAATTGAGCGGCAATGGCGGGATCGAAGTCCGCGATCGGGTTCCCGTCGATATCCCGATAGACGGCCGCTGCCATCTCCTGCCAGTCGCGCTCGTCAAGGGCGGTGAAGGAGGGCCCATGGCAGGCCTTGAGAAATGCGACGGCTTCCGGCCAGTTGCGCGGCGGCGCGGCAGAATTGAGATAGTCGCGGATACGCTTGAGGCCGCCAGGTTCGATCTTCGGTCCGATGTCGTTGAGAATGACGGCGGCGATCAGATCCGGCCTTATCTCAGCCAGCAAATGAAGGATCAGCCCGCCCCGCGAGGTGCCGATGAAGATGGCGCGTTCAATGGCGAAATGCCCGCAGGCCGAAATGACATCCCGCGTCTCGACGCCGAGATTGTAGTTCGCTTTGTTGGCATCCCAATCGGACAGGCCTCTCCCGCGATAGTCGAGCGTGATAACGCGTCGCGGTGTCGCTCGGTCGGTCGACAAGAGCAGCGCCAGCTGATGAAAGTCGCGCGAATTCCGCGTCAATCCCGGCAAACAGATGATCGGCAGCCGGTCGGTGATGTCTGGGCCACCGTAGTCTCGCGCATAGAGCCTGAGTCCGTCATCACTCTGGTAGGTTGTCTCTTGGAAACCATCGTCTCTTGTCTCGTCCACGGTTGGTCGTCTCCCGTTGCATGGGAGCAGATTAGCGAGACCGGCAATAGACGCAAATCGCGATCAGGAGGAGCGACCGCCTGTCAGGTCGCGGACGATATCGCTCGGCTGGCCGAGCCGGGCCTTGTAGACTTCGTAGTTTTCCATCACCCGCTGAACATAGTTGCGCGTCTCGGGGAAGGGGATGCGCTCAATCCAGTCGACGATGGCGTCGATCGATTGGCCGCGCGGGTCGCCATAGCGACCGATCCATTCGGGCACCCGCTTGGGACCGGCATTATAGGCAATGAAGGTCATGATGTAGGAGCCGCCAAAGGCGTCGATCTGTTCGCCGAGATAATGCGCCCCGAGGGTCGCGTTATAGCCGGCGTCGGCGGTCAGCCGCTCCTTTGAATAGGCGATGTTGTGGCGCTTGGCGACGGCCTTTGCCGTGCCCGGCAATATCTGCAGCAACCCACGGGCATCGGCTGCCGAAACGGCCGCCGGATTGAAGGCGCTCTCCTGCCGGGCAATCGCGTAGGCGAGGGCCTTGCCGGAGCCGGAGATGTTGGCATTCGTCGGAATGACGCCGAGCGGGAAGGCCAGCGCCGCGACATCCACGCCGTGGGAGTAAGCAATCTTCCCGATCTGCAGCGACAGATGGTGGTCGCCTGACCGTTCGGCCTGCGCGCTCAGAACCGCAAGTTCTCCAGGGCTTTGCAGTTGCTCGGCGAGCGCGAGGTAGAGGCTATTGGCCCGCCAGCCATGCCCGGCCGCGTCGAGACGGGCGATGGCCTGCACGGCCTCACGCGCCAGATAGCGCTGGCGATCCGCAGCAGTCGGAGACGGGTACGCCACGTTCAGTGTCTTGCGGCCGAGCTTGTCGCTGGCGAGCTGCCCATAGAAGGTGGTCGGATAGCTTGCCGATTTCGCATAGAATTCGGAGGCCTTGCCAGGTCCACCCGCCTCGGCGGATCGACCCATCCAATACCAGGCGCGCGATACGGAAATTGGTCCATTGGAGAAATCGAGAATCTTGCGGAAATGGGCCTGTGCCGCCGCAGGATCCTGCAGACCGCGCAGCGCATACCAGCCTGCGTGGAATTCGGCCTCGACGATGTCGGTCGGCGTCGTCGCGGCATAATTGGCAACGATGCCATAGGCCGCCTTGAATTCCCCTTCATCGACGAGGCCGCGGCTCACGATCCGCTGCTCGTTCCACCACTCGCCGGCATTGACCAGTTCATCGCGATTGCGTGGGGCCTGCCGCAGAAGCTTGGCGGCTTCCGTATACTTGTCCTGTTTTCGCAGATATTCGATCCGCGCAAAGAGGTAACCGGCATCGCCTTTCCACTGGCCATCGACCGCAGCAAGCAGCGCGCCGGCGTTGGGTGCCTTGCTCATCACAGCGGCCCATGCCTTGTAGAGGGATTGGGCCTGACCCATGTCGCCAAAGCGCTTGGCCTGCGCAGCGCGATTGCGGTACATCAGGTAGTCCATTCGCGCCTTGTGATCGCCTGTGGTCAGCAAGCCGGAGAACTCAGCCAAAATCTTGTCTTCGGTCGGTTTGTCCAGCATCTCGCCGCGCCAGACCTTGCGAATGGTCTTCGCCGCCTGGCTCTGTTTGCCCGTCGCGACAAGCGCACGCGAAAGGATCATCGCGCCCGGCGTGGTCTCCGGCGCGGTCTGGCCGAAGGCCGCCAAGACAGCTGTCGGGTCAGGGTTTTCATCGTAAAGGGCGCGCTCGGAATAAGCCCGCAGCTTTGCGAGCCCGGGCCATCCCTGCAATTCCTGCGCCGCAGCCGCGATCTCTGTCGAGGGAATGCCCTTCTGCCCCGAGACCGCAATCGCCCAGGTCAGGATATGCCGGTCAAGCGTCCCACGTCCCATGCCGTCGCGAATGGAAAGCGCTTGCAGCGGATTGTTGTCCGAAAGCGCGTCCAGACCGGATTTCAAATCACTGTTAACGGGTGCAATTGCCTGGCCGCGCGGAATTGAGCCGGTAACGATCGATTCCGGTATTGTCGTCTGGGGGACGAAACCAATCGGCTTCACGTCGGGAACGGGTGCGCCCTCATTCGGAAGCGACGACGCGGCGCTGCTCCACGCGGCGACTGTAAAGCCGAGGGCGGACACGATCAGGACTGCTCTCTTCATGGGACACTCACAACGAAAACACGCCCGACCATTTGGCGGGAGCCATCTTAACGAAAGCTTACTAACGTCAGTAAACTTCGTTCACATTTGCTATCGGAATTTGCCCTAAACCGATCCATGCGCGCTTGTCGCGGCGATTTCACCGCACTATGGTGCCCCACCAATATTCAAGGAATGCGGCCGAAGCGTGAATTTGGCCATGAGGAGTTCTGCATGTTCCAGGGATCCATTCCCGCTCTCGTCACTCCCTTCACCGATGCCGGCCAAGTGGATGAAGCTTCGTTCGCGAACCACGTCGACTGGCAGATCAAAGAGGGCAGCAGCGGTCTCGTTCCGGTTGGGACGACCGGCGAATCTCCGACGCTGTCGCATGCCGAGCATAAGCGGGTCGTGGAACTCTGCATTGAAGCCGCAGCCAAGCGCGTGCCTGTCATGGCCGGCGCCGGCTCGAACAACACGCGTGAAGCAATCGAACTTGCTCAGCACGCCGAGAGGGCCGGGGCAGATGCGGTCCTCGTGGTCACGCCCTATTACAACAAGCCCACCCAGAAGGGGCTGGTCGCGCATTTCTCCGCGATCGCCGAGGCAGTGAAGCTGCCGATCTACATCTACAACATCCCGGGTCGCTCCGTTATCGACATGACGCCGGAGACGATGGGCGCGCTTGCCAAGGCGCACTCGAATATCGTCGGCGTCAAGGATGCGACCGGCAAGATCGAGCGCGTGTCCGAACAGCGTCTTACCTGCGGCAAGGAATTTAAGCAGTTGTCGGGTGAAGATGCAACAGCACTCGGGTTTAATGCCCACGGTGGGGTCGGCTGCATCTCGGTGACGGCCAACGTGGCGCCCCGCCTTTGCGCGGAGTTCCAGGCCGCGACGCTCGCCGGTGACTATGCGAAGGCGCTGGAGTATCAGGACCTCTTGATGCCGCTCCACAAGGCCATCTTCATGGAGCCCGGCCTCTGCGGAGCGAAGTATGGCTTGTCGAAGCTTGGGCGGATGAGCCGCAACGTGCGTTCGCCGCTTATTTCGACGCTGGAGCCTGCCACGGAGGCGGCGATCGACGCAGCGATGCGCCATGCCGGGCTGCTGAACTGAGGCAAGCCATTCGGCCCGCCTTCACAGGCGGCCGATGTTCCCCTACATAGAAGGGGAAGAGAGAAGGGCGCGGTCGTCGCGCCCCTAAGCATTTGGAATGTGTCATGGCCCCCAAAGGCAGCGAGCGCGTGGTCAAGAAGATCGTGGCGGAAAACCGCAAGGCGCGCTTCAACTACGAGATCATCGATACCTACGAAGCTGGACTCGTGCTCAAGGGCACCGAGGTCAAGTCGTTGCGCGAAGGCAAGGCCAATATCGCTGAATCCTATGCCTCGGATGAGGATGGTGAGATCTGGCTGATCAATTCCTATCTGCCGGAATATCTGCAGGCGAACCGTTTCAATCATGAGCCGCGCCGCCGCCGCAAGCTCCTGCTTTCCGGCCGCGAGATCAACCGTCTGCGAGCAGGGATCAATCGCGAAGGCATGACCCTGATACCGCTGAAGATCTATTTCAACGATCGCGGCCGCGCCAAAATGGAACTGGCGCTCGCCAAGGGCAAGAAGCTGCACGACAAGCGCGAATCCGAGAAGGAACGCGATTGGAACCGGCAGAAGAGCCGTCTTCTCAAGGATAACGGCTAGTCAAAGGCATAGCCGGCGGTGAATTGCTGGCTTCAAGCTTCCAGATCGGTTGGCGTTGCCGTTTCGGTTGGCCGCGGTGGTCGCTCTGAAGGATCACGCCCGATTTCGCTCTTCAGCGATAGAAGGTCGATGAAGTGATCTGCCTGGCGACGCAGATCGTCGGCAATCATTGGAGGTTGTGTTGCCATCGTTGAGATGACCGAGACCTTTCGGCCCCGCCGCTGCAGCGCCTCGACGAGCGTCGTGAAATCTCCGTCGCCGGAGAAGATGACGAGATGATCGACGGTTTCCGACTGCTCCATGGCATCGATCGCAAGCTCGATATCCATGTTGCCCTTGATCTTGCGGCGACCCATCGAATCCGTGAATTCCTTTGCCGGCTTTGTCACGACCTTGTAGCCGTTGTAGTCCAGCCAGTCGATCAGCGGGCGAATGGAGGAGTATTCCTGGTCCTCGATGAGGGCCGTATAGTAGTAGGCGCGCAGGAGATAGCCACGTTTCTGGAACGCCTTCAACAGCTTGCGGTAGTCGATATCGAAACCCAAACTTTTGGACGCAGCGTAGAGATTGGCGCCATCGATAAAAAGAGCAATTTTTTCGCGTGGATCAAACATCCCGTACCAATCCAATGTGAGCAATCGTCGTGCTTCCGTCAAAAACCCAACAAAACAATGAGTTATGAGGCCGCCTGGAACAAATCGTACTTTATGAACTTTTCATATAAGAAAGATTTAGGGCACGATTCGTGATATTCCAAGCAACTTCTGGTCGAAATCCGCTTTCGTTCCAAAATTCGTCACATTCGCCCGCAGAGGCGTCGTGCAATGAAAACTTGAATTTGCCCGGTTTTAATTGTATCGGGCGTGTTAATCCCGAGATCACGACGTAAAGGACAGGCAATGGCCCGTGTCACCGTAGAAGACTGCATTGATAAAGTTGAGAACCGCTTCGAGCTGGTTCTGCTTGCCAGCCACCGTGCCCGGCTGATTTCCCAGGGCGCCTCGATCACGATCGATCGCGACAACGACAAGAACCCGGTCGTGGCGTTGCGCGAGATCGCGGACGAGATGCTGTCGCCGGACGATCTCAAGGAAGACCTGATCCACTCGCTGCAGAAGCATGTCGAAATCGACGAGCCCGAGCCCGATCCGGCGAGCCTCATCGCAGCCGGCGGCGTCGCTGCGGCCGACAGCGAGGAGCAGGAAGACCTGCCGGAAACGATCACCTTCGACCAGATGTCGGAAGAAGAGCTTCTGGCTGGCATCGAAGGCCTCGTGCCGCCGGAAAAGAGCGACGATTACTAATCGTCAACCTTGCACGATTATAGCTTCGGCATATTATCGCATATCATGTGCGCCAATCCGTGATTGGCGCGCTTTTCGTTTGTAATGGAGTGGTTTCGGGATGATGCGGCAGTACGAGCTCGTGGAGCGGGTTCAGAAATATAAGCCCGACGCCAACGAAGCCCTGCTGAACAAAGCCTACGTCTATGCAATGCAAAAGCATGGACAACAGAAGCGTGCCAGCGGCGATCCCTATATCTCGCATCCGCTGGAAGTCGCCGCCATTCTGACGGACATGCATCTCGATGAGTCGACGATCGCTGTCGCGCTGCTTCACGACACCATTGAGGACACGACGGCCACCCGCGCCGAAATCGATGAGCTCTTTGGCGAGGATATTGGTCGCCTGGTCGAAGGGCTGACAAAGATCAAGAAGCTCGACCTTGTCACCAAGAAGGCGAAACAGGCCGAAAACCTGCGCAAGCTCCTGCTTGCGATCTCCGACGACGTGCGCGTGCTGCTCGTCAAGCTGGCGGATCGCCTGCACAACATGCGCACCCTCGACCACATGTCGCCGGAAAAGCGCGCGCGCATTTCCGAGGAGACGATGGACATCTATGCGCCGCTGGCCGGGCGCATGGGTATGCAGGACATGCGCGAGGAGCTGGAAGACCTTTCCTTCCGCCACATCAATCCCGAAGCCTATGAGACCGTGACCAGGAGGCTCGAGGAGCTTTCCAAGCGCAACGAGGGTCTGGTCAAGAAGATCGAGACCGAATTGGGCGATCTGCTGGTTACGAACGGGCTGACGGGCGCCATCGTCAAGGGACGCCAGAAAAAGCCTTACTCCGTGTTCCGCAAGATGCAGTCGAAGTCGCTGTCTTTCGAGCAGCTCTCGGACGTCTACGGTTTCCGGATCATCGTTGAAGATATTTCCGCATGCTACAGGGCTCTCGGCATCGTCCACACCCGCTGGCGCGTCGTCCCCGGGCGCTTCAAGGATTATATCTCGACGCCGAAGCAGAACGACTACCGTTCGCTGCACACGACGATCGTCGGCCCGTCCAGGCAGCGTATCGAGCTGCAGATCCGCACCAAGCGCATGCACGAGATCGCGGAATTCGGTATTGCCGCCCATACGCTCTACAAGGATGGCGCATCGACGTCCGACAACGATATCCTCTCGCGCGAGTCCAACGCCTACTCATGGCTGCGGCACACGATCGAGGCGCTGGCGGAAGGGGATAGCCCCGAAGAGTTCCTGGAGCACACGAAGCTTGAGTTGTTCCAGGACCAGGTCTTCTGCTTCACGCCGAAGGGCAAGCTGATCGCGCTGCCGCGGGGTGCGACGCCGATCGACTTTGCCTATGCCGTTCACACCAATATCGGCGACACGACTGTCGGCGCCAAGATCAACGGGCGCATCATGCCTCTCGTGACACGACTGGCGAATGGCGACGAGGTCGAGATCATTCGCTCCGGCGTGCAGGTGCCGCCTGCTGCCTGGGAAGAGATCGTGGTAACGGGCAAGGCGCGTGCGGCGATCCGCCGGGCCACCCGACTTGCAATCCGCAAACAATATGCCGGTCTCGGCCATCGCATTCTGGAGCGCACCTTCGAGCGAGCAGGCAAGATCTTCTCGCGTGAAGCAATGAAGCCCGCGCTGCATCGCCTTGGCCAGAAGGATGTGGAAGACGCCATCGCTGCCGTCGGTCGCGGTGAAATGTCGTCGCTCGACGTATTGCGCGCCGTCTATCCGGATCATCTCGAAGAACGCGTGACGGCCAAGCCAAGCGGTGACGACGGTTGGTTCAATGTTCGCAGCGCCTCCGGCATGATTTTCAAGATCCCGGGCAAGCCGAAGTCCGGCATCGATGGTGCAGATCTCAGCGCTCTGGAAATGGACACGGTGCCGATCCGCGGCATTTCGAGCAATGTCGATGTGCAGTTTGCGTCGACGGGCGCCGTACCCGGTGACCGCATCGTCGGGATCATGAATACGACGGAAAAAGGCAACGGCATTACGATCTATCCGATCCAGTCACCGACGCTGCAGCGTTTCGATGATCAGCCGGACCGCTGGATTGATGTCCGCTGGGATCTCGACGAGGCCAACAAGTCGCGTTTCATGGCGCGCATCATGGTCAATGCGTTGAATGAGCCCGGTACGTTGGCAAAGCTTGCCCAGACCGTCGCCGGCGTCGACGTCAATATTCGGGTGTTCAATACGGTGCGCGTCGCAACCGACTTCACCGAAATGACGCTCGACGTCGAAGTGTGGGACCTTCGGCAGTTGAACCAGCTGCTTGCCCAGTTGAAGGACCTCGAATGCGTCGCGACGGTTCGCCGGCTTTACGAATAAGTCGGCAATGCCACTTGGCATTTGCACATTTTGTGATCGTTTCATGACGGAAAACGCACCGATATAAGGCTAGTTATGCGTCAATCGCATGGCTGTGCCCTTGTTAGAGCGTTGGTAATTGCTGCTGCGAGCGCCTATCTTCCAGTCATCAGGAAACGAACAGAAGATGAGGCAAAGAAATGTTTAAACCGATCAAGAAGATCGCCCGCGCATTGCGCGCTCCGACCGCTGAAGAACGCGAAATGGACTATCTGAACGGCTCGTTTGACCGTATCGATCTTGAATATCGTCAGCGTCAGGTTGACCGCGGCATGTTCCGCACCCGTTAATATCGGGTCTATACTTGAAGAAGGAAAGGGGCGTCTTGCATATCGCGCCCCTGGTGAGTGCTCAGTCTGCAGCGATCAAATAATGACTGAGATAGTTTGACGCTCTTGTAACGCTGGTGCGAGTTGCACTACATACGCGCCATGCTGTTCAGACGTCGAAAACCTGCCGGATTTCGTGAAAAGATGCGTGAGTTGTTGTGGCCTCGCAAGGGATTCTTGCGGCCGCTCCGCTATCTCACGATGCGTGTTCTGCGCTTGACTGCGTCGCCGCACGCCGTCGCCATGGGCGTAGCCGCAGGGATCTTCGTGTCCTGGACGCCATTTATCGGCGTTCATTTCATCATGGCCTTCGTGCTCAGCTATCTCTTCGCCGGCAATATGGTCGCCGCTGCTCTTGGCTGTGCGGCCTTCGGCAATCCGCTGACCTATCCGTTTATCTGGGGCGCGACCTGGGAGATCGGTCACCTGCTCCTTGCGCGTCAGGATACGATGCAAGGGCATTCGATCGACCTTGGCGCGCTATTTCATGAGCTGCATTTCAGCGAACTCTGGCAGCCGGTGCTTGAGCCGATGCTTGTCGGCTCCATCCCGCCGGCGCTCTTGACCTCCGTCATCGTTTATTTCGGAACCTTTTACGCAGTGAAGGGCTTTCAGACGCGCCGTCGCGAACGCCTGATGACGCGTGCCCGCATGCGGCTGTCCAATCCAGTGCAGGAAACGGTATGATCATCGGTATCGGCAGCGATCTCATCGATATCAGGCGCGTCGAAAAATCCCTCGAACGCTTCGGCGAGCGCTTCACCAATCGCTGCTTCACCGAGATCGAGCGGGCAAAGTCCGATCGGCGCGCCAATCGCGCCGCCTCCTATGCCAAGCGTTTCGCCGCCAAGGAAGCCTGCTCCAAGGCCCTCGGGACGGGCATGGCGCAAGGTGTGTTCTGGAAGGATCTCGGCGTTGTGAACCTGCCGAGCGGCAAGCCGACGATGCGGCTGACGGGCGGCGCGGCCGACGTGCTGAAGTCGCTGCTGCCGGCTGGCCACAAGGCTGCCATTCATTTGACGATAACGGATGATTATCCCTTGGCGCAGGCGTTCGTCATCATTGAGGCCCTGCCGGAAGATGTCTGAGCAGCGACGTAGAGTCGCTTTTAATGTTGGCGCCATTGCCGCAATCGGTCGAAGCCGCTAGAGAGAAGCAAACAAGAGTTGCGCCCCGGCGGTGCATTGAAGGAACAAGACTGCGTGTCCGAAAAAGTCGAAACCAAGCCGAACGCCCTATGGGAAAACATCAAGGTCATCGCCCAGGCGCTGATTTTGGCGATGGTTATCCGAACGGTGCTTTTTCAGCCGTTCACCATTCCGTCCGGCTCCATGATGCCGACACTGCTTGTCGGTGACTACATCTTCGTCAACAAGTTTGCCTACGGCTATTCGAGGTTCTCGCTGCCGTTCTCGCCGAACCTCTTCAGCGGTCGCATTTTCGCGAGCGAGCCGAAGCGCGGTGACATCGTTGTCTTCCGGTTCCCGCCGAACCCTGACGTTGATTACATCAAGCGGTTGGTTGGTCTTCCCGGTGATCGCATTCAGGTCAAGGAAGGCGTCCTCTACGTGAACGGCACGGCGGTTCCGAGGGTGCCGAATGGCACGTTCAATTCCGACTATGCGCAGGATCCGGGCCAGGATGTGCCGGTGTATCGCGAGACGCTGGATAACGGCGTCAGCTTTGACACGCTGGATCAGTCCCCGGTTTCGCGTGGCGACAACACCCGCGAGTTTATCGTTCCGGAAGGCCATTACTTCATGATGGGCGATAATCGCGATAATTCGCTCGACAGCCGTTTCGACGTTGGCTTTGTGCCTGCGGAAAATCTGGTCGGTCGCGCCAGCGTCATCTTCTTCTCGCTCGGCAACGACACCTCGTTCCGCGAGATCTGGAAGTGGCCGACGAACATGCGGTGGGATCGTCTGTTCAAGGGCGTTGAATGAGCAAGTCACAGACGCTTTCGGCGGCGGATCGAACACGGCTTGAAGCCCTGATCGGTCACGAGTTCGCCGAAAAGGAGCGGCTGGATCGGGCATTGACGCATGCAAGTGCCCGCACGCAGAAGGGCGGCAACTACGAGAGGCTGGAGTTCCTCGGTGACCGAGTGCTCGGCCTGTGTGTTGCCGAACTGCTCTTCCGGACGTTCGGTACGGCGACCGAGGGCGAACTATCGGTGCGCCTCAATCAGCTCGTCAGTGCCGACACCTGTGCTGAGGTCGCTGATGAACTCGGCCTGCATCTCTTCATCCGTACTGGCGCCGACGTCAAGAAGCTGACCGGCAAGCGCATGATGAACGTGCGAGCCGACGTCGTGGAAAGCCTTATCGCGGCGATCTACCTCGATGGCGGCCTGGAGGTTGCCCGGCGTTTCATCCTGAAGTTCTGGGAAAAGCGAGCAGCGCGCGCCGACGGCGCCCGGCGAGACGCGAAGACCGAATTGCAGGAATGGTCGCATGCCAAATTCGGCATCACGCCGATCTACCGGGTTGAAGAACGCACCGGACCGGATCATGATCCGCGCTTCACCGTGACGGTAGAGGTCGCAGGTGTTAAGCCCGAAACGGGCATCGAACGCTCAAAGCGGGCCGCGGAACAGGTCGCAGCCACGCGAATGCTGGAACGCGAAGGCATTTGGCAGAAGTCCTCTGCCGGAAACTGACGGGACAAATGACGGAAGAACACGATATGGCGGACGACGCCCCTGAAACTGCGGGTGCCACACGGTCAGGCTTCGTCGCGCTGATTGGAGCGACCAACGCCGGCAAGTCCACGCTGGTCAATCGCCTCGTCGGCGCCAAGGTCTCGATTGTCAGCCATAAGGTGCAGACGACGCGTGCCATCGTGCGCGGCATCGCGATCCACAACAATGCGCAGGTCGTGTTCATGGATACGCCCGGCATTTTCAAGCCGCGTCGGCGGCTCGACCGCGCGATGGTCACATCAGCCTGGGGCGGCGCAAAGGATGCCGACCTGATTATGCTGCTGATCGACAGCGAACGCGGTCTGCGCGGCGATGCGGAAGCCATTCTTGAGGGCCTCAAGGAGGTGCATCAGCCGAAGATTCTCGTCTTGAACAAGATCGATCGGGTCAAACGCGAAGATCTGCTGGCGCTTGCGGCGGCGGCCAACCAGAAGATCGACTTCACGCATACCTTCATGATCTCGGCCGAGAACGGCTCCGGCTGTGACGACGTCATGGACTATCTGGCAAAGACGTTGCCAGAAGGCCCCTGGTACTATCCCGAAGACCAGATTTCCGACCTTCCGATGCGCCAGCTTGCTGCGGAGATCACCCGCGAGAAGCTGTTCCTGCGTTTGCATCAGGAGCTTCCATATTCGTCGCATGTCGAGACGGAGAAGTGGGAAGAACGCAAGGACGGCTCGGTCCGGATCGAGCAGGTGATCTACGTCGAACGCGATAGCCAGAAGAAGATCGCGCTCGGCAAGGGTGGCGAAACGATCAAGGCGATTTCGTCTGCGTCCCGACGAGAACTCTCCGAAATCCTCGAGCAGCCGGTTCATCTCTTCCTGTTCGTGAAGGTTCGCGAAAATTGGGGCGATGACCCCGAGCGCTTCCGCGAAATGGGTCTGGATTTTCCGACGTAAGTTGACGGCTTCTACAGCGTTGTTTCTGCGTTAAAAATTCCCACGCGGGTGGAACAACCCTTGCCGTTTGCGTGTTCTCGTAGGAAGCGCTGCCAATTCCGGCAGCGTCCTTCGTTCGAGTACAAGGGCCTGTATGCCGACCGCGCGTCCCACCCACTCGTTCAAAACGCCCTGCGAGCACTGTCCGCTGCGTGCCAACCGGGTCTTCCGGGAGTTCACCGCCGATGAGCTCGACTTCGTTTCGAAATTCAAGAGAGGCGAGCTGGCCGCGGATGCCGGTGCGACGATCATAGTCGAGGGTGCGCACAGTGCTCACCTGTTTACTGTTCTTTCCGGTTGGGGTTTTCGCTACAAGACACTGGAGGACGGACGCCGGCAAATCCTGAATTATGTGATGCCGGGTGACCTGATCGGTCTTCAGGGAACGATCATGGGGGAGATGCAGCACTCCGTCGAGGCATTGTCGCCTGTGTCGCTTTGCGTCTTCGAGCGCGACAAGCTGATGACCCTCTACAACAAGCATTCATCCCTGGCCTTCGACATCACCTGGATTGCCGCCCAGGAAGAACGTATCCTTGACGAACACCTATTGAGCATTGGTCGCCGGACGGCGCTCGAGCGCGCCGCCTATCTCATCGCTTTCCTGTTCGAGCGCGGCAGGCAGCTGAAGCTCTTCAACGGCCACGCATCGATTCCAATCACGCAGCAACACGTTGCGGATACATTGGGACTTTCGATCGTGCATACAAACAAGACATTGAAAAAGCTCGCCAATCGCAACCTCATCCGCTGGCAGGAGCGTGCCTGCGAGGTGCTTGATGGGGAGGGGCTCAAGGCTGCTGCCGGTTGGGAGGGGCTTGGAGAGAGGGGCCGTCCGTTCATATAATAGCTGTAAGCGACATGTCTTATTTAAATGCCTTCTGAGCGGCGCGCCCGTAAGGTCACCCTGCCATCTTTCTTCCTGCCCTGCTTTTTATCGACCCGAAACGAAAAAGCGGCTATGCAAGCTAAGCGGTATATAGTCGTCGCCAATGAGCCATGGGGCGTCAGAGGTTGAAATCCGGGAAATGCAGGTGCCGAGCATCTTAGTTGATACTCAGCGAGGGGCGTATTGGGTATGAAGGCAAACCGTGTTCTTGTCCTTGAGGACAGTTTGATCATCGCGATGGAGGCGGAGGATATTCTCCGCCAGGTGGGCGTGGAAACGATTGGAATCGTCAGCAGCCTTGAACAGGCGATGGAGGCGACCAAGACCGCAACCTTCGATTTCGCGCTGCTGGACGTCAATCTTGGCGAAGTCATGAGCTTCGACTTTGCCCGTCATCTGGCGAACAGCAACATCCCCTTTGGGTTTGTGAGCGGTTACTCCGATACAAAGGACTTCCCCGAAGACCTTCGGAACGTGCCGCTGCTCGTCAAGCCGTTTGGAGAATCGGCGATGCGCGACTTCCTCCAGAAACTGTTCCCAGCCAGCGCCTGAATGCCTTTTTATGACAGGGCACCGGTCTTGCGGTAGGATCGAATCGTAAGTTTTAGGGTTCGTTTCCGATGCAGTGGCATGACCGGGCAATCATCTTGGGCGTCAAGCGTCATGGCGAGACCAGCGTCATCGCCGAGGTGATGACGCGCGAGCGCGGACGCCATCTTGGCATGGTCCGCTCCGGTCGGTCTCGTGCCATGCAACCGGTTCTTCAACCCGGCAACGAGGTCGAGGTTACGTGGCGTGCGCGCCTAGACGAGCACCTTGGCGAGTTTCGTATCGAACCATTGACGTTACGGGCCGCGCGGCTGATGGAAACGGCGACCGCCGTCTATGGCGTGCAGGCAATGGGCGCGCTGCTGCGCTTGCTGCCGGAACGCGATCCGCATCCACATCTCTTCGAAGCGCTCGAAGTCATTCTCGACAATCTCCACAATCCAGCGGATGCCGGTGAACTCTTCGTCCGTTTCGAGCTTGCCGTTCTGAACGACCTCGGCTTTGGCCTCGATTTGACCGAGTGCGCCGCTACGGGCAGTCGTTCGGACCTTGCTTATGTATCGCCGAAATCCGGCAGGGCGGTCAGCCGGACTGCGGGTGCTCCCTGGGCGGACAAGATGTTGCTCCTGCCACCCTTTCTGAACAGTGAGGAAAACCGCGCGGCTGATATCGACGGTCTGAGCGCCGCGTTCCGCCTGACGGCATTCTTCCTGCATCGCCATGTCTATGAGCCGCGCGGAGTGGAAGCGGCAGCTGCGCGCGAAGGCTTCGTACAGGCGGCTTTGAAAGCACTCAAGGCCTCCGCACCGCAGGACGAATTGTCCGCCTGACCGACTGTTTTTCATCGGCGAAAAACATCATGCGGATCAGGCGCTTTACGTGTCTCACGCATTTTCCTATTTCGATCGCATGCAGCCCAGCGATTGGAGGAATGCGATGCTGACCAAACCGGATGCGATGACGACGATAAATCTCTGGAACGATTATGAAATACCCCGGTTGGGTATGGGCTGCTGGGCAATCGGCGGTCCATTCTATGCCGGCGACACGCCGCTCGGCTGGGGCGAAGTCGATGACGACGAGTCCGTCGCCGCCATTCATCGCGCGATCGAACTCGGCATCCGTTTCTTCGATACAGCTTCGAACTATGGGGCCGGGCATTCAGAGGAAGTTCTCGGGCGTGCGATCGGTAGTCGCAGCGACATCGTCATCGCGACCAAGTTCGGCTTTGCCACCAATCCGGAGACGAAACAGGCAACCGGCGCCTTCGCCGATGCCGCCTTCATTCGCCGCTCGGTCGAGACGTCGCTGCGCAGGTTGAAGCGGGATCGCCTCGATCTGATTCAATTTCATCTGAACGACTTTCCGCTTGAACAGTCAGACGAGGTTTTCGAAACCCTTGAGACGCTCCGTGAGGAGGGGAAGATCGACGCCTTCGGTTGGAGCACGGATTATCCCGATCGTGCCGCGCGACACGCGGACCGCCCCGGTTTTGTTTCCGTCCAGCACACAATGAACGTCTTCGAGCCGGTGCCTGACATGATCTCGGTGATCGAACGGCATGGCCTGATTTCGATCAACCGCGGGCCGCTCGCGATGGGCTTGCTCAGCGGGAAATTCCGCGCCGACACGAAAATCGGTGACAAGGATGTTCGCGGCGCGAGCCTTGACTGGATGGTCTACTTCAAGGACGGCCGGATCGCGCCGAAATTTGCAGCGCGATTGGAAGCGGTTCGCGAGTTGCTGAAGTCCGATGGTCGAACTCTCACACAAGGCGCCCTGGCGTGGCTGTGGGCGGGCTCGCCCCGAACCCTGCCGATCCCGGGCTTTCGCACCGTTGCCCAGGTTGAAGAAAACGCCGGCGCGCTGGCCAAAGGCCCGTTAGCGCCGGCGATCATGGATGAGATCGATGAAGCGCTGGCACAGCTTCGCGCCTAGCCGCGGTTGCGGACCTTGAAAGCCCAGCCTTCGGGCCTCTCCTCGATGACCTTGGCTGAATCGCCGACCGCAATCCGCCCGGTCCCGCGAGGGGTGACGTTCCAGCCGAAGAGCGGACCGGGTACACGCCGGTCCGCAGACATCCGAATGCGCCCCATGGCGGGCATCGGACTGGGAACGTCGCGCGATCCGGTCGATTGGTCCTGGGTGGTCATGATGCAACGTGCGCAAGGTTTGACGAGATCGAAACGAATGCCGCCGATCTCAATCGCAGCCCACCGGTCTTCCTGCCAACCTTCCTCGGTATCAAGGATGATATTGGGCCGGAACCGCTCCATGCCCACTTGCCCTTCGCCGTGCGCCTCGAGATCGGCATTTAGTGCCCGCAGGGAGCCTGTCGTGGTGACAAGGATCTGGTAGCCATCGGCGAATGTGACCGGTGTGCCTTCGCCGGCCCATTCCGCGCTGGCGGATCGCTTGGCATCCTGATCGAAGAACACCAGTCTCACCTCTCGCCCGAGCCAGGCCGAAAGTTCAGCATTCGCAACATCGTCGGCAACCGCCGCATTGACGATGGACTTCCAGATCGAGACGTCCATCCGTTTTGAGGCAGTTCGAATCTGCGCGTCAATCTTCTTGTCGCCCATGGTGAGATGGAGGCCTGACGGCCCTTCCTGCACGGCGATGCGAGCCAGATCGGGCAACTCCCGCTGGGTGATGAAGTGTCCGTCCCGATCGGTGATCATGGCGCGCCGGTCGCCCGGCAACCCGAATGCATCGATCGCCGAGGACTGCAGCGCGATACCCCGAGCACTCTTGAGCGGATAGATGAAAAGGCCTGTAATACGCATCAAGTGCTCCTAGATTTCGTCCATGAATGCCGCAAGGAAGTCGCGCAGGCGCTGGTCGCGTGTGGCCGCAAGCGCACGCCCGGCCTTCGTCTGGAAGCCGTCCGCGAGTTTGAACAATTTTGTCTGGAAGTGGTCAATGACATAGCGCTTGTCGTCAAGCTCGCGATTGCTGCCCGCCGGATCGAACGGATCGTAGAGCGCTGATGACATTCGGCCGCCAATGTAGAAGCAGCGTCCCGCGCCGACCATGCCGATCGCATCCAGGCGATCGGCATCCTGCAAGATCCTTGCTTCCAGGGTCTCTGGCGTAACGTTGGCAGAAAAGCTATGCGCGACAATCGCATGCGCAACGGCGGCGATGTCGTCACCGGCCCAGCCAAGGTCGGCGAGAACGGCCGAGGCCTTCTCTGCTGCCAAAGCGGACGCCTTCGACCGCATGGGGGAGTTCTTCTCCACGGCGACGCAATCGTGCAGGAGGACGGCAGCCGCAAGGATCCTGGCATCGCCACCCTCGACAGCCTGGATGCGCATGGCGTTCTTGAAAACGCGCAAGACATGCGCCACGTCATGCGAGCCGTCATCGCCTTCCGACGAATGCGGCACGAGCGCGGCGGCAAGCTTTTCAAATGGAGCGAAGGCCTTCGCCTGGAACATGGGATCACCGCGTGGGAAGAGGGTGTCCTTCCATAAACGCAGGAACCACGAGTCGCAACGAAGAGCGCACTAGCTGGCGCGGGCGCTTGGTTGCTCCTGCGGCCAAGCCAACAGGTAAGGTACGTCCGCGACCGGCCGTGGCGGGCTGATATGGTAACCCTGGATTTCATCGCAGGCTTCGCGCTGGAGCAGGGCCAACTGCTCGGCCGTTTCGACGCCTTCCACGGTCACGCGCATGCCGAGCGCATCGCCGAGAAGGATGATGGCCCGCATGATCGCAAAGGCTTCTTTGTCTTCGACGATACCGTTGACGAACGACTTGTCGATCTTGATTTTGTCGAAGGGGAACCGCCGGAGATAGCTCAGCGACGAATAGCCGGTGCCGAAGTCGTCCATGCCGATCCGGATGCCGCTCTGCTTGAGCGCGTGCAGTACAGGCAGGGCCTCATCGAGGTTTTCCATCAGCACGCTCTCGGTGATCTCGATTTCTAAACGGTCAGCCGGCAGCCCCGCTTCGGCCAGCGACGCGGCGACATCGCTCGGCAAATCACTGTTCGTAAACTGGATCGCCGATACGTTGACCGCAACCTTGATATCGTCCGGCCAGTCCATGGCATCGCGGCAGGCGCGGCGCAGGACCCAGCGTCCGATATCGACCACGAGGCCAACCTCCTCGGCAAGGGGGATGAACTCCATCGGCGGCACCCGTCCGCGCGTTGGGTGGTTCCATCGCAGAAGCGCCTCGAAACCGCAGATCTTCTGTTGGCCGAGGTCATAGAGCGGTTGATAGTGAAGCTCGAACTCCTCGCGTTCGATCGCCTTGCGCAAATCCGCTTCCAGTGTATGCCGTGCTTCGATCTGCGCTTCCATTTCGGCCGTGAAGAAGCGTTCGCCCTTTCCGCCGCTGCTCTTGGCATGCGACAGTGCGACGCCGGCGTGTTTCAGCAGGGTGTCCGTTTCAATTCCGTCCTGCGGACTGATTGCGATCCCCATCGACACGCTGAGTTCAACGGCCTTGTCTCCACGAAAGAACGGCTCTGAGAGTTCGCGGCGAATCTGGTCGGCCAGAGCCGTGACGTTCCATGGCTGCTGCCGTCCGGATTGAAGAATCGCGAATTCGTCCGAGCCGAGGCGCGCCAGCACATTCCCGCCTGCCGACATGCGGATGCGCTCAGCCACCTGCCGCAGGATCTTGTCACCGGCCGAAACGCCGAGGGTGTTGTTGATCGATTTGAAGCGGTCAAGATTAAGGTGCACAAGGGCAATCTGCTCGTCCGGCTTACAGGCGGCCAGCGCTGCGTCGATGCGCTCCCTGAGACTGATGCGGTTCGGCAGTCCGGTCAGCGGGTCGTGATGAGCGAGATAAGCTATGCGCTCGGCCGCCTTTCGGTCTTCGGTAACGTCCGCATGAATGGAAATGTTGCTGCCATCGGGCAAGACGGTGATGACGCTCTGGATGGTGCGCCCGTCTTCCATGATCCATTCGCGGTGGCGGATGTGTCCACCTTCTGTGGCGGCGCGCAGACGCGAGACCTTTTTCTCGATCCGCTCGGTGCCGCGGATCATCGAGATGAGCGTTTTCAGCGAGGCGCCGGGAGAGGCAGCTTCGACGCCGAAGCCGAAAACTTGTCGGAAGCGCGTGTTGCAGACGATCAATCGCTGCTCGGCATCGAAGACACTCAGACCCTGCGGCAGGTTGTCGAGAACGATCCCGAACAGGCGTTGCTGTTCCGCGAGATCTTCTTTCGTGGCAACGAGGCTGCCTTTAAGGGTGGTGTTTTCTTCGCTCAGCAGGTGAGAATGGTCTTCCGCGGCGCGCTTCTTTCCTGCCTGCAGTCGATATGTCTCGACGACAAGATTCATCAGGCGTTCAGCGTTGGCAGAGCCATCCTCATTGAGGGCGGTCGTGCACTGTTGCCGGAAAAGGGCTTCAGCGTCCATTTTCGGCAATCGTTGTTTCGGGAGCGCGGGGAGGGTGAGCGGAGCCCAGTGAGCGTGCTGCCAGCCTGCAGTTTCGACGCGGCGCGCCAGACATGAAAAGACCTTCTGAAACAATCCAAAATTATCGTCTAGCCAATCTCAAATTCGACCGGCCCCTATGCTGACGTGGCGAAGATAATCTATCGGTCGCATTAAAATTCTATTGCAACGCAAACGAATATATTGCTGGCATTATATTTGACTGCTGGTCACGAACTGCCTGGAAATGTGGGCATTTGAGCCGAGGCCCCGCGCGGCTGATGCGCTGAAATCACACTTTGTCAATCATGGTTAATAGCGTGTTAACAGCTTATTGACGCAGTGCGCAAATCAGTTTAACGACCGCTTAGTCTTAGATTTTTCCATTTCGTATTGCGTACAAACATCACCGAAACAGCGGTGAATGGAGGTTTGTATGAGCCAAGTTTCATCTGTTAGTGATACATCCTACGCGTATCTCGCGACACTGTCGCGATTGGACACAAATGGCGACGGCGTGCTGAGCCGTGGCGAGCGGGCGGCTGATGACAAGCCGGGCATTCTGAAGCAGTTGGGCTCAGAAGAGAGCAATGCTCAGGACTTTGCACCAAAGCTCTCGGAGGGCGTGCTTGCCTTCATGATGGCTGCAAGTGAGACGGGAAGCCGTAATTTCTATCCGCAGTCCCAGCAGAACGCTTCCTACGATCTGTATAAGAGCACATACGGTCAGTACGATCTCGACACCGTCGCCTGATCGCGTGGTGCGCTGAATTTGCGAAGCCGACCTCAGTGCCGGCTTTTCTTGGTCGCCGTTTTGGGAACTGCTTCGTGCCTCACACGTTGGGAAACGACGATGCAAAGGAAGCTCCAATGAAAACAATCCTCTCGTTCGCGGCTCTGACGCTCTTGGCCGTTTCCTCCGCTGCGATGGCTCAGGACAAGCAAACGGCCACGGCGGACTTTATCGGGCGTGACGGAAAGGAAAGCGGTCGGGCCACGCTGACGGCCGCGGCAAATGGCGGCGTATTGATCGAAGTCGAAGTGGCTGGGCTGCCCGCCAATAAATGGGTCGCATTCCATGTCCACGAGACCGGCAGTTGCGATGCAGCCGGCCATCACGAGTCAGCCGGAAAGCACTTCAATCCGACCAATGCCGAGCACGGCCTGTTGTCCGCAAAAGGACCCCACGCCGGTGACATGCCTAACCAGTATGTTGACCAGGATGGTGTTCTGCGAGCGCAGGTGTTTGACGGCATGGTCACCCTCGACGGCAAGACTGACGGGGTCCGCGGCCGAGCGCTGATCGTTCATGCCAATTCAGATGATTATCGCAGCCAACCTGCAGGCGACGCAGGTGAACGCCTTGCCTGCGGCGTCATCAAGTAGGCAGTCTTCCGGTCAGTGATAGTAGTATCGCTCCGCATACCACTCGCTTGATGCAACCGGCCTATCCGTCGCGACCCATTGCCCGACGCGACTTGTTTCGAGCAGGTCGGCCGTCGCGCGATCTTCCAGCCCGACGAATATGATATTCGTGTTTTCACGCAGTCTGGGATCCGTGCCGAAACCCGTGCGGCTGTCATCTGCCGAGTAGAGCAGCCTCATCCTGAGATAGAAGAACTCGGCCTGGTAATCTGCAGTGCCTTTCTCGCTGAAGGCATGCGCAATGTCGATTACAGACTTCTGTGGCCCACGATAAGCAGTGATTGCCTCATTCAGGCCGAATGTTGCCCCGTACAGCGCAATCGAACGTATCGGAACCGAGCTGGTGGCGCCGGTGGTCAAATCTATCTGCTGGCCGAGGAAGCTGGCTTTGATGCCATCCAGATCGCCGCGAAAAAAGTAGGAAAATCGATCACGCGTAAGATAGATCGCTTGCCACCGGAACCACGCATATTCGTCGCGCGCGCTTGTCAGGCTCCTGAGTGTAGCCAAGCATCGCACAAACGTATCGCGATAGTTCTGCAGCGACATCGATTAACCTCTTCTAGGGGATAACCGGTATCGACTCAAAACGTTCCAGCGGTCGGCTGGTCCAAAGTCAGTGTGAAAGGCGCGTTCCCATCCGCGTCCGCGCCACGACCGATGGTTCGAACCGCATCGACCAGCCGCCCTCCGCGGCCGAGCAGGTCATCGCCGATCTGGATCAGCCGCGCATTCGGCGTGGCAAAAGGCGATGCAGTGCGCAGCCGGCGAACGAGCGCCGCATCCTCTTGCTCCGGCGACACGGAAAGGGCGGCGATCAAGGCCGCCGCCGGCGACCGGGAGACGCCCATCCAACAGTGGATTAAGAGTGGCGCAGCGCGATCCCACTCGCGGGCAAAACCGATGATCTCCCACACATGCGTCTCATCCGGCGCAACAAGGTTGCCCGTTCCCTTGAATGCGATGTCGTTCATATGGAGGAGAAGATGCCGGTGCGCCTGGATCACGGCAGGCCGGTGGAAAGCCTGTTCCTTCGCCATCAGGCTGATCATCTCACGGGCGCCATGCCGGACTGCCATTTCGGCGATCCGGGCAAGCGGAGCGACAATGATGACAGTCATGCTTTGCTGCTCCGCATGGCCTCGATTGTCTCGAAGCGCTCGCAAAAGAGGCGCTGCGCCTCGACTGCCGGCAGTGGCGTCATCAGCAGCATGTCTTTTGTGATTCCGCGCGGCTGGCCGAAGAATTTCTGTGCCTCAGTCGAGGTAAACCCGGCAAGCTGTGTTGCCTCGAAATACGCAGCGATGGTGTCGGCCTTCTTGATCTTCTCCTTGAGTTCGCGCGTCGGGTGAGGGGGAAGGCCAAACCGAAGGTGGACGGCCGCTTCCAGCCGCTTTTCGACGGCCTTGTATCCGCCACCGACGACCGACTTGAACGGCGAGATCATGTCGCCGATGACATATTCCGGCGCATCATGCAGTAGCGCCATCAGGCGCTGATCGGCGGTTGCATCGTTGAGGTGGCGGAAAATATCCTCCACGATAAGGCAATGTTGGGCGACGGAGAAGGCGTGATCTCCCGAGGTTTGTCCGTTCCAGCGGGCAACGCGCGCAAGCCCATGCGCAATATCGCTCAGCTCGACGTCGAGAGGAGAGGGGTCGAGCAGATCAAGCCGGCGGCCCGAGAGCATGCGCTGCCACGCGCGCGGCGCCTTTGTCGTCACGCGCTGGCCTCGTCCGCCGTCGTCGGGAACGTCAGCCCTGTCCAGGCGGGTAGTTCCAGAATGACCGCCGTCTCGCCTGCCAATAGAGGCGTCGCTGTCGCAATGGCCTCACCGGCACGGTCGATGCGAACGATCGCGAGGCCGCCTTTTCCGACGACCGATCCGAGCGTGCCGACCGGCTTGCCCCCGGCGGTGATCTGCGTCCCGGAAGGCGGCAGCGCGGTCTCGGCCTTCACGGTGACGACACGGCGGCGGGCCGTGCCGCGATGCTGCATGCGCGAGACCACCTCCTGGCCGACATAGCAGCCCTTCTTGAAGGAGAGGCCGCCGTTGAAGTCCATCAGGACATCGTGCGGGAAGGCATCCTGCAGCGCATAGTCCTGCCCGGATACGGCAACGCCACTCGCGATGCGCAATGCGTCATAGATTTCGCGGTCATCGGTACCGTGCTGCCCCGCCTGGCGAACGAGCACTACGCCAGCTTTGGCAAAACGGCGGTCGGCCGCTCCCTTATTGGTGCTTTCCCAAGAAACCGTGACGCCCTCGCCGGCAGGCGAGAGGTCGACGGCGGCTCTGAGCTTGTACATCGTCAGTCGCTTAAGCAGCGCATCCCGCTGATCATCGTCCGTCTCGATGATGAACCCGTCGCCGTCCTGCCAGATCATGAAGTCGAACAGGATTTTGCCCTGCGGCGTCAACAGCGCGCCCGGCCGTGCTTCATCCGCCGCGAGCGCGGCAAGATCGGTCGTGATCAGGTTCTGCAGAAAGGATTGGGCCTCCGGACCGCTCACCCGTATAAGCGAGCGGTTCTTCAGAGATACGGCTGGCATGGCGGCACCTGTCGCGTTCGTTATCGCTCAGAAGTATGTCTTCGGTGAGGGGATCGCAAGCCTCAGTCGCCGGCGGTGAAGTACTTCCATTTGCCGTCGGGGGTGATGCCCAATCGATAGAAATTATAACCGCCGAACTCCTGCATGTCGGACAGGTCGCCGGCCGTAACGATGCGCAGCAATTCCACTCGCTCGGGGGGAGTCAGAGCCTTCAGATCCTTTTCGGCGAAATAGGGCCAGACAAACATTTCGTCCGGTGTGCCCTGGCCGACATGAACGAAGCCGGTGGAAATGACATCGAGCAGGATCGCCAGGATCTCATCGCCCTCCGGATCGCCCGAAAGATCCTTGAGCGCGCTGATGGGGTCGTCCGTCGGTTCTCCGACCGTCACCTGTGTCTGAGTGGCGCCGGTGCCGAGCAGCGGGCGCAGCCGCTCGAGATCGCCGGAAGCGGCAGCCTCGACGATCTGCTCACGCATCTTTCGAACGGGCTCGGGAACCTTGCTGATATCGTAGATGACTTCGACGGGCTTCGAGCTGTCCTCGGCGCCGGGCGTCTTGTCGTTGCTTTGGCCCGCCTGCGAATTGACCAGCGGGTCGGGCATCGGAACGCCGGGTGCGGTTGGGGAGGGGGCTGGTTTGTCGCCGCCTTGGCCAGGAGCGCTTTGTTCAACCTGTCCTGGGGTCTTCTGCAGCTCTGAGAGTGCCAGGGCCGAGGTCCCGGTCAGAAAGCTGCTGGCGCTAAGGCCGATTGCAAGCAAAAGCGGCGCGATCGCGGGCCGCGAAGCATTGTCCCTAGCGGAATGCATCAAACTCTCTGTGATCGTTATTGCAGGGTGCGGTTCGGAGAAAACTCGCCGGCAAGCATGCGCTCGCGCAAGGAATCCAGAAGCGCTTCGGCACTGTTCTCGCCATGGAGGCGAATGGTTTCCCGTAGCGCGTGGATGATTGCTGTATCGGCGATGATCTCGGGTTCGATTCCGTCTGCCATGCCATCAGCCCAGGCTTCGTTATGGTACTCCAAAGCCGCCTGAGTCTTCTCATGAACGATCATGTCGTCGATGTCATTGAGGCTTGGTTCCATTGTCATTTCCTCAAACTGCATGCCTTACTGCCTAGTTAACGACCTTATCAGCCTTTTCCCAAAACGACACGGCCGCCAGTGAAAAGAGGTTAATTAACCGTTAATTTCCGAACCTTGATGTTATTTCTGTGGCGAGTGTTGCACCTTCGGCACGGTATCGCTCTTCTGCCACGATGGCTGCCTGCGTGCAATCCGTGTAAACCGACGCGAAAGCGCGGTATCCGCGATTGAAGGCCGCGGTCAGCTGTTCCTTGCGCTGCGGCTCGTCCTTGGCTTCTGAATCAAGCAGTTGCTGCATGCGCCCTCGCCATTCGCCACTGTTTTCCGCTTTGCACAAGGTCCTCAGGTAGTGAACCGAGCCCAGCACTTCGGCAAGCCGCGATAGTTTTTCGTCGTATGGCACGGTGACCGCTTTTGGCGCACTCTGCTCTGGCAACACTGGCGGAGTTGTACCCTGTGCCCATACAGGGGCGGGTAGGGCGGCGCTTGCGCACAATGCAAGAAACAGGAACGCGCGTCGAACGGGAATCATGTTGATAGTTGATACCCTGACAGTGACGGGAACAAGGCGCTTGCTTGAGTTTCCACCTGCTTATTCGCTGCCGGACGCCAGGCGCTCGGCACATTCAAGCACGCTTTGAGGCACCGGCAGACGGCGGATCTCCTCAACGGTGAACCAACCGATATCGGCGGCGTCGTCGGCCGCGATGCCCCTAGCCGTGTCGTCGGCCTCGACCCGAAATACGGAAAGAAAGAAGTGGTTGACGACAGCGCCGTCAGGGGTGTGCGACTTCAAATCGTATGTCGCGAAGAGGTGAGGGCTGCGAGCTTTGATCCCGGTCTCCTCATCCAACTCGCGCAACGCCGTTTCCTCTGGCGTTTCGCCCGGTTCGGCCCGTCCTCCCGGAAACGCATACATGTCGGCCGCCGGCGGATTGCGCCGAAGCACGAGGAGGAACCGGTTGCCGCGCTGGAGGATGGCGGAGGAGGCCGCCTTCGGATTGGAACTCATGGGGATACCGCGTTGGTCTCTGTTGGCTGTGCTTGGCGCCGCCTTCGTTCCGCCGGATATTGAACGCGGCGATTCGATGGAGCTCTCGTGACTTATATCATCTATGCTGCAGCAGCTGTTTTCGAGATTGCCGGTTGCTTCACCTTCTGGGCCTGGCTGAGAATGGCAAAGCCCGTCTGGTGGCTGGCACCCGGCATGGTGTCCCTCGCGCTATTTGCATGGCTCCTCACTTTCGTGCCGAGTGAGGCCGCCGGCCGCACCTTCGCTGCCTATGGCGGCATCTATATCGTGGCTTCTCTGATGTGGCTGTGGATCGTCGAGAACCGTGTGCCCGACCGCTGGGACATTGGCGGCGCGCTCGTCTGCCTTTGCGGCTCAGCAATCATCCTACTCGCACCGCGCGGCTGAGGCGGCTAGCCTTGACCGTCGCCGGACGGAGTGCAAAGACATCCGAATGTGTGGACGTTATGCCCTGACAATATCCCCGGAGGAATTGAAGGAAGTTCTGGGGATCATGGATCTCGAGGACTTTCCCGCGCGTTACAACATTGCGCCGACCCAGCCCATCCTCGTCGTCGTTTCGGATGAAACGCGGGAGAAAGGCAGCAACCTCCCAGAGCGGCGCGCGGTGCTCGTGCGATGGGGCTTTACGCCGGGATGGGTGAAGGATCCCAAGCAATTTCCGCTGCTGATTAACGCCCGCGCCGAAACGGCGATCGGCAAGGCGTCGTTTCGTGCGGCGATGCGCCATCGGCGCGTGCTCGTGCCAGCCTCCGGCTTCTATGAATGGCATCGCCCCGGCAAGGAGAGGGGCGAGAAGTCCCAGACCTATTGGATCAGGCCGCGCCGCGGCGGCATTGTGGCGTTCGCCGGCCTGATGGAAACATGGTCGTCCGCAGACGGTTCGGAAGTCGACACCGGCGCGATCCTGACGACCGCGGCAAATGCTGCCATCGCTCCGGTCCATGACCGCATGCCCGTCGTCATCAAGCCGGAAGACTTTTCGCGCTGGCTGGATTGCAAGACACAGGAGCCACGCGACGTCGCCGACCTGATGAAGCCGGTCGAAGAAGATTTCTTCGAGGCGATCCCCGTCTCCGACAAGGTCAACAAAGTGACCAATATGGGGTCCGACCTCCAGGACAAGGTGGCTGTTGATAAGCTGCCGTCGCCGCCTGAAAAGAAAAAGCCGGATGACGGCCAGCTCAGCTTCTTCTAATCTGATAATCCCACCGCATAATTCTTCCGGAAAATCACATGATCTCCATTTCTGCCGCGCTTTCCGGCTTCTTCCTTGGTGCGTCGCTCATTATCGCCATTGGTGCACAGAATGCGTTCATTCTGCGCCAGGGCCTGCTGCGCTCACACGTCTTCATCCTGTGCCTGATCTGCGCCCTATCGGATGCAGTGCTGATCGCAGCCGGCGTTGCCGGGCTGGGAACGCTTGTTGCCCAGTCGCCGACGCTCCTCTCGGCTGTGACGCTAGGTGGGGCAATTTTTCTCGGTTCGTATGCCGTTCTGGCATTCCGTCGCGCTCTTCATCCCGGCGCGATGCAGGCGGGTTCTCCGCAGACACTGGGCCTGAAGGCTGCAGTCGCGTCTTGCCTAGCCTTTACCTTTCTGAACCCGCACGTCTACCTGGACATGGTCGTTCTGATTGGCAGCCTGTCCGCGCCCTATAGCGGTGCAGACCGCATCGCCTACGGTGTCGGTGCCGCGACGGCGTCGTTCATCTGGTTTTTCGGCCTAGGCTACGGTGCTCGCCTGTTGCAGCCGGTTTTTGCAAAACCCGCAGCCTGGCGGGTTCTCGATGTCATCATCGGCATTGTCATGGGGCTGCTGGCAATCAGTCTGCTGGTGCACTTCTTCCACACGTCCTAGGCTTCCGGCATGCCAGCGAGTGCCAGCCCCTCGAGGATCGGTTCGATCCGATCAGGGTTCTTGGCGGCTTGGCCGGCGCGGATGCGGGCGACTGTGACGCCGGGCGAGAATGCAAGCAGACCCGCAAGGTGACGCCGCGCTTCGTCCATGCGTCCGAGTTTTGCATTGGCCGCAATCATCATCCAGAAGCACGGACCGTAATAGGCATTCGCCGCCATGGATTTGCGCCCCCAGGCCAGAGCCTCTTCATAATTGCCGCGGACCATTTCGACATGAGCCAGCCCGGTAAGGTTCCAATGAGCACCAAGCCTGTTTGGACTCAGCCGTTCCGCGCGCAGGAAATAGGTGACGGCCTCATCGAGACTGCCGCAATGAAGGTTCGCGACACCGGCAAAATTGACCACATCGAGGTTGTTGGGGTTGAGGGCAACGGCCTGGCAGACCAGTTCAAAACCTCGATCGTACTGCTTCAGGTACTGCATCAGCGTATTGCCGCAGATCCCCACGACCGTTGCGTCGCCGTGGCCATGCACAAGTGCCCGCTCGATGTATTTCTCGCAGAGCGCTCGCTGATCCTCGACCCCCGACAGCTTCCAGCCCAGAGTGCCGCGCTGCATGAGCAACATGACGGCCGTCGAAAGATAGGTCGCGTTATTCGGCTCGAGGGAGATTGCCTTGTTGATCAAGGCGAGGGCGTCGTCGTTCCGCTCCGGCATGTCTGAGTAGAAGCTCCCCATGGTCTGAAGGTAGAAGTCATAGGCTTCAATGCTCTCCGGCCGCTCCCTTCGTGAAAGCGCGATCTCGGCAGACTTGATCTGAGGCTCAACGATCGAGACGACGCTCTCGGTGATGCGATCCTGGAAATCGAAAATTTCCTCTGCGGAGCCATCGTAGTGTTCTGCCCACAGGTGCGCGCCGGTCGCGCCTTCGACGAGCTGTGCGGTGATGCGCAACTGGTTGCCGGCGCGTCGGACGCTGCCTTCCAATACGTAGCGCACGCCAAGCTCGCGAGCGACCTGGCGCACATCGATCGCGCGGCCTTTGTAGATAAAGGAGGAGTTGCGGGCGATCACGGCGAAGGAGCGAAAACGACTGAGCGCCGTGATCATGTCTTCGACAACGCCGTCGGCGAAATACTCCTGCTGGACATCGCCGCTCATGTTCTGGAACGGAAGCACGGCAAGCGACGGCCGGAGGTTGTCTTTTGCCCTTTGTGAGAGAGCACTGGCAAAGTTGGGGTGACCGTCGGGGCGCCATTTCCAGATCCGGACTGGCCGATCGATGTTCCTGAGTTGGACGTCGCCACCGTCCTCGAATTCCGCGTCGACGCGACCTACGATGTTCTCCCTGACAGTCGATGCGATGCAAACACCGCCGGGTTCCGCCAGCGGCTCCAGGCGCGCGGCAATGTTGACGCCGTCGCCATAGATGTCATCACCATCGATGACGACATCGCCGAGATTGATCCCGATGCGCAGCGTGATTCCTGGATGGGAGGCGTCGTTGCCCGAAGCGGCGGCGGTGCGTTGCACCGAAAGCGCGAACTTGACCGCATCAACGGCGCTGCCGAACTCGACGAGAGCGCCGTCGCCAACAAGCTTGATGACGCGGCCGTTGTAATTCTCGACGGCAGGATTGAAGACAGACAGCCGGTGATGCTTCAACGCGGCAAGCGTGCCTGCCTCATCCTTTGCCATCATCCGCGAATAGCCAACGACATCAGCGACAAGGATCGCACTGAGCTTGCGATTTGTCTGAACGTCGGTCATATCGCCTCCGAACTGGCCTATGGACGTGTATCCTAGCAGTTCGGTTCAACCACGTCGCGCGTCATGAGAACGCGCGCTGGATTTTCAATGAAGCAGGAAGGTAAAGGCCTGACCTTGGCGCTGTCGGTCCCATCGACAGCGCGGCAATAGCATCGCCCTAGGCAAGCTTCTTGACGAGCGGTGGCTTGCTCTTGAGCATCAGGGCGGCCGCAAGAACGGCCTTCAGGCCGAGCGGGCGGTAGTTGGCGCTGAGGTCGGACTTTGCCGGCTGTTCGACGCTTGTCTTCTTCGGGGTCACAATACTCTCCTCACGTGTGCTGTCCCTAGACTCTTATATTTATTGCTCTTTTGCGTGTAATAGCGACAAAATCGAGGCGCCGCTTATCAGGAATTGTGTATCCGATGCATATTTCGCGAGGCTTGAGTCAGGCATTCCCAAGCAAGGGAGAGTTGAAAAATGTCAGATGTGACGGCCGATATCGTCCTCGCCGACACCCGGTTCCTCGATTGTCAGCGTGCCGTATTTCCGCTTCCACTTGCGCGCGCCGAACGGAAGCGTCAGCAGGTAGATGACGGCGGTCACGACCATGACTTCCCATGTGAAGCTCGACAGTAGCGCCACGTAGAGAACGACGCCGAGCATGACCGGCAGCACCAGATCACGCCGCAGCCTGCTGCCCTCGGACTTGCCGGACCAGACGGGAAGACGGCTGATGAGCAGGAACGCGATCAGAACCGTATAAACGGATGAAAAATAAGCGAAAGTGCGATCGGTCGTCAGGCCAAGGAAGCCAAGATAGACAGGGAGCAGCACCAGCATCGCGCCTGCTGGCGCGGGCACGCCGACGAAATACTCCGACTGCCACGTTGCCTTGTTCTCGCGCTCGGCCATGACGTTGAAGCGAGCCAGACGAAGGCCCGCCGCAATGGAGTAGATCAGGGCGGCGATCCAGCCGATGGAGCGGGCCTGATCCAGTGCAAAGACATAGACGACAAGCGCGGGCGCGACGCCGAAATTCACGATATCAGCCAGCGAATCCATCTGCGCGCCGAACTTCGACGTCGCCTTCATCAGGCGGGCAACGCGGCCATCGATCCCGTCAAGGAATGCGGCGAGAAGCACCATGCCGACCGCAAGCTCGTACCGGTTCTCGAATGCAAGGCGGATGCCGGTGAGGCCGGCACAGATCGCAAGGATCGTGATGAGATTGGGAATGATAAGGCGAAGCGGGATCTCGCGAAGCCGTGGTCCGCGGCCCGAATCGTCAGGCGGACCGTTGGGCTCGAAAGGCGGGAAGGGCGTTTCCATGTCGCGCTCCAGTCTAGCTTCGACGGCTGACGACCGGGCCCTTGGTGGAGCCGAATTCGGCCAGCACGGTTTCTCCGGCAATTGCCGTCTGGCCGAGCGTCACCCGGGGCGCTGCGCCGGGCGGCAGAAATACGTCAAGGCGCGAACCGAAGCGAATAAGGCCGAAGCGCTCGCCGGCATCCAGAGGCTCGCCCGTATTGGCCCAGCACAGGATACGCCGAGCAACGAGGCCGGCGATCTGAACGACCCCGATCTGGCCGTGCGAGGTTTCGATGACAAGGCCGTTGCGTTCGTTGTCGTCGCTTGCCTTGTCGAGCTCCGCATTCACGAAGCTGCCCGACCGGTAGTTGACGCTGACGATCCGCCCGCGCACCGGGGAGCGGTTTACATGGCAGTTGAAGACATTCATGAACACCGAGATGCGCAGCATCGGCTCGCTGCCGAGATTCAGTTCGGCCGGTGGCACGACCATCTGGACGGACGACACTTTGCCGTCGGCCGGCGAGATGACGAGATCGTCATCCTGAGGCGTCATTCTCTCGGGATCACGGAAGAAATAGGCGCACCACAGCGTCAGGATCAGCCCGATCCAGAACAGCGGCTTGAAGATCCAGCCCAGAATGAGCGAGGCGACGAAGAAGGCGGCGATGAAGGGATAACCTTCCTTGTGCACCGGAACGATCGTGTTGCGTACCGTATTGAACAAGCTCATTTATACCGCGCTCCTAAAGCATGTCTCCCGAAAGCGGCAACCGGTTTCGGGCCAAAGACATGCGTGAAAACAAAGAACTAAAGCGCAACAAGCGAATCTGTAAGATCGCGTTGTGCTCTGGAGTTCTTTTCTCATCGCTGGTTACAGGGAAACCGCAGCTGGGGCAATGCTGCGGCTCCTTGACCCCACATCTATGACGGCTTCTGAACAGCAAAGCAGCTCAAATGCCGTCCATTCAGGCTAGCTCGCCGGAGCAAGCCTGTTCACGACCCCCATGTCGTCGCTCTCGCGGACCTGTTTCAGATGCTCTTCGGCCTGTGTGGCCTCGCGCTGGCGGTTCCACATCGAGGCATATAGGCCATTTTTCTGGAGAAGTGCGGTGTGGGTGCCGCGTTCAGCAATCTCGCCGCTTTTCAGAACGATGATTTCGTCCGCGCCGATAACGGTGGACAGGCGGTGGGCGATGACGAGCGTCGTGCGGTTCTTGGATACGACATCGAGTGCGGTCTGGATGTCGCGCTCGGTGGTGGTGTCGAGGGCCGAGGTTGCCTCGTCGAGAATCAGGATCGGCGGCGCCTTCAGGACCGTTCGGGCGATCGCAACGCGCTGCTTCTCACCGCCGGAGAGTTTCAGGCCACGCTCGCCAACCTTGGTATCAAAGCCCTCGGGCAGCAGGTCGATGAAGTGCGCGATCTGGGCGATCTCGGCTGCGGCCTTGATCTCTGCATCTGTGGCCGATGGACGGCCGTAGCGGATGTTGTAGGCAACCGTATCGTTGAAAAGGACGGTGTCTTGCGGAACCATCCCGATAACCGATCGCAGGCTCTTCTGGGTCACTGTCCGGATGTCCTGGCCATCGACCGAGACCGAACCGCTTTGAATATCATAGAAACGATAGAGCAAGCGCGACAAGGTCGATTTACCGGCGCCCGACGGACCAACCACGGCAACGGTCTTGCCGGCAGGCACGTCGAAGGAGATGCCTTTTAGGATCGGACGGGCAGGGTCGTAGGAAAAGTGCACATCCTTGAAGGAGATGGCGCCTTGCCTGATATCCAAAGGCGTCGCCTCGGGCGCATCCATCACTTCAGCCTTGACTTCGAGGAGATCGAACATCTGCTCGATATCCGTCAGTCCCTGGCGAATTTCACGATAGACGAAGCCGATGAAGTTCAAAGGGACGGAAAGCTGCAGCAGCATGGCGTTGACGAAGACGAAGTCGCCGACCGTCTGCTCGCCGCGTTGGACCGCAAGGGCCGACAGGATGAGCATCACCGTCGTGCCCAGGCCGAAAATCACGCCCTGGCCGAAGTTGAGCCAGCCGAGCGAGGTCCAGACATCCGTGGCCGCCTTCTCGTAGCGTTCCATCGACCTGTCGAAGCGCCGTGCCTCCATCTCCTCGTTGCCGAAATACTTGACCGTCTCGAAGTTGAGGAGGGAGTCGATAGCCTTGGTGTTGGCGTCGGTATCGCTGTCGTTCATCGCCCGGCGGATCGCGATGCGCCAGTCGCTGGCGCGGATCGTGAACCAGATATAGGCCCAGACGGTGAACGCGGTGACGGCGAGATAGGAAAAGCCGTAGCCCCACCAGAAGATGATGGCCGTCAGCAAAAATTCGATCAGTGTCGGCACGGAGTTGAGGATCGTGAACCGCACGATGGTCTCGATCCCCTTGGTGCCGCGCTCGATGACGCGCGAAAGTCCACCCGTCTTGCGTTCGAGATGAAAGCGCAACGACAATTCATGCATGTGCACGAAGGTCTTGTAGGCCAATTGTCGGACAGCATGCTGGCCGACGCTGGCAAAGAGCGCGTCGCGCAACTGGTTCAGACCGAGCTGTATGAGACGGGTGAGGTTGTAGGCGATGACCAACGCCGTCGCGCCGACAAGCAGGTCCGGCAGCTTGCCAGCGAGGTCCATCTTCCCGTTTAGCGCATCGGTCGACCACTTGAAGAAGTAGGGGACGAGCAGCAGCACGAACTTGGAAACGAGCAGGTAAACCGAAGCCCAGACGACCCGCATCTTGAGATCCGGGCGACCCGTCGGCCACATGTAGGGCCACAGATTGAACAGCGTCCGCAGGAGGTTGGAATCAGAGACTGTCTTGTCGTTTGCCATGCGAATCTCCCGCCGAAAGGCGCTGATGGCGCTGCGTTGCCGACAAATTTGGGAGCCGCGGAAATGCCGAAAGAGCTCGCCGGACATGATTGTCGTCACCGCCACACAGGGTTGGCGGGACCAATACAACAAATGGGTGCCGCAGGAAAAGAGCGGCCGGACGTGATATCCGTCCGGCCGCTCTATCAAGATGGGATCGCCTTAGAGGTGTTCGCCCGAAAGCCGCTTGCGGTGAAGCTCTTCCGCGTTCGGCAGGGCATCCTTGGGAAGGCCGAAGATCTGTCCCGGCAAGATGCGGTCCGGGTTTGTGATCTTGTCCTCGTTGGCGACATAGATCGTCGTGTAGCGAACGCCCGCGCCATAGACGCGCCGCGATATCTGCCAGAGCGTATCGCCGCGGCGGATAATGACCGTCTCGTTGCTGGGTGCGAGTGGCGCCTGTTCGATCGTCGTCGGACCGCCCTGGTCTCCAGCGATCTCATTGGTCGCAGGTGCACTGGGCGCGGCCGGTGCAGCGGAAGGAGCGGTCAGCTGGGCGATGTCGGCGCCGAGCTTGCCCAGCGCATCGCCGACGGATTTCGCATCCTTTGGCAGAGCCTGCAGCATGCTCAGGGTATCGGCTGCGGCCTGGGCAGCGGTAGAAGCCTGCTGCTTGACGTCGGCTGTGGCATCGGCCGCGGTGCGGAATTCGACGATCGCACGCAGGGCGAACTCGGTGGCGGAGCGGGCCGCCGCGAGCTCTTCCGCTCCCGGTATCTTGCCGTCGGCGAAGAGCCCGTTGAGCAGGGAGAAGGCCTTGGTGGCATCATTCTTCAGCTTTCCGAGCGTACCTTCATCCGGTGGCACGGTCCCCGCCGCGCTTCCGCCGTTAGACTTCACGCTCTGCGCGGCAACCGTGACCTGATTTCCTTCCGGGCGGTTGAAATTCACCGACGCGCGAACGGCGACCTTACCGGCGTCATCGAGAACGTCGACGCGAATCTTGTGATCGCCGACCGAAAGTGGCATCACGCCATCGACAACGAAATGACCGTCGGGACCGGCTTTCGCCTTGCCGATCAGCTGGTCGTCGGCATAGGCGACGACGTTCGCCGAGGCCTTCGCCATACCTGCGACAAAGATCTTGTCACCTTCGATCTCGACGGCGCTGACCATGACGTCGTTAGCCGTCGTCGGACCTGACTGCGTACCAGCCGGCGCGCTCGCAGCATCCGACGAACTCGGAACAGTACCGCCATTGGAGGCGACCTGAGTGTCCGGCTTGGGCGCGGTTATGACGCGGCTGGCGGTGCCCGGCTTGGAGACCATCGCCAGCAGTTCGGAGTTCTTGCCATCCTTGGGGACGGATACGGTCGCAACTTCTTCCGATGTCGAAGCTTTGCCATCCTTGCCGGTGGCTCGCAGGACGAGCTGGTGGTCGCCGGCGGAGAGCGGATTATCGAGCACCGCCACGAAATCGCCAGTCGGGCCGACGTCCGTCGTCGTCACGACCTTGTCCCCATCCAGGATTTCAAGTTTGCTGTTCGGTGCTGCCGAACCGGCGATGACCGTAGAGCCATCCGGTTCTACGCGCAGCACGTCGAAAGTGGGGAGCTTGTTGGCGTTTTCCGCAGGCGAGGCCGCGACCGACGGTTCGCTGGCCGGCTCCGGGGAGCCTGTCAGCGCCGCTTCGGCTTTTGCGATCGCCGTTGCCGCATCGGCAATATTCTCCGGTAGCGCCTTGACGATCGTCAGCGCCTTGGCTGCACCGTCTTTTGCCTTGGTGGCGGCGGCAGCGGTGACCGGGTTCGTGCCATCAGGAATCGCAAAGTCCGCAAGTGCCTGCAGTGAGGTCGTCGCCTTCGACTTGGCTGTCTCGAAAACTTCCTGTGTCGGGCCCTTGCCGTCTGCAAAGAGCGCCTTAAGTTCGGAGATGGATTGGCCTGCCTCCGAAGCAAGCCGTCCGACTTTCTGCGTGGTCTCTGCATCGTCGGGAACTGAAGGGCGCGATGTCTTGGCGGTTTCGGTGACTGTTTTCTTTACTTCGGAGCCGGCCTGGTTAATTGCATCACCAACTTTGGCGGCGTCTCCGCCGATGCGGGGCATGACAAAAAAGACCATCAATAGAATTGCGATTACAAGCACTGCAAGGGCCAGCAAGCCGGCACGGTTTCTCATCATCACGTCTCCCCAGGCGGCAATCTTGCCGGACTTACTAAAATTGCTAGCGATTCCCGCTGCTTTGCACAAGCAGTCAAAGCGGTAAGGCAATAGTAAGACGCAGCTTTTCCGTCATTTTTCTTGACTGGAGGCAGAGAGAATAGTTGTTTGCCCCTATGACAGATCAATCTCATTCCATTCGCTCCATTTGTGTTTACTGCGGCTCACGACCGGGCAGCGATCCTCGCCATATGGCGGCCGGCCGTGCGCTGGGTAAGGAAATCGCGGACTATGGCCTGCGCCTCATCTATGGCGGAGGCACCAAGGGCATCATGGGGGCTGTGGCGAGCGGCGTGCTTTCGAACGGGGGCCAGGTGACCGGGATCATTCCCGAGTTCCTGATCGACATGGAGGCTACGCGCCATTCCCTCGGCCAACTCAATGAACTGATTGTAACGCCTAACATGCATACCCGCAAACACGCGATGTTCGAGCGCTCCGATGCGTTCGTCGCGCTACCGGGCGGCATCGGCACGCTCGAAGAAATCGTCGAGATCATGACCTGGGCGCAGCTCGGCCGTCACGAGAAGCCGATGGTCTTTGCCAACGTCAACGGCTTCTGGGACCCGATGATGGAGCTCATGCGCCACATGACGGACGAAGGCTTCGTCCACACGGCCCATCGCGTTCAGCCGCTCGTCATCGACGACATATCCGAGATCATCCCTGGCATCATGGCGCAGGCGGCTGAAATTGCTTCGGTCGACAGTGACGGCGAGGACGCCGTTATTTCGAAGATGTAGGGCCGGGAGTTAGCGCTCCCGGTTCCCTTTGATCATCGCCCAGCTGTAGAGGAAGAGTCCCGCCCAGATCAGTGGGAAGGCGATCATGCGTGCGGTGCCGAGAGGTTCGTGGAACACGAAGATCGCAATCAGGAAGATCATCGTCGGCGCGATGTATTGCATGATGCCGATGGTCGAAAGCCGCAGCAGCTTGGCGCCGTTGGCGTAGATCATCAGCGGTACCGCGGTAACGACGCCGCAACCGAGGAGCAGTGCCGTATCGGACCCGCCGGTGCGAAAGAAGTGTCCTTCCCCGCTGCCGAGTTCGAGATAGAGAATGTAGAAAAACGCCGGGATGCTGAGGATCAGCACTTCGAGAAAGAAACCCTGGTTCGGGCCGAGCGGCAACGTCTTGCGAAACAGGGCGTAAAGCCCCCAGGAAATCGTCAGCGTCAGCGACACCCATGGAACACCGCCGCTATCGAGCGCCAGCACGACGACTGCAAGTCCAGCCAACGCAATCGCTCCGATCTGAATGGGGTGCAGCCGCTCCTTCAACAGCACGGAGCCGAGTAATATGCTGAATAGCGGGTTGATGAAATAGCCGAGTGCCGCGTCGAGCGAATGGCCGGCGCCGATCGCCCAGACATAGGTGCCCCAGTTGACGGTGATCAGCGCTGCCGTGAGGGCTGCCATGGCCAGCATCCGCGGTGACCGCAGGGCAATGCGGATGTCCTGGGTGCGGCCGAGAACGATGAGCACCAGACCGGCCAAGGGCAAGGACCAGAGAATTCGATGAGCAATGACCTCGGCCGGCGAAATATGAGCGACGGCCTTCATGTAGATCGGTAGGAAACCCCACAGTAGATAGGCTACCAGCGCAAAGGCGAAGCCACGGGGACTGTCTTCGTTTTTGGCAATCGCGGCGCTTGCATTAGCAGACATCGAGTGTTTCCATATTTGTTCTCGTTATGAGCCGCTTAACTTAACGGACGTGAATAGGCCAATTCATTTCGGTGAATATTGCCGGCCATCGCGACGGTGAAGGATATGGACGACGAAGCTCTTGCGCAGTGCCGCAGAGCATATGCATCACGGGTGCTTACGAAGGAAGGCATTCAGGACGACGATGCGTTGTTGCAGGCCTACGCGACTGTCCCGCGCGAGCGCTTTCTGGGGCCGCCACCGTGGAGGATGGCAGGTTGGTGCGGCTACGTCGATGTTCCCTCGGGCGATGCCTCCGTCGTCTATCAGGATGCGTTGTTTGCGCTTCAGCACAAGCGGCACGTCAACAACGGCAGCCCGAGCCTACACGCCCGGGGAATACACAAGCTGGCGCTCCGGCGCGGCGACATGGTCTGTCATGTGGGCGCCGGCAGCGGCTATTATACAGCGATCATGTCCCTGCTCGTCGGTGCCGAGGGTTGCGTGATTGCCGTGGAGTTCGACGGGGAACTGGCGGCGCGCGCTGAGGCCAATCTTCGGGACTATCCAAATGTGAAGGTCGTCCATGGCAACGGGGTGGAGTGGCCACGCGAAGCGACGAATGCGGTCTACGTCAATTTCGCGGTTCACCGTCCCGCCGATCCCTGGGTGGAGCACCTGTCGATCGGTGGTCGGCTGATCTTTCCGCTCGGCGTTCCCGACGTCGATGCCACGGGGCCGACGGGACTGGCCTCCTATGCCGGCTTTTTCCTCTTTCGCCGTGAAGACGACGGTTACGCGGTGGAGTTCCTGTGCCCGGTGGCTTTCGTTTGGGCGGAGGCCGTATCCGGCGGATTTGACAGCTACAGACGGCTTGAAGCCTCGTTCGGCCGCGGCGGGATGCACCATGTTCGCGCCCTGCGCTGGAAAACCGAGCGACAGGGCGACGAATGGTATTCGGAGAAGGATTGGGGCCTTGTATACAGCCGCTGACGGCTACTCCGCCGCGATCTTGCCCGCCAATTGCCGGTTCTTCATCAGCTTGTAGATGACCGAGTCAACAAGCGCCTGGAACGACGCATCGATGATGTTCTCGGACACGCCGACCGTCCACCAGCGCACGCCGTCGCTATCGGTGGATTCGATGAGAACGCGGGTGATGGCCTCGGTGCCGCCATTCAGAATACGCACCTTGAAGTCGGCCAGCACCAGATCGTCGATCTCATGCTGATACTTCCCGAAATCCTTGCGCAGCGCGAGGTCGAGCGCATTGACCGGGCCGTCGCCTTCGGCAACCGACATGATCGTCTGCCCGTCGATAACGATCTTCACGACCGCTTCCGAGACGATCTTCACGCGGCCATGGGAATCGAAGCGGCGCTCGACCATGACGCGGAAGCCCTCAATCGAGAAGAATTCCGGGATGGTTCCGAGGGTGCGGCGCGCCAATAGTTCGAAGCTCGCGTCGGCGCCCTCATAGGCATAGCCGGAAGCCTCGCGCTCCTTGACCAGTGCAATCAGGCGGTCGAGTTTCGGATCATCCTTGCCGACCTCGATGCCGCGGCGCTTCAAAGCGTTGATGAAATTCGCCTTGCCCCCCTGGTCGGAGACCATGACCTTGCGGAAATTGCCGACGCTATCAGGCGTCACGTGCTCGTAGGTGCGGGGGTCCTTGAGCAGCGCGGAGGCATGGATGCCGGCCTTGGTCGCGAAGGCCGAAGCACCGACATAGGGCATCTGGTGGTCCGGTGAGCGGTTCAAAAGCTCGTCGAATGCATGCGACAGCCGTGTCAGGTTGGTCAGCCGCTCGCTGTCGATGGCTGTCTCGAAGCGATGGGAATAGGTTTCCTTCAGCGCCAGTGTCGGGATCAGTGTCACGAGATTGGCATTGCCGCAGCGCTCACCGATCCCGTTCAAGGTGCCCTGGATCTGGCGAACGCCCGCCTCCACGGCTGCGAGCGAGTTGGCCACCGCCTGGCCGGTGTCGTTATGCGCATGGATCCCGAGACAGTGGCCGGGAACGCCCGCCGCGATCAGCGCCTCGACGGTCGCGCGGATTTCCGGCGGCTGCGTGCCGCCATTGGTGTCGCAGAGCACGACCCAGCGCGCGCCTGAGTCATAGGCCGTCTTCGCGCAGGCGATGGCGTAGGTGGGGTTTGCCTTGTAGCCGTCGAAGAAATGCTCGCAGTCGACCATTGCCTCCTTACCAGCGGCAACGGCGGCCTTGACGCTTTTGGCGATGCTCTCGAGGTTTTCCTCGTTGGTGCAGCCGAGCGCGACCTTCACATGGTAATCCCAGCTCTTGGCAACGAAACAGATCGCGTCGCTCTCAGCCTGCAGGAGGGCCGCGAGGCCTGGGTCATTTGAGGCTGAGATGCCGGCTCGCTTCGTCATCCCGAAGGCGACGAAGCGGGCCCGTGTCGTGCGCTTCTCGCTGAAGAAGGCGGAGTCCGTCGGATTGGCGCCGGGATATCCGCCTTCGACATAATCAAGGCCGAACTCATCCAGCATGCTTGCGATCGCAATCTTGTCCTCGACGGAGAAGTCGATGCCGGGCGTCTGCTGCCCGTCGCGGAGCGTCGTGTCGAAGAGGTAGATCTTTTCGCGTGTCATGATGGTCGTCCTGTCGGCCTTGTGGCTCGTTATTGCTTTCCGGCGAACTTGTCCGTAGCCCGGATCAGCCGGTCGAGGATGCCGGGCTCCGAATAAGCGTGTCCGGCGCCTTCGATCAGATGGAACTCAGCCTGCGGCCACGCCTTGTGCAGCAGCCAGGCGTATTTCGCCGGGCAGGGCATGTCGTAGCGGCCATGGACGATGACGCCTGGAATATCCTTCAGCTTATAGGCATCGCGCAGCAGCTGGCCCTCGTCCATCCAGCCGGCATTGACGAAGAAGTGGTTTTCGATCCGGGAAAAGGCGTAGGCGAACTCGGCATCCTCGAATTTGCCGCTGGTCGATTTTTCCGGCAGCAGCGTGATCGTCTCGCCTTCCCAGATGCTCCAGGCTTGAGCGGCCTCAAGGGCAACGGACCGGTCCGCACCAGTGAGCCGGCGATTGTAGGCCAGCATCATCTCGTGGCGCTCTTCGGGCGGGATCGGCGCGATGAAGCGCTCCCACTTGTCGGGGAACATTTCCGACACGCCGAACTGATAGTACCAGTCGAGCTCGGCTTTGGTCAGCGTATAGATGCCGCGCACGACCAGCTCGGAAACGCGTTCCGGGTGCGTCTCGGCATAAGCGAGCGCCAGCGTCGAGCCCCACGAACCGCCGAACACCTGCCACTTCTCGACGCCTGCCATTTCACGCAGTCGCTCAATGTCGGCGACAAGATGCCAGGTGGTGTTGGCATTAAGATCGGCATACGGCGTGGACTTGCCGCAGCCGCGCTGGTCGAACAGCAGCACGTCGTAGAGTGCGGGATCGAAAAGGCGGCGATGGCTCGGAGAGAAGCCGCCGCCCGGTCCGCCATGCAAGAAGACTGCCGGCTTCGCGCCCGGTGTGCCCGACCGTTCCCAATAAATCTTGTGGCCATCGCCGACGTCGAGATGCCCTGAGGCATAGGGTTCGATTTCGGGATAGAGGGTACGGAGCACTTCAGTCATGTCTTACGCCTTCGGTTGGCCAGATTGCAGTATCGTGATCGGGATGCTGGAAGGAGATGATCGCCTCCTGCCGTGCATAAAAATCGGGGTCTTTGTGAATGGGTTGGTCGAAGATCGTCTCGACCCAGGGAATGCGGGCCTCGTAGTTGACCTGGATCTGCGGGGCCAGGTCGCTGCGATCGTCGAAGGTGCCGATCGCCAGTTCGAGGCCGCCCGGGTGGCGGTAGGTCATCGGCGTGCCGCAGTTCTTGCAAGAGCCGCGCTCGATATTGACCGACGACTGGAAATAGCTGGGTTCGCCGCGTGTCCACTCCATGCCCTCGTCAGGCGCGGTCACAAGGGCGGAAAAGAGGCCGCCGAACTGCTTCTGACACATGCGGCAATGGCAGATCGAGGGGCGGCCAAGCTTGCCGCTGATGCGGAATCTGACTGCGCCGCATTGGCAGCCGCCGGTACGAATGGGTTCACTCATGCTGACGCTCCGGTTGGCCAATGTGCTGTGTCGTGGTCGGGGTGCTGGTGATTGCTCGCGGCAATCTTGTTTTCGCGCTCGGGCGTTTCCGCTTCGGGCTCGATGGGCAGTACGTCGAGCTCATGAAACCAGCTCATCTTGCGTCCGGTGTTCGATTGCATCACCGGCTTGACGCTATCGGGATCGTCCAAGGATCCGAGCACGATGTTGATGAAGTCCGCATTCGGAACATCATAGAAAAGCGGCGTCCCGCAGTCGGCACAAAAGCCGCGGCGGACGATATCGGACGAGTGAAACCACTTCGGTTCGCCACGCGTCAGCGCAAAAACCCTTCGCTTGGCGGCGGCGAGCGGCATGAAGTAGTTTCCAGCCGCCTTCTGGCACATGCGGCAGTGGCAAAGGTGCGGATAGCCGAGTTCACCCACGACCTGGTAGCGAACCGCGCCGCATTGGCAACCTCCGCTCAGAGCCGCAGCTGTTGTCACGGGTTCCTCTCCTCGGGCCAGGTGGTCGTGTCGTGATCCGGATGCTGGTAGGAAACGATGTCGAGCACGAAGGGCGCAGCCTCAACGTCCTCTTCGGTCTCGCGCGCGGGCAACTCATGCAGGTGATCGACGAAGCCGATCTTGCGCTCCGTGCCGAACTGAATAACCGGCGGAAGCGCCGAGGGATCGTCGAAGGCGCCAGCTGCGATCGCCATGCCATCCGGCGCCTCGTATGTCAGCGGCGTACCGCAATCGGCGCAGAAGCCGCGCTCGACCAGGTTCGACGAGCGGAAACGCTTGCGCTCGCCGCGCGTCCACTCGAACTCTGCGCCACGGACGGAAACCAGGGGTGCGTAGTAGGCGCCGAACGCCTTCTGGCACATGCGGCAATGGCAGATGGATGAATCCTTCAAGGTTCCGCGAACCCGGAAGCGGATCGCTCCACACTGGCATCCGCCGGTATAGGTGTTCATCTCTTCACCTCCCATGTCGTTACACGCTCGCCGGTGGCCGGATCCTTGCCGTCCTTGAGCTGGATGCCTTCGGCAAGCAGCGTCTCGCGGATCTTGTCGGCCTCGGCGAAGTTCTTCGCCTTCAGCAAGTCGAGCCGCACCTTCACGCGCCGGTCGATTTCGATCGCAACCGCCTCGTCGATTTCGGCCATCTCGGGTAGGACGCCGAGCAGCGCGGCACTCGCGGCGAATGTCGCGTGATCGCCGGACTGGGCCAGCGTATGCAACGCCTGGATCGCCGCCACCGTGTTGAGGTCGTCGGCCAAGGCCCTGACCACCGCGGCGTCGGGCTCTGCGCCCGCGGCATCGGCTGCCGGCCATTTGGCGAGAAGGCGCTCGGCTTCTTCCAGCCGCTTGACCGAAAAATCGATCGGCTCGCGATAATGGGTCATCAGCATTGCAAGACGAAGCACGTCGCCTGGCCACTGCCGACCGCCGAACTTCTGAGTATGCAGCAGTTCATAGATGGTGACGAAGTTGCCTTCGGATTTCGACATCTTGCGGCCTTCGACCTGCAGGAAGCCGTTGTGCATCCAGACATTCGCCATGACCTTGGTGCCATGGGCGCAACGCGACTGTGCGATCTCGTTCTCATGGTGCGGGAAAATCAGGTCGAGACCGCCGCCGTGGATGTCGAAGACTTCGCCGAGATAGCGCTCGCTCATGGCCGAGCATTCGATATGCCAGCCGGGGCGGCCACGACCCCACGGGCTCTCCCAACCGGGCTCGCTCTCGTTCGAAAGTTTCCAGAGCACGAAGTCGCCTGGGTTCTTCTTGTGCGCATCGACGGCGATGCGGGCGCCTGCCTGCTGTTCATCGAGGTTGCGCTTCGAAAGCTGGCCGTAGTCGAGCATCGATTTGGTGTCGAACAGCACTTCGCCGGCAGCCTGATAGGCATGACCCTTGGCGATCAGCTTTTCGATGATCTCGATCATCTGGGCGATGTTTTCTGTCGCCCGGGGCTGGATCGTCGGATCGAGGCAGCCGAGCGCCTTTGCATCTTCGAGATATTGCGTCTCGGTCTTTTCGGTGACCAGGCGGATCGCCTCGTTCAGCGGCAAACCGGGATGGTCCCGCAGAGCCCTCGCATTGATCTTGTCATCGACATCAGTGATATTGCGCGCATAGGTGACGTGCTCTGCGCCATAGACGTGCCGGAGCAGGCGGAACAGAATGTCGAAGACAATGGCTGGCCGCGCATTGCCGATATGGGCGTAGTCATAGACGGTCGGGCCGCAGACATACATGCGGACGTTCTGCGGATCGATCGGCGCAAAGGCCGTCTTTTCGCGCGTCAGCGTGTTGTAAAGCTTCAGTTCCGGCTTCTTTGTGTCTGGCGCGCCGGCCATGTCTACTCTCCCAAATGCAATGATCCGAAAAAATGCTGCTACCCGGCGGGCCGGGGCGTTTCTCATCTTGGACTTATCAGGAGACGAAAACGGCCAGGCCAGCGAGCGCGCTAGCGAATAATCTTCCGGCAGATAATGCAGATAACCGTTTTCATGGCGGGTTTTATGGCGCGCTAACCGGGTTTGGTCAAGGGGGGTGAGAAGCGGTCCGGCCCCTGACCTGAGCAATCGATCCAGTGAATCGATTGCAGCGCCGAACGCCCGAAGCGCAAGCGCAGGGCCGGGCTGATGCCATCCGCCGCGACCTCACGAAATTCTGCTACAACGCGTCAAGGAAAACGAAAGACCATTGGAGTGAGAACCCTCTATCGAACAGTCCTCGCGGTGGTGATTCTAGCTGTCGCGGTCGCATCGTATCTGACATACGATCGCGCCATGGCACCCTTCACACCTCCGACGCTTGCGGACTATCCCGTACAGGGCATCGACATCAGCCATCATCAGGGTGCCATAGATTGGCAAGCCCTGGCACGCCAGCCGAACGTCCGCTTCGCGATCATGAAGGCGACCGAGGGTGGCAACCACCGCGACAAGCGCTTTGCCGAAAACTGGAAGGCGGCGAGGGACGCCGGCATCGTGTGTGGCGCCTATCACTTCTTCACCTTCTGCCGCCCCGGCCGTGAACAGGCGCGCAATGTCATGGGAACCGTCCCGATCGAAGTGGATGCGATGCCGATCGCGATCGACCTCGAATTTACCGGAAACTGCGGCAAGGTGCCTACGCTCGAGGAGTTGAGCGCCGAGATCAACGCGTTCTTTGATGAGCTGAACGGTGCCTATCCCGGCAAACCGATCTTCTACCTGAACCAGCAATTCTTCGATCAGTACCTGAAGGGCAACGAGGCACGTTTTCCCGATCACTATCTGTGGCTACGGAGCATCGGCCAGGCGCCGAAACGGGAGGACTGCGGTGGTTGGTCGATCTGGCAATTCGCTGACAACGGCGGGCTGGATGGCGTTCAAGGTTCAGTCGACCTTAACGCGCTCTGCCCATCGGAAACAGGTTTCGCGCACCTGTTCCCGGCTCTGGCCGCCAAGTGAAGCGTGCTTATTCCGGTAGGCGGTAGTCGACGAGCTTGTTCTCGCGGACGATGAAGAGCTTACCGGTTTCGGTCACATCAGGGCCGACCAGCGGCAGGATCGCCTTGGCCACCTCGGAGGGATGCGGCAACGTCTCGGGATCTTCCCCCGGGACCGCCTGGGCACGCATGGCGGTGCGGGTCGCACCCGGATCGACGCTGGTGATGCGAAGCGGCGTGCGCTGCGTTTCACCAGCCCAGGTACGCGCCAGCGCTTCGACAGCTGCCTTGGAAGCGGAGTAGGGGCCCCAGAACGGACGACACTTGTGCGCAGCACCCGATGAGAGAATGACGGCGCGGCCGGCGTCGGAGCGCGACAGCAGCGGATCGACCGAGCGGATCAGGCGCCATGTCGCGGTGACGTTGATGTTCATCACCTTCTCGAAGGTCTTTGCCTCGATATGTCCGATCGGCGAAATCACGCCGAGTACACCGGCATTGGCGACGAGGATGTCAAGCTTGCCCCAGCGCTCGAAGATAGAAGCGCCGAGCGCATCGATGGCGTTCATGTCGGCGAGGTCGAACGGGACGAGGGTAGCAGAACCGCCAACTGCCTTGATCGCGTCATCGAGATCCTCGAGGCCGCCGACCGTGCGGGCGCAGGCAATCACATGCGCCCCGGTCTTTGCCAGTTCCAGCGCCGTGAAATAGCCGATGCCCCGGGATGCGCCGGTAACGAGCGCGATCTTGCCTTCAAGGTTGATAGTCATTGTGCCCCGGTCCTGCGTCGCTGAAAAATTAAGGGGCGCAATAAGCGCCCCTCAATCAAATGTCAAAGCCAATGGCTGTCAGCCGTTGGTCGCGAGCAGGGAAACCTTGCGGCCCATCGTTTCGCCGTCCTTGTCGAGGAGGCGGGTCGGATAGTCACCGGTGAAGTAGTGGTCGGTAAACTGCGGACGGGCGTCGTTGCGATCCTCGCCGCCGACGGCGCGATAAAGGCCGTTGATCGACAGGAATTCCAGCGAGTCCGCGCCGATATATTTGCACATGGCCTCGAGGCTGTCGTACTGGTTGGCGAGAAGCTTCTCGCGATCAGGCGTGTCGATGCCGTAGAAATCAGGATAATAGATCATCGGACTTGCGACGCGCAGGTGCACTTCCTTGGCACCGGCATCGCGGATCATCTGCACGATCTTCAGCGACGTCGTGCCGCGCACGACCGAATCGTCGACGAGCACGACGCGCTTGCCTTCGATCATCGCCCGGTTGGCGGAATGCTTCAGCTTGACGCCAAAGGCACGGATCTGCTGTGTCGGTTCGATGAAGGTGCGGCCGACATAGTGGTTGCGGATGATGCCATATTCGAAGGGGATGCCGCTTTCCTGAGCATAGCCGAGTGCCGCCGGCGTGCCGCCATCCGGTACGGGAACGACGACATCGGCCTCGACCGGCGCTTCCTTGGCGAGATTGATGCCCATGTTTTTGCGCGCGACATAGACGCTGCGGCCGCCGACCACCGAGTCAGGGCGGGCGAAGTAGACATATTCGAACAGGCAGAGGCGTTCCGGCTGGCCATTGCCCTTGCGGGAGTCGATCGAGATCGAACCGTCTGGCTGGATCTCGCAGATGATGACTTCGCCATTCTCGACGTCGCGGATGAACTTCGCGCCGATGATATCGAGTGCACAGGTCTCGGAAGCGAAGATCGGCTTGCCGTCGAGTTCGCCCATGACGAGGGGACGGATGCCCGTGGGATCGCGCGCTGCGATCAGCTTGGTGCGGGTCATCGCCAGCATCGAATAGCCGCCTTCCATCTGGCGGATCGCGTCGATGAAGCGGTCGGCCGTGGAGGTGTAGCGCGAGCGGGCGATGAGGTGGAGAACCACTTCCGTATCGGAGGTGGACTGACAGATGGCGCCACCGGCGATCAACTGGCGGCGAAGCGTCAGGCCGTTCGTAAAGTTGCCGTTGTGAGCGATAGCGATGCCGCCGACTTCAAGTTCGGCGAAGAGCGGCTGCACGTTGCGGAGGGCGACTTCCCCGGTCGTTGAATAGCGGTTGTGGCCGATCGAGATGTTTCCGGGCAGGCGGGCAAGCGTGGTCGGGTTGGTATAGTGGTCGCCAACGAGACCCATGTGACGTTCGGAATAAAAGCGCAGACCGTCGAAGGAGACGATACCGGCTGCTTCCTGCCCGCGATGCTGAAGTGCATGCAGGCCAAGCGCGGTCAGGGTAGACGCATCGTCATGGCCAAGAATGCCGAAGACGCCGCATTCTTCGTGGAGGGTGTCTCCATCGAATTCGTCATTGAGCGTCAAGGAATGGGACTGGTTCATCGATGCGGGCCTTTGCTCTCACAAGAATGGATCGGCTTTCCATAGCATGACGCCGTGATCATGCGTTTTAAACGGCTGAGGCCCGGCAGAGCGGATGCCCGGCCGGACCTTTATTCACGTTCCGCTCAGATGGCAATTGCCAGGCGGCGGGTCAAGCTGTTGAACACTGCGTCAATTAGACGGCTGCTGTGCACCATTTGCAGGGGCGGGCGCTGCATCCTCGGCTGGCGCCGCCTGGTCGGATGCCGGCGCGTTGCCGCTGTCAGTATTGCCGCCCTGCGGCTGAATTTTGTCCATCACGCTCGCCCGCACCATCTGCGCGAATTCTGCCGGCAGTACGGACTGCAACTTGACGACCATCGAGTCCAGGAACGGCTTCGACTTGGCGTTGTTCACCCAGGCCGGGCGGTGATCCACGTCCACGAGCCAGTTCCAGAAAGCGACGGCGACGACGAGAAGAAGTATGCCCCTAGCCGCGCCGAAGAGAAAGCCCAAAGTGCGGTCCAGAGCGCCGATCCGGCTGTCGATGATGAAGTCCGCGATCTTCATCGTGATGAAGGAGATCACGATCAGGGCGATCAGGAACACGACAGCGGCCGAACCGACGATCGCGATGCGGTCGTCGTCGGTGTACTTCTTCGCGTAAGGAACGAGGTAGGGATAGAAATAATATGCGGCGGCTGCAGAGCCGCCCCAGCTTGCGATCGAAAGAACTTCGCGGGAGAAGCCGCGGACCATTGCAAGTACGGCGGAGAAAAGAACGACGCCGATGACAATACCGTCGAAAATCGTAATGGGCATTTAAATTCAACTCCAGGACCGCCGCTTATCTACGGCTTGGTCGCGCCTCATTGCGTGCTTCCTATAGCATCACCGGTGCTGGCGATGAAAGGATCAAACCTCTTCTTCCACACGTCGCAGTGCGCCTTTCGACCCGGCAATCCGTGCAACCAGGTCCGGAAGGCTCTCGATCTCGCTCCAGCGACCACCGGAACCCTTCGGCAGGTCGGCTGACGCCGAGGGAAGTAGCGCGGCAGAAAAGCCCAGCTTCTCGGCTTCTTTGAGGCGCTGGGACGTCTGTGAAACCGGTCGGACGGCGCCCGACAGGCTGACTTCGCCGAAATAGACACAATTGGCCGGCAGGGCAATACCGGCGAGCGAGGAAACCAGGGCCGAGGCGACAGCGAGATCGGCGGCCGGCTCGGAGATGCGATAGCCGCCTGCAATGTTCAGATAGACGTCGTGCTGACCGAGCCGAACGCCGCAATGCGCCTCGAGTACGGCAAGGATCATCGACAGGCGTGCCGAGTCCCAGCCGACCACGGCGCGGCGAGGGGTGCCGAGCGATGTCGGGGCGACGAGCGCCTGCACTTCCACCAGGATCGGGCGTGTGCCTTCCATGCCGGCAAAGACGGCTGCTCCCGGCGATTTCTCGTTGCGCTCGCCAAGGAAGAGTTCGGATGGATTGGCAACCTCGCGCAATCCCTTGTCCGACATCTCGAAGACACCGATCTCGTCCGTCGGCCCAAAGCGGTTCTTGACGGTGCGCAGGATGCGGTAGTGGTGGCCGCGATCGCCTTCGAAGTAGAGCACGGCATCGACCATATGCTCAACGACACGCGGCCCCGCGATCTGTCCGTCCTTGGTGACGTGACCGACAAGAACCATGGCTGCACCGGTCTGTTTCGCGAAGCGGATCATCGACTGAACGCCGGTGCGTACCTGCGTTACGGTTCCGGGCGCGGACTCGGCCAGTTCGCTCCAAAGCGTCTGGATCGAGTCGATGATCACGAGATCGGGCCGCTTGCCTTCGGCGACCGTCGCCAGAATGTCCTCCACATTGGTTTCCGCGGCGAGCAGCACATCGGTGTCGGCAGCCTGCAGGCGCTGCGCCCGCAGCCGTACCTGCGCGACCGCCTCTTCACCCGATACGTAGATGACGCGGTGGCCGTGGCGCGATAGAGCTGCCGCCCCCTGCATCAGCAGCGTCGATTTGCCGATGCCGGGATCGCCGCCGATCAGCACGGCCGAACCGCGCACGAAGCCGCCGCCGAGCGCCCGATCGAGTTCGGAGATGCCTGTGTGGATGCGTGGCGCTTCCTCAATTTCACCTGACAGCGTCGTCAGCGTGACCGGACGGCCCTTCTTCGGCGTCTTCGCCGGCCCACCGCCGATGCCGCCCATCGGGTCTTCTTCGACGATGGTGTTCCACTCGCCGCAATTATCGCATTTGCCCGCCCAGCGGTTGTGGACCGCACCGCAGCTCTGGCAGATGAAATGTGTCCTGGCCTTCGCCATCAATCATGCTTTCGGTTGGATGGTCGCTAGCGCGTCGCATCGAATCACTTTGATTGCTCAAATAATCATTCGCGGCACCGATCAAAACTAATGATTTCCCTATCAGGGGCCGCGGTGGCACCTGTTCTCCACTGTCTTGGAGGCAACGACGATGCTGGATTACTCGCTTGCGCATTGGATCGCGTTCTTGACCGCGGCGGTCCTGCTCAACCTGTCGCCCGGTCCGGACATGGCTTTCATTCTCGGCCACACCGTCAAAAGCGGCACGAGGACCGGCTTTGCCGCGCTGTTCGGCATCTGGACGGGCGCCGGCCTGCATGTGGCGATGGCGGCATTTGGTCTTTCGGCAATCCTCGCCGCCTCCGCGCTGGCCTTCTCTGTCGTGAAGTGGGTCGGCGCGATCTACCTCGTCTGGCTCGGCATTCAGGCATTGCGCTCAAGGGCGGAGGAGGCCTGGTCGATGCGGCGAAGGATGCTCTGCCCTGGAGCCGCGTCTACAAGCAGGGCATCCTCGTTTCGCTGCTGAACCCGAAGGTCGCGATCTTCTTCCTCGCCTTCCTGCCGCAATTCGTGGTGGAGGGTGCCGGACCGACGTGGCTGCAGCTGGCGGTCCATGGCGTCTTCATCATTGTCGTTGCAGCCTTCATCGAGCCGCCGCTCGTCCTCGCGGGAGGACGCCTTGCCGATCTCTTCAGGCGCAAGAGAAACATCGGCCTGTGGCTCGATCGCGGCCTCGGCGCGTTGCTCGTGGCGCTCGGCGTGCGGCTGGCCCTGACGACGCGTTAGCTAGAGCCTTACTCTTCCTCGTACAGATAGCGCCGCTCGTGCCGCAGGCCGATGCTGGTCAGGACCTCGTAGCCGATCGTGCCGGCAGCACGTGCGACATCGTCGACGAGCACGTTCTTTCCGAACAGTTCGATGTAATCGCCTGCTCGTACTGCATTTTCCGGAAGATCGGTGATGTCGAAAATCGTCAGGTCCATGGTGACGCGGCCGGCAATGGGAACCTTCCGGCCTGCCACGAAGCCCAGGCCTCCTTGCGGCAAGACCTGCCGCAGTGGCACGCCACCGCTCGACTGGCTACGCAGGTAGCCATCGGCATAGCCCGCCGACACGACGGCGAGCCTGCTGTCGCGGGTCAGTTGCAAGGCACGGCCGTAGCCGACGGACTCGCCCGCCTTGGCCGTGCGCACCTGAATGATCCGCGCCTCTGCGGTCACCACCGGTCGCATCGGGTTCGCCAGGCCGTTGACCGCTTCGCCGCCATAGAGTGCTATGCCGGGGCGCGTGAGATCGAAGTGATAGTCGCTGCCGAGGAAGATGCCGCCCGACGCCGCAAGGCTTGAATCGATGCCTTCATAGGCGGCGCTAACCTGCCGAAATGATTCAAGCTGTTGCTTGTTCATCTCCGATGAATGGTCGTCACTGCAGGCGAGATGGCTCATGACGAGCACCGGCGCAAAACTTGCCGGGCGTGAAACGTCGTCAGCGAGCGCGATTGCCTCTTCCATGGAAAGGCCCAGCCTGTTGAAGCCCGTATCGACATTGAGCGCGCAGGGGTAGTCGCCGTAGTCGGCAAGGACCGCCATCCAAAAGGCGAGTTGCTCCTCCGATGAGATGACCGGGACGAGGTCGTTTTCGAAGAGCCGCCGCTCTGTACCAGGCCAGACGCCGGACAGGACAAAAATGCGGGCGTCGGGCGCATAAGGCCGAAGCGTCACGCCCTCATCGACGGTCGCCACGAAGAAATCGCGTGCGCCGGCCATGAAAAGCGCCTCGCCTGCGTCTTCGATCCCGGTGCCGTAGGCATCCGCCTTCACGACCGCGGAGGCTCGCGCCTTGCCGGAGCGCCGCGCCATGTCCTTCCAGTTTTCCGTCAGCGCCGTCAGATCGACGGTCAGGCGCAGGCCAGCGGAGTCGAATGGGTCTTCGTCTTCGAAACTATCAACAAAATCAGTCATGGTGCTTCACAAAGGTGGGAGAGTGCTTGTCGCGTGGCAGTCTAGAGATCAATAAGGCAAAGTGGAAGCAAGCCAAGGAGATATCCATCTTGCGATCACTTTTGTTCAAGACGCAGGGGCGCGCCTGCAGTAGTTTGGTTCGATGGAGAATGTATCGCAGAAAGAGGCGGCCGACGCGATGCCGCTGGCAGGCATCGAACGGGCGCGGTTTTGGCGCGACCGGCGTTTCCGTAACATGGAGTGCCTGAGCGCGAGCTTCGTGACGCATGAATATGCCCCTCATGCCCATGACACGTTCTCGATAGGCGCGATCGAAAGCGGCACGCAGATCGCGACGATGAAGGGTATCCGGGAGGAAACCGGCGCAGGCGATCTCTATCTCATCGACCCAGGCGTCGTGCATGACGGTGTGCCGGGTGGCGATGGCTATCGCTATCGAATGATCTATCCGGATGCCAAACTCTTCGTCGATATCCTGGAAGACGTGACCGGCAAGGCCTTCCACGCCACCCCATCCTTCCCCAAGGAGCTTCTCAGCGATCCCGAGATGGCCGCCACCTTCCACGCCGCCCATCGCGTCCTGGAGAGCGGCGCCGGAGCGTTGGAATCCGAGGAGGCTATGTTTCGGGTCCTTGCCGCGATCTTCCAGCGCTACGGCAGCACGATCGTCGTACCGGTGGATACCAAGGAGCGCACCGCAGTCGGCCGCGCGCGAGATTATCTGACCGACAATTTCGACAGCGATGTCGGGCTGGACGAACTGGCTAGAGTCGCGGGTCTGAGCCGCGCCCATCTCATCCGGGCATTCCGGCGCGAATATCACATCACTCCGCATGCCTTCCTGACCGACAAACGGGTGCGCGAGGCGCGTAAGCTGTTGCGGGCAGGGCAGGCACCCGCCGATGTGGCGATCCAGTGCGGTTTCGCCGACCAGGCGCACTTCACCCGCCATTTCAAGGCACGCACGGGCGTCACGCCGGGGCAGTATCGCGCGGGCTGATCACTTTCGTTCAAGACCGGCGCCGTGCAACGGCTTAACACCCTCCGAACTTTTGCAGTTCTGGAGGTTTCAATGTTCACTCAAAGGCGACGGACAGACGATTTTCTTGCCGGAGCGAAGGCAATCCTGCCGCTCGTCGTCGCCGTCATTCCGATCGGTCTTGTCTTTGGCGCGGTTTCGGCCACGAAAGGGCTGTCTGCTCTCGAAGCCACCCTGATGAGTGCGCTCGTCTTTGCCGGCGGCTCGCAGTTTGTCGCTATGGATATCTGGACGCACCCCGCCAGTTGGGCGGGCGTCGGATTTGCCGCCCTGCTTGTCAATATCCGGCATGTTCTGATGAGCGCATCGATCGGCACGAAGATGCAGGCCTTCTCGGGCTTGCGGAAGTATGCCGCCATGCTGTTCCTCGCCGATGAGATATGGGCGATCGCAGAGTTCCGTGCGGGCGTAGCGCGACTGACGCCATCATGGTTTGCGGGCGTCGCGGCGCCGTTCTATGCAGCCTGGGTCGGGTCGACCCTGGTTGGCGCATCGCTCGGGGCCTTCCTTGGCAACCCTGCCGCGATCGGGCTCGACTTCGCCTTTCCGGCAGTCTTCGTCGTGCTGACAATGGGTTTCTGGAAGGGACGCGAGACGGGCTCGGTGCTCGCCGCCAGTGCGCTGGCCGCTGTTCTGGTGCACCAATTCGTGCCCGGCGTTTGGTACATTGCGGCCGGAGCCCTGGCTGGACTTGCCGCGGCGCTTTGGACAGGCAAGACAAAGGCAGTCACGGCATGACCCTGGACTTACATACGCTTCTTGCGATCCTCGCCATGGCGGCTGCAACGGTGCTGACCCGCATGAGCGGGCTGCTTCTCCTTCGCCATGTCGAGATGACGGAACAGACTCGCACGGCCATCGAGGCGATACCGCCAGCGGTTCTGATGGCTGTCATCGCGCCCACCGCCTTTGCGACAGGCTGGGCCGAATCGGCAGCCTGCCTGGTGACGGCGCTCGCAGCGCGCCACCTGCCGATGCTCGCAAGCGTTGCCGTCGGTGTGGCGACCGTTGCCATCCTGCGAGCTGCCGGCTTGTAGATCGAGCGGTGCGCTGACGGGAAGTGTCCCGTCAGTGCTCTTCGTACTGAATGAAGGAGGGATCGGCGAGGTCGGCGAAGCGGGTGAATTCCGATTGGAAGGCGAGCTTCACCGTACCGGTCGGCCCGTGGCGCTGCTTGGCAATGATGACGTCGGCCGTACCCTTCACCTTGTCGAACAGCGCTTCCCATTCGGCATACTTCGGATCGTTCGGATCGCGCGGCTCGAGGTTCTTGACGTAGTATTCCTCACGGAACACGAAGAGCACGACGTCGGCGTCCTGCTCGATCGAGCCGGATTCACGAAGATCGGAGAGCTGCGGGCGTTTGTCGTCGCGGCTTTCGACCTGACGCGACAGCTGGGAGAGTGCAATGATCGGAACGTTGAGTTCCTTGCCGAGCGCCTTCAGGCCGGTCGTGATCTGGGTGATTTCCTGCACGCGGTTTTCGCCCGACTTGCCCGAGCCGGTCATCAGCTGGATGTAGTCGACCACCAGGCAGTCGAGGCCGCGCTGGCGCTTCAGGCGGCGGGCGCGAGCGGAAAGCTGCGCGATCGAGATACCACCGGTCTGGTCGATATAGAGCGGCACCTTCTGCATCATCATCGAGCAGGCAACGAGCTTTTCGAAGTCGGCATCGTTGATGTCGCCGCGGCGGATCTTCGAGGAGGAGACTTCCGTCTGTTCGGAGATGATACGCGTGGCCAGCTGTTCGGACGACATTTCAAGCGAGTAGAAGCCGACAACGCCGCCGTTTTTGGCCTTGTAGCTGCCATCGGGCTGCACTTCGCCTTCATAGGCAGCCGCGATATTGTAGGCGATATTGGTCGCTAGCGAGGTCTTGCCCATACCCGGACGACCGGCAAGCACGATCAAGTCGGAGCGTTGCAAGCCGCCCATCTTGCCGTCAAGCGAATGGATGCCGGTGGAAATGCCGGACAAGCCCCCGTCGCGCTCCTTGGCGACGGCTGCCATGTCGATTGCAAGCGCCACGGCATCGTTGAAGGACTGGAAGCCGCCATCGTAGCGGCCGTTCTCGGCGAGCTCGAACAGGCGACGTTCCGTATCTTCGATCTGCGTCTGCGGCGGCATGTCGAGCGGGGCGTCATAGGCGATGTTGACGACGTCTTCGCCGATGGTGATCAGCGCGCGACGCAGCGCCAGATCGTAGATCGCGCGACCATAGTCTTCGGCATTGATGATGGTGACGGCTTCGCGGGCAAGACGCGCCAGATATTCGGAGACCGTCATGTCGCCGACCTTTTCCTCAGCCTTGAGGAAGGTCTTGATCGTCACCGGATTGGCGATCTTGCCCATGCGGATGATGTCGCCCGCGACTTCGAAAATCTTGCGGTGCAGCGGTTCGTAGAGATGGATCGGCTTCAGGAAGTCCGACACCCGGTAATAGGCGTCGTTGTTCATCAGGATCGCGCCGAGAAGCGCCTGTTCGGCCTCGATATTGTTCGGGGCTTCCCGGTAGTGCTGCTCCGCGGGAGCAACGGCGGCAATCTTTCGAGCGACGTCGTTCATCTTGATCCGTTCTGTCTTATTCAGCTTCGGGTGTGGCGCGCGCACGCGACAAAATCAAGTGCGGAAGAGAGAAGATGCCAATGCCGCCGTCGATACAGAGGACCTTTGCCCATTGTTCGACTTCTCCACAGTCTCACTTGCGGTCAATGCAAAAATACCGAAAGTGTCACCTGCGGAACACGGCCAAAACGACTCACTTCCATTGTGCCTTCCATGGTAGTCTAGGCCTGTCGGAGGAGACTTGCATCCGAGCAGGCGCGTCGGCACTTGAAAAACAACGGAAAATAATATAGGTAGTAAGGATATAATTAGTGCACTAACAAAATAGGGCTGAAATATATGGCAAAACCCACCCTTGGGCGTGAGCTAATCGAAGACATTGCTGCCTTCAATCGCAAGCTTAGGGCCGTCTTCGACAAGATAGTCCGGGAGCGCAGCATGACGTTGCCGCGCGCCCGGGTCTTCTTCACGCTCAACAAGAAAGATGGGATCAATCAGCGTGAACTTGCCGAACGGCTGGAGCTGGAGACGCCAACGCTCGTCAGGATCCTCGATGCGATGGAAGCGCAGGGCTTCGTGCAGCGGCGCGTGGCCGGCTCCGATCGCCGTGCCAAGGAAATCTACATCACCGAGACCGGCAAGGTCGTGGCGGGTGAGATTGAAGACATCGCAGTAAAAGTGCGGGCGCAGGTCATTGCCGGTATTCCCGAAAGCGATCTGAAGACTACTTTGAACGTGATACGGGCCATGCAAGCCAACCTGCAGGGCATTCGGGGAATTTGAGGTCCTGCCGATGAGCCTCGCCCAGACCGCCAACGACAATGTGGCGCCAAGGCCAGCCGGGGAGGCGAAGCCGGACACGCAACAGATGCCGTCGCCGCCTCCAGCGGCGGGCGTACCGATGCCTGCCTGGAAAGTGCCGCTCTACATGGCGGCGTCGGTCCTGCTTTTTCTGACGCAGGGCCTCGGCATGAACCTGCTCACCGCCAATATCTATCAGCTGCAGGGTTCGTTTTCGGCAACCACGACTGAACTCTCCTGGCTGTCGGCGGCTTACATGGCGCCTTACGCCAGCATGTCGATCGCGCTTTTCAAGATCCGTAGCCAATACGGTCTCCGCCGTTTCGCTGAACTCGGCATTATCTGCTTCGTCGCTGCGGCGGTGCTCAATCTTCTTATCACCGACCTGCATTCCGCAATCGTCGTGCGCACGCTGAGCGGCATGGCCGCAGCACCGCTGTCGACGCTCGGCTTCCTCTACATGCTGGAGCCTTTCCCGCAGGAAAAGAAGCTCTCGCTGGGGATCAGCCTTGCGCTGATGTGTACGTTGTTTGCTTCGCCGGTGGCGCGCATCGTCTCGCCGTCGCTGCTTCATTTCGGCGGCTACCAGGCGCTCTATATGTTCGAGATGGGGCTCGCGCTGGTCGTCTTTCCAATCATTTATCTGCTGCCGCTCACAGCACCGCCGCGGGCCAATGTCATCCAGCGGCAGGATATAGTGAGCTATCTCCTGCTGGCGGTCGGCTTCGGATGTCTCGCCGTCGTATTGACGCTTGGCCGGCTCTATTGGTGGTTCGAGGCGCCGTGGATCGGCGTGCTGCTGGCGGTGTCGGTCGGCTCGCTTGCGCTCATGCTCGCCATGGAGTTGCCGCGCGCCAGTCCCCTCATTGATTTCCGCTGGCTGTTCACCGGCGCGAACATGCGGATGGCAGGCGTCCTGCTGCTCTTCCGCTTCGTCTCTTCCGAGCAGTCGTCAACCGCTGCCAATTTCTATCAGCAGCTCGGGCTTCTGAACGATCAGACCGTAACGCTCTACGCAATCATTCTCCTCGCCTCGTTGGTTGGTGGTCTTTTCTGTGCATTTCTGATGACGACGCGTTACGTCGAGACCGCCCACGTGCTGGCGCTCGCCCTGATCGCCGCCGGCGCCTTCATGGACAGCCAGTCGACGAGCCTGACGCGTCCGCCTCAGATGTACCTAAGCCAGGCGCTGGTCGCCGCCGGTGCGGCGATGTTCCTGCCGCCGGTCATGGCGAACGGCTTCAAGGCGGCGATCTCCCGCGGCGTGCAGTATATCGTGAATTTCCTGGTGATCTTCGTCTTCACGCAGAGCATTGGCTCGCTCTTTGCCTCGGCGATGCTCGGGACTTTCGTGACGATCCGGGAGAAATTCCACTCGAACGTGCTCGTCGAGCATATCCTGCTGCAGGATCCCATCGTGGCGCAGCGCATCTCCCAGATGAGCGCGGCCTACGGCAAGGTGCTTGGCGACAAAACGCTGCTCAACGCGGAAGCTCTGATGCTGCTCGCCCAGCAGGTCAGCCGCGAGGCCTATATTCTCGCCTACAACGATACGTTCCTTGTCATCGGCTACTCCTCCGTCTTCGGGCTGATCGTCATTCTTCTGCATCAAGCGTGGCGCCGGCTGCCGTGGTCAGGGGCAGGCCAGCCCGATGCAACCCCCGCTCAATCGTGATCTCAGGGGCCCCAGCATGTTGAAATTCCTTCGGTCCCCCTCGACCATCATCGCAGTGCTCGCCGGCATCGCAGGCGTCCTGCTCGTTCTCTATGCATGGCGCCTGCCGCCGTTCGTTACGTCAGTGGAGACGACCGACAATGCCTATGTTCGAGGCTATGTCACGATATTGAGTCCACAGGTGAGCGGCTATGTCGTCGATGTGCCCGTGAAGGATTATCAGCAGGTCAAGCAGGGCGACACGCTCGCCCAGATCGATGATCGCATTTACGTCCAGAAGCTTGCCCAGGCGCGTGCTGCGCTCGACGGGCAGAAGGCGTCGCTCGAGAATTCCCGGCAGTCCGAGCTTGCGGCAAAGGCGAGTATCGCCTCCAGCGAGGCGCAGATCGATAGCGCGAACGCAGCGCTGACGCGCGCGCAGCAGGCCTGGGATCGCGTAAACAACCTCAGTAACCGTGGCATCGCATCGCAGAGCGAGACAGAGGCCGCACAGGCGACGCTCGACCAGGCAAAGGCTGCCCTGAACCAGGCGAAGGCCGCACTCGAGGTTTCCAAGCAAAACCTTGCGACGATCATCGTCAACCGTTCGCTGCTGGAAGCCAATGTCTCAAGCGCTGAAGCCGTGGTGCATCTGGCGGAAATCGACCTGCAGAACACCAGGATCGTGGCGCCACGCGACGGTCACCTCGGCGAAGTCGGGGTTCGAATCGGGCAGTACGTGACGGCCGGCACGCAGCTCATGGCGGTCGTGCCGGAGGATGTCTGGGTCGTCGCGAATTTCAAGGAAACGCAGCTTTACGGCATGCAGGTAGGCCAGCCGGTAACCATCACCGTCGATGCGCTCGGCAGGCGGCAACTGAGGGGATACATCGAGCGCTTCTCGCCAGCCGCCGGATCGGAATTCGCGGTTATCAAGGCTGACAATGCGACCGGCAATTTCGTGAAGATCGCGCAGCGTGTCGGCGTACGCATCCGCTTCGATCCCGACCAGCCGGCAGTCAAGGACTTGGGCCCGGGTCTCTCGGTCGTCGTCGATGTCGACAAAAGTGCCGCGCCGCAACAGAACACAGCAGCCAAATAAGCAGAAAGCCCGGCGTGAGCCGGGCTTTCGTACATTCCAGAGAGGTTTCTCTGAAGATTAAGCTTCGTCGCCTTCGAGGTCGGCTTCCGGATCGAAGAAGTCTTCCGGACGCAGGGCGTCTTCGTCAACGCCATAGATGGCATCGACGGAGGTGAGGGTTTCGCCCTTGGCCTGACGGCCAGCTTCTTCAGCCGAACGAGCAACGTTGAGCTCGACGTGGATTTCGACTTCAGCGTGGAGCTGCAGTTCAACCTTGTGCAGGCCGATCGACTTGATCGGGGTGTTCAGGTGAACCTGGTTGCGGCCGATGTTGAAGCCTTCGGCTGCGAGGATTTCAACGACGTCACGAGCAGCAACCGAGCCGTACAGCTGGCCGGTTTCGCCAGCCGAGCGAACGACGATGAAGGACTTGCCGTCGAGAATGTCAGCAACCTTCTGGGCTTCCGACTTGCGCTCAAGGTTACGAGCTTCGAGCGTTGCACGCTCGGATTCGAAACGCTTCTTGTTGGCTTCGTTGGCGCGAAGAGCCTTGCCGAGCGGCAGGAGGTAGTTACGAGCGAAGCCGTCGCGAACCTTTACGGTTTCGCCCATCTGGCCGAGCTTGGAGATGCGTTCAAGAAGAATGACGTCCATGTTGGTGTTCCTTTCGTGTCTTTAGATTTTCGTGTCTGTCTGTTTGGGGGCATCGACATCCTTGTTCGGGGTCAGTGCGATCGCCTTGCGGGTATCGCTCAGTCCCACCACGAGGATGAAAAAGGCTGGCACCATCAGGACGAGCGATGCCAGGTAGCAGAGGATGAGTGCCGGCAGGCGCCAATCCTTGCCGCGCGTGCGGAAGTGCAGCGCGGCGAAGCCGGAAAGCAGGAAGCCGGCGCCGAAGGTGCCGACGACGGTTGCTCCGATCATCGCCGGTATGCCGCCGAAGAAGGTGGCGGCAAGCCCAACGAGAAAAACGAATATTGAATTGCGGTTCATGCGCAGCGCCGAGGGAATGTCCTCACGCGGACGCAGACCACGGCCGGATGCACTGACGATCCGGGTCGCGATGTGGTAGGCGGCAAATAGCATGACCACCCACATGCCGCCCTGAATGGCAGGCAGCATGAGCAGGACGAGCGACTTGGTTTGGGCTGTCACTGCCGGATCGGGCGAAAACTCGGGCTGCTGCTGCGCAAGCGAGCCGAACAGGATATCGACAAGCCGGTCGATGAGTTCAGGACCGTAACCGATCATCACGCCGACGACGATGACGGCGATCGTGACCAGGCCGCAGAGATGCAGCAGGATATCCGAAAGCGGATACCAGGCCATCAGATGCTCGGGGCCGCCAAGTTCCGAGGCGGGACGGGCGAGATTTGCAAGGTGGCTGAGCCAGCCAGCTGGCAGCAGCGTAACCAGCGTCATCATCAGCGCGAAGGACGGCGAGATGGCGATCGCGCCGACGACAGCGGCGGTGACGACGGCGGAGATCGCCGCCATGTTGCCCCAGCCGAGGCCGACGAGAAGAATGGGAAGTGCCGAAGCAGCGTACAGAACCGCGCTGAACGACGGCTGCAGGCTCGCGCCGAGCACCAGAAGTGCGGCGGTCACTCCGGCGAGCGCGCCGATGCCTAGCGTTTTTGTGTTCAGTCGGTTCACGGTCGCTGTCCTGCTTCATCAAGCAGTTAGAGGGCGTTTCCTGAAACTGTTTCAGAAAGGCCTCAACATGGGTTTTAAGAGTTCCGATCCGCGCCCATCGCGAAAGGGAGAAGGGAAGGCATCGCTGCCTTCCCTCGATTTGGTCTCGTCAGCCGATTAGGCGACGACGTACGGCAGCAGGCCGAGGAAACGAGCGCGCTTGATCGCCTGGGCGAGTTCGCGCTGCTTCTTCTGGGAAACAGCCGTGATGCGGGAAGGAACGATCTTGCCGCGCTCGGAAATGTAGCGCTGCAGGAGGCGAACGTCCTTGTAGTCGATGCGCGGAGCGTTTGCGCCGGAGAACGGGCAAGTCTTGCGACGACGGTGGAACGGGCGACGAACCGGTGCGGAGGAAGATTCAGACATTCTCAGTTCTCCTTATGCACGGTCTTCGCGCGGAGCGCGATCGGGACGCGGGCCACGCTGGAAGTCGCCATCACGCCGCGGCGGACGGTCGCCGAACTCGCGGCGCGGGCCACGGTCGCCACCTTCACGCGGGCCGCGGTCGTCGCGGTCGCGCTTCTGCATCATGGCAGACGGGCCTTCTTCGTGGGCTTCGACAGCGATCGTCATGTAGCGCAGGACGTCTTCGCTGATGCGCATCTGACGTTCCATTTCCTGCACAGCAGCAGCCGGGGCGTCGATGTCGACGAGAACGTAGTGAGCCTTGCGGTTCTTCTTGATACGGTAGGTGAGGGACTTGAGGCCCCAGTTTTCTACGCGCCCGACCTTGCCGCCGTTAGCTTCGATAACACCCTTGTACTGTTCTACGAGGGCATCGACCTGCTGAGCGGAAATATCCTGTCGGGCAAGGAATACATGTTCATAAAGAGCCATGACAGCTTTGCCTTTCTTGCGTTTATTCAACCCGATATTCGGCGGCTAAGCCTCAACGACTGCTCCTGAATGGGCGGACCCAGGCAAGAAAAGCGTTTCCGAGACGGTCGAGAGCGGAGACACGGGAGGCTGGAACGCTTCCGTTCCGAACGATTTCCCGTGGGAAACCGGCCCTCCGTTCAGCCACCAGCCAGAAGACCGGGTTTGCGAACAGGGCGGCTTATACGGATTTTTGGCGGAAACGCAAGGGACAGTCAGCAATGTTCTCTCTGCGAGTTCAACGAGGGTAGCCCGGCCTTACGCAGCCCGTCGACGAAATGGTCGTAGTGACCGGGGTCGACGTAGGGCGTCAGGATCTTCCAGTAATGCTCCAGATCGGCGGGGACATTCGCGAGAATTTCCGGGATCAGGCGCTGTGCCTCCTCGCGCCGCTGCAGTTGCCCCAGGCTTGCAAGAAGAACGACGCGATTGAAATAGGCGCGTCGCAGGGAAAGGCCGCGCTCGGAATAGTGAATCGCTTCCTCGTAGTTGCCGAGATGGTAGTTCGAAAGCGCCAGCCGGTCGAGGATGAGATAGGCCAGGGGATCATGCGGGCTGAGCCGCAGGGCCATGTGGAGTGGATCGCAAGCTGCCGCGAAATGGCCGGTGAAGATTCTGGCCCACCCAAGTCCCATATGCGCCAGGGCGAAATTGGGATTGAGATCGATTGCTTGCTGCGCCTCTTCTACGGCGGCCGGGGCGTTGTGAGCGACGAAATGGCCAAGACACATGGCGTAGTGGGAATAGGGATCGCGCGGATCGAGCGTCACTGCGCGCTCTGCCTCCGTCCGAAGTTCCGTGCTGTCCCTGTCGACATCGTCGCTGAAGCCGTGGAAACAGCGCGCGTAGAGCGAGCGAGCCAGCATCATGTGAGCGCGCGCGAATTCGGGATCGAGTTCGATGGCTCGGCGATGCCAGGCTATGGATTCGATGAAGTGTTCGGCGGTATCCTGGGCATTGTGGAGCCATGTGCCGCGCATATGACTTTCATAGGCATCAAGATTGTCCGTCGTTCTGAGCAATGCCCGGCGGCTTTCGCCAATCAGGATTTCCGGCTCGATGGCGCCGACGACATTTTGCGTGAGCTCGTCCTGGATGGCGAAGATGTCGGCGATTTCGCGGTCGTAGCGCTGTGCCCAGAGGTGAACGCCGCTCTCCGCTTCGATCAGTTGCCCCGTGACGCGGACCCGCGTTCCGGACCTGCGCACACTACCCTCAACGAGATAGCGGACACCGAGATCGCGTCCAATCTGCTTCACGTCGACGGCTCGCCCCTTATAGGCGAAGGAGGAGTTCTGGGCGATGACGAAAAACCAGCGGTAGAGCGAAAGTGCGGTGATGATGTCTTCGGTCAAGCCATCGGCGAAGAACTCCTGCTCGGGGTCATCCGACATGTTGACGAACGGCAATACCGCAATCGACGGTTTGTCAGGCAGTCGGAGCGGTCCCCCGAGCGCGCCGCCCTCCACAGGGTCCTCGCCGGTCCAGTCGACCTTATGCACGGGCACCGGGCGCGGAATGTTCTTCAGCGTACGGTCGCCCATCGGCACGAGAGGGAAGTCCAGCTTCCCTTCGATCTGCTCGCGCAAGGCGCCAGAGATGCAGATACCCGAAGGTAGCGCCACCTCCTGAAGGCGGGCGGCGACATTCACCCCGTCGCCGAGCAGGTTATCGCCGGAAACCACGACGTCCCCGAGATTGAGCCCGAGGCGAAACTCCATTCGCCGGTCCACAGGCAAGTCGGCGTTTCGGCGATTGAGCGCGCGCTGGATGGCGACCGCTGCGCGAACGCCTTGCACTGCGCTGTGGAATTCCGCCACGACGCTGTCTCCGGAGCTGCCGAAAATCCGCCCGCCATGCTCGCAAACGAGGTCGCCAATCGTGGTGCTGTAGACGCTCAGTGTCGCAAGCGCATCCTCCTCGTTGGCTGCAACAAGGCGGCTGTAACCGGCAACGTCGCCGGCAAGGATGACTGCGAGCTTCCGTTCCACGGAATGAGCTCCCCGCGCCCCTACACAGAGCCCTATAAACCTAGCTGAATTGCGCAGGACGGAGAAGCGGAAATTGCCGCGCGGGCAAAGTACTCGAAACTTGTCGTTGTGGCGCCTTGCGTTGGGCATGCTCCGATGCAATGGGTTTCAGGGCAGTGATCTGGCCTTCGAAGGCCAGATCGTGATGCATCGTCCGGTTGCCTTAGATCGGCATCGGGTACTGGCGATGAACCGCCTCGATTTCCACGAGAACGTCGTGCGACAGCTTGAGATTGACGGAGCTCAGGTCCGTCTCGAGCTGTTTCATCGTCGTGGCGCCGATGATCACCGATGCCATGAAGCGGCGGTGCAGGCAGAAGGCGAGCGCCATCGCAGCAGGATCGAGCCCGTGCCGTGCGGCGATGTCGAGATAAGCCTTCGTCGGTGCTTCCTGCAGAGGCTGTAGACGACCGCCGAGATCGCCATTGATCGCCCCGCGAGAGCCTTCCGGCTTGGCGCCGTCGATATACTTGCCGCTCAGGATGCCGCCGGCGAGGGGGGAATAGGCGAGCAGGCCGACATCCTCGTGATGCGACAGCTCCGCCAGATCGAGGTCGTAATGGCGGTAGAGCAGGTTATATTCGTTCTGGATCGTGGCGACGCGTGGCAGGCCGAGCTGTTCGGCGAGCGTCAGATACTTCTGGGTGCCCCAGGTCGTTTCGTTGGAAAGGCCGAAGGCGCGAACCTTGCCTTCCCTCACAAGAGCGCCCATCGTTTCCAATATCTCCGTGATATTGGCGACGGCCTTGGCGTGGTCCTGCTTGAAGGGATCGTAGTGCCAAGCCTGACGGAAATGGAAGTGCCCGCGGCTCGGCCAGTGAATCTGGTAGAGGTCGATATAGTCGGTCCGCAGGCGCTTCAGGCTTGCCTCGATCGCCAGGCGAATATTCTTCGCGTCGGCACCGTCGCCGTTGCGGATGTACGAACGGCCGGGGCCGGCGACCTTCGTGGCGAGAACGACATCCTTGCGCTTGCCCGTCTTCTGGAACCAGCTGCCGATGTAGTCTTCGGTCAACCCTTGCGTCTCGGCTGAAACGGGCGTGGTCGGATAGAGCTCGGCCGTGTCGAAGAAGTTGACGCCTTTCTCGACGGAATAATCCATCTGCTCGTGCGCTTCGATCTCCGTGTTTTGCGTGCCCCACGTCATGGTGCCGAGGCAGATTTCGGACACGGAAATATCCGTGCGGCCAAGTTTCCTGTATTTCATCTGAAAGCCTTGAAAGTGATCTGGAAAAGAAATGGTCTGGAAGGGCGGCGCAAATCTAGACTGGAATTGAGTAAGCGCAAGGGGCAAAACACTGCGTTCTCGCAGCTGCAAAAGCCTTGGAGCGCGGGGCTCCGGCACTTGACTCTGCATGAAAGAATGTCAATTGGAGGCGAAATAACCAGAGGTCCATTTATAAAGGACATAGGATGACCATCGCTTTCACATTTCCGGGGCAGGGCAGCCAGGCTGTCGGCATGGGCAAGGATCTCGCTGAGAACTTCGCCGAGGCACGCGCCGTTTTCCAAGAAGTCGACGAAGCGCTGGGCGAGAAGCTGTCCGAGACGATGTTCAACGGACCGGAAGATACGCTGACCCTGACGGCCAATGCGCAGCCGGCTTTGATGGCGGTGTCGATGGCGGTCATCCGCGTCCTCGAAGCCAAGGGCGTCGACCTAAAGGCAAAGGTCTCCTATGTCGCCGGTCATTCGCTCGGCGAATACTCAGCGCTCTGCGCCGCAGGAACCTTCTCGCTGGCCGACACTGCGCGGTTGCTCCGCATCCGGGGCAACGCCATGCAGGCCGCCGTACCGGTCGGTGTTGGCGCGATGGCGGCCATTATTGGCCTTGAACATGCCGATGTCGCCGCCGTCTGCGAGGAAGCCTCGGCCGTCGGCTCCTGCCAGATCGCCAACGACAACGGCGGCGGCCAGATCGTTATTTCGGGCGAGAAGGCAGCTGTCGAAAAGGGCGCTGCGATTGCGACCGAGAAGGGCGCCAAGCGCGCGATCCTGCTTCCGGTCTCCGCTCCCTTCCATTCTTCGCTGATGGCGCCCGCTGCCGAAGCGATGCGCGAAGCGCTGGCCGGCGTGAAGAAGTCCAACCCGGTCGTGCCTCTTATCGCCAACGTGCGCGCTGCGCCGGTGACTGACGCCGACGAGATTGCAAAGCTGCTGGTGGAGCAGGTGACGGGCCAGGTCCGCTGGCGCGAGACCGTCGAGTGGTTTGCGGCCAATGGCGCGACGACGCTTTACGAGATCGGCTCCGGCAAAGTCTTGACCGGCCTTGCACGCCGCATCGACAAGACGGTGAACGGCATCGCCATCAACACGCCTGCTGATATCGACGCGGCTGTTGCCGCCCTGTTGGCCTGATAGATTTAACGATTACAAGGAACACTTCCATGCTCGATCTTTCCGGCCGCAAGGCTCTGGTTACCGGCGCATCCGGCGGCATCGGCGAAGAAATCGCCCGTATCCTGCATAAGCAGGGCGCAATCGTCGGCCTTCATGGCACCCGCGTCGAGAAGCTTGAGGCGCTGGCCAATGATCTCGGTGATCGCGTCAAGATCTTCCCGGCCAACCTCGCAGACCGCGACGAAGTCAAGGCGCTCGGCGTCAAGGCCGAGGCCGATCTCGAAGGCGTGGACATCCTCGTCAACAACGCCGGCATCACCAAGGACGGCCTGTTCGTCCGCATGAGCGACGAGGACTGGGATAGCGTCATCGAAGTGAACCTGACGGCGATGTTCCGCCTGACGCGCGAGCTGACGCATCCAATGATGCGCCGCCGCTATGGCCGCATCATCAACATTACGTCAGTTGTAGGCGTCACCGGCAATCCGGGCCAGGCCAACTATTGCGCCTCCAAGGCGGGCATGATCGGCTTTACGAAGTCGCTGGCTCAGGAGATTGCAACCCGCAACGTCACGGTCAACTGCGTGGCGCCTGGCTTCATCAAGTCCGCCATGACCGGCAAGCTGAACGACAAGCAGAAGGAAGCGATCATGGGAGCGATCCCGATGAAGCGCATGGGCACGGGCGCGGAAGTCGCCTCCGCAGTTGCCTATCTCGCCTCCTCGGAAGCTGCTTATATGACAGGCCAGACGTTGCACGTAAACGGCGGCATGGCCATGATCTGAAACGGGAAACTGCCTTTCGAGGCAGTTTTCGCCGCAATAGCGTGTTGAGCAACCCGATGGGGTTGATTTTCTGGCTTTGCGGCAGACTTAAACCGTGTTAAGCGGGCCATGACTGTGAACAGTCTCCCGAGAAAGCAGACGGACCGGCGGGCTTTTGTGCAAGCCTGGGACATTTCTGGTAGCCGGGTTCAAAGAGTTTGCCGAGGGTGGCTTAACGGCGCCGCAGGCTGAAACAGGGTAGGGATGTCACAAGGCATTCTGATCAGGATATAAGGTCGAGGAAACCGACATGAGCGATATCGCAGAACGCGTAAAGAAAATTGTTATTGATCATCTTGGCGTCGACGCCGACAAGGTTGTTGAAAGCGCCAGCTTTATCGACGATCTGGGCGCTGACTCGCTCGACACCGTCGAACTGGTCATGGCGTTCGAAGAAGAATTCGGCGTTGAGATTCCGGACGACGCTGCAGACTCGATCCTGACGGTCGGCGATGCCGTGAAGTTTATCGAAAAGGCTCAGGCTTAATCCTGAGCGCTTGAGAAAAGGGCGGACCCGGAGTCCGCCCTTTTTATTTCTGGCATGGTTCTCCAAGAACATAATAGGCGGGGGAATGCAGTCGATGAGACGGGTCGTCATAACAGGTACCGGCATGGTATCGCCCTTGGGATGCGGAACGGAAGTGACGTGGTCCCGCTTGCTTGCGGGTCAGAACGGCGCCCGCCTGGTCACTGAGTTCGAAGTCGACGATCTGCCCGCAAAGATTGCCTGCCGCATTCCGGTTGGTGACGGCAGCGACGGCACCTTCAACGCCGACGACTGGATGGAGCCAAAGGAACAGCGCAAGGTTGATCCGTTTATCATCTATGGCATGGCCGCCGCCGATATGGCGCTTAAAGATGCGAACTGGCACCCCGAGAGCGATGAGGACCAGGTTGCGACCGGCGTCTTGATCGGCTCCGGCATTGGCGGCATCGAGGGCATTGTCGAAGCAGGCTATACGCTGCGCGACAAGGGCCCGCGCCGCATTTCGCCCTTCTTCATTCCCGGGCGTCTGATCAACCTCGTATCCGGCCAGGTTTCGATCCGCCACAAGCTGCGCGGCCCGAACCACTCGGTGGTCACGGCGTGCTCGACCGGCGCTCACGCGATCGGCGACGCTGCCCGTCTCATCGCATTCGGCGATGCCGACGTCATGGTTGCTGGCGGCACGGAGTCCCCGGTCAGCCGCATTTCGTTGGCTGGCTTTGCCGCTTGCAAGGCACTCTCCACCCAGCACAACGACGATCCGACCAAGGCGTCGCGCCCCTACGACAAGGATCGTGACGGTTTCGTCATGGGCGAGGGTGCCGGTATCGTCGTTCTCGAAGAGCTGGAACATGCCAAGGCGCGTGGCGCCAAGATCTATGCCGAAGTAGTCGGCTACGGCCTCTCGGGCGATGCCTATCACATCACGGCTCCGTCCGAGGATGGTGAAGGCGCGCAGCGCTGCATGACGATGGCGTTGAAGCGAGCCGGCTTGACTGCTGCCGATATCGACTACATCAACGCGCATGGCACATCGACGATGGCCGACACGATCGAGCTTGGTGCGGTGGAGCGTCTGGTTGGCAATGCGGCCTCCAAGATCTCGATGTCGTCGACGAAGTCCGCAACCGGTCATCTGCTCGGTGCTGCCGGCGCGATCGAGGCAATTTTCGCAACGCTTGCGATCCGGGACAATGTTGCGCCTCCGACGCTCAACCTCGATAATCCTGAGCGCGAGACCGCAATCGACCTCGTCCCGCACAAGGCCAGGCAGCGGGAAATCAACGTGGCCCTGTCGAATTCCTTCGGATTCGGCGGCACGAATGCCTCGCTGGTGCTGCGCCGCTACGTCGCCTGAGTTCAGGCGTTGACGTTCTGGCGGTGGGGCTGCACCTTGCGCGGCGTGGCCCCACCTGCATTTTGCCGCATTGCTTAGCAAGAAGCGGGACTTGAGGCCAAGTTTAGAGGATTGCCGGTGAACGATACGAACCAAAACAACGGGACGATCGGCGAGGAGAGCCAGCAGACGCAGAGTGGGCCGATCATTCCCAAGTCGCCAAGCGAGGCGCTGCGGCCGGAACGCGTGCCCGAGCCGCCGAAGCGCTCGAAGAAAGCGCGCAGCCAGGTTATCATTTTCCTGAACTTCCTGATGACGCTGGTCGTCCTCGGCTGCGCAGCCGCTGTCTTCCTCTTCTACTACGCGATCTCGGCCTACCAGGATCCTGGTCCCCTGGAAACGAATACGAACTTCATCGTCCGCAATGGCGCTGGCGTTGCTGAAATTGCCGCCAGCCTTGAACGGAACAACATCGTCTCGGATGCGCGTATCTTCCGCTACCTCACGGCAACCCATCTCGATGATGGCGAGAGCCTCAAGGCGGGTGAGTACGAAATCAAGGCACATGCTTCCATGAACGACATCATGGAACTGCTGAAATCCGGGAAGTCGATCCTGTATTCCGTTGCCTTCCCCGAGGGCCTCACCGTCCGCCAGATGTTCAATCGCCTGAACGAGGATGCCGTGCTGGAAGGCGATCTGCCGGCTGTCGTCCCCGCAGAGGGAAGCCTCCGCCCGGATACCTACAAGTTCTCGCGCGGCACGAAGCGGGCCGAGATCATCGGGCAGATGGCTGCGGCCCAGCAGAAGCTGGTCGATCAGGTTTGGGACAAGCGCGACCCGTCGCTGCAACTCAAGTCAAAGGACGAACTGGTCGTCCTCGCCTCGATCGTCGAGAAGGAGACCGGCGTTCCCGATGAGCGTGCCCACGTGGCTTCCGTCTTCCTTAACCGGCTGGGCAAGGGGATGCGCCTTCAATCAGATCCGACAATCATCTACGGGTTGTTCGGTGGCGACGGAAAGCCGACGGATCGCCCGATCTATCAATCGGACCTGAAGAAGGAAACGCCTTACAACACCTACGTGATCAAGGGGCTTCCCCCGACGCCGATCGCCAATCCGGGCCGTGATGCGCTGGAGGCTGTCGCCAATCCGTGGAAGACGCAGGATCTGTATTTCGTCGCCGATGGTTCCGGCGGGCACGTTTTTGCAGCCACTCTTGAGGAGCATAACGCCAACGTCAAGCGCTGGCGCCAACTGGAAGCCGCCAAGGGAGCCGATCCCAATATTGCGGTCGACGGACAGCCCGAGAGCCAGACGCAGCCGGACACACCTGCCGCGCCTGCTGCCCAAAAGAAAAAGAAGACGAACTGATTTTTGGAGGCTCGCATGGCTTTGCAGTCCATGACCGGTTTTGCACGGCGTGAAGGCACGAGCGGCCGTTGGCGTTGGGCTTGGGAGTTGCGCTCGGTCAACGGCAAGGGCCTTGACCTGCGCTTGCGCTTCCCGCCGGGGTTGGAGCGCATGGAGAGCGACGTGCGTCGCCTTGCCGGCGAGCGCTTCAGCCGAGGCAATATGCAGGCGTCGCTTTCCGTCTCTGCCGGTGAGAGCCGCATTGAAACCGTCCTCAATCAGGAAGCGCTCTCCGCCGTGCTCGCCTTGCGCGATCAGCTTGGCGGTATCATCGATCCCGCGCCGTTGCAGCTGGATACATTGCTCGCCATCCGGGGTATCATCGAATTCCGCGAGAGCGAGGACGGTGATGAAGCGATCGCCGCCCGCGATTCCGATATTGTGGAAGGCCTGATCGCAGCTCTCGCCGACCTACGGCACATGCGCGAGACGGAAGGCGCCGCTCTGTCGCGCGTACTTCTCGACCATGTGGCCACGATCGAGGGATTGACCGAGGTCATCGAGCGCGACCCCTCCCGCTCTCCGCAGGAAATCTCGACGAGATTGGCCGCGCAGGTTGCATTGCTGATGGATGGATCGGGAAAGCTGGATCGCGACCGGCTGCATGCGGAAGCTGCTCTGCTCGCCACCAAGGCGGATCTCCGTGAAGAGATCGATCGCCTGAAGGCGCATGTGGTTGCCGCTCGCGACCTGCTCGGCAAGGGCGGCCCGGTCGGGCGTAAGCTCGATTTCCTTGCACAGGAATTTAACCGAGAATCGAATACTATCTGCTCGAAGTCGAATGCCGCGGCAATCACCGCCGCCGGCATCGAATTGAAAGTCGTCATCGACCAGTTCCGCGAGCAGGTCCAGAATCTGGAGTGATACATGAGCCCGGCCCAGTCGAGCACACCCACCAAAATCGCCCGGCGCGGGCTGATGCTTGTCCTGTCCTCGCCCTCGGGCGCAGGCAAGTCGACGATTGCCGGCAACCTTCTCCGAGACGACCACAGCCTCGAAATCTCTGTCAGCGTTACGACCAGGGCCAAGCGGCCGAGCGAGATTGCCGGTAAGCATTATCACTTCATCACTGTCCCGCAGTTCGAGAGGATGCGCGACTCAGGCGATCTGCTCGAATGGGCGGAGGTTCACGGCAACTTTTACGGCACGCCGCGCGAGCCCGTGGAATCGGCCATGGCCGAAGGCCGCGACATGCTGTTCGATATCGACTGGCAGGGCGCGCTACAGCTTCAGGACAAGATGAAGGCCGATATCGTTTCGATCTTCGTGCTGCCGCCCACCATGACCGAACTGCAGTCTCGCTTGCATCGCCGGGCCGAGGATTCGGAAGAGGTCATTCGCACGCGGCTTTTGAATTCGCGCGCCGAGATCGAACGCTGGCGCGAGTACGACTATGTCATCGTCAACGACGATCTCGATGAGGCTTTTCGCAATGTGAGCTGCATCGTCAATGCCGAACGCGTCCGCCGCGACCGGCGTTATGGCTTGTTCGATTTCGTCAACGGGCTGCTGACTGAAGAGCCGAACCTTTAGGACCTGCACGGTCGATGCAATGGTGGTTGCGGCTAGATCAACGGCCGAGGCCGGTATGTTGTCACGCGATCCACTATAGCCTATCGGGCGCTTAGCGAAGGCTCCCTAGAGGCAATTCGCCAGTCGAACAAACTCTTCGACCGAAAGCGTTTCGGCCCGTCGTTGCGGGTCGATATCCGCCTTCTTCAACAAGGCTTCGCCCCCCAGCGGCTTGAGGCTCTGCCGTAGCATCTTGCGTCGCTGGCCGAAGGCGGCATGCGTGACCTTCTCCAGATCGGCGACCGAGCAGGGGATTGGGCTTTCGTTTGGGGTCAGATGGACGACAGTCGACGTGACTTTCGGCGGCGGCGTGAAGGCTTGCGGCGGAATGTCAAACGCCATCCGTGCGTTCGTACGCCATCCGCAGAGCACGCCAAGACGTCCATAGTGATCGTCGTTTTCGACAGCAACGACGCGCTCTCCCACTTCCTTCTGAAACATCAGCGTCAGCGAGTCCCAGAAAGGAGGCCACTGCTTCGGCAGGAGCCAATTGACCAACAGCTGCGTGCCGACATTGTAGGGCAGGTTGGCAATGATCTTCACCGGTCCCTCGGGCGCAAGAGCTTCGAAGTCGGTCTTCAGCGCATCGCCTTCGATGACCTCGAGCTTCCCCGGGTAGTGATCCGCGATTTCCGAAAGCGCGGGTAAGCAGCGAGAATCGCGCTCGACGGCGATCACCTTCTTGGCGCCCAATGCCAGAATGGCGCGCGTCAGGCCGCCGGGGCCCGGACCGACCTCAAAAACCGTTACGCCTCCCAAGGAGCCGGCTGTTCGAGCAACCTTCTGCGTCAGGTTGAGATCGAGCAGAAAGTTCTGGCCGAGCGCCTTGCGGGCATCGAGGCCATGGCGCTGAATGACGTCGCGAAGGGGCGGCAGCCCATCCAAGGCAGCCATCAACGATGCCCTTCGTTGGTGCGTCCGAGGTGACCGGCGAGCTTCAGGGCCGCGACGAGACTGCTTTCACGCGCAAGGCCCTTGCCGGCGATGCCGAAGGCGGTGCCGTGATCGGGCGAAGTGCGCACGAAGGGTAATCCCAGCGTGACGTTGACGGCGTCGTCGAAGCCAAGTGCCTTGGCCGGTATCAGGGCCTGATCGTGATACATGCAGATCGCCACGTCGTAACGCGCTCTGGCGTCGTCGTGGAACATCGTATCGGCAGGTAGCGGCCCGATTGCGTTGATGCCCTCGGATCTCAGGAACTGAATGGCCGGTTTGATGACCGTTTCATCCTCTTTGCCGATCGTGCCGTCTTCTCCGGCGTGCGGATTGAGGCCGGCTATCGCGAGCCGGGGCTGCTCGATCCCGAAGCGACGCCTGAGATCGGCATCAGCAATCCGGCAAGTCTCGATTATGAGATCGGCCGTCAGTGCCTGAGGCACATCCTTGAGCGGAATATGAATTGTAACAGGAATGGTGCGGAGTTTCGGACCCGCGAGCATCATCACCGGCATCGCCGTTTGTCCAGTCGCACGTGCGGCGAGATCTGCCAGAAACTCAGTGTGTCCGGGGAAGGGAAAGCCGGATTCGTAGAGAACGGACTTGGCGATCGGGTTGGTGACGACGCCGAGGGCTTCGCCACTCATTGTCAGCGAGACAGCTCTTTCGATCGCGGCAATCGTGCTCTTTGCCGTCGCCACATGCGGTTCACCCGCTACAACGTCGATACCTGCGGCAATGGGGAGCACGGGAAGGGCATCGGCAAAGACATCAGTGGCGTTGGTGCAATCGGTCTCGCGAATGGCGACCGTCAAGCCCAGCAGCTTGGCACGCGATGCCAGCACATCAGGGGCGCCAATAAACACGAACGGAGGCAGACCCAGCTCCCTGCGCCGCATCCAGGCCAGAAGTGTGATGTCGGGGCCGACGCCGGCCGGATCGCCCTGACTGAGAGCGAGCGGGCGCGAGAACGAGAGTGTCATCGTGTTCAGGGACGCATGATCTGCGCCTTCTTGCGCAGCTCTTCCATGTATTTCTGGGCGTTCGGATTTTCCGCAGGCGCGTTCTTGCCTGCCTTCGCCTTGTCGAGGTCTTCCTGGCGGAAGACCATTTCGGCGGCTTGGTCATCAGAAACCTGGCGCTGGCTGCAGATGGCGATGTATTCGACACCCCTGTCGGTCACGCGCGTGGCGGTCGTCTTGCCCTTTGCCTGTTCGACAAGCGGCTTCCATTCGGCCGGAAGCTCCGGTGCAAGAACGCGACCAAGGTCACGGACCGATACGTCAAGCATCGTTGCTGCGAAGACCTTTGCCTGGTCGCAACCCGGATACTTCGCGCGAGACGCCTCGGCTTCGCTCTTGCGTTTGCCGACGATGCCCTTCTTGTTGGCGGGAACGACGAAGATCATTTGCTGCAGAATATATTCGGTGGTTTCCGGCTTCTGCTTGTTCTCCATCATGCGGGCAACAAGGTCGGAATTCGACATGCGATTGCTCGAACCGTAGCGGGCATTGACAAGACGCGGCCAGCTCATCTGCACGGCAATGAAAGCCTTGAAATGATCGACACCAACGCCGGCGCGTTCGAGAATTTGCGTCATCTGGTCGGTCGTCAGCTTGTTGCCGCTCGCGAACCGCGCGAACGATGCGTTGACGTCGTCCTTGGAAACCGACATGCGGACGCGGGAGATTTCCTGCTGCTTCAGCGTCTGGTCGATGAGCTGATCTTCTGCGGCCTTCGCATCAGCTTTTTGATGCTGCAGTCGCAGGAATGCCTGGCGCTTGGCGACGTCACCGCTGGTGATTGCCGTGCCGTTGACGACAACTCTGACTTCGCTTGCGGCAAAAGCTGACCCGCTCTGAGGCGAGGCAAAAGCCGCCAGCATCGCGAAAGTCGCGCCGGCAATCATTGTCCTTACGGTTTTCTTTGCGCCAATCATCTATCGACCCTTCCCATTGACGCCGCGCATTTACGTCGCGGCGCGCATACCTTCCCGAGATAAACGGGCATTACCGCTGCAAATTGAAAATTCAGCATATGCCCTAGATCCCAACTGGCGACAATGTCCTGCATAGTCTTACGGCGAAAGAAAGGCCCTTTCTTTCGCCGTATTACAGAACTGACCGTTAATTCTGATAGATGGTTGGGCTGGCGTCTATGGGCGTGCCGAGATTGATGTCGCCCAGCGTCCGGAAGGTCAACCTCGCCCCGATACTCCAGTCGCTCGCGGTTTCCGCGGTGGTATCGCGCTTGTCAATATATGCGATCGTGAAGATGGTGCATTCGTCTTCATAGGTAAGACCGATTGTCTTCCTGACGACAGTGTTGTCCTGAAGGTCCCAAGCGACGCCGCCAAATACCGTCCAATAATCCTTGAACTTAACAGCAGCCTTGGCCTGGATCTCATCATTGTCCTCGGCGAAGCCGTATTCCGGCTGCGCTGAGACATGCGTGTAGATCATCTGGCCTTGGAAATTGTCGGTCTGGTAACCGGCCGTCAAATCGCCACGACGGAAATCCAGGTCCTTGTCGTCAAGCCGATAGGAAGCTGCAAGAGCAACGCCTTGCGGCGTTTCGATCCCGCCGAGTCCGACGAAGTCGGAGACGTCCGTTTCGAGGCCGGAATCGGCGCCGACGTTTACCAGATCAGCCGTGTCAAAGGAGTTTTGGCCGCCGAGCTGGTAGGACTGGCCGAAGATACCGTGCAGCTTGTAGCCGTTGTCAAACGTGCCGGTGTACTGGAAGCCGACATTGGCGCGCGTGCCACCTTCGATACGGTCGTAACCCGAGAACTTGTCACGCTCGAAAAGATTGGTCGCATCGAACACGAAGCTCTGCGCATCTTCGTTCGGAAGAGAGCCGGCAAGCCGTTCGTCGGGCCGTGCATAAACCTGGACGATCGGTTCGAACAAGTGCGTGCTGTTTGCGGTCGTACCGAGGATCGGGTAGCGCATTTCCAGCCCTGCGGTGAACATCGAACGCGTCGCCGCATTGCCGTCGTCGTAATTGCCGTCATAGACAAACGTGCCGGATGTCGGCGGCGGCGTCATGTTCAATGCCAAGGCATCGCCGCGGGCTGCAAGCAGCGGAGTGATCAAGAAGCCCTGAGGCGTGACAAAGGTCCGCTTCCATTCCAGTTCGCCCGTCAGACGGGACGTCTGGCCCTCAAGGCCGCGGAACCGGTCAAAGCCTGCGACGCTATAAAAGTCGTCGTGCGTGCGCGACAGGTTCGTGAAGTTGACGTCGGCAGACAGTTCACCTCCGGCAAGCGGCTGCGGCGCCACGAAGTGATAGTCCATCACCGGGTAAACGATTGCCTGCTGCTTCTCGGCAAGATCATTCGGATCGGCGTTCTGAACGTCGAAATAGAACGAGCGCAGATCGAAATAATTCCGCTTGCCGAGACCCGTCAGGTAAACTTGATTGGTATGTGTACTTTCGTCCAGACCCTTCAGGTTATAGGTGCGAGCGAAGTTGTTGTCACTCTGCACCATCACGTCCCAACCAAACGCCCATCGCGGGTTGATTTGGAAGGCCCCCTTCGACGCTACGACGCCGCGGAAGTCATTTTCGGCATCGCTGGTGCCGGGCGTAAAGGTCCCCGGGCTGAGCTGGTCGATACCGGCCACGCGCAAGGTGTGCGTGCCGTTCTCGAATCTCTGGCGGAATTCCGCGTCCGCCAGGAAACCCTGGGTGGTGTAACCCGTGCCGGTCACCGTGACGTCGCTGCTCGGCGAAATGACGTAATAGTACGGGACAGAAAGGCCGAAGCCGAGATTCTGCGATGCGCTAAAGGTCGGGAAAAGGAAGCCGGACTTCCGCTTCACGGTATTGTCGGGGACCTCGATCCACGGAACGTAGGCGAGCGGGTGGCCAAGGAGCTCGAAGCGCGCCTTTTCAAGGCGAATCGTATGCTTGACGCCGTCCTGAATGACGCGTTCAGCCTTTACCTGCCAGAAGGGAGGTCGTTCCGGTCTTTCGGCGCAAGGCAAACAGGCGGTATAGACGCCCCTGTTCAGGATCATTTGCGTGCCCCCAACACGCTGGCCGGTTTCGGCAACCAGGCGCGTATTGTCGGGGGTCTCAATTCGGAGCGCGTTTACGAACCCGTTGGCAAAATCGTCGGTGATGTCAATCTTGTCACCGTACATGCGGTTGCCGTCGGGGGCGATCAACTCCACGTTGCCGAGCGCCATCAGGCGGCGGGTCTGCTGATTGTACTCGACGCGTTGCGCCACCAATCTGTAGCCGGCGTAGTTAATCTGCACACCGCCGATGGCCGAAACGATTTGCGCGTCCTTGTTGTAGACGAGTTCGTTTGCCGACAGAATCAGCTTCTGGTCGGCGGACACGTTCGGCCTCAAGCCTTGCAGGGCATCCTGGGCGAAAGCAGCAGGAAAGCCATTCGAATAGGTAGACAGGGCCGCGCCTAGGAGCAGGGCAACCAACTGTTTACTAAGAGTCTTGCGGTCGCCTGCCGCCACTAGCCATCCTCCTGATGAAGCAGAATTGTTGCACCCAAAGCCAAGGCAACGATGACCGGAATCCACGTTGCCACGAAAGGCGGGACAACCCCACTGCTTCCGAATGCTTTTACAAGCACGGTGACCACATAAAGCACGAAGCCCGACAGGATTCCACCCAGAATCACCGACCTCGACTGGTTGAACCGGCTAAATTTTAGGGACACTGTTGCAGCAATGAGAGTCATTGCGACAAGCAACAGTGGTTGGGACAACAACGAATGAAATTGGGTCTCAAGCGCCTTGGTCGGAATCCCGAAGGATCTCGCCGCGTCAATTCGGCTCGAGAGATCAAAAAAGCCAATAGTTTCAGGGGCTGTCAGCCTCTGCTGGATGAAATCCTGTTTCAAATTGGTGCTTACGCGTACCTCATCGAGCCGTGTGGCGACTTCGCCCGGACGACGCTCGACAACGTTCTTAAGAAGCCAGTAACCATCTTCCAATTTTGCCGACGCGGCGTCCTGTCTCAGGATGATGTGATCGGACGAATCGAAATGCACGAATACGGCGTTCATAAGCAGCGTGCCGTTTTCGAGAATCGTGTTCGCTCCGATGATCGCGTCGTCCCCGCCGCTGATCTGGCGAATCCACGGAACTTGCGGCGCGGCGTTCGACCCTGAGACTTCTCCACGCCAGTTGCTCTCGATGACGGCAGCCTGACGTTGCCCCCAGGCTGCCAGCGGATTGAGGACGGTCATGACCAGGACGCCGAGCAAAAAGGCGCCGGCCAGGAAGGGAGACATGAACTGCCAAACCGAGATGCCGGCAGCGCGCGTCACGACCAGTTCGTATTTTCGGTTGAGGCCGATTAGAACGGTCATGCCCACAAAGAGGGCAATGAAGGGCACGGTCTGCTGCAAGATGAGCGGCAGACGCACCGCCGTCATCGCGAGTCCGCCGGTCACGGTGTAGCCGGGAAGACCGGAGAGTCGGCCAGCCGTCTCGCTGAAATCAACGAGGTAGACGATGCCAATCACGCCGAGAAAGAACCACATTGTGGTCAGCAGGTATCGACGGAAGAAATAACGGCCGAGTGTCCCGAGAATCATGCGCTGCCTCCGGCGGAGGGATCTGCCGACCGGCCAAAGCGTCGCGACAGTCTCTGCCAAGAGGCGGCGATTCGGTCGCTCATCGCGGACACGACCGACAGGCGCTTGTGGTGCGACAGAGATGCGATTGACAAAAGGCTGGCGACCACGGGAATCGCATAGAGCACGCCGATATACTCTGGATCCGTGTCGATCTGGTTGGCGGCGTAGAACGACGCCCAACGAATACCGAACGCGAAGATGAGCGCCGCGACCATAGGGTGCAACCGCGCTTCGCGGTGGGAGCGAGCATCACCGGCGATCGCGAGCGAAATCAGCGCAAACACCATCGGAAGAACCCAATCCGTCATGCGGCGGTGTAATTCTGCACGATAACTACCGGGTCTGGCGATGTAATCCTTGTCGTTCGGATCTGGATTGAAGAGGAACGCAAGCTCGCGGTCGGATGCGCGAAGAGTTGCCTGACCGCGGTTTTGGGTCAGATCGGACAGGTCGAAGGAGTAGGAATCGAAACGAATGACGGAGACTTCACCGGTTTGCGTTTTGCGGTGAACCTCGCCATCATGCATGATGAGTGACGTGCCCTTCTCGTCAACGGCGCCCTCACGTGCGTAGTAGATAAGCTCGAATGCGGGGTCACGCTCGTCGACGACGAACAAGCCCTTGAGCACACGCCCGGCCAATCTCTCCGATATCTGCACATAAAGGCCGGTGTCGATGCGGCGGAAGTTCTTCTCTTCGATCACGGTCGAGAGCAGATCCGCATAGGCAGCGGCCACCATCTGGCGAACCCCCGTCTTGGCCTTCGGCTCGACGACGTTGTCCACCAGAAACGAAAAGATGCTGATGACGGCAGCGAGGATGAGGATCGGGCGCAGGATAATGCTGCGCTTGGCGCCAGCCGCGTCGATGACGGTCAGCTCCGAATCGTTATTCATCGTCGTCAGCGTCTGCGTCACACCGATGACAAGTGCGAACGGCAGCACGATCGGAATGATCGACGGAAGAATCAGCGTCGCCAGCTTGGCGAACGATCCCATCGACTGGCCGCTGTCGGTTACGAGATTGACGCGCTGCAGAACCTGAGTCGTCCAAATGATCGCGAGCACCGGCAACAGGGCAACGAGAAACATCTGGCCAACGCGCCGGAGTATGTATGTTTCAAGCAGTTTCATTAATGCCCTTGAACGCCATTTGCGAACCAATGCCGCTACGCAGCGAAATCCATCTACGCTCTTTGGGTCTCTTTTGCGACAAGCTGACGTCGAAAATTCATTCAAATTTCAGATTTTTTTTTGCCCTGTGGCGAATCGGTAAGCGCAAGAAGACCTGCAAAGACAACAACGGACGAAAGCCAACCCAGGATGACGTCTGAAAGGTAGTGCGCGCCAAATGCAAGACGCATGGCCGGTGTCAGAAAGGCGATCGCTGTGAGGGGGAGGGCAAGCGCGAAGCGCGCCGGCTGTGGTATCAGGAAAATCAGACAGAAAACCCAGCCGGCGCCTGCCGCTTCGCCGGAAATGAAAGAGCAGTTCGATACGCATTTTCCGATCATGGAGCCCGCCTGCACGAAGTCGAGGTGGCCACCAAAATCCAGCGTTTGGGACGGTCGTGGTCTACCCCAGTATGTCTTGAGAATGAGATTGGCGAGGATCACGGGGCCGATCACCAGCGAGCCGAGAGCAATATTGAAGGCGCGGGCACGCGCGAGGTTGAAAGTGGCCCCGCAGTGCCCGTAGCACTCCAAAAGTTTCCACAAGAGGACGATGGCGATGAGGTAGGGAAGCCGGAAGAACAGCGTTCTCAGGAACCCGAGATAAGCCTCGTGCCGGTAGGGAAAGTAGCCGCAGTTTTTTCCGAAAGTCGCGGGAGCGGTGCATGCCTCACGCACAAAGAAATGCGCCGACGCGTAGACATCGATCTGCGGAAAGGCATGAAACAGCAGGAGCAGCAGCCACCACAGACAGAAAAGACCCATAAACACGCGTGCGGGATCGCTGTCGGGCATTCGTATGCGCCAAGACGTCCTCGTCCCTGCAGACATCAAAAGAGAAAGCAATTTGGAATTCCTGTGGACTCAATTCCGCGGGAGGAATATGCGCCGAAGATGACATCCCTTTAACGGGTTGGCGGTTAGTCAGGCCGCTACGGCGTCATCCCGAAGACTTGTTTTCGGGGGTGAAACCCGAAATGATCGGATAGAGCGGATTTTAGGAAAATCCCACTGGAGAAGATATGTCAGCCAAGTTCGATATTTCATTTGCAACCTCCACCGAGATCGCCGGTGGCTACGCGGTCCTCCTGCAGGCAAGCGGAGCGGACCTTGCCGCCGGGGCCAAGCTTGCGGATCCCGCTGGCGTCATCCCGAGAGCCGCGAAGATCGCCGGCTTTTCCGCCAAGGCGACGACTGTGCTGGATCTCGTTGCGCCGGAGGGTTCGGCAGCCGAGCGGCTGATCGTTGTAGGACTCGGCAAGCCGGAGGAACTGACTGCTCACGATTGGCTCAAGGCTGGTGGTGTTGCCGCATCCAAGATCAAGAAGGCCGAAAAGGTCGCAATCTTCGTCGATGCGCCGGGTGCCGGCGTCGGAGCGAAGGAAGCGGCGGATTTTGCGCTTGGAATGCTTTTGCGTGCCTACAGCTTCGATACCTACAAGACCAAGAAGAAGGACGAGGACGGCAATGGCCGGAACGGGCAGGTGGCGATCAAGATCGTTACAGCCAAAGCGGCAGAGGCGGCAGAAGCCTTCAAGCTCTCGGAAGCTGTTGCGGCGGGCGTTAACCTGGCCCGTGATCTTGTGAACGAGCCGCCGAATGTTCTGGGTCCGGTGGAGTTTGCCGCCAAGGCGAGCGAATTGCAGAAGCTTGGCGTCGAGGTGGAAATCCTCACCGAGAAGGAAATGCAGAAGCTGGGCATGGGCGCCCTGCTGGGCGTGGCGCAAGGCTCGGTCAGGCCCCCGCGTCTGGCAGTCATGCAGTGGAAGGGCGGCAAGAGCGGCGAGAGCCCGATCGCCTTCATCGGCAAGGGCGTGGTCTTTGATACCGGCGGCATTTCGATCAAGCCCGCTGCCGGAATGGAAGAAATGAAGGGTGACATGGGCGGTGCTGCCGCTGTCACCGGCTTGATGCATGTCCTCGCTGCCCGCAAGGCAGCTGTGAACGCGGTTGGCATCATCGGTCTGGTCGAGAATATGCCCGACGGAAACGCGCAGCGTCCCGGCGACATCGTTACCTCGATGTCGGGCCAGACGATCGAGATCATCAATACCGATGCTGAAGGCCGGCTCGTTCTGTGTGACGCGTTGTGGTATTGCAACGATCGCTTCAAGCCGAAATTCATGATCAATCTGGCAACATTGACCGGCGCTATCCTTGTTGCGCTCGGCAACGTTCACGCCGGTCTGTTCTCGAATGACGATGAACTCTCCGCGCAGCTGACCGCTGCCGGCCTGACGAGCAGTGAGAAGCTGTGGCGCATGCCGCTCGGCAAGGAGTACGACAAGTTGATCGACAGCAAGTTTGCCGACATGAAGAACTCAGGCGGCCGTCATGCGGGATCGATCACCGCGGCTCATTTCCTGAAGCGATTCGTGCAGGAAACGCCTTGGGCCCACCTCGACATCGCAGGTACGGCAATGGGCTCGCCGCAGGACGAGATCAATCAGTCCTGGGGTTCCGGCTACGGCGTGCGCCTGCTCGATGAGCTGGTGCGTGCCAACTACGAGTCATGACGGAAGTTCTGTTCTACCATCTGACGGAATCCAAGCTGGAAGATGCCCTCCCGCCGTTGCTCGAGAAAAGCGTCGAGCGCGGCTGGCGGGTCGCTGTGCAGTTGAAAGACGTTGCGCGCCGCGACCTGCTCGATCAGCATCTCTGGACATTTCGCGAAGATAGCTTCCTGCCGCATGGCACGGATGAGGGCGACCTGGCGGCAAATCAGCCGGTTCTCCTCACGGTTTTCGAAGGGAATTCCAACGCGGCGACGGTGCGATTTGTCGTCGACGGCGCTGAGCCGCCGCCGGTCGAACCTTATAGCCGGATCGTCTTCATGTTCGATGGTTACGACCAGGAGCAACTCGAAGGCGCTCGCGCGCAATGGAAGAAGCTGAAAGGCGAGGGACATAACCTCACCTATTGGCAACAGACTCCCGAAGGCCGCTGGGAAAAGAAAGCATGAAAAAGCCCGCTTGAAGCGGGCTTTTTCATTTGAAATCAATCGTGGAAAGCGTCGACGAACTTGCGCCTGCCGAGCATGAAGGCATCGGCAACGTGGCGAAGCGGCGCCAGATCGACGTCGGATTTTCCGGCTTTGACGATTTCCGCAAAGCGACGGTAAAGCGCTGGGTACTCTTCCTCGGGCGCCGAGAACGTCAGCTCGCCATTGATCGACAGCTTGGAGCCGCCTTCGGCAAGCTCCACATGGCCAGCTTCGGTTTCCGCGAGGATATCCCAGCTCTGCTTGCCGGTCTGACGCCAGTCGAATTCGGCATGAACCGGTACCCCGTCTGCGTTCTGGAAGTGCAGATCCGCGGCGATCGGCGCGTCGCGATTCTCGGGGAATTCGAGCGTTGCGCGGGTCAGGAAGATCGCCTTCGGCAGGATGTGGGTAACGATCGAAAGGGCGTTGATGCCCGGGTCGAAGACGCCAAGGCCGCCGGCCTGCCAGATCCAGTCCTGATTCGGATGCCAGTGGCGAACGTCTTCCTTCCAGATGACATGAACGCTCTTGATCGTCGTCGACGCGAGGAAGGACTTCGTTGCCTCAACGGCAGCCGCATAGCGCGAATGCCAGCTCGCAAACAGCGAAACGCCCTTGCTGGCCGCCAGCTTTTCGAGATCGGCCACTTCGCTCAGCGTCGCTCCCGGTGGCTTTTCAAGGAACACATGTTTGCCGGCGGAAAGCGCCTTGTGCGCTGCCTCGTAGCGATACTGCGGCGGCATGCACAGCGAAACGGCATCGATATCAGGAACGGCGTCGAGCATTGCATCGATCGTCGTGAAGCTCTGGATGCCTTCGACGGTGCCGTGGCGACTCGCCGTTGCAACGAGCTTGAAGTCCGGATTCTTTGCAATCGAGGGGAGGTGCTGGTCGCGGACGATCTTGCCGACGCCGACGATGGCGAGGTTGATAGGTGACATGCTGGTGCTCGCGTTCGGTGTTTCGCTCAAAAGTATGATTTATTTTGCGCCTGTTTTAGCAGAAAGAAACCGGGGGGCAAGCGTCGATAGGCCCGTCAGATGGACGCCATTTCGGACGGCGCCGTCGGCTTCTTGAACTGCAGCGTGACCACCTTATACCCCTCGGCCTCAAGGGTTGAAAGGAGAGTCGGCAGCATTGTCGCCGTGCGATTGTGGATGTCGTGCATCAGGATGATGCCGCGGCCCCGCTTGTGGAGCAGGTCCATCGTCCGCTTGGTGACGGCGGCTGGCGATGTATTGAAATAGTCTTTGCTGTCGACGTCCACATCCATCACGACCATATCGCGCATTGCCACGGCGGCGCGAAGCTTCTGGCTATCGGCAAGGTATGGAAAGCGAAAGAAGTTGACGTCGGCGCCGGTCGCCTTGGTCACGGCGGCCTCTCCGCGGGTGATTTCCTTCATGGCCATGTCGAAGGTCAGCGTCGCCAGGTTCTCGTGCTGGTAGGTGTGGCTGCCGATCGCGTTGCCTTCAGACGCGATCTTGCGGGCAAGCTCCGGATGTCGTTCCGCCATTTCGCCGATCATCATGAAGGCGCCCTTGACGCCGAAGTGGTCCAGCGTCGCAAGCACACGGTCCGTGCGACCGGGGATCGGACCGTCATCGAAGCTCAGAATGACCTCCTTGTCCTGGAGGTGCAGGTCATGAATGGACGCGACGATGAGGGCTCGACCGGCGAGGTGATGCAGGCGGCTGTCGCTCGACATTTGGGGCAGGGGAGCATCGGTCCCCGTGGCCTGGCTACCTTCCGGCGCGACGATGGAGGAGGTTTTAATTGTGGTGTCAGGCGCAGGATGCCTGGTGGATTGGCAGCCGGCCAGGGCCATGCTCAAGATGGCACCGGAAATAAGGGCAAAGCGATGCATAAAGGGCTCAACAAATCAGTAATGAAAGTTGAGGCAACCTTGATGATTATGGTTAATGATCGGTTTCGATCACGCCGGAACGTGTCGAATTGTGCTCAGCCCGGCAAGCTTCAAGCCATAGCTGTGGCTATCCTGCCATCGCTTCTTCGTATTCGGAGGAAAGCTCCAGCCATTGCTCCTCGGCGGCGGTGAGCTTTGCTGCAGCCTCGCCACGTTGTTTGGCCTTTTCCGCAGCCTTCGCAGGCGCCTTTTCGTAGAGCAGCGGATCCGCAAGTTCTGCATCAAGCGCCTGAATCAGTTTCTCCAGCTTGCCGGTCAAGGATTCGATTTCGTTGATCTTTTTCTTAAGCGGCGCCAGCGAAGCTCGCTTCTCGGCATTTAGCTTGCGCTGGTCTGCCTTTGACGCAGGTTCTTCCGCAAGCTGAGGTTTCTCGTCCCTCTTCTTGCCCGATGCGACAACGAGATCGCGGTACTCGTCCATATCGCCTTCGAAAGTCGTGACGGTGCCCTTGTTGACGAGCCAAAGCCGATCGACGGTCGCCTCGATAAGGTGGCGGTCGTGCGAAATGAGAATGACCGCGCCCTCGTAATCGTTCAGCGCCTCGATGAGCGCCCGACGGCTGTCGATGTCGAGGTGGTTGGTCGGTTCGTCGAGGATCAGGAGATTGGGCGCGTGGAAGGCAGCGAGCCCCATCAGCAGGCGCGCCTTCTCGCCGCCGGAAAGATCCTTTGCCGCAGTCGACATCTTTTCGGTCGCAAGACCCATCTGAGCGACGCGCGCCCGCACCTTCGCTTCCGGCGCATCGAGCATCAAACGGCGCACGTGATCAACCGGCGACTGGTCCGGGATCAGATCGTCAAGCTGGTGCTGCGCGAAGAAGCCGATCTTCAGGTTCGGAGCGAGCTTGACTTCGCCCGCCTCGGCCGACAGGCGACCGGAAATGAATTTCGCGAAGGTGGATTTGCCGTTGCCGTTGGAGCCGAGCAGCGCGATGCGATCGTCGTTGTCGATCCGCAGATTGAGGCCCTTCAGGATCGGCTTGCCGGGCTCATAGCCGACGGCGCCGCCGCTGATCGCCACGATCGGGGAGGCGGGTTGCTTTTCCGGCTCGGGGAAGGTGATCGGCTGTACGTGATCCTCGATGACGGCAGCCACCGTTCCCATGCGCTCCAAGGCCTTGACGCGGCTCTGCGCCTGGCGTGCCTTGGACGCCTTTGCCTTGAAGCGGTCGATGAAGCTCTGCAGGTGTTTGCGCGCGGCCTCGTTCTTCGCTCGCGCCTTCGTCTGCAACTCGTCCGCTTCGGCCTTCTGCCGTTCAAACTGGTCGTAGCCGCCGCGATAGAAGGTCAGCTTCTTCTGATCGAGATGGACGATCGAGTTGACGGCGTTGTTCAGGAGATCGCGGTCGTGGCTGATGATGATGACGGTGTGCGGATATCGGCGCACATAATCCTCGAGCCACAGCGTGCCTTCGAGGTCGAGGTAGTTGGTCGGCTCGTCGAGAAGCAGCAGGTCGGGCTCGGAAAACAGCACCGCGGCGAGGGCAACACGCATCCGCCAGCCGCCCGAGAAGGACGACGCCGGACGCGATTGCGCCTCCTGGTCGAAACCGAGGCCCGCGAGGATGCTGGCAGCACGCGCTTCCGCGGAATGGGCGTCGATATCCACCAGCCGCATCTGGATTTCCGCGATGCGATGAGGATCGGTGGCGCTTTCCGCCTCCGCTAGCAATGCCGAGCGCTCCTTGTCGGCCGCCAGCACGATTTCAATCAGCGCGTCTTCCGTTCCCGGTGCTTCCTGGGCGACCTGTCCGATGCGTGCATTCTTCGGGATCGACACGGAACCGCTTTCCGCGGCCAAATCGCCGGTGATCACTCGAAACAGTGTGGATTTGCCCGCGCCATTGCGACCGACAAGACCGGCCTTCGTGCCGGCTGGCAGCGAAACGCTGGCGTGATCGAGAAGCAGGCGGCCGGCAATACGTGCGGAGATATCGGAAATCGTGATCATGGCCGGCGTTTTGGCCGAAAGCCGTGATCAGCGCAAGAGCCTCCGGCTCAGCGACCGAAGGCTTGCACGGGCTGCCGTCGATTTGACTGAGCGGCGTGAAGGGCAACGCGTGCATTTGCCTGCAGCTGCGATGCTGTCGTTGCGTCGGCGCTTAAAGCAATGCCGAGCGAAATCGTAAGTCTGGAAGGGGCAGCGTTGTCGGACGCCGCGAAAGTCATGTGATCTTCCACCGAGGCTCGCAGTCGATCGGCAATCGCCAGAGCTTCCTGCATCCCGACATTGGCGAACAGGAAGGCGAACTCGTCGCCATCGGTGCGCGCAACAAGATCGTTCTTCTTGATCGACTTGCGGAAGAGATCCGCGAGCTTCTTCAGCAGGCGCGTGCCGATCTGTGTGCCGTAGCGGCTGTTGAATGCCTTGAAGTCGTCGACGTCGACCATGATGAGGGCGCTGCCGGCGGCTCCTTCCTCCCGGTCGTAGAGATCGGCGATCGCCTTGTTGAGGGCGATGCGGTTGGGGATCCCTGTGAGCTTGTCGGTGACCGACGCGGAATGAACAGCAGCGATGCCAAGCTCAATTGCTTCCAGGCGTTCGACGTCGCTCTTCAGCCGCGCCTCGATCTCCTTTTCCGAAGCCAATACGTTTGAGAGAGAGGTAGACAGATACTCCATCTCGCTCATGAACGAGCCGAGACTTTGGTCAGGTTTTCCCGCGATGGATTGCAATGCCGTTTCCGCAGCGCGCAGGAATGCCTGCTTCTGGCGCAAGCTGTCCGAGAGTCGGTCGGCCGCCTCGCGCAGCATCCTGCTTGTCTCTGCATGCGAGATTTCGCTTGAGAGACCGCAATGGCTGACGAGCCGATATTTCAGGCCGATTTCATCGAGCGAGGCTTGCCGCGGGGTAGGCCCGAGCGCCGCGATGTCCTGTGCGAGGGCGGCATTCTGGCCGATGATCGCCTCGTACAGGAGCTCGTAGTTGCGCGGCAGGCCGGCAATTGCAAGCCGTGTCATATGCTGGGCGATCCGCTGAAGGTCGGTCGGGGCGGCGGCCGGGCGCGGTGCTGCTTCTCGTTGTACCTGTGAGTTTGGCGCAGTTCGCATCACGTTCCCCTCGTGCCGACTGTGGCGCCGGCGGTTGGTTTCTCTATGCAACTACCGCGCTAAAAATAGCTTAAATTCGGTCGTTTGTAGTTGAATTGCGGTGCTGAACAGTGAAACGCGGTTAATGGAGCGTATCCATCCGACATTTACTGTCCTGGCGGACGTTGGATGTTGATTGCAGCGGAACCGTTATCGTGCGGCGAAGCGAGTGTTGGAGACGTCGCTATCAGTCGACGAGGGTAATCGTTACATGACAGCCGCGTGAAATTGCCCATGCCCACTTGTTTTCAGGCTATCAGGCGGGTAAACACCGCCCACTTTTCCCACGAAAAAAAGGAATTTGACCCATGGCGATTGAACGCACTTTCTCGATGATCAAGCCGGACGCAACGAAGCGCAACCTGACTGGCGCTATCACCAAGATGCTTGAAGATGCCGGCCTGCGTGTCGTCGCCTCCAAGCGCGTCTGGATGAGCAAGCGCGAAGCTGAAGGCTTCTACGCCGTTCACAAGGAACGCCCGTTCTTCGGCGAACTCGTTGAAACCATGACCTCCGGCCCGACCGTCGTTCAGGTTCTGGAAGGCGAAGGTGCCATCCTCAAGAACCGCGAAGTCATGGGTGCGACCAACCCGGCAAACGCTGACGAAGGCACGATCCGCAAGGTTCACGCCCTTTCGATCGGTGAAAACTCGGTTCACGGTTCGGACGCTCCGGAAACCGCTGCACAGGAAATCAAGTACTGGTTCTCCGACACCGAAATCGTCGGCTGATTCAGGCTCTCGGCGAAGTCGCTGAAGCTTTTGAATTGACTGAAAGCCGGGGCTCTGCTCCGGCTTTTTACGTTGAAGGACAGGTTGCGGCGGAATCGTAGTCGACGGTGCCGTCCGGTTTGAAGACCTCGGGGTTCTTCGTATAGAGCGGCCCCACGACGAGTGGCTTGCCGGGCATGACCGACTGGTCGAGGCTGGAAATCACTTCCGTCTTCAGGCTCTGCAAGGTCTCACCCTTTGCATCGACGAGGCGAACATTCACCGCGTAAGGCTTATCCTTCTTGACGCAATGAAGTGCGGGGCTCTGCAGCGTGATCTTGTCCCAGAACGGATAGATCTTTTCGTTGGTGACCAGCACGTCACCGCCCGCCGGGTTCTCGAATTCCGCGATGGCGACGGTGCCTTCCGGTATCGGCGCCTTCTTGTTCAGGGTCACGACATAGGTCGCGACCGCGATCCTGTAGTTGAAAACGAAGACGCGACCGCTGATTTCGACCAGCTTGTCGGACTCTCGCTGGCATCCCGTCAGCATTGCGGCCGCAACGGAAACGGCCATCAACAGCGCTTTCATGGCGCTTCCTCCTCTTTCCTGCGGCGATAGTGGCGGCTCGCCTTGGCGCGATTGCCGCACACCGCCATGTCGCACCAGGCGCGACTCCTGTTCTTGCTCCGGTCGATGAAGAGCCAGCCGCAATTGCGACAGATCTTCATGCGCTCGGGATCCGGCATCGCGATCAACCGCAACACTGAATGCGCGGTAGCCGCATCAAGGCCATTTGCTTCACTGGCGCCACGCAACGTGCGCGCCAGCGCTTCCAGAAGATCGGCGAGCAGCCGGTCATCGCTTTCGCCTGAAACACGAGCCCGGAAATACCTGTCCGTCGCCTCGCGCAACTCCAGAAAGTTCCTTTTGTTCTGTGGTGCCGGAGCAACCATGTCGCCGAACAGCGCCCGGTCTGCGCAGAATTCCGCCGCTGCCTGTGGAAAGGCTTCCAGTTGAGTGGGTGCTTCGAAACGGTCGATCCGTCGCGCCTCGTCATGGCGAAGGACGACGCTGTTGGCGACATCCAGCGCCAGTGCGCCTCCGGAAAAGCGGTGTGGGGTCCAGGCAAAGCTCATGATGAAAATATAACTGGTAAAATAAGTTTTGCTAGTTATGATTTATGCAATCGGGAGCTTTTGATGGCCTATCTGCTGCAGCAATTGGCGAATGCGGTACCGCTGGCTGCGCTCTATGCTGCGCTTGCCTTTGGCTACGCCGTCGCCTTCGGGGTCACCAAGCGTGCGGATATCACCTATGGCGCGATCTTCGCGTTTGCGGGCCAGATTCTCCTGCTTTTCACGGATCTTGGCTACAACAGGCTCTGGTTGATCCTGCCGGCTGCGCTGGCGCTGGGGGCTCTGTTCTCGCTCATCTATTCGATGCTGGCCGCGGTCTGGATTGGCCGTTCCATCATGCTGCCGCTGGTTCGCCAGTCGTCGAACACCGTGATCGTCGCGGCGCTCGGCATCACCATCGTGCTGATGGAGACGGCAAGGCTCGCATCCGACACCAAGAGCCTATGGCTTTCGCCGTTCCTGAACAGCGTTGTCGTCTTCTGGAACGACGGGGCGTTTAAGGTGACGCTCACCGAGATCCAGTTGATCAATACCGCATTGATGTGCGCCATGATCGCACTCGGCGTTGCCGTCATGAGGCTGACCTCCTGGGGCCGCGTCTGGCGGGCTGTCACCGACGATCCCCTGGCCGCAGAATTATGTGGCACCAGCGCCGATCGCGTCTTCCTCGTCGCCTACGCGGCGGCTGCCCTGATCGCCACGGCATGCGGCATCCTTGCGACCTTCTACTACGGCACGATGGATTTCGGTGCTGGCCTGATGTTCGGCCTGAAGGTGCTGATGGTCGCAGCCGTCGGCGGCTATTCGGACCCCTTGAAGTCGGCCGGCGGCGCCGCCGGTCTCGGCTTCGCGGAGACGATGTGGAGCGCTTACGGCCCTTATCTCTGGCGTGACCTCGTGGTGTTCTCGCTGCTCGTGCTTCTTCTCGTCCTCAGCCGGAGGGAGCGGGCGATACCCTGACTATTTCCATTTGTCGCGGGCAGCGTCATCCGCGTCCTTGGCAGCAACCCATTCGCCCGCGGACCCGTCCTTGCCATGCTCCCTCTTCCAGAAGGGGGCCGCCGTCTTCAGATAGTCCATGACGAAGTTTGCACCATCGAACGCGGCCTGCCGATGCGGCGCCGCGGCGATCACAAGCACGATATTCTCCCGCGCAGCGATCTTGCCATAACGGTGGATGGCGGTCAGGCCGAGGAGCCCGAAGCGTTCGATTGCAAGGCTGGCGATCCGGCTCATCTCGGCCTCGGCCATACCCGGATAATGTTCGAGCTCAAGCGCTGCAAGCTTGCCGCCTTCGTCACGGCACAGCCCTGAGAATGTCACGATCGCGCCGATGCCGCTGGTCTGCGTACTGAGCCGATCGACTTCCGCCTGAAGGTCTAAGTCCTCGCGTTGGACGCGAATATAAGGCTCGACCTTGCTGCTCACTTCAGCCTCCGGTCATCGGCGGGAAGATGCCGATCTCCCTGGCGTTGCCGATCGGTTCGTCATGCTCGACGTGTTCCTGGTCGACCGCGACGCGGATCACGTCGGGAAACTGAAGCGCGGTCTCATATTCTTCGCCCATCGTCTTCAAATGATTCAGAAGGTCGGCAACGGTAACGACGGAAGAGGGCAGGGTCATTTCTTCTTCGGCCTTGCCGATCCGTTCGCGTACCCAGGCGAAATAGACGAGCTTTGTCATTCTTCGTCATCCACGATGTGCTTGAGGCCTGCCCGGAAATAGTCATAGCCGGTATAGATGGTCAGCAGTGCTGCGATCCAGAGAAGGCCGATGCCAGTCTTCGTGGTGTAAGGGAAGATTTCGTCGCCAGCAGGGCCAGCGAGCAGGAACGCGATCGCAACCAGCTGCACCGTCGTCTTCCACTTGGCAATCCGCGTTACAGGCACGCTGACCTTCAGGGCTGCCAGATATTCGCGCAGACCCGAGACCAGGATCTCGCGGCAGAGAATGGTGATCGCAGCCCAGATCGACCAACCGGCAATCGTCTGGTCGGCCGCGACAAGCAGGAGGATGGACGCGACCAGCAGCTTGTCGGCGATCGGGTCGAGCATTCGGCCGATGTTCGACGTCTGGTTCCAGATACGGGCGAGATAGCCGTCGAGAAAGTCGGTGATCGACGCGATGATGAAGATCCACAGCGCCACCCATCGTGCCGTATTGCTGATCGCCAACTTTCCTTCGAGGAAAAAGCACAGCACGATCAGCGGTACTGCCAGAATGCGGCCATAGGTCAGCAGGTTCGGTATATTATATGCGCGCGATGCCATGAAACATGTCTCTGAAGTTATGTGCTCGTAGATGACGGCTTTGAGCGTAAAGCGTCAACATTCTTTCTATTTTTTCGCTGCCTTTGCGTGGAATTTGCGACTGACGCCACCTATTTCGCGGCGTCATCATGAAAATGATTATAAACCTGCTTGGCGACAGTCTCCGAAATGCCTTCGACGGCCATCAGATCGGACAAGGCGGCGCGGGAAACCGCTTTCGCGGTTCCGAAGTGCTGCAATAGGGCGCGCTTGCGCGACGGTCCGATCCCGCCGATCTCATCAAGCGGGTTCTTGACCATCTCCTTCTTGCGCCGGGCGCGATGCGAGCCGATGGCGAAGCGGTGCGCTTCGTCGCGCATGCGCTGGATAAAATAGAGTACGGGATCGCGCGGCGGCAGCGTGAAGCTCTCGCGTCCGGGTGGGAAGAAGCGCTCGCGCCCGGCGTCGCGGTCGACGCCCTTGGCAACGCCGATGGCGATCACACTGTCGGTGATCCCCAATTCCTCAAGGATTGCGCGCACGGCCGTCATCTGTCCCTGGCCGCCGTCGATCAGGATGACGTCGGGCCAAGCGGGGAAGGGCATGTCGGCGGCATCCGCCGGCGATGCCGGTTGGCTGCGATCGGGAATGCCTTCTTCTTTCAACAGACGCGAGAAGCGTCGTGTCATCACCTCGCGCATCATGCCGAAGTCGTCGCCCGGCGTGATGTCGGTCGATTTGATGTTGAACTTCCGGTACTGGCTCTTCACGAAGCCTTCCTGCCCCGCGACGACCATGCCGCCGACCGCATTGGTGCCCATGATGTGCGAGTTGTCGTAGATTTCGACGCGCTGCGGCACATAGGGAAGCTTGAAGGTCTCCTTGAACCCCTCGAGTAGCCGCGACTGTGACGCGGTTTCGGCGAGTTTGCGGCCATGCGCCTCGCGGGCATTGGCAATCACGTGCTCGACCAGATCCCGCTTCTCGCCGCGCTGCGGCACCAGGATCGATACCTTGTGTCCGGCCTTTTCGCCGAGCGCGGCGGCAAGCAATTCGAGTTCCTCGACCGTCTCCGACAGCAGGATCTGCTTCGGCACCGGCTTGTCGTCGTAGAACTGCGCGAGGAAGGCGTTCAACACCTCGGCAGCCGAGAGCTGCGGGTCAGCCTTCGGGAAATAGGCGCGGTTGCCCCAGTTCTGCCCAGTGCGGAAGAAGAACACCTGGATGCAGGAGATCCCGCCCTCATGATGGATCGCAAAGACATCCGCCTCTTCCACGCCGGCCGGGTTGATGCCCTGGTGGCTGGAAACATGCGACAGTGAAGCCAGGCGGTCGCGGTAGACGGCGGCGCGTTCGAAGTCGAGATCCTCGGCAGCGAGGTTCATCGCCTCGGCCATGTGCTCCTTGACCTTCTGGCTCTTGCCGGAAAGGAAATCCTTGGCCTCCTGCACGAGCTCGGCGTAGCCCTGGTCACTGATCTCATGCGTACATGGCGCCGAACAGCGCTTGATCTGGTAGAGAAGGCAGGGGCGGGTGCGCGTCTCGAAGACGCTGTCGGTACAAGTCCTGATGAGGAAGGCGCGCTGCAGCGAGTTGATCGTCCGACCGACGGCGCCGGCTGACGCAAAGGGGCCGAAATAGTCGCCCTTGCGAGCGCGGGCGCCGCGGTGCTTGAAGATGGCCGGGGCGCGGTGGTCCCCCGTGATCAGAATGTAGGGAAACGACTTATCGTCGCGTAAGAGCACATTAAAACGAGGCCGCAAGCGCTTGATAAGATTCGCTTCAAGCAGCAACGCTTCGGTCTCGGTGCGGGTCGTCACGAACTCCATGTTCGCCGTCAGCCGTACCATCTGGGCGATGCGGTTGGAGTGCACGCGCCCGAGCGCGTAGTTGCTGACACGCTTCTTCAGGCTGCGGGCCTTGCCGACGTAAAGCACGTCGCCGGCCTCATTGAACATGCGATAGACGCCCGGACTGTTCGGCAGTCGCTTGACGAATTCGGCGATCAGGTCGGCCCCGACGAGGCCGGTTTCGTTCACCCCGCCTTCGTTCCAATCAATCGCAGTCGTGGCTGGCGCAGCGGAGGCGTCGCTCTCCACTTCGATATCGTCGTCTGCTTCGTCCGTTTCGTCGTAAAGAACGCCGCCATCCGGCAGCTTTCTTGAATTCATTCCGTAATCTCCGCCACATCGGGCGTCTGCCAGGCAAGATGCTGGCCGCCATCCAGGGCAATCATTTGACCGGTGATCGAGGGCGTTTCGTAGAGGAAGCGAATCGTTTTGCCGAATTCCTCGAGCTGCGGCCCTCGTCTGAGGATAAGCGCTGAAACCTGCGCTTGGAAGTCTTCTTGCGACTGTCGCTCGCTCGGCATCGAGGGGCCGGGACCGATCGCATTGACACGGATGCGCGGCGCGAGCGCCTGCGCCATGGTCTGCGTCGCCGTCCACAGGGCGGACTTCGACAGTGTGTAGGAATAGAAGCTCGGCCGCAGCGCCCAGACGCGCTGGTCGATGATGTTGACGACGAGACCATCCGTCTCGTCGGGCAATTGCGCCGCAAAGCCGGCCGACAGAATCGAAGGTGCGCGAACATGGACCGCGAAGTGCTCGTCCCAGGCCTCCGCATCGATGTGGCGGACGGAGTCCTCGTGGAAAACAGAGGCGTTGTTGACGAGGAGATCGATCGGCCCGATCGCTTCCGACGCCCTTCTTATCAGGTCGCTCGTCTCGCCAACTTCCGTAAGGTCTGCCCTTACGGCAATCGCCCGGGAACCGTTTTGCCGCAATTCCGCCGCGAAATTCTCGGCCTCCTCAATCGAGCGGCTGGCATGGATGGCGACCGCAAAGCCATTCGCAGCCAGATGCTCAGCGATCGCCCGGCCTATTCTTTTGGCCGCCCCCGTCACCAGCGCCGTTCGAAGTCTTTTCTTGTTCAAAATCATGCCTTTTCGCCGCGCAACTCTGTTCGCTGCTTATATAGGCGCGGGAGAAGGTGAGATAAATAGCCGTTTTGATTGCGATGTTGCTGGAGTTACTATATGTATTATTTAAGAATATAATTCCGTAAAATAAGTATTCATGATTTAATCATTCATTATGGTTAACAAATAGTCTGTTGCGGCAAAGCAACATCGAATTTCAGCCGCCCCGACGCCACAATCAAATCACAATTTGGCTCTTTCAAATCCTCAATTGGGCATCAATTTCCCTTCCGAACCGCAAGGGACATTTGTAATAACCCGCTAATGCTTCGCTCTAGGACAGTTGACGAAGGGCGCGGGTCTGAAAGGAGACGAGTATGCGTACGTTTATTGCTAGCCTGTTGGTTTCGACCGTTGCCCTTGGTGGGTTTTCCGCCGCTTATGCAGCCGATGCCGTTGATCAGATCCCGGAAGCTCCGGTTGCACAGAATGAGCCGGCTCCGGCTGCCAGCTGGCAGGGCTTCTACCTCGGTGGCGCCGGCACCTACAACATGGGCAGCTTCGACCACGACTACAACGCGCGCGCTCTCGGCGGCCAGATCTACACCGGCTACAACTGGCAGACTGGCCAGATCGTCTACGGTGCCGAAGCCGACATCGGCTATTCCGGTGCTGACGGCGCTGCTGGCGGCGGCGAAGGCAAGAACGAAGTCAACGGCTCGATCCGCGGCCGTATCGGCTACGACCTGAATCCGTTCCTGCTGTACGGCACGGCCGGTCTCGCTGCGACCAAGAACAAGTTCAGCAACGCCGCCGGCTCCGACACCGACACGTCGCTCGGCTACACCGTTGGTGCAGGTGCGGAAACCTTCGTGACCAACAACATCACGGCCCGTGTCGAGTACCGCTACACCAACTACGCTGACAGCGACTTCCACGTCGGCGGCGCGAACATCTCGCGTGGCTACGACGAGCACAGCGTCAAGCTCGGTATCGGCGTCAAGTTCTAAGCCGAACATCGAATGCGGAAAAGCCGGGCTCCCAGCCCGGCTTTTTTGTTTCTGCGATGAACTGCTTGCGGCCTATTTGGGAAAGTCGGTCGAGACGGCAAGCTCACGCCATGCAGCGAGTTCCTTGGCGACATGGGCGTTCTTGGCTTCGATGACCGCCACGGTGTCGCTGCCGAAGGGCATGCGCAGCGGAGGATTGTCCGAATGCGCCAGCGTGACCATCGCCTTGGCAAATCGAGCAGGGTCGCCGGGCTGCTGGTGGTTATGGCCGGCAGCGAATTCGCGCATCGCGCCGACCGGCGTCTCCTTGTAGTCGGCAATCGAGCTGGGGCTAACGGCCAGTGAGCTCTCGTCGAGGAAGTCGGTGCGGAAGAAACCGGGCTCGACGACCGTCACCTTGATGCCGAGCGGCGCCACTTCGGCAGCGAGAGCCTCGGAGATGCCCTCGACCGCGAATTTGGTCGAGCAATAGATACCCCAGCCGGCATGCGACTCGTAGCCGCCGATGGACGAGATATTCAGCACGTGCCCCGAGCGCTGGCGACGCATATGCGGCAGGACCGCGCGGGTGACCTTCAGCAGGCCGAAGACGTTCGTCGCATAAAGCTTTTCGATCTCCTCAGTGGTTGCTTCTTCGACGGCGCCGAGCAGGCCGAAACCGGCATTGTTGAGCAGGATGTCGATCTTGCCGAAGCGCTTGACGGCTGCTTCAGTTGCCTTGTGTGCCGAGGCTTCGTCCGTCACGTCAAGCGACACGGCGAGCAGATTGGGATGATTGCCGAATTTCTCTTCAAGACCCTTCGGGTTACGCGCCGTAGCGACGACGGCGTCGCCGGCATTGAGAGCTTCCTGGGCGATGAGGGCGCCGAAACCACGCGATGCCCCTGTGATGAACCAAACACGCATGACGATCTCCTTTGTCCGTTGCGCTGCGATTTGCTTACGGAGTGAAGGTAGCGTATTGGCATAACTGAGAGAATTTACGTTGTGTTTCATAGGTTGCTGAGAAAAATTCATCAATGAAACGTGTCCGCTCGACCGATCTTGCAATCTTCCTGGCGATCGCCAGCCACCGAAGCTTCAGAAAGGCAGCGGTCGAACTGGGTGTCACGGCGTCTGCCCTCAGTCACGCGCTGCGGGCAATCGAGGAACGGTTGGCAGTCCGCCTCGTCAACCGGACGACCCGGGGCGTAGCTCTGACCGAGGCCGGCGAGCGACTGTACGACCGCATCCGACCGGCATTCCTCGACATCGATGCAGCCCTCGACGATCTCAACAGCTTCCGTGGCCAACCGCATGGCAAGCTGCGCATCAATGCGGCGCGGGTCTCCACCAAGCTTGTGCTGTTGCCGATCGTCTCTCGTTTCCTGACGGCCTATCCCTCCGTCGAAGTCGAGATCGTCATCGATGACGGACTGGTCGATATGGTGTCATCGGGCTTCGATGCCGGTGTCCGCTTTGGCGAAAGCATCGAGGCCGACATGATCGCGGTGCCGATCGGTCCGCGCCACCGTTTTGCGGTGGTTGCCGCGCCGAGCTACTTCGAGGGCAGGAGCCGTCCGCTGACGCCGCACGATCTGCGCGACCACGAATGCGTGCGCTACCGCTTTGCCGGCGGCGCCTTCTATCGGTGGGAGTTCGAGCGCGGCGGCATCGAACTGGTGATCGAGGTCAGCGGTCCCCTGACACTGGGCGATCAGGACATTATCCAGGATGCCGTGCTGAGCGGTTGCGGTCTCGGATACCTTTTCGAAGAGCAGGCGCAAGCGGCGATCGCAGAGGGCAGGCTGACACGCGTGCTGGAAGATTGGTGCCCCTTCTATCCGGGCTTCTTCCTCTATTATCCAAGCCGCCGGCAATTGCCGACGGCGCTCCGGGCCTTCATCGATTTCGTCAAGGCCGATAAGGGAACGCCTCAGGTCTGAGGTTTCAGTTCGCCGTAGGCGGCAAACTTCTTTTCGAATTCGCGGCCCCAACCGATCAGTTCGGCATGATCGGTTTCCCATTGTCCCTTGAAGCGCAGATCGAGGTACCCGAGCGTGGCGGCAAGCGCGAAGTGGCCGCCGTGCAGCCGCTTGCCGATCTTTGGCAGGTGCACACTGAGATGGTTCAAGCCGCTGACGGCCTTCTTCCACTGCCGGTCGATCCAGGGCTGGTGGACCTTTTCCTCGTCGCGGAAGCGCCGCTCATAGACGATCGCCAGCAGGCAATCGCAGATGCCGTCGCATAGTGCCTCGAGGATCTCCGCCTCGGTCCGCTTGCCGTTCTTGGCAGGGTAGAGCTTCTTGCCTTTCAGCCGGTCGAAATAGTGCATGATCGCGACGCTGTCGAAGATTGACAGCCCATCGTCGGTTAGCAGTGTCGGGATTTTGCCGAGCGGATTGTTATCGACCAGGATCGCCGGGCCGGCATTGGTATCCACGCGGATTTCGATGGCGTCGAGCTCCAGATAGCGCGCCGCCATGCGCACCTTGCTGGAATAGGGAGACGTCGGGGCGCAAAGGATCTTCATGGTCATTCTTCCATAAGGTCATGTCTTGGCGCGACTATTTCGCGCCAGCTAGAGTCGGTCAATCGTCCTTTGCCGCCTTGGTTTCGCCGCGCAGCCAAAATGCTCGATGCGACGCGTAGCGATCCTGTGCAAGATGGTCCTTGAGCGCGGGTAGAAGCGCATGCAACTCGTCCTTCAGCGTGAAGGGCGGGTTGACGATGATCAGCCCGGAGCCGGTCAATCCGGTAATGCCGCGGTCGCTACGCACGCTGAGTTCCGCGCAGAGCATCTTCGGAATGTCGAGGGCCTGCAGCGCCTCGTGGAATTCCTTGATCGGTGCCCCCTTCTTCAGCGGATACCACAGGCAGTAGGTGCCGCCGGGGAAGCGGCGATAGGCTTTTGCCAAGCCATCCACCAGGCGTTCGTATTCGCCATCCTCCTCGAACGGCGGATCGACCAGGACGATGCCGCGCTTCTCTTTCGGCGGCAGGTGCGCGCCGAGCGACAGCCAGCCGTTCAATTCCGTTACGCGAACATGATGATCGCCCTCGAAGAGCCGATGCAGTCGCGCAAAATCCTCCGGATGCAATTCCATCGCGGAGAGCCGGTCCTGCGGGCGAAACAGCATGCGCGCGAGCTTCGGCGAACCGGGATAGAAGCGGATCCCGCCTTCGGGGTTCAGTTCGCGTACAGCGGAAAGATAGGGCTCCAGCAGCTCGGCCACCTGTGGAGAAAGCTCTGTGTCCAGGAGCTTGCCGATGCCCTCGCTCCATTCACCGGTCTTTTGCGCCTCCTCGGAGGACAGGTCGTAAAGCCCGATGCCGGCATGCGTGTCGAGCACGCGAAAGGCCCCGTCCTTCTTCTGCATGTAGCGGATCAGCCGCGCCAGAACGGCGTGCTTGAGCACATCGGCAAAATTGCCCGCGTGGTAGATATGGCGGTAGTTCATTTTCGCTGATGCCCGTGATGAATTCGCCTGATCGACGACATTTGTGGCTTTTGGCCGGTTTCCGGTTCGAATATAGAAAAGCCATGAACATTGCGACCCCCATTCACGCCAAATCCGCCAAGTCGAACGTCAGGCTCGGTCACACCGCCTGTCCGCACGACTGTCCCTCCACCTGTGCGCTCGAGGTAGAGATCGGCGAGGACGGCCGCATCGGCCGTGTGCGCGGCGCAAACGACCATAGCTACACCTCGGGCGTCATCTGCGCCAAGGTGGCGCGCTACGCCGAGCGTCTCTATCATCCGGACCGGCTGATGCACCCGCTGCGCCGAACAGGCCCGAAGGGGGCAGGGCAGTGGCAGCAGATTTCCTGGGAAGCCGCGCTGGATGAAATCGCCGAAGCCTTCGTCAAGGCGGAAGCCAGGGACGGCAGCGAAGCGATCTGGCCCTATTTCTACGCCGGAACGATGGGCTGGGTTCAGCGCGACTCGATCGAGCGCCTGCGCCATGCCAAGCGTTACTCCGGCTTCTTCTCATCGATCTGCACCAATCCGGCCTGGACCGGATTCACCATGGCGACTGGCACGCTGCGCGGACCCGATCCGCGCGAGATGGGCCGCACCGATTGCGTGGTGATATGGGGCACGAATGCGGTGTCCACGCAGGTCAACGTAATGACCCACGCCATCAAGTCCCGCAAGGAGCGTGGCGCCAAGATCGTCGTCGTCGACATCTACGACAATCCGACGATGAAGCAGGCCGACATGGCGCTGATCGTCAAGCCGGGCACGGACGCGGCTCTCGCCTGCGCCGTCATGCACATCGCCTTCCGCGACGGCTATGCCGATCGTGAGTACATGGCAAAATATGCCGACGATCCCGCCGGCCTCGAAGCGCACCTGAAGACGAAGACGCCCGAGTGGGCGGCCGCCATCACGGGCCTTTCCGTCGATGAGATCGAAGCCTTCGCGGGCCTCGTCGGCACGACGAAGAAAACCTATTTCCGCCTCGGCTACGGCTTTACCCGCCAGCGCAACGGCGCGGTTGCCATGCACGCGGCGGCCTCCATCGCGACGGTGCTCGGCTCCTGGCAATACGAAGGCGGCGGTGCCTTCCACTCGAACAGCGATATCTTCCGCATGAACAATGCGGAACTGACGGGCAAGGCGATGAAGGATGCGGATATCCGCATGATCGACCAGTCGCAGATCGGCCGCGCGCTGACCGGCGACGCCGTGGCGCTGCGTCATCGCGGCCCGGTCACGGCCATGCTGATCCAGAACACCAATCCGGTGAACATCGCTCCCGAACAGCGGTTGGTGAAGCGCGGCTTTGCCCGCGACGACCTCTTCGTCGCGGTCCATGAACAGTTCATGACCGAGACGGCCGAGATGGCCGATATCGTCGTCCCGGCGACGATGTTCGTCGAGCACGACGACATCTATCGCGCCGGCGGCCAGAACCACATCCTGCTCGGCCCCAAGCTGGTCGAACCGCCAGAGACCGTGCGCACGAACCTGTTCGTCATCGAGGAACTGGCAAAGCGTCTCGGCGTCGCCGACCGCCCCGGCTTCGGCTTCACGGCCCGCGAAATGATCGATCGGGTCCTCGAGGCCAGCAACCTGCCGGGATACGATCATTTCCTCGAACACAAGTGGTTCGATCGCCAGCCGGATTTCGAGGACGCGCATTTCCTCAAGGGCTTTGCGCATCCGGACGGCAAGTTCCATTTCCGGCCGGATTGGGTCGATGGCCCCGCGCCGAACAAGCCCCCGGCAGCCGTCGGCGCTCTCGGCCCCCACGAACAACTGCCGCCGTTCCCGGACCAGGTCGACGTCATCGAGGTTGTGGATGCCGAGCATCCGTTCCGCCTCGCGACATCGCCAGCGCGCAACTTCCTGAATTCGAGCTTCTCGGAGACGAAGACCTCGCGCCAGAAGGAAGGGCGGCCGGAACTGATGATGAACCCGGCCGATGCCGTTGCTGGCGGCATCGAACATGGCGACCTCGTTCGGATCGGCAATAGCCGAGGCGACCTGCGGATCCATGTGCGCGTCACCGATGAGGTCAAACCGGGCGTGTTGATTGCCGAGGGCCTCTGGCCGAACAAGGCACATGTCGATGGTGAGGGAATCAACGTCCTGACTGGCGCTGATCCGGTCGCGCCATACGGCGGTGCAGCGGTTCACGACAATAAGGTCTGGCTGTGTAGGGATGTTGCATGACGAAGTTTGACAAGGCAAACGCCGAGATCGTCGACGAAAAGACGCTCTCGAACGGCTGGACGCGCTTGAGCAACTTCCAGATCGACTATACGGATTCCGACGGCGAGACGCATCGGCTGCAGCGCGAGGTCTACCATCGCACGCCGGCGGCGACGATCCTGCTCTACGATCCGAAGCGAGACACCGTTGTCCTCGTGCGGCAGTTCCGGCTGCCGGTCTTCCTTCACGGCGAGCCGGCCTGGATCATCGAGGCACCGGCGGGGCTGCTGGATGGCGATGCCCCGGAAACGGCAATCCGCCGGGAAGCCGAGGAGGAAACCGGCTTCCGTGTCCGTGACGTCCGCTTCCTCTTCAAGGCCTACAGCTCGTCAGGTTCAAGCATGGAACTGCTGCACTTCTTTGCGGCCTCGATCGACACGACCGACCGCGTCTCGGACGGCGGTGGACTTGCGCACGAACATGAGGACATCGAGGTTCTGGAGGTGCCGCTCGACAAGGCGGTGGCCATGATCGAGCACGGCGAGATCATCGACTTGAAGACGATCACGCTCCTGCAATGGGCGGCCATGAACCGCGGCGCGCTGCGCTAGGGTTTGGGCCGATTTTGCAAGGCCCATCATTCACACCCATGTCATGAATCAGCGCTATGCGCTCCGCCTTGTCATAAATACCTGCCCGGAGAAAAGCGATGTGGCTCAGCAATTTTACTCTCGTCCTTCCAGATGAGATCGTGAGCCACGGCTCGTTGCGCGTCGAGGACGGCGTAATCGCTGAAATCAGGCCGGAACCGGTTGCCAACGCTGCGATCGATGGTGGTGGGCGCCTGCTGATGCCGGGCTTCGTTGATCTTCACGGCGACATGGTGGAGCGCGAGATCGCGCCGCGCCCGAATGCGCCGATGCCGATCGATTTCAGCATCCACGAACTGGACAAGAAGCTCGCAGCAGCGGGCGTCACGACCGCATTCGCAGCTGTCTCCTTCGCGACGGAAAGCGTCTACGGCCACGTCCGCTCGCTTGAGACCACCTCGGCCGTCATCGAGGGTATCAACCGCCTCCAGGACGATTTGCTCATCGATCACCGCGTCCATGCGCGCTATGAGATCACCAACGTCGGTGCCGCGCCGGCGCTCGAGAAGCTGCTTGAAGCCGGCCACGTCGACATGGTCTCGCTGACCGACCACACACCCGGGCAGGGCCAGTATAACAACATCCAGAGCTACATCCTGAGCATTGCCGAGCGCCGGGCCATTTCCGAGGAGATGGCCGCCGAGATGGTCGCCAAGCGCATCGAGATGCGCAACAATCCTGACATCGAGATCAAGCTGAAGCAGGTTGTCGATCTCGCTCTGAAGCACAAGCTGTCTCTCGCCTCCCACGATGACGATAGCGCCGAGAAGGTCGCGCAGATGCACGATCTCGGCGTAACGATCAGCGAATTTCCGGTGACGCTCCCGGCAGCGGAAGAAGCGCGGCGTCGCGGTCTCTGGACGCTGATGGGCGCACCGAACGCGCTGCGTGGCCAATCGATGTCCGGCAATCTCAGTGCGATCGATGCAGCGGCCGCTGGCCTGCTGACCGTCATCGCTGCCGATTATCATCCCGCGGCCTTCGTGCCCGGCATCTTCAAGATTGCTGACCGCACGAGCCTGCCTTACGCCGTCGCCATGGCGACCCGTAATGCGGCGCGTTCCGCCGGTCTTCTGGATCGCGGCGAGATCGCCGTTGGGCAGCAGGCGGATCTCGTGGTTGTTGAAGCCGGCGACGTGAACCGCATCCGCGCGACGTTCCGCAAAGGCCGTTTCGTCTACAGCGACGGCACGCTGCATCAGCTTCGGGCGCTTGCCGCCTGAGGCCAAGAGCATGTATCCGAAAGCGGGAACCGGTTTCGGGACAAAGACATGCGTGAAAACAAAGAACTAAAAGCAGGGCAAGCGAATCCGAAAGATCGCGCCCTGCTTTAGGCGCCTTCGCCGATCAGCGAGATAACGCTGCTACGTTCCGCCGGCGCTGCCGCAGCGCCGGTGCTGACGGCCTTGCTCCCCTCCATCTTCACCTTGCCCTGGGCAAAGAGCCGCAGCGCTTGCGGGTAGAGTTGATGCTCGACGGTGAGCACGCGGGCGGCCAAGCTTTCTGCACTGTCGTTGGAGAGGATCGGAACGGCGGCCTGGCCGATAACCGGACCCTCGTCCATGCCTTCGGTTACAAAGTGCACGGTGCAGCCGGCGATCCTCATGCCGGCGTCGATCGCTCGCTGGTGGGTATGCAGACCAGTGAACAGCGGCAGCAGGGAAGGGTGGATATTGATCATCCGGCCTTCGTAGCGCTGGATGAACGTGCCGCTCAGAAGCCGCATATATCCCGCAAGGCAGAGGATGTCAGGCGACAGCTCATCGAGCGCGGCAAAGATCGCTTCTTCGTGCGCTTCCTTGCTGGCATAATCCTTGCGGACGAAGGCAAAGGTCGGAATGCCCTCGGCTGCGGCCTTGGCAAGCCCTCCGGCATCGGCCCTGTCGGAGATCACCCCGACGATTTCCGCCGGATAGTCGGCAGCCTTGGCAGCAGTGACCAGCGCCATCATGTTGGAACCGCCGCCGGAGATGAAGACGACGACGCGTTTGCGCGGCGACGTCATATGGCGAGCGTACCCTTGTAGAGCGTACCGGCTGCACCCTCGGCGCGTGCGATCATTCGGCCGAGCGTAACGACCGTCTCACCTTCAGCTTCAAGAGCCGCGGTAACAGTTGCAACGTTCTCAGCCGAAACGACTGCGATCATGCCGATGCCGCAGTTGAAGGTGCGCAGCATTTCGTTGGCTTCAACGCCGCCCGTCTTGGAAAGCCAGGAGAAGACCGCCGGAACCTTGACGGCAGCAAGGTCGATCTCGGCTGCGAGGTGCTTCGGCAGTACACGCGGAATGTTCTCAGGAAAGCCGCCACCGGTGATGTGCGCCAGTGCCTTGATGGCCTTGGTTTCGCGGATCGCCTTCAGCAGCGGCTTTACATAGATGCGGGTCGGCGTCAGCAGGGCTTCGCCGAGGCTCTTGCCTTCCGCGAACGGAGCCGGGGCATCCCAGGCGAGGCCCGAAATCCCGACGATCTTGCGCACCAGCGAAAAGCCGTTGGAGTGAACGCCCGAAGAGGCAAGGCCAAGGATCATGTCGCCTTCGGCGATGTCGCCTGACGGCAGCAGCTGGCCGCGTTCCGCAGCGCCGACGGCAAAGCCTGCAAGGTCGTAGTCGCCGGAGGAGTACATGCCCGGCATTTCGGCCGTCTCGCCGCCAATCAGTGCGCAGCCCGCGTCACGGCAGCCGGCAGCGATGCCCTCGACGATCGCCGCACCCTGATCGGGATCGAGCTTGCCTGTCGCGAAGTAGTCGAGGAAGAACAGCGGTTCAGCGCCCTGGACGACCAGATCGTTGACGCACATGGCGACGAGATCGATGCCGACCGTGTCATGGTAGTTGGCGTCGATCGCAATCTTTAGCTTGGTGCCGACGCCGTCATTGGCGGCAACGAGAACCGGATCGGTGAAGCCGGCAGCCTTGAGGTCGAACAAACCGCCGAAGCCGCCGATTTCGCCGTCCGCGCCCGGGCGGCGCGTAGAGCGCACAGCCGGCTTGATCTTCTCCACCAGAAGGTTTCCGGCATCGATGTCGACGCCTGCGTCGCTATAGGTCAGGCCGTTTTTTCCAGACTGGCTCATACTGCTCTCCGATGGCTGCGCGGTGGGCGGGAAATGTCACCGCCTCAATATTTGGGTCGCCATTGCATGACACGGGCCTACATGCAAGGGATTGCATGGAAAAAGCCCCAATTTCCCGCTCTTTTGACGCAGGCCCTCTGGATTTTTAGCGCCGGGGTTGACCATTCTCTCGGCCACATCCTATGTGCTCGAAAGGTTGCATCTGTATGATGCGAAAGATCGAGACAGTCGATCAGCGGGGAATGTGATGCCACAGCAGGTTAGCGGGGCAGGTCTGAAGCGCCAGGTCATATTCTGGCTGATCGTGCTCGCCTTCTTCATCGGCTTCCTTTTCATCTTCAGCTCGATCCTCCTGCCGTTCCTCGCGGGGATGGCGCTGGCCTATTTCCTCGATCCGGTCGCGGACCGGCTGGAGCGCCTTGGGCTGAGCCGCCTCATGTCGACGATCGTCATACTGATCGCCTTCATCATCATGATCGTGCTGGCCCTGATGATTTTGATACCGGTCTTGGCGAGCCAGTTCAGCGACTTTGCCGGTCGCCTGCCGGGCTACATCGAGCAGTTGCAGACATTTATTACGAACTCGCAGAATTCCCTCATGCCGGATTGGGTGAGAAACCAGCTCGGGACGATCAAGAACAACTTTTCCGAAATCCTGTCGCAGGGATTTGGATTGCTCACCGGCCTCTTCGGTCAGGTCTGGAGTTCCGGTCTTGCCGTCGTCAACGTGATCTCGCTGATGATCGTCACGCCCGTGGTGGCCTTTTACATGCTGCTTGATTGGGATCGCATGATCGCCAAGGTCGATCAGTACATTCCGCGGGACTATGTGGCCAACGTCCACCAGATCATGCGTGAAATCGATCAGGCGATCGCCGGGTTCATCCGGGGGCAGGGCTCGCTCTGCCTGATCCTGGGCATTTGGTATGCCGTTGGACTGTCGTTGGTCGGTTTGAACTTCGGCCTGCTGATCGGCCTGTTTGCGGGCATGATCAGCTTCATTCCTTATGTGGGTTCGTTGGTGGGGCTTGTTCTTGCCGTCGGTGTTGCCATCGTTCAGTTCTGGCCCGACTACATCTGGGTCGGCGCGGTGCTCGCGGTATTCTTCAGTGGCCAATTCATGGAGGGCAACATCCTGCAGCCGAAGCTGGTAGGCCACAGTGTCGGGCTGCATCCGGTGTGGCTGATGTTCGCCCTCTTTGCCTTTGGTGCGCTGTTCGGCTTTGTCGGTCTGCTGGTTGCCGTACCGGCGGCGGCGGCCGTTGGCGTGCTTGTCCGCTTTGCCCTTTCGCGCTACCTTCAGAGCGATCTTTATGCTGGCCACTCGAAAGAGGGACAGGTCGGCAAGACAAAAGCTGATCCCAATGACTGATGTGAAAAATGCTGGTCCAAGGCGCACCGCCGTCGAGCAGCTTCCCTTGGCTTTTTCGCACGATGCTGCGACTGGGCGCGACGACCTCTTGATCTCGGAACGGCTTGCTGCTGCGGTCTCCATCGTTGATGCCTGGCCGAATTGGCCTTCTCCCGTGGTGATCCTCGCCGGTCCGGTGGGCTCGGGAAAATCGCATCTCGCGAATATCTGGAAGGACCATAGCGGTGCCGTAGAGATCCATCCGAAGGCCGGCGCCAACGCGGCTGTTGATGCGGCCAACGGTCCCGTGCTGTTCGAGGATGTCGATCGGGTAGGGTTCGATGACAACGAACTCTTCCATGTCATCAACAGCGTGCGGGAGAACGGCCACAGCCTTCTGATGACAAGCCGCCTCTGGCCGATGTCGTGGCCGGTGGAGCTGCCAGATTTGCGCTCGCGCCTCAAGGCCGCGACCGTCGTCGAGATTGGCGAGCCGGATGAAGAACTGCTGTCGCAGGTCATGGTAAAGCTGTTTGCTGACCGCCAGCTTTATATTGATGACAAACTGGTCCTCTATATCGTTGTCAGGATGGAACGATCGCTGAATACAGCTCAGACGATCGTCGACAGGCTGGACCGGCTCGCCCTCTCACGCGGCACGAAGATTACCCGAGCTCTTGCCGCTGAAGTGTTGAATGAATTGGGTAATTCGGAACCGTCGGATTGACTGTCACAGTTCCGTCGTGAAACTGATATAATTCGCTTGGCCGAATGAAACGGGACAATCAGACCATGGACAGCGCAGTCACGGAGCATCACGAACCTACTCCGGAAATCGATGAGACTGCGCCTTCGCTAGAAGAACTGCTGGCCAGCCCCGAGCGCTTCATCAACCGCGAGTTTTCATGGTTGCAGTTCAATCGCCGTGTTCTCGAGGAAACGCTGAACACCGAGCATCCGCTGCTCGAGCGGGTCCGCTTCCTGTCGATCTCGGCCGCAAACCTCGACGAATTCTTCATGGTGCGCGTTGCCGGTCTGGAAGGGCAGGTACGTCAGAATATTATGATGCGCTCGCCGGACGGCAAGACGCCGGCCGAACAGCTCGATGCTATCCTCCAGGAGATCGACAATCTGCAGATGGAGCAGCAGGCATCGCTTGCCGTGCTCCAGCAGTACCTCGCCAAGGAAGACATCCTGATCGTGCGTCCGGGAGCTCTCAGCGAATCCGACCGCGCGTGGCTCGCGACAGAATTCGAGCAGGCGATCTTCCCGGTGTTGACGCCGCTATCCATCGACCCGGCGCATCCGTTCCCCTTCATCCCGAACCTCGGCTTCTCGATCGGCCTGCAGCTTGTCAGCAAGAGCGGCCGCGAACCGATGACGGCGCTGCTGCGCCTGCCTCCGGCTCTCGACCGCTTCGTTCGCCTGCCGGATGATCGCAATACGATCCGCTACATTACGCTTGAGGACGTAACGAACGTCTTCATTCATCGGCTCTACCCCGGCTACGAAGTGCAGGGCTCGGGTACGTTCCGGATCATCCGCGACAGCGATATCGAAGTCGAGGAAGAGGCCGAAGATCTCGTGCGCTTCTTCGAAACCGCGCTGAAGCGTCGCCGCCGTGGATCGGTGATCCGCATCGAGACCGATTCCGAAATGCCGGCGTCGTTGCGCCAGTTTGTGGTGCAGGCGCTGAACGTTCCCGACAACCGCGTCGCGGTTTTGCCAGGCCTCCTTGCGTTGAACACTCTTTCCGAGATCACCAAGGCACCGCGCGACGACCTTCGATTTCCCCCCTACAATGCCCGATTTCCCGAACGCGTCCGCGAGCACGCCGGCGACTGCTTCGCTGCCATCCGCGAAAAGGACATGGTGGTTCACCATCCCTACGAGTCTTTCGACGTGGTGGTCCAGTTCCTGCTCCAGGCTGCGCGCGATCCTGACGTCCTGGCGATAAAGCAGACGCTCTACCGCACGTCGAACGACAGCCCGATCGTGCGTGCGCTGATCGACGCGGCCGAATCCGGCAAGTCTGTCACCGCTCTGGTCGAGCTGAAGGCACGCTTCGACGAAGAGGCAAATATCCGCTGGGCCCGCGATCTGGAGCGCGCCGGCGTACAGGTCGTCTTCGGCTTCATCGAGCTGAAGACCCACGCCAAGATGTCGCTGATCGTCCGGCGGGAAGAGGGCAAGCTGCGCAGCTACTGCCATCTCGGCACCGGTAACTATCATCCGGTCACCGCGAAGATCTATACCGACCTGTCGTTCTTCACCTGCAATCCGGTGGTCGCCCACGACATGGCGAATATCTTCAACTTCATCACCGGCTATGGCGAACCGGAAGAAAGCATGAAGCTTGCGGTCTCGCCTTACACGCTACGCACCCGAATCCTTCGTCACATCGACGAGGAGATCAAACACGCCAAGGGTGGTGCGCCGGCGGCGATCTGGATGAAGATGAATTCGCTTGTCGACCCAGAGATTATCGACGCGCTCTACACGGCAAGCCGCGCCGGCGTTGAGATCGATCTCGTGATCCGCGGCATCTGCTGCCTGCGTCCACAAGTTGCCGGTCTCTCTGAAAATATCCGCGTGAAATCGATCGTAGGCCGTTTCCTGGAGCATAGCCGCATCTTCTGCTTCGGCAATGGTCACGGGCTGCCGTCGGACAAGGCGCTGGTCTATATCGGCTCGGCCGACATGATGCCGCGTAACCTCGATCGCCGGGTCGAAACGCTGGTGCCCTTGAAGAATCCGACGGTTCACGAGCAGGTCCTGTCACAGATTATGCTCGGCAATATCATTGACAACCAGCAAAGCTACGAGATATTGCCCGACGGAACGTCAAGGCGCATGGAAGTGCGCAAGGGCGAAGAGCCGTTCAATGCGCAGCAGTATTTCATGACCAACCCCAGCCTGTCCGGCCGTGGCGAAGCCTTGAAATCCAGTGCACCCAAGCTGATCGCCGGTCTGCTTTCTGGCCGAAACAACAAGTAATATTGGACCTGCATGGTTGAATCAGAAGCCCAGGGGCGCCTTCCCGGTATTGCCCCGGTCTCCGTCGTCGACATCGGGTCGAACTCGATCCGTGTGGTCATCTATGAAGGCATGTCCCGATCGCCGACGATCCTTTTCAACGAAAAGGTGTTGTGCGGCCTCGGACGGGGCATCGCGCTGACTGGAAAGATGGACGAGGCAAGCGTCGAGCGCGCTCTGGCCGCCCTGCATCGATTCAAGGCTTTGTCCGATCAGGCGCGTGCTGCCACCATGTACGTTCTCGCGACCGCGGCTGCCCGCGAAGCATCGAACGGCCCCGACTTCATCCACCAGGCCGAGACCATTCTTCAGCGCAAGGTCCGCGTTCTCTCCGGCGAGGAAGAGGCGAAGTTCTCCGCCCTCGGCATTGTCAGCGGCTTCTATGCGCCAGACGGTATTGCCGGTGACCTCGGCGGCGGTTCGTTGGAATTGATTGACATCAAGGGCAAGGAAGTCGGCAAGGGGGTTACCTTGCCGCTCGGTGGGCTTCGTCTGTCCGAATATGCTGGCGGCTCGATGGAGAAGGCCAGGACGTTTGCTCGCAAGCATGTGAAAACAAGTTCCAAGCTGCTGGCGAAGGGGGCTGGGCGCACTTTCTATGCCGTTGGCGGTACCTGGCGAAACATCGCGAAGCTGCACATGGAAATGACGGAATATCCGCTGCACATGATGCAGGGTTATGAGGTTCCGTTCGATGCGATGATGCAATTCCTCGATCAGGTGGAGATTGCCAAAGACTCGAAGGATCCTGCGTGGATGGCCGTTTCGAAGCATCGCCGCGCGCTGCTTCCCTTCGGCGCGGTTGCCATGAAGGAAGTCCTGAGCGCGATGAAACCCTCTGTCATCTCGTTCTCGGGGCAGGGCGTGCGCGAAGGCTACCTCTATTCATTGCTCTCCGAGAGCGAGCGCCGCAGCGATCCACTGCTGGCGGCCGCTGGCGAACTCGCCATTCTGCGCGCCCGTTCGCCGGAACACGCCAGGGAGCTGGCGGACTGGACAGGCCGCATGATGCCCTATTTCGGCATCACGGAGACGGAAGAGGAGGCGCGCTATCGCCAGGCTGCGTGTCTGCTTGCCGACATCAGCTGGCGCGCGCATCCGGATTACCGCGGCCTGCAGGCGCTGAACATTATTGCTCACTCCTCCTTTGTCGGCATCAGCCATCCTGGCCGCGCCTTCATTGCGCTGACGAACTACTACAGGTTCGAAGGGCCTTATGACGACGGCGCCACGGGGCCCCTCGGTACGATCGCAACGCCGCGATTTATCGAGCGCGCCAAGCTCCTCGGCGGCCTGCTGCGTGTCGTCTATCTCTTTTCGGCATCGATGCCCGGCGTCGTGCGCAATCTCACCTTCCAGAAATCGTCCAAGCCCGATCTCGACCTGGAGTTCGTGGTGCCGGCGGAATATCACGACTTTGCCGGTGAGCGCCTCGACGGCCGGCTGCAGCAGCTTGCCAAGTTGGCCGACAAGCGTCTGGCTTTCCGCTTCGAATAGCACTCGGCGAGGAACTGACGCAAAAGCCGACCAAACGGATGGCCCATCGACGTCCGGTGATCCGAAGGTTGGGCACTGCCGATGGCGTGAGACCGCATGCCCCGATGCCTGCGCCCGCCAATATTGCCGATGCATGCAGTGTAGCGCAGCCCGGCGGCTATCGGTCCTAGGTTGACGTATCTGTTCGACATGCTTCAACTGACCAATGTCACAAACGAGATGCGGGGGAGAGACATGATCACAGATATTGAGGACTTCTTCACGAAGGGATGCGGACGCTGCGAGCGCTTTGCGACTCCGGACTGTTCGACGCGGCAATGGATCGACGGCCTGAACGACCTTCGCCGAATTTGCCTCGAGGCCGGGCTCGTCGAGACGGTGAAATGGGCGCATCCCTGCTACATGCACGAAGGCCGCAATATCGTGATCCTCGGTGCCTTTCGCAGCGACTTTCGCGCCACTTTCTTCAATGCAGCACTCATGAAAGACCCCGAAGGCGTTCTCGAGAAGCAGGGGCCGAATACCCGGCATCCCGACATGATCCGCTTTGTGGACAACGCCCAAGTGGCAAAGATGGAGCCTGTCATCCTGTCCTACCTTAAGGAGGCGATGGGATATGCAGAGGCAGGCATCAAACCGCCAAAGGAAGAAAGCGAACTCGAATTGCCTGACGAGTTGCTCGAGGCATTGGATTCCGACCCTGAACTTGCAGAAGCCTTTCATGAATTGACGCCCGGGCGACAGAAGAGCTACGTGATCAATCTCAACGGGGCGAAGACGTCCGTTACGCGCACGTCACGCATTGTGAAATTCCGCGATCACATTATCGCCGGAAAGGGCGCGACCGAGCGCTGAGCCGAACTTTCGAACGTCCGTAGATCGAGCATTCCGGTCAAAGAAGCCCCGCCCTTCCGAGCGGGGCTTCTTGGCGAAGACCCGAGACTTACTTCGCGTTCAGGAGTTCGCCGACTTCAAGCAGGCTGAACTCGTTGTTGTCGGCCTTATCGACCGCGCGTCCGGCCGAGAAGGGCAAGTTGTTGTCGTTGCCGACAATAATGTGCGTGGCATCGACGCGATCGACGTTCTCGATCGTCACGAACGGCATGTCGTAGACGCCATCCTTGCTGCCGGCTTTCTTCTTGTTGTCGGGGTCCTTGATGTTCAGGAGGTCGATGTAACCGATCTTGCGAACAGCCTTGCCGACATTGGCATCGTTGAACTCGATCTTGTAGATGCGCTTGAGTTCGGCGGGAGCCTCGAAGCAATCCGGCTTCGGCTGCTTGGGATCGGCGCAGGCCTTGTCCTTCGTGCCGGCGCCGTTGTCGCGTTCGATCACGAGTGCGGTCGAGCCATCGAGCATGTTGAAGTCGCCGATCGAAACGCCCTTGTCTTCGAAGGGGTAGAACCACGTACGGCCGGTCCAGCTTCTGGAAGCGGTGTCGAACTCGATGACGCGGATGGCGGTGTGGCCGTCAACCGATTCCATCTTGCCGTCGTCCTGATAAAGCGCGCCTTCCAGCAGGCCGTAGAGCTTGCTGCCGTCCTTGGACATAGCAAGACCTTCGAAGCCGCCCGAGCGCTTCAGGTTGAAGACCGGCGTCTTCGCTGTCGGGTTTGCCTGGATGGAAAGCACCGGACTATCGGGCGACAGGACCGGCTTGTTGTCAACGGTTGTCGAGATGACGTCGGTGAGGCGGCCTTCGGTGTCGAACTTGAGCAGGTAGGGTCCGAATTCCTCACCGATCCAGAAGCCGTCCGCGACAGGCTGCACGGATTCGATGTCGAAGTCCGCACCCGTCAAATAGCGCTTCTCAGCACCTTCGAGCACGATCGGAAAGGGCGCCTTCTTGTCCGGGTCGGAAAGGAAGAGGTTCTTGACGACCTCGACCTTGCCGGTCTGCCAGTCGAACTTGACCTGATGCAGGAAGAGCATCGCGTCGCTGGAGTTGGCCTTGGAGCCGAAGCCGTTGTCCGAGAGCGTCCAGAACGTGCCGTCCGGCATGCTCTTGATGCCGGAGAAGCCCTGGATCGGCTGCCCATCGAAGGGAAGTTTCAGATCGGTGACGCGTGCACCGTCCTTGCCGGGAACGCTGTTGAGCGCTTCGGCGCGCTTGCGGTCAGCAGTGGTGAATTTGCCGGAATGCTTGAGGAACGCAGGCGCATCGGCCGGAGCCGCCACGAGCGTGTTGGCGGGCAGAATGGCCTGGCTTGCGAGCTTTGCCGGAAATTCCTGCTGGTCAGCAGCTGCTGAACCGGCGATCAAAAGAAGAAATGAAACAGAGGCAAGAAGAGTATTTTTCATCGAAACCCTCAAGGATTGGAATGCGGGTCTCGAATACCAAGGCTTTCATGTCGGTGCGTTGACGCTTGCATGAAGCTTTGGTGACGTCTGGTGGTTGTCAGCCTTGGCGAGTGCGATGACACCGAGGCTCTGGCCGCGGCCCTTGACGGCGTGGCTTCCAAGATCCTCGACCGAGATGGTCTCCGGCATCTTGATCCGCTGGGCGAGGTCGCTTGAGATCAGGACTGACCGGTTCAGCGTCTTGGAAAGCGATTCAAGCCGGGAGGCGGTGTTCACGGTGTCGCCGAAATAGGTGATCTTGTGATGGTCGACCCCGATTTCGGCCGTGATAACCGGACCGCCGTGGAGAGCGGCGCGCAGGCGAGGGACTTGGCCGTATGTCTTCAACCAGTTCTCGGCATCCGCCTCTATCGCGCCGATGATGTCGAAGATGCAATTCACGCATCGCGCGAACTTGATCCCGCGTTCCAATGGCCAACTGATGATGGCGGCGTCGCCTATGTAATCATCGATGGTGCCCCTGTACTTTCTCACCGGCTCCGCAAAGGCCGCAAACAGCGAACTCAGCATCTGCTGCGCGCGAAGGTCGCCATGTTTCTCGGCGAAGGACGTCGAATCCACCAGGTCGATGAACAGGAAGACACGTTCTTCGCTGATCGGCTTCCGGTAGCGGCTGAAAAGCATGCTCGTGAAGATGTCGCGGCCCAGCAGTTCGCGAATGCGCAGCACGAAGATGATGAGCGCACACACGACGAGCGCATAGAGAAAGGCATCGAAGGGCAAGACAACGGCATTGACCCACGATGCCGGACTAAAGACGCCGAGCCACCACATGGAGAGGCCGGCGATCGCGAACCCGATGCTCATAAGGATTTCGTAGGCGAAGATCTTGGCAAGGAAGAACGTCACCGTCGGCAACGCCTGCATGCGCCGGTAAAGGCCGCGCAGGATCACCTTGCGCTCGAAGGCCATGATCGGCATGCCGATGAACAGCGCAAAGGTTGCGCCCACGAAGGGATGGCCGCCGTAGAAGCGCATGTCGTAGAGAACGCCGCTCGCTGCAATAACAAGCGCGATCAACAACCAGTTCTGAACTGGAGATATTTCCCTCATGTCGTCCTTTTCGCGGTGTCGTGTCGCCGGGGGTGCTCAAGCCATATAGGAACACTACTGAGCTTCCGAAAGGCGCGCCAAGCCGGCGTTCCTGGATCAATTCGATCTGGCGATGACTATGCGCGAAAAAAGTCCGCTTGATGGCGCTTAGAGCGCCACCGTCTCCACTTTCTTGCCGACGAAGCGGAGAGCGACCTGGCCCTGGATAAGCTGCAGCGCCGGCTCGCCGAAAAGCTCCCGGCGCCAGCCGTGCAGCGCCGCGACCTCTGCCATTTCACCTTCCGCTGCGATCCTGTCGAGATCCTCGCTGTTGGCGATGACCTTCGGAGCGACGCCGTGTTTTTCCGAGATGAGCTTCAAAAGGACCTTGAGCAGTTCGGCGGCAGCGGCAGCACCTTCCGGCTGCTGCGTCTGCCGCGGGGCATGCGGCATGTCGGCCTTGGGCAAGGCAAGGGCCGCATTGACGGCGTCGATGACGGCTACGCCGGCAGCCGATCGCTCCCAACCCTTGGGGATCGTTCGCAAGCGACCGAGCCCTTCGGCGTCCTTCGGTTGCTGCTGGGCGATTTCGTAAATCGCGTCATCCTTCAATACGCGTGAGCGCGGCACGTTGCGGGAGCGGGCCTCGCGCTCGCGCCAGGCGGCGACATATTTCAGGATGGCAAGCTCCTGCGGCTTGCGCAGGCGCATTTTCAGGCGCTGCCACGCATCATCAGGATGCATGTCGTAGGTCTCGCGCGCCTCGAGGATGTCCATCTCCTCTCGGAGCCAGGAGGATCGCCCTTCGCGTTCCAGCTCGGCTTTGAGATAGCGGTAGACGTCGCGCAGATGCGTCACGTCGGCAAGCGCATAGTCCAGCTGCTTTTCAGAAAGCGGCCGGCGGCTCCAGTCGGTGAAGCGCGAGGACTTGTCGATCTGGACGCCCTTGGTGCGGCTGACCAGCTGATCATAGGAGACCGAGTCGCCGAACCCGCAAACCATCGCGGCAACCTGCGTATCGAATATCGGATGCGGGATCAGTCCGCCGCGGTTGTAGATGATTTCGATATCCTGGCGCGCGGCATGGAAGACCTTGAGGACGGCCGGATTGGCCATCAACTCGAAGAACGGCTTGAGGTCGAGACCCTTGGCGAGCGGATCGACCAGGACCTCGGTCGTCGGGCTTGCCATCTGAATCAGGCATAGTTCCGGCCAGAACGTCGTCTCTCGGAGAAACTCGGTGTCGATGGTAATGAATTCTGACTTGGCCAGCTCTTTGCAGGCCGCCTCCAAATCGGCGGTAGTTTCGATCATCTCAATTCATTCGCAGGATAGACATAGTTGAACCTTCCTTCTCCTTTCGGCCGGATATGTCAACTAGAACCCGCAAAGACCTGTCAAACAACTTTGACATAACTGGTCATACCGGTCTTTTGATGTTCGATGATGTGGCAATGCAGCACCCAGTCGCCGAGATTGTCAGCCACGAAGGCGAGTTGCACCTTTTCGTCGGGCTGGACGAGATAAGTGTCGCTGACAAGGGGCGTGACATCCCGCGTCGATGACGACAGGACCGTAAAACTCATGCCGTGCAGGTGGATGGGGTGCGTGTGCGGCGTCACGTTTTCGAGCTGCAGAATGTAGCTTTTGCCAAGCTTCAGTTCTGCCAGGGGTGCTGTCGGATCCGGCCCGTCACCCGGCCACGGCACCTTGTTGATGGCCCAGAAGTTGTAGCCCAGCGTGCCGCAGATGCTGTCGGCCGCTCCGCTTTCTGCCGTGGCGCTGAGGACGAGGGGGATCTTCTCTGCGGAAGACAAGTCGGCCTTGGCCACAGGGTTCTCGCCGAGCGCGGCGAGATCGCCGACATTGCGCTTCAGCGATGTTCCGACGGCTCGAAGCCTGGCGATGGTTTTCGGTGTCGTACCGCGGATGTCTTCGAGCGCGGCAATGGCGCCCTCGCTGTCCGGCATTCGCACGGCGAGATCGAGACGCTGACCCGGGCCGATCAGCAGCAGATCGAGCGGAAAACGTTTTGGCACCGGATTGCCGTCGATCGCGATGACCGTCGCCTCGGCCCCTTGCATCCTCAGCGAAAAGATGCGGGTGACGTCGGTCGCGGCAATCCGCAGCCGGACGAGGCCGCCGGCCGGCGCATCATATTGCGGCTCCTGACGCCAATTGGCTGTCCTGACAGTGCCGTAGGTGCCGCTCTTTGCCGCGTCGCGCGGGCGGAAAGCCGCAATGAACTGGCCATCGCCACCGAGGCGCCAGTCGCGCAGGTTGAGCAAGACCTCCGCGTCGAATTTGGGGTCATCAGGATCCTCCACCACGAGAAGGCCTGTCATGCCGTGGCCCATTTGCGTCAGCGTGTTGCAATGCGGGTGGTACCAGAAGGTGCCGGCATCCGGCGGCGTGAAGGCGTAGTCGAAGCTGTCGCCGGTATAGACGTAGGGCTGTGTCAGGAAAGGCACCCCGTCCATCTTGTTGGCGATTCTCAGACCGTGCCAGTGGATCGTCGTCGGCTCGTCGAGCGTATTCGTGAGCCTGGCAGCAAAAGGCTTCCCCTTCGTCATTCGCAAGACGGGCGGCATGCCGCCGTCGCCCCAGGTCATGATGTCCTTCGTGATGCCTGCGTCGGTGATACCAGCGGTCGTCTTCACGGCCTTCAGCACCTGCGGCTCGGGCGCCGCCTCCGCCAACCCGAACTTGCCCGCGATCCCGACCCCGACGCCATAGGCACCTGCGACTGCAGACGCTCTCAGCAGATTGCGGCGAGTAAGAAGAGGCATTTCGAGGCTCCACGCGAATGATATCGCTCCTCTTTAAAGTTGACCGACAGTTTCAGCAATATGGTACGAGGCTGCCAAACTGCCGCATGGCTGTTTGCTAGGGCGGGGGTTGCACCGCTGCTATAACCGCCCGCAAAGCGCAGGCTCGGTGCGCCAACCCTTGACAAATCAGGCCGTCCATGCGCTTTTCCGCCCGATTTTCTTGTCGGTACGGGAGAGCCATCAGAGCCCCTTGCTGCCGTCTTAAGCCAAATACCGGGAATTGAGATTATGCATCGCTATCGCAGCCACACATGTGCAGCCCTCCGCAAGTCGGATGTCGGCGCGAACGTCCGGATTTCCGGCTGGGTCCATCGTGTTCGTGACCATGGCGGCGTTCTCTTCATCGACCTTCGCGACCACTACGGCATTACACAGGTCGTCGCCGATCCGGACTCTCCGGCCTTCAAGCAGGCTGAACTGGTTCGTGGCGAGTGGGTCATCCGCATCGACGGTCTCGTGAAGGCGCGCACCGAAGACACGGTCAACAAGAACATGGCAACCGGCGAGATCGAACTCTATGCGCAGGAGATCGAAGTCCTCTCCGCCGCCAAGGAACTGCCCCTGCCTGTTTTCGGCGAGCCTGATTATCCCGAAGACGTGCGCCTGAAGTACCGCTTCCTCGACCTGCGCCGCGAAACGCTGCACAAGAACATCGTCAAGCGCACGCAGGTGATCTCCGCCATGCGGCGCGAGATGGGCAATATCGGCTTCACCGAATACACGACGCCGATCCTGACGGCCTCCTCGCCGGAAGGTGCGCGCGACTTCCTGGTGCCATCACGCATTCATCCCGGCACCTTCTATGCCCTGCCGCAGGCGCCGCAGCAGTACAAGCAGCTGCTGATGGTCGCCGGCTTCGACCGCTACTTCCAGATCGCCCCATGCTTCCGCGATGAAGACCCGCGCGCCGACCGCCTGCCGGGCGAGTTCTACCAGCTCGACCTTGAGATGAGCTTCGTCGAGCAGGAAGACGTCTGGGACACGATGGGCCCGATGATGACCTCGATCTTCGAGGAATTCGCCGAAGGCAAGCCGGTCACCAAGGAATGGCCGCGTATCCCTTACGACGAAGCGATCCGCAAGTACGGCTCCGACAAGCCGGATCTGCGCAACCCGATCGTCATGGAAGCCGTCACCGATCACTTCGCCGGCTCTGGCTTCAAGGTCTTCGCGGGCATGATCGCCTCGAACCCGAAGGTCGAGATCTGGGCGATCCCGGCAAAGACCGGCGGCTCGCGCGCATTCTGCGACCGTATGAACGCCTGGGCGCAGAGCCAGGGCCAGCCCGGCCTCGGCTACATCTTCTGGAAGGAAGAAGACGGCAAGATCGGCGGCTCCGGCCCGCTCGCCAAGAACATCGGCGAGGAGCGCACCGAAGCGATCCGCACGCAGCTTGGGCTTGATGCAGGCGATGCCTGCTTCTTCGTCGCGGGCGAGCCGTCCAAGTTCTACAAGTTTGCAGGCGAAGCTCGTACCCGCGCCGCCGACGAGCTGAACCTCATCGACCGCGACCGCTTCGAGCTGTGCTGGATCGTCGACTTCCCGTTCTTCGAATACAACGAGGAAGAAAAGAAGATCGACTTCGCCCACAACCCGTTCTCGATGCCGCAGGGCGGTCTCGACGCGCTGATGAACCAGGATCCGCTTGGCATCAAGGCCTATCAGTACGACGCGGTCTGCAACGGCTTCGAAATCGCTTCGGGCTCGATCCGTAACCAGTCGCCGGAAACCATGGTCGCCGCCTTCGAAAAGATCGGCCTCAGCCAGCAGGACGTGGAAGATCGCTTCGGCGGCCTCTACCGCGCCTTCCAGTACGGTGCGCCTCCGCACGGTGGTGCCGCCTTCGGTATCGACCGTATCGTCATGCTGCTCGTCGGCGCCAAGAACCTGCGCGAGATCTCGCTGTTCCCGATGAACCAACAGGCACAGGATCTGCTGATGGGCGCACCGACACCGGCAACGCCGACGCAGCTGCGCGAACTGGCGATCCGCCCGATCCCGCCGGTCAAGAAGGACTGAGGCAGAGTACATGATTGAAAAGAAGCCCGGCGCGCGTCGGGCTTTTTTTGTTTCTGGCTTCAGAGCGCTGCGTAGATCGCGTCGCGCAGATCCACCGTAAACTGCCCCCACATCCCCTCCAGTGCCGTATTCGTCAGCGCCACGACACTCAGTTTCCTTGTGGGATCGACAAACCAGCTGTGGCCGTAGGCGCCGCCCCAGCGGATCGTCCCCTTCGACAACGGCACCTGTGCGGCGACCGGATCGGTCACCACCGCCCAGCCGAAGCCGAAGCCGACGCCCGGATCGAGAGGCTGGCGCACGCCGTTCGCCTGATCCGCCATCATGGTCTTAACCGTCTCGGACGAGAGAAGCGGCGCGCCACCCTTGCGGATCGTCTCCAGAACCGCCAGGACCTCGCCTGCCGTTCCCGCCATGCCGGCACCGCCGGAATGATAGGAGTTCGGATCGAAGATGCGATCCGGCGCGAAACGCACGGAGCCGGTCAGAGCCCGCACGGACGCTTCCTTGCCCATCCGCTCCGGCTCCGGCGAGGCACTCATATAGGCGGCGGCGAGCCGATCCCGGTCGCGCACCGCAAAGGCGGTGTCAGCCAGCCCGAGTGGCTCGGTCACCAGTCTTGCCACCGCCTCGCCGAGCGAACTGCCGGTCTCTTTCTCGATGACGCCGCCGATGACATCGATGGCGAGCGAATATTGCCAGTTCGAACCGGGCGCGAAGAGAAGAGGGGCGCTCGCAAGCCGCTTCAGGTTTTCGGCAATCGGCAAGCCGGGTTGATCGAGGCCGTCGGAAATGCCCGCCCGGGCATAGGGGCCGTCTTCCTCGTTGAAGCCATAGCTGAGACCGGATGTATGGGTGAGCAGATGCCGGATGACGATGACCGGTTCCGTGCCGTCGGCAAGACGCGGGCGGAAATCCGGCAGCCATTTCGTCACGGGATCGTCGAGGCCGATGCGGCCTTGCTCGGCAAGCCGCATGGCGGCGATCGTGACGATCGGCTTGGTGATCGAGGCGAGCCGGAAGATCGTGTCCTCGGCCATGGCCTGTCCCTTTTCGCGGTCGGCGAGGCCGGCGCTGCGGCTATAGACGACATCGCCGTCTTGGGCGATCAGGACCACCGCACCGACGAGGCGCTTTGCCGCGATGCTGCGGTCGATCACCGCATCGAGCGTGTTCGCGAGGCCGGCTGTCTGCTGTGCATCCTGGGGTTCAGGGGGAAGACTCATCGGATCAAACCTCCTATAATCACAATGACCGTTCCTGAATAAACCGGATCGGGAAATATTTCTAGAGTGACCATTGTGAAAAATAATGACGGCACACAAGTTAGCGGACAAAGAAAACGCGGCCGCCCGCCGGCCTTCGATCGCGAGACGGTTCTTTCGGCCGCGCGCGACGTTTTCTGGGAGCATGGCTATGACGGCAGCTCGATTGCCGATCTGACTGCCTCGATGGGGATCACCCCACAGAGCCTCTATGCGGCCTTTCGCTCAAAGGCGGAACTCTATCGCGAGGCGTTGAATCAGTACCGCCGCATGCCGCGGCCGCATCCCGGCAATCCGTTCGAAGAGAAGATCGACACGGTGTCGGCGTTCAGGCGCTTCCTCGAGACATCGGCTGCCCTATTCACCGCCCCGGAACATCCCAAGGGGTGCATGATCTCCACTGCGGTTCTGAACTGTGCTTCCGAGAGCGGGGACATTGCGCATCACGTTTCGTCGCTGAGATTGCAGACGCTTGGCCTGTTCACCGCTCGCATCGAGCGCGGCATGAGGGAAGGGGATATCAGGCAGGATGCGAACGCCGGATCGCTTGCGCGCTTCCTCGGTGCGATCGTCCAGGGCATGTCGGTACAGGCGCGTGACGGCGCCACGACTGCAGAACTGCTGGAGATGGTTGGGCACGCAATGAACGAGCTACGCCGCTACGCTGTGTAACAAAAACAAAAGAAACCCGGCGGGCAACCGCGCGCCGGGTTTCAAAAACTCAAGCTCGGCGCATCAGTCGTTCGCCGAAACCTTGACCCCAAGCACCTGCGGCAGCGTGTTCGGTGCGCCCATCGCAGCGCCCATGATCATTGGGAACGGAACGGGCTTCGCCGGAGCGGCGGCAAGCGTCAGGCTCTTCGGGTTGTCGAGGAAGGTGTTGACGGCTGCCGATATCGCGTTCTGCAGCTCCGGAATGTTGAGCTGTGCCAGCATGATCGGCGTCATTGCCTTCAGCGAGTCCGCCATCTGCTGGCCGGAAATGTTCTGCTGGCCACCGGCGTAGTCGAGCGCACGCTTGGTGATGGAAGCGTCATCGAAGCGGATCTGGGCGCTCTCGAACGACAGCTGCTGCATCAGCCCGAGCATCGAGAGGCCGAGGGCCTGCTGCGCCTCTTCCTTGTTCTGGTTCGCTTCGGCCTGCTTGGCGGCTTCCTGCAGAGACTTCACGAAGGGCATCGTGTAGCCGGAGATCTTGAAGGCCAGATTCAGCTTGCCGACGTTGTTGAAGTCGAAGGCGAACTCGGAAACGTCGATCGTGCCGGGCGTCAGGTCCCAGGCTCCCTTCATCGTGATGTCGCCCTGGATATGCTGGAGGGCAAGCTTCTCGATCGCTTCCTTGCTCTGTGCGTCGCTGGCCTTGCTGAGATCCGCCTTCAAGCCCTTGAAGGCACCATCGAAATCAAAGCCCGACTCATCTTCGCGAAGCGTCAGATTGAGGTCGCTTTCGGCGAGGGAGAACAACTCCTCGCCATTCTGGACAACCTTCACGGGGCCGCTGTGGGCATTCTCGTAGAGGAGCATTGAGTCGAGCCCTTCGCCCTTCGGATCCGCGGGGATCGAAATGCCGCTCAGGGTCAGGTCGGATGCCGTGAAGGTGGCGCCTTCACTCGTGGCGCTGACGTTGGGGAAGGATGCTTCCTCGACATAGTAGCCGCCATCCTCGTCTTCTTCTACGCCAGTCATCGTGATGTCGCCGATGGACACCGCTTCGCCGCTGTTTGGTTTGAAGCTTGCCGTCTTCAGCGTCACGGTGGTTCCGTTGACATCGACGCCGTCGGCAACAATCGTACCGCCCTGCTGGCTGTAGGCTGCGTTGATCTTCTTCAGCAGATCCTGGCCGTCGAGCGCGAAAGCCGAGCCGGCGAGAGAAAGAAAGGCAACGCTCGAAAGCATCAGCCGTGTCGTCCGGTAAAAAGTCATCTGGGTCCTCTGGTGGCGGCGTTGAGCGGCGAGCGAGAATTCGCCGTCGGTCTACTGTGGTTCGGTCGTGGTTTATATTTGCGGATTTCTAAATTTGTGTTGAAGGGAAAACGAAACAACGACGAAATTCAGGCAAAGCGTCTCGGGTCATTCTTTTCTCGTGCACCAAGACTTCATCCACAGCCGGAATGCCCGGATTCCTTGCTCAAAACAACCATCTCGGCTAGTCAGGACATATGGGACAAGAGATTTTGCCGCCCTCTGGCGGAGACGACGACAGTATCCTTCCGGTCGATTTGAAGGCGGCGCTTGAAGAGCGTTACCTGGCCTATGCGCTATCGACCATCATGCATCGTGCGCTCCCTGATGTGCGCGACGGCCTGAAGCCGGTGCATCGCCGCATCATTCACGCCATGAGCGAGATGGGCATCAGGCCCAATTCCGCGTTCAAGAAATGCGCCCGTATCGTCGGCGATGTCATCGGTAAGTTCCATCCGCATGGCGACCAGTCGGTCTACGATGCGCTGGTACGTCTCGCGCAGGATTTCTCACAGCGTTACCCTGTCGTCGACGGGCAGGGCAATTTCGGCAATATCGACGGCGACAGCGCTGCCGCCTATCGATACACCGAAGCGCGCATGACGGATGTGGCCGGCCTCCTGCTTGAGGGTATCGATCAGGACGCGGTCGATTTCCGCCCGACCTACAACGAGGAAGACGAAGAGCCTGTCGTCCTGCCGGGCGCCTTCCCGAACCTGCTGGCGAATGGCTCGTCGGGTATTGCAGTCGGCATGGCGACGTCCATTCCGTCGCACAATGTCCACGAACTCTGCGACGCGGCCCTCCATCTCATCAAGCATCCCGATGCTACCGTCGAGAAGCTGGTCGAGTTTATTCCCGGTCCGGATTTCCCGACCGGCGGCATCATCATCGATGGCCGTGAAAGCATCATCGAGGCCTATAAGACCGGCCGTGGCGGTTTCCGCACACGCGCCAAGTGGGAGACCGAGGATCTTGGCCGCGGCGGTTATCAGATCGTCGTCACCGAAATTCCGTTCCAGGTGCAGAAGTCCCGCCTGATCGAAAAGATCGCCGAACTTCTCTTGGCGCGCAAGCTGCCCTTGCTCGAGGACATTCGCGACGAGTCTGCCGAAGATGTCCGCGTCGTGCTGGTGCCGAAGAACCGGACGGTCGATCCGACGATCCTCATGGAATCGATGTTCAAGCTGACGGAACTGGAAAGCCGCTTCCCGCTGAACATGAACGTTCTCTCCATGGGCCGCATCCCGCGCGTCATGGCGTTGAACGAGGTCCTGAAGGAGTGGCTCGACCATCTCCGCGAAGTGCTGCAGCGCCGCTCGCGCTTCCGCCTAGCGGCCATTGATCGCCGCTTGGAAATCCTCGGCGGCTTGCTGATCGCCTACCTCAATATCGATGAGGTCATTCGCATCATCCGCGAGGAGGACGAGCCGAAGCCGGTGATGATCGCGCGCTGGTCGCTGACCGACAATCAGGTCGAAGCGATCCTCAACATGCGGCTGCGGTCGTTGCGCAAGCTCGAGGAGTTCGAGATTCGCACCGAGTTCGACGAACTCACCAAGGAGAAGGGCGAGATCGAGGCCCTGCTGGCATCGGAAGAAAAGCAGTGGCAGACCGTCGCCTGGGAAATCGGCGAGGTGAAGAAGAAGTTCGCCAAGGCGACCGAGCTCGGCCGTCGCCGCACCCAGTTCGCCGACGCGCCGGAAGCCGACGAGCAGGCTATCCAGCAGGCGATGATCGAGAAGGAGCCGATCACCGTCGTCGTCTCCGAAAAGGGCTGGATTCGCGCTCTGAAGGGGCACATCTCCGACACCGCGACCCTGACCTTCAAGGAAGGCGACGCGCTGAAGGTTGCCTTCCCTGCGCAGACGACCGACAAGATCCTCATCATCACCACCGGTGGCAAGGCCTACACACTTGGCGGCGACAAGCTGCCCGGCGGTCGAGGTCATGGCGAACCGCTGCGCATCATGATCGATATGGACAACGATCAGGACGTTCTGACCGCCTTCGTGCACGATCCGGCGCGCAAGCAGATGATCGTCTCGACGGCGGGCAACGGCTTCGTTGTTGCCGAGACCGACATGGTCGCCAATACCCGCAAGGGCAAGCAGATCATGAATGTCTCCATGCCTGATGAGACGAAGCTGATCGTTCCCGTCAGTGGCGACTATGTCGCTGTCGTCGGCGACAATCGCAAGCTGCTTGCCTTTCCGTTGTCGCAGGTCCCGGAAATGGGTCGTGGCAAGGGCGTCCGCCTGCAGCGCTACAAGGATGGCGGCATTTCCGACGTTCGCTGCTTCGCAATATCAGACGGCCTCGTCTGGGAAGACAGCGCGGGCCGCACCTTCACGAAGAACAAGGACGAGCTTGCCGAATGGCTTGGCGATCGCGCCACTGCCGGTCGGACCGTTCCGAAAGGCTTCCCGCGCAGCGGTAAGTTTGCCGGCTAAGCGAAAATAATTCTGCGCCTCGCTCTTGGCGAGCGGGGCAACTCCTCTACTTCTGGCCTGTAATCACAACATGGACAGACGTCATTCCGCAGGCGGTCGGAATGATCGAGTGTGGTGCTCCTGGAGAGCGCCATGTCCGATCACGGAGGATTGTTGATGAGTGCTTGCAATACCATCACCTTGAACGTTGCGCATACATTCAATGCCTCGCCCTGCGCCGTCTACGACGCATGGCTGAACCCTCAGATCGCCAAGCGTTTCCTTTTCGCGAGCGACGAAGGCCGTGTTATCCGAGCCGATATCGATCCAAAAGTCGGCGGACATTTCCTCGTCATCGACCGACGTCCAACAGGTGATGCGGTGCATTACGGCGTGTTTCTCGAATTGCGTCGACCGCGGCGGATGGTCTTCTGCTTCTCGGCAGCCGAGCATGATCACAATGCGGATCGAATACAGATCGACATCGAACCGCTCGCCGAAGGCACCAGGCTGACGCTCTCTCACGAAATGTGCGCCCAATGGGGCCAGTTCGAAGAAGAGACACGGAAGGGCTGGGTCCACGTCATGCAGGGGCTCGAGCGCGAACTCGATGCGATGCAGGTGGTCAGGGTGCCAGAGATTGTCGCGCAGGCTTCCGCCGAACCATCCAAAGCGAGTGCAGCATAATCGCGCAGACCAGGATCGTGCCGCCGACGAGCGTCATCGTCGGTGGGGCTTCCGCGAAGATCAGCCATATCCAGATCGGAGCCAGGATGGTTTCGAGCAGATAGAACATGCCGACTTCGGGCGCGGAGAGATAGCGTGGTCCGGTAGCTAGGCACCAAAAGGCGACCGGCATCAGAAGCGTACCGTTGAGGATGATCCAGGCTGGATGCTCTATGACTAGCCCGACCGGCAGGGCCTTCGCAAAGCCGAGGGCCGCCGGCAGGGCGGCAGCAAGCAAGGGCACGAAGCCCATTTCCCGACGCGACGCCCGGGCAATGGTGATCGCCGATGCGAGGATAAAGGCGCTGAGAAGTGCCATGGCATCGCCGAAGAGATGGCCGCCAGCCAATCCATCATGCACGATCAGGCCAACACCGAACACCATGACCGCCATGGTGACGAGCGTGGATGCCGTAGGACGTTCCTTGAGAAAAATCCATGACAAAAGAGCACCGAACATTGGATTGAAGGCGACGATGAAAACCACATTGGCCGTTGCCGTGTTGAAGACGGCGAGCAGGAAGGTCAGCGTCGAGCAGCCGTAGAGCAGTCCCGTCGCAAGGCCGTGCCTGCCGGGCACGAGCACCGGCCATGCTCCCTTGGCGTATCTGATAAGACAGATCACAAGCAGCGCGGCGGCGACCGTCGTGATGCTGCGCATGCCCAGGATCGACCACATGTCGCCGTGTGCAAGCCGCACCAGTGGAATGTCCATGGAAAGAGCCAAGCCGCCGATCGCCGTCAGCAGCAGGCCTTTCCGATGATCGGAAAGGGAGGGGAGGAGCATTTAGTAGCGCGGGCTTTCGGGCAATACGGAGGGATCGAAACGTTCCCAGCCGCGCGAAGTCAGATGCTCCTGCGGCTGGAAGCGAGTCTTGTAGTCCATTTTCCTCGACCCTTGAACCCAGTAGCCGAGGTAGACGTGTGGAAGACCCAAGGCCTTTGTGCGCCTGATGTGATCAAGGATCATGAACGTGCCAAGGGAGCGCCGATCCATGTCAGGGTTGAAGTAGGAGTAAACCATGGACAGGCCGTCGCTCATGGTATCGGTCAGGGCAGCGGCCAGGAGCTCGCCGGTCGGGCGCTCTTCCAGGCCCGTCCCTTCCTTTCGAAGCCGATACTCGATGATCTTGGTGTTCACATGGGTGTCTTCGACCATGATGGCATAGTCGAGCACCGTCATGTCGGACATTCCACCCTGCTGGTGGCGAAAATCCAGATAGCGTCGGAACAGCGAATATTGCTCGCTGGAAGGTTGGGCAGGGAATTCCGTGGAGATGACGTCGGCGTTCGTTGCCAGCACGCGCTTCATCGACTTCGTCGGCAGGAATTCCTGTGCGAGGATGCGCACGGAAATGCAGGCGCGGCAGGCCTCGCAGGCCGGACGATAGGCGATGTTCTGCGACCGGCGAAAGCCGCCCTGTGTCAAAATATCGTTCATCTCCGCTGCGCGGGGACCGACGAGATGCGTGAAGACCTTGCGTTCCATCTCGTTGGCCAGATAGGGGCACGCAGCCGGAGCAGTCAGGTAGAACTGCGGTGATGGCGTCGTCTGCGTATTCATCTGTTGCGGAGATTTCCTTTGGTTCGCTGCTTACCTGACAGGATGACTTAAGAATAAAAAACGTCAACAGCGGGGCCGTTCTCCTGCCCGATGTCGCGCGTCATACTTTTGGATATGGCGTCGAAAGGCTCCCGGCAAAGGTCGGGAGCAGCGTTTATTTTAGCTTGTAGCGAGCCTGATCAGGCGGTGCGTACCGTGACGGTGCCAACCAGAAAATCGTGGATCAACCGGCTGCGCTCGGTGAACAGGCCAACCAGCAGAATCAGCGGCGTCAGGACGGAGTTCAGGATCCAGAAAAGCGCCAGGTGAACGATGGCCGTCAGGAAGTCCATCGGTTGCCCGTCGACGCGGACGATGGCAATGCCCATTGCGCGCATGCCGAATGAGGCTTGCTGGGAACCGCCCACCGTAAAGCCGAAATACAGGCCGGCAACGATCACGAACAGCGCCGGATAGAGAAAGAATCCGAGCCCCAGTGTGACAATCGACAGGAAGAAAAGAATAACCGCTGCCGGTATGCAGAGCAGCAGAATGATCACGTAGTCGAGGATGAACGCGAAGACACGACGGCTCAGCGTGCCGCTGTAGGCGCGCCAGTCGTCCGGTGCAGCATAAAGCGGATTGGGCGTGAACGTCATCGTTGCGGTCTCCTTTCGAGAAAGCGATGCCGCTGATATGGTATCGCTTCCCTCAAATGCAATATTGGCGCGCAATCAGCGCCTGGCCAGGATTCTTGCCACCTCGACTGCAAAGTAGGTGAGGACTCCGTCGCAGCCCGCACGCTTGAACGAGAGCAGGGTTTCCAGCATGGCGCGCTCGCCGTCGATCCAGCCGTTCATCGCGGCCGCCTTGATCTGCGTGTACTCCCCCGAAACCTGATAGGCGAAGGTCGGCAGACCGAAGGCTTCCTTCATGCGCCAGCAGATGTCGAGATAGGGCAGGCCCGGCTTGACCATCAGCATGTCGGCGCCTTCTTCCACGTCAAGCGCAGCGTCGCGGATCGCTTCGGTGCCGTTTGCCGGATCGATGTAGTAGGTCTTCTTGTCTCCCTTGAGCAGGCCGCCGGTGGAGATCGCCTCGCGGTAAGGGCCGTAAAATGCGGAGGCGAACTTGGTGGCGTAGCTCATGATGCCGACGTTCTGATGTCCTGCGGCATCGAGAGCGCGGCGGATGGCGCCGATTCTGCCGTCCATCATCTCGGAGGGGGAAATGATGTCTGATCCGGCATCAGCCTGCATGACGGCTGCTCGTGCGACCTGATCGACGGTCTCGTCGTTGACGATCTCGCCTTGCCGCAGGATGCCGTCATGGCCATGGCTCGTGAAGGGGTCAAGCGCGACGTCGGTGATGACACCGATGTTGGGCACCGCCTTCTTGATTGCGATCGTCGCTTGGTTGATCAGGTTGTTGGCTTCAAGACTGTTGGACCCGGTTTCGTCGCGCAATTCCATTTCGATGTTCGGGAAGGTCGCGATCGCAGGGATGCCGAGATCGGCCGCTTCCTTGGTGGCTTCGACCAGCCTATCCACGCTCATGCGGTTGACGCCGGGCATCGCCGGGATCGGTTCGACGATGCCGGTGCCGGGAACGACGAAAACCGGCCAGATGAGGTCGTCGACCGTCAGGCGGTTTTCCTGCACGAGGCGCCGCGTCCAATCGGCCTTGCGATTGCGGCGCATGCGCCGATGGCCGGTAATCTCGTCGACGAGGTGGGTCTTGTCCTGCATGGTGGTTTCCAGCTTTCTGCCATTCCAATTGTCGAAGCGCTCATTATCATGACGTGGCCGAAATCCAAACCGGACGATTGGCCGCAATGGAGGAGGCGCTGGCGAAGTCGCAACGGCAACCTTATTGTTTGAAGCATGGACGCTGATTCTCCGACGATACCGAAGCGGACGCTGACCAGCGTTCTCTTCATCCTGTTCCTGCGGCTTGTCGCCGTTTCCTGCTTCTGGTTCGGATTGCAGTATTGGGCGATGCTCGTCGGCTATTCGCTGGTCGGGGCAGGGCGCTTCGATCTGCTCAGCCTTCCCTGGAAGGTCGCAAGCACCAGCCTCGCGGTTCTCTTCCCTGTCGCCTCTCTCGGTCTATGGCTGGCCGTCTCCTGGGGGCCGGTCATCTGGGTGCTCGCGGCAGGCGGACAGATCATCATGTACGGCTTCATGCCGGAGGTTTTCGGGTCCAACCGGCTGATCGTTTTGCTGCATGCAGCGGTCGTCCTGGTCTACCTGGGATTCCGTGTTGCGCTCTGGTACGAAAAGCGCAAGCGGCGCCAGCAGGTAAGCGTTGATTTACCCTGATACATCTAGGGTTTCCGGTAAGGCACTGTTAAGCCTGCGGTTTAAGTAGAATTTTATTTGTATTCGATAGGGTCTGTCTCAAGGCGGGAAGAAAACCAACACCGCCAAACAAAACAGTGAGGCAGTCATCATGAACACGAAAATCAAGCCGCAGGCGGTATCGAACTTCCGTGACCAGCAGGAACAGGGCATCCGTGATCTTTACATGGAATCCCTTCATCTTGTTGAACGTCTTCACCGCCGTCTCCTCGACGTCATCAAGGACGAGTTCGACCGCCAGGGTCGCAGCGACGTCAATGCCGTCCAGGCACTTCTTCTCTTCAACATCGGCAACTCCGAGCTGACCGCCGGCGAACTTCGGTCCCGCGGTTACTACCTGGGTTCCAACGTTTCCTACAACGTCAAGAAGCTTGTCGATTTCGGCTTCATCAACCATCAGCGCTCGCGCATCGACCGTCGCTCGGTTCGCATCAGCCTGACGGAAGCGGGTCAGGACATCGCTGAAACCGTCGCCAAGCTCTATGAACGTCACGTCGGCTCGATCGACAAGGTTGGCGGCATCGGCTCCGACGAATTCACACAGATGAACAAGCTGCTTACCCGTCTGGACCGCTTCTGGAACGACCAGATCCTCTATCGCCTGTAATCTCGTAAGCCAACTTCCCTGCTGGCTTATCGGACCTCCAAGGCAGGAAAGGGCGCAACGGCATGCCGTAGCGCCTTTTCGCCGTTAGCCGCATCTCGCTGCGGGGCTAGATACTCGGTCGCGAACTTGGATAATGACCTCCGAGACGAGCTTGGGGTTTCCCGCGAATCAGGCGATGCCCGGTCGCGACGTCAGCCCTATTTGTTGCAAGCAGTGGGGGACCGAACGCGCGTAATCCGCGCCTCGTCGCCGATCGCGTGACATCTTTGCAACGCATGGCAGACAAGCATAATCGACTGTATTCAAGCCGTTTTTTAGCCGCTATTAACCGCCACATTTCTGTGGACGAATATGGTTTATTGCGCATCGCCGGCGACCCACGGTTGAGTGTGGTGCAGGGCGACACGAATTGGCCATATTAGCATGTCAGCGGAAATACACGGCAAAGGGCGCTTCCCAAATTGAGGTTTGATTACCTCGCGCTCCCTGCTCGCAATCATGTGATCGCCGGCAGAGAGATTGTGCGATGCGCCGTAGCGACGGGTTGATAGAGAGATCTGCATTCTCGCAGGGATAGCGAAGCTGCCGGTCTCTCAAGCAGCGGCAATTTAGTGGTTGGGATGAATGTCGAAGAAAATCGGTACTGAAGCTTTCTCTCGTCGGGCGTTTCTGACGTCTGCGGCAATGGTTGGCGTGGGCGCATTGGCAGCCCCCGCACTCGCGCAATCGGCGATCGACTCGCTCATCAATGCTCCAGAACGCGGCGATTGGGACGATCAGTTCGATGCGAAGGCTGCGTCCCGCACCGCAACGGCCGTCGTTTCCAACACGCCGATTCTCGGGCCGCAGTCGGTGCCGAGCATCCAGCAGGCAATCGCCCAGTATCAGCAGATCGCTTCGGCTGGCGGCTGGCCGGAAGTCAGCCCAAGCCAGCAGCGCCTGCAGATCGGCGTGACTGACCCGGCCGTCCAGAGCCTTCGCCAGCGTCTTGCCATTACAGGCGACCTACCGCGCGAGGCCGGCATGTCTTCGGCGTTTGATTCCTATGTCGACGGCGCCGTCAAACGCTTCCAGGCGCGCCACGGCCTTCCGGCTGACGGTGTCATCGGCGAGTTCACCTTGAAGGCCATGAACATTCCGGCCGATGTTCGTCTGCAGCAGCTGAACACCAACCTCATCCGCATCCAGACCTTCCCGGAAGAGCTCGGACGCCGCCACGTGATGGTCAACATTCCGGCGGCCTACGTCGAGGCGGTCGAAGATGGCAGCGTTGCGACGCGCCACGCCGCGGTCGTTGGCCGCCTCAGCCGTCCGACGCATCTCGTCAACTCGAAGATCTACGAAGTTATCCTCAATCCTTATTGGACGGCACCGCGCTCGATCGTCGAAAAAGACATCGTACCGCTGATGCGCAAGGACCCGACCTACCTCGAGAAGAATGCCATTCGCCTGATCGACGGAAAGGGCAACGAGGTGGCGCCGGAAACGGTCGATTGGAACGCGGAGAAGGCTCCGAATTTCATGTTCCGTCAGGACCCGGGCAAGATCAACGCCATGGCGTCCACGAAGATCAACTTCTACAACAAGAACGGCGAGTACATGCACGACACGCCGCAGCAGGGTCTCTTCAACAAGCTGATGCGCTTTGAGTCCTCTGGCTGTGTCCGCGTCCAGAACGTTCGCGACCTGACGACCTGGTTGCTGCGCGAGACCCCGCCGTGGTCGCGTCAACAGATGGAGCAGGTCATCACGACCCGCGTCAACACACCGATCAAGCTTGCCGAAGAAGTGCCGGTTTACTTCGTCTACATTTCCGCCTGGGGCATGCCGGATGGCGTCGTGCAGTTCCGCGACGACATCTACCAGCTCGACGGCAACGCCGAGCTTGCGCTCGACACGACCGCCACCACCGAGCAGCCGGTTCAATAAGCCAGTTGGATCGCGCTTGATTTTCACGAAACCGCGCCTCTCTGGCGCGGTTTTTTGTTGTCCTGTCGGGGCATAGAACGTGCGGCGCGTAGATTGCCTAGCAAATGTCGTTCTCCGTATTGCCCTTGAAAGGGCGGGGCGCTAATACCTTCGCGCATTCCAGTTGAGGAGCCCGCTCATGACCAATGCCTCCACCCAGACCTTCTTCAATCGCTCGCTTGCCGATACCGATCCGGAAATCTTCAGCGCGATTGGCAAGGAACTCGGCCGCCAGCGGCACGAGATCGAACTCATCGCCTCGGAAAATATCGTTTCCCGCGCGGTGCTGGAAGCCCAGGGCTCCATCATGACGAACAAGTATGCCGAAGGCTATCCGGGCAAGCGCTACTATGGCGGTTGCCAGTTCGTCGATATCGCTGAAGAACTGGCGATTGAACGCGCCAAGAAGCTCTTCGGCGTCAACTTCGCCAACGTTCAGCCGAACTCCGGTTCGCAGATGAACCAGGCCGTGTTCCTCGCACTGCTGCAGCCGGGCGACACCTTCATGGGCCTCGACCTCAACTCGGGCGGTCACCTGACGCACGGTTCCCCGGTCAACATGTCCGGCAAGTGGTTCAACGTCGTGTCCTACGGCGTGCGCGAAGGCGACAACCTGCTCGACATGGATGACGTTGCCCGCAAGGCCGAAGAGCATAAGCCGAAGCTGATCATCGCCGGCGGCACCGCTTACTCCCGCATCTGGGACTGGAAGCGCTTCCGCGAGATCGCTGACTCGGTCGGCGCCTACCTGATGGTCGACATGGCGCACATCGCCGGTCTCGTCGCCGGTGGCCAGCATCCGTCGCCGTTCCCGCACTGCCATGTCGCGACCACCACGACCCACAAGTCGCTGCGTGGTCCGCGCGGTGGCGTTATCCTGACGAACGACGAAGATCTGGCGAAGAAGTTCAATTCGGCCGTCTTCCCGGGTCTGCAGGGTGGTCCGCTGATGCACATTATCGCCGCCAAGGCCGTCGCCTTCGGTGAAGCGCTGGAGCCCGAGTTCAAGGACTACGCCGCGCAGATCGTCAAGAACGCCAAGGCGCTTGCGGAAACCCTGATCGCTGGCGGCCTCGATGTCGTTTCCGGTGGCACGGACAACCACCTGATGCTCGTCGATCTTCGCAAGAAGAACGCGACCGGCAAGCGTGCCGAAGCAGCCCTCGGCCGCGCCTACGTCACCTGCAACAAGAACGGCATCCCGTTCGACCCTGAGAAGCCTTTCGTCACTTCGGGTGTGCGCCTTGGCGCGCCGGCCGGCACGACGCGTGGCTTCAAGGAAGCGGAATTCAAGGAAATCGGCAACCTCATCGTTGAGGTTCTCGACGGCTTGAAGGTCGCCAACTCCGACGAGGGGAACGCAGCCGTGGAAGCAGCCGTTCGCGGCAAGGTGGTCGAGCTGACCAACCGCTTCCCAATGTACGATTATATGGGCTAAGGATAGCGCATGCGCTGCCCATTCTGCGGATCGGAAGACACACAGGTCAAGGATTCACGCCCGGCGGAGGACAATACGTCCATCCGCCGCAGGCGTATTTGTCCCGATTGCGGCGGTCGCTTCACGACCTTCGAGCGCGTGCAGCTGCGCGAGCTGATGGTGTCGAAGAAGACCGGCCGCAAGGTGCCGTTCGACCGCGACAAGCTGGTGCGATCTTTCGAGATCGCACTGCGCAAGCGTCCGGTCGACCGCGACCGCATCGAGCGCGCGGTCTCCGGTATCGTTCGACGGCTTGAAAGCTCCGGCGAAGTCGAGATCAGCTCCGAGCAGATCGGCCTCCAGGTCTTGGAAGCATTGAAGAGCCTGGATGATGTTGGCTTCGTTCGCTATGCCTCGGTCTATCGGGATTTCTCGCACGCCGAGGATTTCGAGAAGGTCATTTCCGAGATCAACGCCAAGATCGCCCGCGATCCCCTGGACAACTAGCCCATGAGCGCTGCGGAAGACGACGCGCGTTTCATGCAAGAGGCGATCCGCCTGGGTCTCCTGCATCTCGGCCAGACCTCCACGAATCCCTCGGTCGGCTGCGTCATCGTGCATGACAGGCAGATCGTTGGGCGTGGCACGACGGCAGTCGGCGGGCGTCCGCATGCCGAGCCGCAGGCCTTGGCCGAGGCCGGAGAACTGGCGCGCGGCGCAACAGCCTACGTCACGCTCGAACCCTGCTCGCATCACGGCAAGACACCACCCTGCGCGGAGGCGCTGATTGCCTACGGCGTTGGTCGTGTGGTGATAAGCGTAACCGATCCGGATCCGCGCGTCTCGGGCAGGGGCATCGCCATGCTGCGCGATGCGGGGATCGAGGTCGAGTCAGGAATTCTCGAAAAGGAAGGCAAGCGCTCGCTTGCTGCCTATCTCACACGGCAAACGAAGAACCGGCCCTATGTGACTCTGAAGCTTGCGGTTTCCGCTGACGGCATGATCGGAAAAAAGGGCGAGGGGCAGATTGCAATCACTGGGCCTGCGGCACGGGTAGAGGTGCAGAAGCTGCGCGCCGAAACCGATGCGATTCTGGTTGGGATCGGGACTGCGATCGCCGATGATCCTTTGCTCACCGTTCGCACGCCTGGACTTGAGGCCCGCTCGCCGGTTCGTGTCGTGCTCGATGAAGATCTCTCTTTGCCGTTGGACAGCAAGCTGGTCGCGACGGCCAAGCTGGTGCCGTTGATCGTCGTCGCGGCCGAGCCGCCGCGCTTCGACAATAGCGAGGACGAGGCCTTTCTTGCACGACGAGACGCTTTGGATCAGGCTGGTGTAGAGGTTGTCCAATGCAGTCCCTACCGGCTCGACCAACTGCTGCCTGCACTGGCATCGCGCGGAATTTCGTCGCTTGTCATCGAAGGCGGCGCGCGGACGGCGAAGCTTTTCCTGGACGCCGGATACGTCGATCGCATCCTCCTCTATCAAGGCCCTGCGGTGATCGGGCAGGACGGTATTGAATCGCCGGTCACGAAGTCCGATATGCCATCGGGCTTCCTGCACAGGGGCACCTTCATGTTTGGCGACGATCGCCTGGACGAATACGAAAGAGAGCTTTGATGTTTACCGGAATTGTCACCGACGTCGGCAAGATCGAATCTGTTTCCCCCTTGAAGGAAGGCATCAAGCTGCGTGTCGCCACAGCCTATGATCCGGCGACCATCGACATGGGCGCCTCGATCTCGCACTCCGGTATCTGCCTGACGGTGACCGGCCTGCCTGGCGAGGGCAGCAACGGCCGCTGGTTCGAGGTCGAAGCCTGGGAAGAGGCTCTGCGCCTGACGACGATCGGGACGTGGAAGGAAGGTAGCCGCATCAATCTCGAGCGCTCGCTGAAGATCGGCGACGAACTCGGCGGCCACATCGTGTCGGGCCACGTCGATGGCAAGGCCGAGATCCTCTCGGTGACGGAAGAGGGCGATGCGACGCGCTTTCGCCTGCGTGCGCCTGAACATCTCGCCAAGTTCGTTGCACCCAAGGGCTCCATCGCTCTGGATGGCACGTCGCTCACCGTCAACGCGGTCGACGGTACCGATTTCGACGTCCTGCTGATCCGTCACACGCTTGAGGTCACGACCTGGGGCGAACGCAAGGCAGGCGACTTCGTCAATTTCGAAGTCGATACCATGGCGCGCTATGCCGCTAGGCTGGCGGAGTTCCCGACCGCGAAAGCAGAATAACCTCTCCATTGTAGTTGCATCGCTGGACTTCGCGGAACCCGAGCTTGCGCGCCACGCGCAGCGAGGGATCGTTCCCCGGGTCGATAATGCAGGTCATTGGCTTGGAGGGGAATCGCTCTTCCGCCCAGGCGATCAGCGCCGTAAGCGCTTCGCTGGCGTAGCCGTGCCCCTGCGCGAAGGGCATCAGTCCCCACCCGGTCTCCAGAGTGCCTTCCGTGGAGACCGGGTGCATGTCCCGTTTCATGTCGAGGAAGCCTGCTTCCCCGATAAAACGCCCCGACTGCTTTTCCTCGATCGCCAGAAATCCGAAACCCATGTGATGCCACATGCCGGCGACACGCAGCATGCGTGCCCAGGCCTGCTCGCGGGTGGAGGGCACACCTCCGATGAAGCGCACCACCGCTTCGTCGCTCCACATCGTCATATAGTCCGAAAAATCGTCAACGGTGTGCGGACGTAGCAGCAGTCGCGCTGTCTCGATGGTAGGAATGCTGGTCATCTTGAAGTGTTCCCTCGGATGGAGGTCAAGCACCCGGCTCGCCGTCCCAGTAGTCCAGCTTGCCATGCTCGCTGCCGATAAAGCGAAAGCGGTTCGCTTGTCCCTCGTCGCGATTGGTCTTGGCGAGAAACTTTCCGGAATCGGGATATTCGACAATCTCGGTTTTCGCCATTGTCGAAATGCCGAGGTAGATCAGAGGCGTCGAACCAGTGTTGATGATCTGATGGGCGGTCTCTTGTCCTCCGGCCGGAGCCCCGAGCGTGTCACCCTTCCGGATCGGATAGCGATCAGGACCGAAACGATATTCGCCGGTGCCTTCGATGACGAAGAACAGCTCATCCTCCACGTGATGGTTGTGGAATGGACAGCTGGATTTGCCGGGCGGGACTTCGTTGTAGCTTATGCCGAGACCTGCAAGGCCGAGAAGCGAGCCGAATGAGACATCCGTCCCTTCGTACAGATCCCCTTGCTTCCAGTGCTCAAGCTTCAAATCAGCGACATTGATGATGGGCTTCGATACGCTGGACATTGTCTTCTCCTGTTTCCGGAGAAGAGGCATCATCCTGCGAGAAAATACAACCCGCAAAGCATCGTGACGGGCGACAGTCTTCCGCTGTCGCCCTTGACCTTATCGATAGTAGACCGTGATACCGCCGTCCGCGGCCTGATCAGCGTTGACGATGTTTCCGAGCAGCACACCTCTGGCGTTGAGCTGATGCATAAGAGGTTTGTTGACGGCAATCGCCGCGCGGATCACTTGGATGTCGTGGACACTGTGTGCGGCAAATGAATTGGGCGCTCCGATATTTTTCGACCTGCCCTGGTCGGCCACCTGCCGAATATCGAGATTTGCGCCGCTGAAGCTGCGGAGCGTTCGTTCGATGCCCGACGGGGTGGTCATGTCGAGACTTTCGGCACGGCTGGCATCTGCAAAGGCAAGGGTAGCGACTGCGGAGGCGATGGCTGCAACGCGATTCATGGGGTATCCTTTCATCTGCTCTGACGATCGGCCGTCGGCAGTGGATCGTCAGCGTTACGCAGATGAAATTGGTAATCGGATCATCCGCCTTCAATTCATAAGTATCTGGAATTTAGTCACATATTGTTCATGCGAATTGCCCTTCATTTGCCATCTTCGAGGCGCCGGTCCGACGCCGGCACAAAATGACGCAAGAATTGCCCGCTCCGCCGTTGCCGGGATTCCGGATTCGGCATCCAGCCATGGTCGGAATTTGCTTGCCATTCGGGTCGCGGCGTGTTTTGACCGCGGCCTGCCGAATGGTGAAGTCCTCTAGCTACTGAAGGTGAAGCATGGCGCGAGAAACCGCTCCCCACATTCTGATCGTCGAAGCACGCTTCTACGACGACATGGCCGATGCCCTGCTTGAGGGCGCGACCTTCGCCTTGAAAGAGGCCGGCGCGACCTATGAGGTCGTCACCGTTCCGGGCGCTCTCGAGATTCCGGCGGCGATTGCCATGGCGCTCGACGGAGCAGATAATGAGGGCACGCAGTATGATGGGTATGTCGCCCTCGGTATGGTCATCCGCGGCGAGACCTACCATTTCGATATCGTGTCGAACGAATCCTCTCGCGCGCTGATGGATCTGGCCGTGAGCGAATCCCTTGCCATTGGCAATGGCATTCTGACTGTTGAGAATGACGATCAGGCATGGGCTCGCGCCCGCCGTTCGGACAAGGACAAGGGCGGATTTGCCGCCCGCGCAGCTCTCACGATGATCGAGCTGAAGAAGAAGTTGGGTGCATAACGAATGAACAACGAGAACTCGGAGCGTCCGGTCAAGGCTGCAAACCAGCGAGGTGCTGCGCGCCTTGCTGCCGTTCAGGCGCTCTACCAGATGGATATTGGCGGCACCGGCGTGCTGGAGATCGTGGCTGAATACGAGGCACATCGCCTCGGCCAGGAACTCGACGGTGAGACCTATCTGAAGGCCGACCCCTCCTGGTTCCGCTCAATCGTGTCAGGCGTCGTGCGGGAGCAGCGTCGCCTTGACCCGATGATTGCGTCCGCCTTGCAGGACGATTGGGCGCTGTCGCGCCTCGATAGCACGGTCCGCGCGATCCTGCGTGCCGGCGTCTTCGAGATTCTCGAACGCAAGGATGTTCCCGTTGCGGTCATCGTGACGGAATACGTCGAAATCGCTCAGGCCTTCTTCAGCGACGATGAGCCGAAGCTCGTCAACGCGGTACTTGACCGCATCGCAAAACAGGTGCGCGGCGAAGCCAAGAAGTAGCGTTCTGCCGGGCCAGCAGGCCCGACCTCCAAAAATCCTCCGTTCCCATTGTGCTGCAAGGGCTTTTGGCTCTTGCGGGCTTGACGCGCCGTTTTCCTCCACGCAATCTCCGCCCGGCGTTGCAGCATTTCTGTGGGAGGAAATCGAGTCGGCGTGTTCGCAGCCGGAGAGGGAGTGAGCTCCGGCTCTTTTGGAGGAAAGAGCGAAATGAGCATTCTTTTATGGGTAATAGCATGCGGTCTGCTCTCGGTGGTCTATGCCATCTGGGCAACCCGGTCGGTGCTTGCCGCCGATCAGGGTAACAAGCGCATGCAGGAAATTGCAGGCTATATTCGTGAGGGTGCGCAGGCCTATCTGACGCGCCAGTATAAGACTATCGCAATCGTCGGCATCGTCGTTTTCATTGCAGCCTGGCTGCTGCTCTCCGGCACGGCTGCAATCGGCTTCCTCATCGGCGCTGTTCTGTCAGGCGCTGCTGGCTTCATCGGCATGCACGTCTCGGTGCGCGCCAATGTTCGCACGGCGCAGGCGGCATCCCAGAGCCTAGCCGCCGGACTTGAGATTGCATTCAAGTCGGGTGCCATCACCGGGCTTCTGGTGGCCGGTCTCGCGCTCCTTGGCGTATCAATCTACTACTACGTGCTGACTGTCGTGCTTGGGCACGAAGGCAGCTCTCGCGAAGTCATCGATTCCCTCGTCGCGCTTGGCTTCGGTGCGTCGCTGATTTCGATCTTCGCCCGTCTCGGCGGTGGCATCTTCACCAAGGGTGCTGATGTGGGCGGTGACCTCGTCGGCAAGGTCGAAGCGGGTATCCCGGAAGATGATCCGCGCAACCCCGCGACGATTGCCGATAACGTCGGCGACAACGTCGGCGATTGCGCTGGCATGGCAGCTGACCTTTTCGAAACCTACGCAGTGTCCGTCGTCGCGACCATGGTTCTCGCCGCAATCTTCTTTGCAGGCGCGCCCGTTCTTGAATCGGCGATGCTCTACCCGCTTGCGATCTGCGGCGCCTGCATCATCACCTCGATCATCGGCACGTTCTTCGTCAAGCTAGGCAGCAACGGCTCGATCATGGGCGCTCTCTACAAGGGCCTCATCGTCACTGGCCTGCTGTCGATCATCGGCCTTGGTGCAGCCACGTCGCTGACGATCGGCTGGGGCCCTGTCGGCACTGTCGGCGGCGCGGAGGTTACTGGCACCAATCTGTTCGCCTGCGGACTGGTGGGCCTTGTCGTCACGGCGCTGATCGTCGTCATCACCGAGTACTACACCGGCACCAACAAGCGCCCGGTCAATTCGATTGCTCAGGCATCGGTGACGGGCCACGGCACCAACGTCATCCAGGGCCTTGCTGTTTCGCTGGAATCGACGGCGCTCCCCGCGATCGTCATCGTTGGCGGCATCCTGGCGACCTATCAGCTCGGCGGTCTCTTCGGAACCGGCATCGCGGTAACCGCAATGCTTGGTCTCGCAGGCATGATCGTTGCCCTCGACGCCTTTGGCCCGGTCACGGACAACGCCGGCGGTATCGCCGAGATGTCCCATCTGCCGCCTGAGGTCCGCAAGTCGACCGACGCGCTGGATGCCGTCGGCAACACGACGAAGGCGGTAACCAAGGGCTATGCGATCGGCTCCGCCGGTCTCGGAGCGCTCGTGCTCTTCGCCGCCTATTCGAATGACCTGCAGTACTTCGCGGCGCATGGCGATCAGTATCCGTACTTCGCCAATATCGGCACGATCTCGTTCGAACTGTCCAATCCCTACGTCGTTGCCGGTCTGCTCTTCGGTGGACTGATCCCCTATCTCTTCGGCGGCATCGCAATGACTGCCGTTGGGCGTGCAGCCGGATCAATCGTCGAGGAAGTGCGCAGGCAGTTCCGCGAAAAGCCCGGCATCATGGCAGGGACCGAGCGTCCAGACTATGGCAGGGCGGTTGACCTGCTGACCAAGGCAGCCATCCGCGAGATGGTCATTCCTTCGCTTCTGCCGGTTCTTGCCCCGATCGTCGTCTACTTTGGCGTATTGATCATCTCGGGCTCGAAGGCTTCCGCTTTCGCGGCGCTGGGCGCATCGCTGCTCGGTGTTATTATCAACGGCCTGTTCGTCGCGATCTCGATGACCTCGGGTGGTGGCGCGTGGGACAATGCCAAGAAATCCTTCGAGGACGGCTTCGTCGACAAGGACGGCGTTCGCCATATGAAGGGCTCCGATGCGCACAAGGCATCGGTGACCGGCGACACGGTCGGCGACCCCTACAAGGATACGGCTGGTCCTGCCGTCAACCCGGCGATCAAGATCACCAACATCGTCGCTCTTTTGCTTCTCGCCGTCCTGGCTTGAGGCACATCGCAGAAACTAAAAAACCCGCCGGAGCGATCCGGCGGGTTTTTCTTTGGGAGTTCGCTCCCGCTTTAGCGCAGGCTGGCCGGGTTCTGCGGCGAGGCCGGCTGCGAGGTGCCGCCACCGAAGAGGCCCTTCGCAGCGTTCGCCGCGCTGCCGCCCGATAGCAGCTGTTGTAGGAAGGTGAAGTCCTTGCCGCCCGTCGGGGTGACGCGGGTAATCGTATCGAAAATTTTGCCGTCCTTGAGGGTGTAGTTCGCACGGCGCGTAACGATGCCGTCCTTGTCGAAATAGATCGCCAGCACGCTCTGATCGACCACTTTCAGCTTCTGGAAGGCCATGGAGCGCTCGCGGCGCTGCGAGATGTAGTAGAAGACTTCGCCATCGAACGTCGCCGTCGTGGACGGGGTGCCGAGGGATAGGAGAACCTGCTCGCGGCTCGATCCTACTGGGACGAGATTCAGCGACTGCTCGTCGGCGACATATCCACCGTTAAGGACGGTTTGTGTCTGGCAGCCTGAAAGTCCGGCGGAGGCGATCATGATGGCAATAGCGGCATTGCTGAGGAATTTTTTGTCAGACTTGAAATACCGTTTCGTCAACGACATCTACTCCCTAAAATTATGAATGGCAGCCACCGGCCTCGGATCGCTGATGCAAAACCATTGTGGCCATTCCGGGGAGAAACGTCCCGTTGGCTCATGCGGACAGAAGGGGTGCTGTCCCGAAAGTGGCCACCTTCGGCATTGCAATTCGCGCCTGCTTCGGTAAACCAGCTTTCGAAATCATGCAACAAGGCCGGACGCCGCTTGGCGCCCAGAATGAGGCCTTTCCGGAAAAAACGATGATCTTCGGGCTCTTTGGCAAGAAAAACAACAACCAGGTAATCGTAGATCGGCAATATCAGGCACTGACGTCGGCCGCACGGATGCCGGAGTTCTATGAGCATTTGAATGTCCCGGATACGGTGATGGGGCGTTTCGAGATGCTCTCGGCGGTGATGATCCTCTTCTTCCGGCGCACACGAACCTCCGGGACCAGCGGCCAGGAGATTGCGCAGGAAATCGTCGACGCCTTCTTCCAGGATATCGACTACTCCATCCGTGAACTTGGGATCGGTGACAACACGGTTCCCAAACGCATGAAGAAGCTGGCCGGCATGTTCTATGGCCGCCTGGAGGCCTACGCCAAGGCGATGGATACCAGGGACGCCGAAGGACTCGCTGCGGCGCTCGTGCGAAACATTCATCCGAAGGCAAATGAGCCGGTCGATATGCGCAGTCTCGCGGACTGGATGTTTGTTGCCGAAGATTATCTTTTGTCTCAGTCGGAGGACGTCATAGCGACAGGCTCGGTGACGCTTCCGAAGGTAGCGTGAGGAAGAGACGATGAGAAACAAAAGAGACGACGTTCCGTTCTCCTACCTCGTAAATGTCGGTCATATATCGGCCAATCCTGTCGAAGTGCATCTGGAGGCCGACAAGCGCGAATTGGCGGCCCTTGCCGACAGCTGGAGTGTCCTGTCGGTGGACAGCTTTGCTGCCGACCTCCAGATCGGTCGGTGGAAGCGGGATGGCGTGCGCATCAAGGGCAGGGTCCGTGCCAACATCGTCCAATCCTGCGTCGTGACCCTCGATCCGGTCCCATCGGAGATCGACGAGAGCTTCGAGCAGATCTTCGTGCCCGAGAATTCCAAGCTTGCGCGCCGGCCCGCCAATGATGCCGGCGAAATGGTGCTGGACCCCGATGGCCCGGACCTTCCCGAAAGCTTCACCGGCGATATGATCGACGCCGGTGAGGTGGTGACGGAATTCGCAGCTCTGGCGATCGATCCCTATCCACGTAAGCCCGGTGTGGAGTTCTCCGGTCACATAGAAGACACTGGAGAGAACGATAAAAAGCCGTCTGCCTTCGCCGTGCTGAAGGATTGGAAAAAGGACTGAACCCCGTTGGGGATTTGACACAATTCAGTTGTAAGCGACGGGAAAACCGGTATTTTGGCCGAAATTTCGCCCGCCGGAGGCGAAAAACAAGGATCAGGGACGCGTGATCAGAATTTCTATCGACCTCATGGGTGGCGACTATGGTCCCCAGGTTGTCATCCCCGGCGCCGCCAAGGCACTGGAAAGACATCCCGATATTTCCTTCGTGATGTATGGTTTGAAGGAACAGTGCGAGCCGGTTCTCGACAGGTTTCCGAAGCTCAAGGAAAAGACCGTTTTCCACGACTGCGAGCTGGCCGTCCGCATGGACGAGAAGCCGAGCCAGGCGCTCCGTCGCGGTCGCTATATCTCCACCATGTGGCGGACGATCGAAGCGGTGAAGACGAAGGAAGCCGACGTTGCGGTGTCGGCCGGCAATACCGGCGCGCTCATGGCGATGGCCAAGTTCTGTCTGCGTACGATGGCCAATATCGAGCGGCCGGCGATCGCCGCCATCTGGCCCACCTTGAAGGGCGAGAGCATCGTTCTGGACGTGGGCGCGACGATCGGCGCGGACTCGCAGCAGTTGATGGATTTCGCGCTCATGGGCGGGGCAATGGCCCGTGCGCTGTTCGAGATCGAACGTCCGTCGATTGGCTTGCTGAATGTCGGGGTCGAAGAGATCAAGGGCCAGGAAGAGGTGAAGGAAGCGGGGCGCCTGCTCCGTGAGGCCAACATCGATTCGCTGGAATACTACGGCTTCGTAGAAGGCAACGATCTCGGCAAGGGAACCGTCGATGTCGTTGTGACCGAAGGCTTCTCCGGCAATATTGCTTTGAAGGCGGCCGAAGGTACAGCGCGGCAGATCGGTGAGTATCTGCGCGCTGCAATGTCGCGCACGCTGCTTGCCAAGATCGGCTACTTCTTCGCCAAGGGCGCCTTCGACATGCTGCGCGAGAAGATGGATCCGAGCCGTGTGAACGGCGGCGTCTTCCTCGGTCTCAACGGCGTCGTCATCAAGAGCCATGGCGGCGCCAATGCCGAAGGCATCGCTGCCGCCATCGAGGTCGGCTACGACATGGCCAAGAATGGCCTCAATCAGAAAATAGAAAACGATCTTCAAAAGTATCATGCCAAGCGGCTGCCCCCGATCGGGCCGGAAGCCGCATGAGCGACGGGGTTTAAGCAATATGATCCGTTCAGTTGTTCGCGGGTTCGGAGCCGCACTTCCGAAACGCGTTATGACCAATCGCGACATGGAAGATGTCGTGGACACATCAGACGAATGGATTGTCCAGCGTACGGGCATTCGCCAGCGCTACATTGCCGGCGAGGGCGAGACGACATCGTCGCTCGGCGAAGCCGCCGCGCGTGCTGCGCTCGACAAGGCCGGCCTGACGCCTGCCGATATCGATCTCATAATCTGTGCCACCTCGACTCCTGACAACACATTCCCGGCGACTGCCGTCAATATCCAGAATCGCCTGGGCATGCACCATGGCTTTGCGTTCGACGTACAGGCCGTCTGCACCGGCTTCGTCTATGCTGTGACGACGGCCGACGCCTATATCAGGGGCGGTCTCGCCAATCGCGTGCTGGTAATCGGCGCCGAGACCTTCTCGCGCATTCTCGACTGGAACGATCGCACGACCTGCGTCCTCTTTGGCGATGGCGCGGGCGCGATCGTGCTCGAGGCTGCCGAGGGCAAGGGCACGACCGCCGATCGCGGCGTGCTGACGGCGCACCTGCGCTCGGATGGCTCCCACAAGGAGAAGCTCTACGTGGATGGTGGCCCGTCGACGACTGGCACGGTTGGTAAGCTGCGCATGGAAGGCCGCGAAGTCTTCAAATACGCGGTCGGCATGATAACCGACGTCATTCAGGCCGCCTTCGACGCCACGGGAACGACCGCCGACGATCTCGATTGGCTCGTGCCGCACCAGGCCAATCGCCGTATCATCGACGGTTCCGCCAAGAAGTTGCATATCGCACCTGAGAAAGTAGTCATTACGGTTGATCTCCACGGCAACACGTCTGCCGCCTCGATTCCGCTCGCGCTGGCCGCGGCCGCTGGCGACGGCCGGATCAAGGAAGGCGATCTGGTGATGCTGGAAGCAATGGGCGGCGGCTTCACCTGGGGCGCAGCACTGCTGCGCTGGTAACCCGAAAATCCAAAAAACTACCGACGAACAAGAGCTTGACCGTGAGGCGCAAGACAAATACTCTTTGTCCGCTTTCATAATATAATTGGCAAATGGGCGGGGAAACCATGACCGGAAAGACAGTGACGCGAGCAGACCTGGCGGAATCAGTTTTTCGTAAGGTCGGTCTTTCGAGAACCGAATCTGCTGAGCTCGTGGAAACTGTCATCGACGAGATTTGTAACGCGATTGTTCGCGGCGAAACCGTCAAGCTCTCGTCTTTTGCGACGTTCCAGGTGCGCGACAAGAATGAGCGGATCGGCCGCAATCCGAAGACCGGCGAGGAAGTACCGATTTCTCCCCGACGCGTCATGACCTTCAAGGCCTCCAATGTCTTGAAGACGCGGATCCTCAAGGCGCATACCCTGCGCAAGACCAAGCAGAAGGCCGCAAATCCGGCTTCCTGATCAGGCTGAGGAGAGGGAGTTTCCTCTCGCTCGACGACAACAACCTGCAATCTTCCCTGAACGATCTGTGCGGTATTCAAGACGTGACTTGAATTCGCGGCGTCAAACCGTTGAAATATGATGAGTCGCGGCTCGGTTCTGACGTTCGTGAGACACAGCTGCGCCTTATCAGCCGAACAGACGCGCGGCGCACCCCGAGACCGCGTAGGGAGTAAGGATGTTGGATAAGAGCCCCGATGCGTTCCGCACCATCAGCGAGGTGGCGGACGACCTAGACCTTCCACAGCATGTCCTGCGCTTCTGGGAAACTCGGTTTCCTCAGATCAAACCGATGAAACGCGGCGGCGGCCGCCGCTACTACAGGCCCGAGGATATTGATCTTCTGAAGGGCATTCGCCACCTGCTCTATGATCACGGCTACACCATCAAGGGCGTGCAGAAGCTCCTGAAGACCAATGGCAACAAGTTCGTCATCTCCATCGGGCATGGCGACCTCGCCAGCGTCCAGGCGCTGACGGGCGGCCCACAGGAGGGTGGCGATGCGGCCGAGCCACGGGTCGGAATGTCCGAGGAGGATCAGGTGGTTGGCCGCGCGAAGCCGCCGATCACACGCCGCTTCTTCAATTTTGGCGGTGGCGATGAAGAATCCCCGGAAATCTCGATCGGCAAGTCGAGCGTCGGCAAGGAGGATCGGGCGCTGCTTCAGGAAGCACTCTACGATCTCCTCGAATGCAAGCGCCTGTTGGATCAGGTTCGCTGATTCAATTTACCGGCGCGCCTCGATGGCCTAGAGCCTTTCAGGGTTAAATTGAAGCGTTCTGCCGGAGCAGGTTTTCGACAGGGCAGAGGCGATGGGCGAAGGGCATACCTCAAGGTACGTCCGAGCCGATCGCCTCTGATCCTGGCGGAAAGATGCCCGGCCCTTCGGGTTGGCTGAAACGGGCCGCCTGATCGACCGGCCGGCTTGGCCGTAGAGCATGGTTACGACGCGCGCCGGCCGGTCGACCATCCGACTCCGTTTGAGCCAACAGAACGCTTCAATTTAACCCTGAAAGGCTCTAGTTAGTGAAGCATCGTCCGCGCGTTCGGACGGGCCTCTGCCGAACGCATCGCAGTCGGCGGCGTGCGTAATTCCAGTCAGTACCAAGGAAACCTTCGTGACCGCGTCTCATTCCGTTCCCGGCAAATTCTATGACGCCTTCCTGTTCGATATGGATGGCACGCTCTTGAACTCGATCGCGGTGGTCGAACGCGTCTGGACGGAATGGGCCATACGGCACGGCCTCGAGCCGGAGGTTTTCCTCAAGACGATCCATGGCATTCGCGCCTCCGACGTCATTCGCCAGCTGGCTCTGCCAGGCGTCGATCCGGAGTATGAGGCAAAGCAGCTGCTGAAGGAGGAGATGGAGGACGTTGGAGGCATCGTCCCGATCCCCGGCGCGATCGATTTTCTCAATAGGATTCCGCCGGCAAAGTGGGCGATCGTAACCTCGGCACCGATCGAACTCGCCCGGCGGCGCATGGCGGCCGCAGGCATTCCGACACCCGTGGCGATGGTGAGCGGTGAAGAAGTGGTAGCCGGGAAACCGAGCCCGGAGTGCTACCTGCTGGGGGCCAAGCGTCTCGGAGTCGATCCGACGAAATGCCTGGTATTCGAAGATGCCGTTGCCGGCATTCTCGCAGGCGAAGCGGCGGGCGCGGATGTGACAGTCATCACCGAAACGCATACGACGCCGTTCGCAACGCCGCACTTTTCGATCTCCGATTATCGGGCGTGGCGTGTCGACACCGGCCCGGACGGCCGCGTTGCGCTGGTCAAATAGCGCGGCTAGTGCTTGCGCTGTTGCTGCGCCTGCTTCTTCATGCGCTCGAAAGCAGCAATCATTTTTGCCTTTACCGAACCCAGCGTTCCCAATTCATGTCCGCAGGTGAAGCAGGTAAGGATATCGGTGTCGAGCGGTTCGGGCCGCTCGAATTTCATCCGGGTGTTCCTGCACTTGGGGCAGGGGATCTCGATCTGCATGGTCTTATCCAAAGTCTCGCGTTTCCGAGGTCTCTTATTCGCGCAGGGCCGATCGAGCAAGCGTTTTTGACCACGACCGAGCACTGACATTTCCCGGCGTTCGCAAAAATCAAAATCGAGATGATGCTACTGGCAAGCGAAGAAAGTCGAGTAGCCTCCGACAGTGGCAACTCCCGCGTATCGCAGATTAGGTCGAAGCAGATTCGTGTTATGGCCCCAGGACCGCCTCCAGCCAGCAAAAAGCTGCTGCGGTGTCGTATACCCCATGGCGACATTTTCTGAACATACCACACTGAGCCCAGCGGCTCTGGCTTGAGCCGATCTCTGGCGGAAACCATAGTGGCTCATGCTTCGCCGAGCTGCCTGGTAGCGGCTATGCTGCTGCGCCAGGGCTTTCAAAGTGCCATTGGCAGCCAGGGGAGACAGGCCACGGCTCGCCCGATATGAATTGATGAGAGCCAGCGTCTGGGAGCCAAAATCGCCGGCAGTAGTTGGCGGTTGCGCTGCGCCTATGCAAGCCGAACTCAGAACCGCAATTGCTATTGTCTGTAGCGTCTTCATTGTCGGATTTCCCATCTTGGCAAGAATTCGCCTTTGGCGGGCCTGAGCAGACACAAAGCAAACGATCCAGGCAACCATAAACGGGCATGACGCCTCGATTTTCGATGTCGAGCCGAAATGTAGACTCCAACGAGCTGGCCAGCTGGGTGATGTCAGGAGACGCTCAGAGGACAAGCGTCAGCTGACGACCCCATTCTGCCGGCACATATTGTTGAAGTTTGTTTGTGCGCTGCCTTGGGCCGTCAGGGTAAACGAAAAGGCCGCTCTTCCCGTCGCACTTGTGTTTCTCAAAACACCGGCGAAGGGCTCTCCGCCAGTAAAGGCACCGCCCTTGTTCTTGGAGTCCACTATGCCGCAAACATAGACGATCCCGGGCTGTCTCTGTGCCGCCATCATGCTCTTGAACATCGCACTGGAGGGATCCTTAAGGTAGCTTCGAACTGTGTTCTGAATGGCAGAAACCTCGCCCTCAGAGAGCGTATACGGGATTGTCTGTTCCCGCTGGTTGACGCCTGCGCAGGAACTAAGCATCAAAAGGCCGGCAATCACGATTTTCTTCATGTGCTCCCCCTAAGAGGGGCGCCGAACGATACGCCCCTTCGAGAAAATCTCTTCTAGTAGTTGCGAAAGCAAGCCCGTATTTCGACGTATGCTGATGGGAACTATGAGTTGGGGTTCCGAGACAGGCGCTGACGGGTCAGAAATTTATGGCTTTTGACCTGTGGCACAGTCTAGGCGCTCGAAGCCTTCTACGCTGTCGGCGCAGTTTCAATTGCGATCGTCACCTGGGAAGCGCCACTATCGAAGGGCAATGGATATTCGATCGCTTGCAAGCAAAAGGTGCTGGCTGACCGATGTGTTGTGAGATGAGATCCCACTGGGACTGCAGCGGAACTGACCTTAGAACCTCTGTTGCAAGCCCACCTATCCCCGGCTTTCGTTCCTTTTTATTCCTCCTGCATGATTTTTCCCTTGCGCCGGAAATTCCAAAATACTAACAGGATCAGGCCGTTTCGGCAGGTCGGGGCGTAGCGCAGCCCGGTAGCGCACTTGACTGGGGGTCAAGGGGTCGCTGGTTCGAGTCCAGTCGCCCCGACCATTTACAAAGTAACCTTCGGCACCCCCAGCAGCCGATGGTGATCTCTCTCTCATGGCTAGCCTTGCCGAGAATCAACTGCGACGCAGTTGCCCTTTTCCTGTCAGTGTTTCTGATGTCGGGTCCGCACGGATATATCGCTGATAGAAAGTTTTCTTAATAACTCGAATAATTATTAGTTTTATGTAATATATGTTCGACAACTGTTGGTGGACAACCTATGGCCAACCGCGAGGCAAGCGAAACATGCCGGGAAGCTCTGGCGGAGTCCTTCGAGGCTCTGGTCGAGAAGGCCATATCGTCGGGCTGGTCGGAACACGAAGTCGCACTGGCACTGACGGACCTCGCCGAGACCTATCTGGTCAAGGTCGGCGCAAGGGTCATCATCGAGGACTCGATCTATTCGCAGCTTGCCTTGGAGCGGCTGAAAAACTGAGGCGGAAGTCGCCCATCAGACCGGCCTGAAACACGCCGTTCACATATATGTTTCCGTTGGAAATGTTCGGTTGATAAATGACCGGCTCGGGCGCATAGTGCCCGCATCGTCGACTATGGATGGGCGGTTGACGTCAATGCTAGTGGTGTCATTAGCCCTCATGGAACCTGTGGCGTGATGCTTAAATCCCCAGTTCTTCCACGTGACCTGCCACTTTTCTCAGATGATCTAGACCTCCTGTCGGAGGTACTTGACGATGTCTGCCGGGACAGGGGACTTGCGCGCGATACACCGGCTGCCGAAGTCATCGGCGCGCTCCTGATCCAGCTCTACCGACAGGGTGTCAGGGACAAGGGCAAGCTTGCCGCCCTCGCAAGGGCTTATTTGTAATTTCGGAACCTGAAAAGCGCCCGACTAGTCGTCATTTGCCGCGTTGAGATTTTCCGGGCGAATCCCTTCGTCGATGCCGGTACGCGCTCGCAGCCTGACGCCCGGTCCGCCTTCGTCATGGTTGCCACTGGCGATGAAGATGATGCCCGCCGCCTCCAGCGCTTGTTTGACCGCGAGCAGCGCATGCGGCTCGACTTCCTGCTCATCGCGCTCCATTATTTCGATGGTCGAAGCGGGCAGACCTGAGGCGGTTGCCAGTTGCTCGATGCTCATTCCGGTCATCGCGCGGGCACCGCGCATTTGTGTCGCTGTGATCATGAATCAAACACTAGCGCGTCGGTGCTCGTTCGCAAGCCCGATGTGCAGCGTCCGCGCAGCATGATTGCGTCTATGGCGCTGTTCCAGCGCGGCGCAGCCCCAGACCACACCGAAAAGCAGGTAGACATGTCGCCAGTGGTCAATGTCGATGACGTTTCCGATTGCCACATGCCCTAGCACTCCGATCCACGCGATCATCAGATAGGGCTGCCAGGGGCGGTCCTTGAGCAGATTCCTGAACCCGAGATAGATTGTCCAGCAGAGCATGGTGACGTAACAGACAAAGCCAAGCCAGCCGTAGCTCGTCAGCGACTTCAGCCAGACATTGTGCTCATCCTCTGGAAACATCGTGCCAAAGACCAGCGGACCGATTCCGAGCGGTCGTTCCATCATCATCGTGAAGCCGATGCGGTGGCGCTCGAAGCGACCGAGGTGCTCACCGTCATACTGCTGCACGAGCTGGGCGCGCGTCGAAAAGAGCGCACTGACCTTCGGGAACTGCAACGCGACGACCAGCGACGCAACCAGCAACATGATCGCCGCAAGCGACAGGATCAGGATGCGCAGTCGAAACGCGCCGCTGCGTTCCTTGAGTAGCATGCAGAAGATCAGCAGGAGAATCCCCGCGGCAAAGAGGCCCCAGGCCGCACGCGAGAACGACAAGAAAACGCCCAGTGCCAGGATCAAGAGCGCCACCGCTTTGATCGGCGACGTCCTCAGATTGCCGACAAGAATGCCGTGGACAAGGTAGAGCGATGGCGGGATCAGGAATGGGCCAAATACGTTCGGGTCCTGGAAGGCGCCTTTGGCACGATCGTAGAGCGTGAAGACCTCTGCGCCGGGGAAGGCGTGAAAATAGCCGAGTATCCCGAGCAGGGAGGTGATAACGGCGGCGAAAGCCCAGGCATTGAAGATGAGCGGCAGGCGCCGAGGGCTGTCCTCGACGATCGCGGCATAGAAGATCGCAGTCAATGCGAGGAACGTCGAGACCGCGACATACATTGGCCCGGTCCCGAGGTCCTTCATCTGGGTCAGGGAGAGCATGCCGCCGACGTTGAAGGCAAGCAGCAGGGCAAGCAGCGGCGCTGTGAAGCGTGAAATCCTGAGACCGAGGATGAACCAGATGCCGAGAAGGGCGGCCATCCACAGCTCGTAGGGCGCCGGCTCATCGATAACGAAGCCGGACAGAGAGACACCAAAGGCGACCATCGCCGAACCGATCAGCCGCAACGTTGCTCGTTGCGGCTGGGCAACGCGAAGATGTGTCGCCGAGACCGCGTTCAATAGGCGTTTTCCGTATTGAACAACCGGAAGGGCGTGAGGAACAGGATCTTCATGTCGAACCAGAGGGACCAGTTCTCGATGTAGTAGAGGTCGTAGGCGGTCCGGAACTTGATTTTGTCGTCGTGATCGACCTCGCCGCGCCAGCCGTTGATCTGCGCCCAGCCGGTCACCCCCGGCTTCACGCGATGGCGCGCGAAATAGCCTTCCACGACGTCTCCGAAGAGGCGGTCCTTCGCCTGGGCCAGAATGGCATGTGGGCGCGGGCCAACCAGCGAAATGTCACCCTTCAACACGTTGAAAAGCTGCGGCAGTTCATCGATCGAACTCTTGCGGATGAAGCGTCCGACGGGTGTGACGCGTGGATCGCCTTTGGTGACCGCGGCACGTCCGGTGGGGTCGCCCTTGTCGGCATACATTGAGCGAAACTTGAAGATCCTGATGATCTCGTTGTTGAAGCCATGGCGGTTCTGCATGAAGAAGACCGGGCCCTTCGAGGTGACCTTGATGGCGATTGCCGTTGCAAGCATGATCGGCCAGAGGAGCGCCAGGGCGAGCAGCGTAAAGACAATGTCGAAACAGCGCTTGGCAACCGAGTCCCAGTCCCGGATCGGCTTGTTGAAGATATCGAGCATCGGGACAGACCCGATGTGCGAATAGGCACGCGGGCGAAAGCGCAGGCGATTTGCGTGCGCGGCAAGGCGAATGTCGACCGGCAGCACCCAAAGCTTCTTTAGCAACTGCAGGATGCGGGCCTCCGCGCTGAGCGGCAGGGAAATGATCAGCATGTCGATACGGGTAATGCGCACAAACTCGACCAGTTCGGCGACCGTTCCGAGCTTCGGATAGCCGGCGACCATGATCGGCGACCGTTTCTCGCCGCGGTCGTCGAAAATGCCACAGATCCGGATGTCGTTGTCGGGTTGCTGTTCGAGAATGCGGATCAACTCCTTGGCCGGTGCCCCGCCACCGACGATCACCGCGCGGCGCTCCATGATGCCATTGCGTGACCAGTTGCGGATACCGTAGGCGGTCAACAAGCGAGCGGCGAGGAGAACGATTGCGCCGGCAATGAACCACGCAAAATGTGCTTGCGGCTGTGCCCAGCCGATGTTGCCGGAGAGTACGCTTGCAGCCGTGACAATCAGGAAGACGGATGCCCACACGGCAAGGACTCGCGGCAGCAGGCGCATACGGGCGCGGAGCGCTGGGATGGAGTAGGTGTCGGCCGTCTGGAGCGCACTGACGAGGAGTGCCGCAACAATAGTGGCAGCGATCGCGCGCCCCGCAAGGGTTTCGCCCCCGTTCCCAGGCCAGAACAGGAACGCAAGCAACCCGACGAGAAACTGTGAGGCGAATTCAAAAAGTCGGAACTGACCGATAATGATGGCCGGCGAGCGGTTTCCAGTGCTGAATTGCTCGGCGATCTGACGGGCATAGGTGTTGATCGGCTCCGGCTGAACCGTTCCATCCACGCCTTCGTCGCGTCGATGGATGTCGGAAACCTGCTTCCGCAGTGCTTCCAGGTCAAACTGCTCGCTTTTCTCTGCCTTGTTCATGAGGCTACCGCCGCTGGTTATCACGCCGGCAATAGCAGAAAGCCCCTAAGAAAACTTTTACGAAGCAAGAGCAATAGCTTGCTTCGATTGCGGGTCCAGGAGGTCGTGGTACAATTTCAGGACATCGTTGGCCATGATCGAGGCCGAGAAGACCGACTTTACCTGTTCCATCGACGGCATCGCCGCATCATGCCAACCCGGGATGCGGATCGCGTCCGCCATGGCGCGTGCGAGATCGTCGGGATCTTCGGGGTTGGCGAGTGCAGGGCTGTCTTTGCCCAGCGCTTCGGGAATTCCGCCGACGCGAGTTGCGATGATGGTCTTGCCGGCGCCGAGACCTTCGAGCACGATGTAGGGCATGGCTTCGGCGCGTGACGGAACGACCAGGTTCTGAGACATGGCGAACGCCTGCTGAACGCGCATCGCCGGCAGCATGCTGATCCGCTTGCCCAAACCACGCTCGATCATCATGTCTCGGTATTTGTCGCGCTCAGGCCCGTCGCCGACCATCACGGCCGAAAGTGGGCGTCCGAGAATGCGCTCCGCCTTCGCGAAGGCCTCCACAAAGAGATCGGGACCCTTTAGGTCCCGCAGCATGCCGACGTAGATGTAATGCACGGCATCCGAACGCGTTGGGATGAGCTCGAAGTCGCGCTCCGCAAGGCCATTGTAGATCAGCCGCGTTTCCGTTCGCGGCCGCCCGACCTTCTTCGTATAGGCATCGCGCTCGTACTCGCAGATGAAGACGAGGGCGTCCGTGAAGTACTCCTGCAGACGCTCCATGCGGAGCACGAATTGCCCTACGAGCGACCTCGGAGAATAATGCAGGCTTCCACCATGCGCAGTATAGAGGCGGGCTACGCGATACCTGTTTACCCGCAAGGCTGAGCCGGCAAGCCGCGCGAGCACACCGCCTTTGGCGCCGTGACCGTGCAGCACATCCGGCCGCAAACTTTTAATATTCTTGTACGTATCCCAGATCACTCCGATGTCGGAGAGGCTGACGTGCCGCCGCATGGGCATGCGGGTCAATCCCATCGCCAGGTAGGGACGAATCTCGTCGAACAAGCGGTCTTCATGCTCGCCGCCGGTTGAGCTGTCGCAAAGAATGCCGACTTCGTGCCCCGCCTTGCTGTGCTCCAACACCAGATCGCGGACATGGCGGAAAATTCCGCCGACCGGTGATCTGAAGCAATGGAGGATGCGGAGGGGGCGCTGTTCGGTCATCGAGGATCAGAACAGTCGTTCGCGAACGTAGATCGTGTCGCCGGCGACGATCGCCGAAGAGATGTTGACGCGACCTGTGATCACTTGGCCATTGACCTTCCGGGTTACGTCGACAGCGCCCTGGTTGGCGCGCGATGTGAAGCCGCCGGCAATGGCAACGGCATTCTGTACCGTCATTCCCGGAACGTAGGCGTATTGGCCGGATTGACCGACTTCGCCCATGACGAAGATCGAGCGATAGCGGTCGACATCGATCGTGACATCGGGGTCCCGCAGGTAACCCTGTCTTAGTTTCTGCGCGATCTGACCCGACAACTGCTGCAGCGTCCGTCCACGAGCCGGCACCTGCCCGATGAGCGGGAAGGCGATATAGCCGGCCTGGTCGATCGTGTAAGTGTTGGTCATGCTTGGCTGGTCGAACACGGTAATGCGCAGCCGGTCGCCACTATCAAGCGAATAGGGCTGGATCGTCGCCTGATTGAAAGCCTGGGGGGCAGGCTTGTAGCTATTGCAGCCGCTCACGACCGCAGTCATGGCGGCGAGGCTCAGAGCCATCAAGAACTTGGGCTGTGCGAAAGGCATCGCGTCTGCTCATCGGAAAACGAAATAGGTCTCAGCCGTTATCAATCCGTTAGGGTTAATGGTCGGTAAAAAGCACCGATTTTTTTTGCCTCGGCCAGTCGACGTGTCGCCGGGATTGCCCGAACAAGCATTAACCGTTGGGTTACTATAGTCATTTACCCTCGCGGCCACGTTTGTTCTCGGAGTACCAGCATGTCCGGCGTATCGGGTAATCAGGATGTGGACATCGATCTTGGACAATTGGTCCGCGCCGTCTGGGCGCGCCGGCTAAAGGTTTTGGCGATTACTGCGTTGGGGGCAGGGGTCGCCGTCACGGGCGCCAAGATGATCTCCCCCAAATACCGAAGCGAAACGCGCATCCTGATCGAGCCGCGTGCTCCTGCTTTCGCCAATGCGCAGGTGAACGACACCAATGCCGGTCCGTTGCTGGACGAGCTCAACATTGCAAGCCAGGTGCAGCTGCTGCAGTCCGCGGATCTCATCAAGCAGGTCATCAACGGCCAGAAGCTCTACGATTTGCCGGAATTCGATGCTGCCGCGAATGGCTCGGCGCTCACCGACATCCTGGTAGCCCTTCACCTCAAGAAGAATCCATATGAAAATCCCCCCGAAGAGCGCGTGATCGACGCTTTCACCGAGCGGCTGCAAGTCTATCAGGTGCCGGGATCGCGGGTGATCGGCATTACCTTTACGTCGAAGGATCCCAAGCTCGCGGCGACAATCCCGAACGCGATGGCGGCGGTCTATCTCGCCACTCAAAGCGGCGCCAAGCTGGACTCGAATTCCGAGGCAACGCGCTGGCTGGAGCCCGAGATCGAAAACCTCCGCCAGAAGGTCAATGATGCCGAGCAGAAGGTGGCGGAATACCGTGCTGAGCATGGACTGCTTCCGACCAACGGCGGCTCGAATTTTGCGACACAGCAATTGAACGACATCTCGGCTGAGCTCACCCGGGTGCGGGGAGATCGCGCCAATGCCGAGGCGCGCGCCCAGTCCGTCCGCAATGCTCTCTCGTCAGGTGAGCCGTCCGACACGCTGCAGGACATCATGTCGTCTCAGTCGATCCAGCGACTGAAGAGCACGGAGTCGGGGTTGCAGTCGCAGATATCCGACCTGCAGACGTCGTTGCTCAACAACCATCCCCGCCTCAAGAGCCTTCGCGCGCAGCTTTCGGATATCAAGGTCCAGATTCGCCAGGAGACGCAGAAGATTCTTGCAAGCATCGAAAACGAAGCGAAGGTCGCTGCTGTTCGCCAAAAGGAACTGGAGCAGCAGGTCGACAGTCTGAAGGCAAACAGCGCCCAGGCCGGCGAGGACGAGGTTGGCCTCAACGCCTTGACGCGTGAAGCGACGGCGCAGCGCCAGCTTCTGGAGACCTATCTCTCTCGCTACCGGGAGGCGGCATCGCGCGCCGACAAGAACTCAAGCCCGGCAGACGCCCGCATCGTGTCGAAGGCCATACAGCCCGTCGATCCTTATTTCCCGAAGGTTCTGCCGATCGTCATCGTCGCCGCCTTCGCAACTTTCATCATTACGTCCATCGTGATCATGCTCGCCGAACTCTTCAGCGGCCGGGCGCTCCGCCCGGTTGGGCTGAGCGAAGAGAAAGAGCGCGAGGATGGGGAACCTCAATCAGCGACCACCGGCTCCGTCAATCGCGCGGGCACACCGAGCCTGTTGGCCACGCCCGCAGACGACGAGCCGGTTGCCGAACAGGCTGAGGACGAGAAAATCGTTGAAACCAACGAATTCTCGATTGCATCCGTCTCGGACTACCTTCGAGGTAGCAGGGCGCCTCTGGCTATCGCCATTTCTCCAACCGGCGACGACGGCTCGGCGGCAACCGTGTCCCTCGTGCGCAAGTTGGCTGAGGACGGCTCGCGGGTCATTCTGGTCGACATGACCGGTTCCGGTCTGCCGACAAACCTCATGGCTGAGGACCGCAAGATGCTCGGCATAACCGATCTGCTCTGCGGCGATGCAGCCTTTGGCGATACGATCCACGGCGACAGCCGCTCCGACGCGCATTTCATTCCGCAGGGCATCAGCGATCCGCGCCGGGCAATGCGCGGTGCCGATCGCCTGTCTCTGCTGCTGGACGCTTTGATCTCGGCCTATGATTTGGTGATGGTGGAATGCGGCGCCGCCGACGTGGCCGGCGTTTCCAGGCTGACCCAAAGCAAGGATGTCGAGATCATTCTTTCGATGCCTGAGATCGTCGAGCAGGAGTTCGTGACTGTCATGACCGAGTTCGAAGCCGCCGGTTATGAACGCGTCGTTCTGATGTCCGATAGCAACGAGTCGATCGAGAACCCAATCTCGCGGCGTGCCGCGTAATCAAACGCCGATAACGCGGCGCAGGCGCTGGGCCACGGCGTAGAGCCTCTGTTGAGACTTGATGAAGCCTTTGCCGCGCGTGATGGCCCGGTGCATTGCGGCACCCACGGTGCCGCGGAGCGAAAGCGGCAGAACGACGTCATGATGCTCAGTCTCTACAGGCGCCCATGAGCGTTTGTATCGCTGGTCGCCAAGGCCGAAATCGAACAGTCTGACGCCCTTGCCGTGCTGGCCGGCTACCATCTGCCAAAACAGAAATTCGCCAGGGCTCGTCTCCGGCGCCGCGCTTTCATCGAAGGCGGTGAACTGGCAGATGATGTGGTCGCCTTTGCGAGAAAGACCGGCGAGCGCGGCGATGCGGCCGTCATGCTCGCCCTTCAGGCGGATTGCGTGCATTTCCAGTCCCACCATCCGGCCGTCGCGGTCGCGGATGTCGATTGCGCCGTGCAGGAACGCTTTGGTCTCCGGGTCTGCAAATACGTCAGGCAACCCGAGCGCCTTGAGACGCTCACGTTTCTGTTCGAAGAAGCGATCGAGCAACTGGTGTTGTTCATCCGGGGTGCCGCTGGAGATGTAGTCGAAGCCACCGAGCGCCTCAAAACGCCGCAGCTGCGCCCGGAACCTCTTGCGTCGGCCCTTGGCGTTCACCTGTTGAAGCGTCGACTCCATCTTGTCGAGAAGTGGAAGCTGGTAGGCGTGATTCTGGTTCTGGACCATCGGCAATAATGCCAGGGGATTGCGTCGGCCGCGCCATTCCAACGGCACATTCTGCAGCAGCAGAAGATCGGCGCGTCCGGCCAGAGCACGGCGCAGAGACATCGCAAGCTTTTGAGGCTCCAGATTGTCGGCAAGTTCAATGAAGCGTGTTGAGAAGAGGCCGGTGTTGATGTTGCTGTGATCGGCGCCGATGAATCTGGCGGTCCGGAAGCCGTGAAAGCTAGTTATCTCTAGCGGCAAAATGAACGCGGTCTCTCGGCCGATCCTGCCCCAGACGATCGACAGTTGGTGTCCGAAGGCCTTGGTCCACGCCATGCACCAGTCATAGCTTTGGTGAAGAGAATTCAGGTTGTCGCAATCGAGCGCGCGCCAAACGGTCTCCAGCGGCGCCAAGCTATCCAAGACGGCGATGTCGAGTTCTGCCGCCGCAAGCTGCGCATCCGGCGCCAGCCATTCGGAAATACCGGCGTCGGGTTCCGTTGAATGGTGTGCCCTATCTGAAACAGGAAGCTTCTGCGCCTGCACTGATTTTCTCCGGACTGACTTGCAGGCGCGAAGAATAGTCCAACGGAACGTCCATTTGGTTTATGAGCGGCGCTAAACCTTGCTTTCCGTCGATCACGGTTATCCCGTCGTTAACGGATCACTGCTGCTTCGGCCCGGCCATCCATTTGATGATGACCATCGCGGGCAGCACCCACAGCAGGCCGGTCAATAAAAAGTACAGGAGCTGGCCCCACCATGGCGCATCACCGAGCGTGGCGACCGCGATCGTGTTTGCGAGCAGCGCATAGGCAAGCACAAGCACGACGATCAGGATCGTACCGATGAATTTGCGGAGGCGGACAGGCATCAAATATCTTTCAAACTGGTGTTCCGATTGCCGCGACGGCATGCCGCAAAGGTTCGGGGCTTGTTTTGCATGAGCCGCTCAGGCAAATCAACTGCCGGACGTAAGGAGCAGCCATGGCGATCGCGAACTTGAGCACCGAACAGCAAATACTGCGTGAGATCCGCCGGCAGGATGGTAATCGCCGGGCCGTTCGCATCTGGCTGGGCTTTGTGCTCTTCGCGCTGTTCTGTCTTGTGATCATCGGCGGAGCCACCCGGCTCACGAATTCGGGGCTTTCGATCACCGAATGGAAGCCGATCCATGGTGTCATTCCGCCTCTTAACGCCGCGGAATGGGACGAGGAATTCAAACTCTATCAGCGCATCCCCGAGTTTCAGCAGATGAACAGCGGAATGACCGTCGACGAGTTCAAGGGCATCTTTTGGTGGGAGTGGGCCCATCGCCTGATCGCACGTGGCATTGGTGTAATCTTCGCGCTGCCGCTGCTCTATTTCTGGTTGGCAGGAAAGGTGGAGAGACGGTTGCGTTGGCCGCTCTTCGGAATTCTCATGCTGGGTGGCCTGCAGGGTGCGATCGGCTGGTGGATGGTGTCGTCAGGACTCTCCGTCCGAACCGACGTCAGCCAATACAGGTTGGCAACGCACCTGATCATGGCCTGTCTCATCTTCGCGTCCTGCATGTGGATCATGCGAGGGCTTTCCCCTCACTCCGATGACAAGGCGCCCACACAAGGCTCGCATGTCTGGGCGGGCGCAATCGCGGCGTTTGCGCTTTTCCAGATCTACCTCGGCGCGCTCGTCGCAGGCCTCGACGCCGGCTTCACCTATAATACCTGGCCATTGATGGATGGCGCCGTGGTGCCCTCGGATCTGCTGATCCAGCAACCGGCCTGGATCAATTTCTTCGAGAACCCCAAGACCGTGCAGTTCGTTCATCGGCTGGGCGCCTACACCCTTTTTGCGCTGACGCTGATCAACATGATCATAGCTCTGACCGCAGCGCCCTCCACGACGCATGCCCGGCGCGCGGTCGTCCTGTTCGTTCTGGTGACAATACAGGCGGCGATTGGCATCGCGACCTTGCTGCTGCAGGTCCCTCTTCATTGGGGGCTGCTGCATCAGGCGGGAGCGCTGGTGGTTTTTGGCTTCGCCATCGCCAATTGGCGGGGGTTCTATGGAGAGTATCCGCACGAGACCATGATTGCCGAGCTGGACTAAGGCGCGTCGCTGGGATCAGCGAAAGTCCCGTTCGAACGTCAAGCATCAGATGGCAAATGGCGCAAGCCTCCTTTGAGGTCGTCGACGTGTTGTTTACCGGTTTCATTACTACCGGTTGCAAGAAATGGTCAGTTCGCTGATGGTGGACATCGGATCTATCATGAGGGACTGGAGCCGTTGAATGCCCGAACCCCGCTCGCCACGCCTTGCCGTACTTATCGATGCTGACAACACTTCCGCAAGAATCGCTGCTGGCTTATTCGAGGAAATAGCCAAGATCGGCGAGGCAAGCGTTCGGCGCATTTATGGCGACTTCACCAGTTCCTGTTCAAAAGCGTGGAACGACGTGCTGGCGCGACATGCGATAATCCCTCAGCAGCAATTCGCGTACACGACGGGCAAGAACGCTTCCGACATCACTCTTGTCATTGACGCCATGGACCTGCTGCACAGTGGCCGCTTTGACGGATTCTGTCTTGTATCCTCGGACAGCGATTTTACGCGACTTGCCTCGCGAATCCGTGAGCAGGGCATCGATGTTTTCGGGTTTGGCGAGCAGAAGACACCGGAGAGTTTCCGTCAGGCATGCCGTCGATTCATCTATACCGAAAACCTGGTGCCTACAGTCACAACAAACGGCAGCGAGGCTACGCCAGCGCCCTCCCTACACCAGCCGAGCGCAGCGACGCCCGTCATCAAGAAGGTCATCGCTCAGATGGAGAGTGAAGATGGATGGGTATCGCTCGGTGCGGTTGGAGCGCAGCTCGCAAATCTGGCGTCGGACTTCGATCCGCGGACATATGGCTTCCGGAAGCTAAGCGACCTCGTCAAGAAGACGAACTCGTTCGACATGAACACTGTCGAAGGCAAGCCGCTCCGTATCCGGGTGAAACAGCCATCGCCAAAAGCATAAAAAAATCCGGCTGCGTCGCCACAGCCGGATCCTGTTACTTATCGCCGAAAATCCATCTTAGAAAAAACCGCGGCGCTGCCACCAGCCAGCTTTCTTCGGCTTGCCGTCACCTTCGGTCTCAGCAGCATCGCTGCGCGTCGATTTAACCGTTGGTTCAGACGAGGAGATGTTCGACTCCCTGTTGGCGCGCACAGGCTTCGATTCTTCGACTGCGGGCGTAGCCAGGTCTGCGGATGCAGCCTCGACTTCGGCTTCCGCGGCCGGTGCTGCCTCCGTCGATGCTTCTTCGACGACAGGCTCTTCGACCGGCGATGCCTTGCGGCTGCGACGTGCACGCTTCGGCTTTACGTCTTCCGTAACCGAGGCGCCCGTTTCAACAGCGGCCATCGCCGGCTGAGCTTCGACTGCTTCCTCGGCGGCGGCTTCGATCACCTCGACGGTGGTCACTTCCGTCTCGCCGTCTTCGGCATCGTCACCTGCCGCTTCCGCTGCAGAAGCCTCCTGCTCGCCGCCTTCCTCGCGGTTGCGGCGACCGCCGCGCTTGCCGCGACGGCGGCGCTTGCGGCGCTGGCTCTCATCACCTTCGTCACGCGTTTCCGAGGTGGCGGCAACGCCTTCGTCACCTTCTTCCTCGTCATCGCTGTCGATCTGGTCGCCTTCCACTGCGTCAGCCGAAACGCTGTCGGCATTAGCCGCTTCGCCATTGCCGTTGCGGCCGCGACGACGACGACGACGCTTGCGCTTGCGACCCTCGCCATCGCCTTCGGCACGCTGCGCCGGACGTTCGGCTGCGGCCGGCTTGGCCTCCAGTTCCTCTTCTTCCTCCTCGTCGACTTCGACCACGATATCGTCGTCTTCGTCATCGGGGATGGCCGCAAAGTTGAACAGGGTTTCGATCTTGACCGGGTTCTCGACCGGCTCGCCGCGGTCGATCGCAAAGTGCTGCGAGCCGACCGAGCCATCCGCGTCGATAATGATCGACACACCGAAGCGGGCCTCGTAGTCGACGATCGTCTGCCGCTTGTGGTTGAGCAGGTACAGCGCGATATCAGGCGTCGTGCGAACCGTGATGTTGTGCGTGGTATTCTTGAGCAGGTACTCCTCGATGCCGCGCAGGACATGCAGCGCAACGGAGGACTGCGAACGGACGTGGCCGGTACCGCCGCAATGCGAGCAGACCTGCGTCGTCGATTCAAGAACGGAAGCGCGGATGCGCTGGCGCGACATTTCCAGAAGACCGAAGTGCGAGATGCGGCCGACCTGAATGCGGGCGCGGTCGTTCTTCAGGCATTCCTTCAGCTTCTTCTCGACAGCGCGGTTGTTGCGCTTTTCTTCCATGTCGATGAAGTCGATGACGATCAGACCGGCAAGGTCGCGCAGGCGAAGCTGGCGGGCGATTTCTTCCGCCGCTTCGAGGTTGGTCTGCAGCGCGGTGTCCTCGATCGAATGCTCGCGCGTCGAGCGGCCGGAGTTGACGTCGATCGAAACCAGCGCTTCAGTCTGGTTCATGATCAGGTAACCGCCGGACTTCAGCGTCACCTGCGGCTGCAGCATGCGGTCGAGCTGCGCCTCTATGCCGGAGCGCGAGAAGATCGGGTGGATGTCGCGATAGGGCTGAACCACCTTGGCGTGGCTCGGCATCAGCATCTTCATGAAGTCTTTCGCTTCACGATAGCCTTCTTCGCCGGCAACGATGATCTCGCCGATATCCTTGTTGTAGAGGTCGCGGATCGAGCGCTTGATGAGCGAACCTTCCTCGTACACGAGGCAGGGAGCGGTCGACTGCAGCGTCAGAGTGCGGACGTTCTCCCACAGGCGCATCAGGTATTCGAAGTCGCGCTTGACCTCGACCTTGGTGCGGTTCGCGCCGGCGGTGCGCAGGATGACGCCCATGCCCTGCGGCACTTCGAGCATACGCGCGATTTCCTTCAGGCGCTTGCGGTCCTGCGGATTGGTGATCTTGCGGGAGATGCCGCCGCCACGCGCCGTGTTCGGCATGAGGACGGAGTAGCGACCGGCCAGCGAAAGATAGGTCGTCAGGGCAGCGCCCTTGTTGCCGCGCTCTTCCTTTGCCACCTGCACCAGCAGGATCTGGCGGCGCTTGATGACTTCCTGGATGCGATACTGCTTGCGCGGCTTGCGCTGGACGCGATCTGGAACCTCCTCCATGGCGTCTTCGGCGCCGACGGATTCGATCACTTCCTCTTCGTGGTCATGATCGTCGTCATCGTCGTCGTCGCTGCGGCGGCGGGCGTCGACCTCTTCGGAGATCGAGTCGGTTTCTACCATTGCGGCCATCTCGTTACCCGACGAGCCTTCATCGTCGTTGTCGGCGGTGGCTTCGCTGGCAGCCTCTTCGCTCGCAGGCGCTTCAGCAGCCGGAGCCGCCTTCTTGCGGCTGCGGCGGGGCTTTGCCTTCTTGACGGGTGCTTCCTCGGCGACTTCCGCAACGGCCTCGACCGTTTCGGTTGCTACGGCAGCATCTTCTTCGGGAGCGGCTTCCGCTGCCGGCGCTTCGGCAGCTGCGGCTACGCCAACGTCGGGCTGTTCCTGAGTGGAGAGATCGACCGGCGCCGTCTCGACGTGTTCGACGTCGTCGTCGCGGCGATGCTCTTCAGCTTCGGCGCGAAGCAGGGCCTGACGATCGGCAAGCGGGATCTGGTAGTAGTCGGGGTGAATTTCGGCAAAGGCCAAAAAGCCGTGCCGGTTGCCGCCGTAATCAACGAACGCGGCCTGCAGCGAGGGTTCAACCCTCGTTACCTTTGCGAGGTAGATGTTGCCGCGGATCTGCTTCTTGTGCTGTGACTCGAAGTCAAATTCTTCTATGCGGTTTCCGCGAACGACAACAACGCGCGTCTCTTCTTCGTGAGACGCGTCGATAAGCATCTTGTCTGCCATGTAAGATGTGCTCCTCGGCGCGGCCGAACGTCGGCATCCCCTTGTGTCGAAGAGACAGAGGAGAGGCGGCTCGTCGTTGCAGCGCCGGATAATGAAAGTCGCGATTGGTGCGGTGTGGAAGGCAGCAGCCAGACAGCAGCGGGGGAGATGTCCCGGGGCCTGTAGACTTCAGATAAAACCTGCTGCGACACCATCAAAGACCAAGCGAGATCGACAAAACTAAGACCTTGTTCAGGTCCGATGAGTTTGCTCTCTCTGTAAAGAGCGGTTGGTGGCTATCCACCGATGAAGTTCCCGCATACGCCGGAAAATTCAGGATCCAATTTCGAGTGGAAACACATAAGACGGCGGACGATTGCCGGTTGTGGCGCCAGTTCCCTTGCGGTTTGGCTGCCGTGCAGGCGACTCTATCCCGTCAGCACTTCTACCCTAAAAATCCTTGTATGTTTTCTCTGTCACAATAGCAAGGGAAAAGCCAAATGTGCCATAATATTGATGGATTTTGGAAGGCATACAAAATCGGGGATTAAGGGCGCCGATTCGGCTCCGTGGCCGCGAACGTCGCTGATACCGGCGATCTCGCGTTTGCCGGGAGAAGTTGATCGGAATGATATTTAAGGTGTGGCGGTCGATTGTTTAAGAGGGTACGACCCGCGACGGTAATATCCGGATGGCGGAAAACAAGGTTTACCGGCGTGGTGGCCGTTGCCGCCGCCGCGACGGCTTTTGCGTTTCTTCCTGAGGTGCGAGCAGACGAAGCAGCGAAGGCCGACCCCCTGCTCGCCTATGGAGCCCGAATCATCGGCGACGATGCACGTACGCGCATTGTCATCGACTTCGATCGGGCCCCCGATTTTTCCGTCCACTATATCGCCAATCCCGAACGCATCGTCGTCGACCTGCCTGCGACAGCCTTCGGCTTCCCCGCCGCGGATCTCGCGGCGAGGGGGCTCTTCAAGGACATACGCTACGGCAAGATGGATGAAGACAGCGCCCGTATCGTGCTGACCGCCAAGAAGCCGGTAAAGATGGAAGTCGCCAAGGTCCAGGAAGATGAGGACGGCAAGGGGCATCGTCTCGTCCTGGATGCGGCAATGACGGACAACGAGAAGTTTGCCGAACTGGTCAAGGCCCAGTCTTGGAGCGATCCTTCGTCCCAACAGACGACAAGCGCCATTCCTGCGCCGGAGAAGCCGGCTGATGGAGATTTCATCATCGCTGTCGATGCTGGTCACGGCGGGATCGACACGGGTGCGATCGGCGTCGATACCAAGACGCAGGAGAAAGACGTAACGCTCGCCTTCGCGAAGGCGCTTACCGATCGTCTCAATCGGGAGTCCGGCATCAAGGCGTTCCTGACGCGAAAGGATGACTCGTTCCTGTCGCTTTCCGAGCGTGTGGAGATTGCCCGCCAGAACCATGCGGGCCTCTTCATTTCGATGCATGCGGACACCCTGAAACAGAAGGATATTCGCGGCGCGACAGTCTACACGATCTCCGACAGGGCCTCAGACAAGCTCGCCGCCGATCTCGCCGACCGCGAAAACCTCTCCGACCAGATTGCCGGCAAGGAGACCGTGGCCGAGCCTCCCGAGGTGGCCGATATTCTGCTCGATCTGACGCGCCGCGAAACGCAGGCTTTTTCTATTTCGCTTGCTGAAAGCGTGCTTGCATCCTTCAAGGATCAGGTGGGGACGATCAACAATCCGCACCGCCATGCGGGCTTCCGCGTTCTGCAGGCACCGGATGTGCCGTCTATCCTGTTGGAACTGGGCTTCCTTTCGAACAAGGACGACGAAAAGCTCCTGCTTGATGACGTATGGCGGGGAAGGATGGCGGACCTATTGACGGAGGCCGTCAAGCACTACCGCACGGCGATGGTTGCAAATGGGGGCTGATTGCAGCCGTGGCGGAGATGTGACACTTGCTGGTGTAACGCGATCGCAATGTGGGAATAGCGCTTCAAGGCCCTATTTTACTCACATTCACGCCGTTACTCAGCCTTGTGTTTCCATAGATGAAACGGAATCGGCTTGTGGCGAAAACGCTCATGGAGTAAGTCGCCCAACATGCAAGATGCCCCGATCCTGCGATTGTTATGTCGCGCTGATCGATGATTGAGATACCGGTAGCTTAAATATGATTAGACTTCTTGGATATTTCTTCGGAGTGGCTTGCGTCCTGTTCTTGGGCGTGGCGGCTGTTGTTGCCGTTTACTTGGCAACCGTCACGAAGGACCTTCCGGACTACGCAGTGCTGAACAGCTACGAGCCGCCGGTGACGACCCGCGTTCATGCAGGCAACGGTGCGCTGATGGCGGAGTATGCAAAGGAGCGCAGACTTTTCCTGCCGATTCAGGCTGTTCCCGACCGCGTCAAGGCGGCCTTCCTGTCTGCTGAAGACAAGAACTTTTATCAGCACCCCGGCATCGACGTTACCGGCTTTGCGCGCGCACTGGTTGCTTATCTGACCGGCGGTCCGACGCAGGGCGGTTCGACGATCACGCAGCAGGTCGCCAAGAACTTCCTGCTTTCCAGCGAACAGACGATGGAGCGCAAGGCGAAGGAAGCGATCCTTTCCTTCCGTATCGAACAAGCCTACAGCAAGGACAAGATCCTTGAGCTGTACTTGAACGAGATCTTCTTCGGCCTGAATTCCTACGGTATCGCGAGCGCCTCGCTCACCTATTTCAACAAGTCGGTGAACGAACTGACGGTCGCCGACGCTGCCTACCTTGCCTCGCTGCCGAAGGGGCCGGCCAACTATCATCCCTTCCGCCATCCCGAAGCCGCAGTCACTCGGCGCAATTGGGTTATCGATCGCATGGTCGAGAATGGCTATGTCAGTCAGTCCGATGGTGCCGAGGCCAAGAAGCAGCCGCTCGGTGTCACCGGTCGCAGCAGCGGCCCCTCGCTCTTTGCATCCGGCTATTTCGCCGAGGCGGTCCGCCGTCAGTTGATCGACCAGTACGGTGAGAAGATGCTGTACGAAGGCGGACTGTCCGTTCGTACTTCCTTTGATCCGGCGCTGCAGGTCTTTGCACGCAAGGCCCTTCAGGATGGTCTGACCAACTATGATGAACGCCGCGGCTTCCACGGCCCGGTCAAGCAGATCGACACGGCCGCTGATTGGGGCAAGGCGCTGGCCGATATTCCGGCTTTGACGGACGTGCCAGAATGGCGATTGGCTGTCGTGCTGGCCGTATCGGCCGACAGCGTCGACATCGGACTGCAGCCCCCGAAGGATGGCGCGGGCAAGATCCCTTCCGAGCGCGAGCGTGGAGCCATCGAGGCCAAGAATATGCAGTGGGCATATCGCTCGGCTGCCGGCCGGAAGACAGCGAAGTCGCCCGACGGCGTTCTGTCGGCCGGGGATGTCGTTTACGTCGAGCGGCTGGGGGATGAGGGTTCCAAATCCTACCGGCTTCGCCAGCCGCCGAAGGTCGAAGGCGGTCTCGTCGCGATGGACCCGAAGACCGGTCGCGTGCTTGCGATGGTCGGCGGCTTCTCCTACGCGCAGTCGGAATTCAACCGCGCGACCCAGGCGATGCGCCAGCCGGGTTCGTCCTTCAAGCCGTTCGTCTACGCGGCGGCCATGGACAATGGATATACGCCGGCGTCGGTTGTCAGCGACGATCCGCTGTCGATCCAGACGGGCAATGGCCAGGTATGGGCACCGGATAACTATGAAGGCGAGGGTGGTGGCGCCAACACGCTTCGCTTCGCCATCGAGCACTCGCGCAACCGCATGACGGTACGCCTTGCCAACGATCTCGGAATGAATGTCGTCGCCGAGTATGCAGAACGCTTCGGGATCTACGATCACATGATGCCGGTTCTCGCCATGTCGCTCGGTTCCGGCGAAACCACGGTCTTGCGCATGGTGTCGGCTTATTCGGTCATCGCCAATGGCGGCAAGCAGATCAAGCCGACCCTGGTTGACCGGATCCAGGACCGCTACGGCCGCACGATCTTCAAGCACGAGGAGCGCGTCTGCGAGGGCTGCAATGCGAGCGACTGGCATAACCAGGACGAGCCCAACGTCGTCGACAATCGCGAAACCGTTCTCGACCCGATGACCTCCTACCAGATCACCTCGATGCTGCAGGGTGTCATCCAGCGCGGCACAGCTGCCGGCAAGGTCGATCTCGGCGGGCGTGACGTTGCCGGCAAGACCGGTACGACCAACGATGAAAAGGATGCGTGGTTCGTCGGCTTTACGCCGGATCTCGTCGCCGGCCTCTACATCGGCTTCGACTCGCCGTCGACGCTTGGACGCGGCGGCACCGGCGGCTCGCTTTCTGCGCCGATCTTTAACGAGTTTATGCAGGTTGCTGTGAAGGACATGCCGGAATCGAAGTTTGTCATTCCGGCGGGCATGAATCTCATTCCTATCGACCGAAAGACCGGCATGGCCGCAGTTCAGGGCGACCCGAACACGATCATCGAGGCCTTCAAGCCAGGCACCGGTCCTGCCGACAGCCTCTCTGTCATCGGCATGGACAATGCGATGGCGCCCGAAGAGATTCTGCGGACGTCGCCGCAGGCCAACCAGGCTGTCCAGTCCGGCGCGGGCGGTCTCTACTAACCTTTTCCCCGACCCGTTGTGGCGGTTGCGGCCCTTTACATCCGCAGCCGCCACAATTATTTGACGGGCAACTTTTCAAGCAACGCGAAGAAGCAGGAAAATGCGAGCGGAAATCCAGAACGTAGTCGATGAAACCAAGCAGGCTATCACCCTGCTGAGGAGGCATCTTTGACTGGGACCAGGCGATAAGACGACTGGACTGGTTGAACAACAAGGCAGAGGATCCGACCCTCTGGAACGATGCTTCGGAAGCACAGAAGCTGATGCGCGAGCGTCAGCAGCTCGATGACGGCATCAACGGCGTGAAGCAGCTCGAGCAGCAACTCAACGACAACGTCGAACTGATCGAGATGGGCGAGGAAGAGGGCGACGAGAGTGTCGTCAAGGACGCCGAAGACGCGCTGAAGAGCCTGAAGGCTGAAGCCGCCCGCCGCCAGGTGGAGGCGATGCTATCGGGCGAGGCCGACAGCAACGATACCTATCTCGAAGTCCACTCCGGCGCAGGCGGAACGGAAAGCCAGGACTGGGCCAACATGCTGCTGCGCATGTATACCCGCTGGGCGGAGCGTCAGCGCTTCAAGGTAGAGCTTCTTGAAGTGCACGATGGGGAAGAAGCAGGCATCAAGTCGGCGACCCTGCTGGTCAAGGGCCACAACGCCTATGGCTGGCTGAAGACGGAGTCGGGCGTGCATCGCCTGGTGCGTATTTCGCCCTACGACAGCAACGCGCGGCGCCACACCTCGTTCTCCTCGATCTGGGTCTATCCCGTGGTCGACGACTCGATCAACATCGAGGTCAACGAGAGCGACTGCCGCATCGACACCTACCGCGCCTCGGGAGCGGGCGGTCAGCACATCAACACGACCGACTCGGCCGTGCGCATCACGCATATCCCGACCGGCATCGTGGTCTCCTGTCAGCAGGAACGCTCGCAGCACAAGAACCGCGCCAAGGCGTGGGACATGCTGCGCGCCCGCATGTACGAAGCCGAGTTGAAGAAGCGCGAAGAAGCGGCGAACGCCGAAGCAGCCTCGAAGACCGACATCGGCTGGGGCCACCAGATTCGCTCCTACGTGCTGCAGCCCTACCAGCTGGTCAAGGACCTGCGGACAGGCGTGGCGAGCACGGCGCCGGGCGACGTACTGGATGGTGAGCTCAACGAGTTCCTGGAAGCCGCTCTCGCTCACCGCATCAGCGGCAAGCCGGACGCAGTCGTCGACGACGTCGAGTAACCGCTCAAACGTATGAACATAGAGAAGGCCCCGAATGGGGCCTTTTCGATTCAAGCGGGAAACCGGAAGTTCTCCAGCGACAAATCAACGGCTGCGACTAGAGCGGATCATTGCTT